>JBQCHY010000001.1:0-33252 GCA_051954235.1 Xanthobacteraceae bacterium
TATGTCTGGTGGTTTTGGGGGTTTTTCGCCCCCCCCCGGGGGGGTTGGGGGGGGGGCGCCGGCCGGCGGGGGGGGGGGGGGGGCCGCGGCAGGATCGGGAGTCCCCTCACCCGCCCTCGTTTCACTCGGGCACCCTCTCCCGCGAGGGGAGAGGGAAGAATAGGCTCACACCCGCTCGATGATGGTCGCAGTGCCCATGCCGCCGCCGATGCATAGCGTCACCAGAGCGGTGTTGAGGTCGCGGCGCTCCAGTTCGTCGAGCACGGTGCCGAGGATCATCGCGCCGGTTGCACCGAGCGGATGGCCCATGGCGATCGCGCCACCGTTGACGTTGATCTTGGCGGGGTCCATCTCGAACGCCTGAATGTAACGCAGCACCACCGAGGCGAACGCCTCGTTGAGTTCGAACAGATCGATGTCTTCCAGCTTCATGCCGGAGCGCGCGAGCACCTTCTTGGTCACATCGACCGGGCCGGTCAGCATAATCGAAGGCTCGGAGCCAATATTGGCGAATGCCTTGATTTTCGCGCGCGGCTTGAGACCGTGCTTCTTGCCGGCCGCCTCGTTGCCGAGCAGCACGGCGGCAGCGCCATCGACGATGCCCGACGAGTTACCGGCATGATGCACGTGCACCACCTTCTCGACTTCCGGATGCGACTGCGTCGCCACCGCGTCAAAGCCGCCCATCGCACCCATCACTTCGAATGACGGCTGCAACGATGCCAGCGACTGCATCGTGGTGGAGGGACGCATATGCTCGTCGTGATCGAGGATGGTGAGGCCGTTCTGGTCCTTCACCGGCACGATCGACTTCTTGAAGTAACCCTTCTCCCAGGATTCGGCAGCGCGCTTCTGGCTCTCGACCGCGTAGGCATCGACGTCGGCGCGTGAGAAGCCGTACTTGGTCGCGATCAGGTCGGCGGAAATGCCCTGCGGCAGGAAGCAGGACGGCACCGCGATGGAGGGGTCCATCGGCCACGCCGTGCCCGACGACAGGATGCCGACGCGACTCATCGATTCCGCGCCGCCGCCGATGGTCAGGTCGTGCTGCCCCGCCATCACCTGCGCCGCCGCGAAGTTCACGGCATCGAGACCCGACGCGCAGAAGCGGCTGATCTGCACGCCCGGTACCGAGGTGCCGAGCCCCGCCTGCAACGCGGCGAAGCGGGAGATATCGCCGCCGGCCTCGCCGACCGGATCGACCACGCCGAGCACCACGTCATCGACGCTGCCGGCTGCGAGATTGTTGCGTTCCTTGATCGCCTTGAGCGGCGCGGTCGCCAGCGCCAGAGCCGTGACTTCGTGCAGCGAGCCGTCGGATTTGCCTTTGCCGCGCGGCGTGCGGACATGATCGTAAATATAGGCTTCAGCCATCGCTTTTCCTCGGGGTTGTTCTCAATTCCATATGGGAACGGCGCCACAATCGGGCGCCGTCATCGCAGTCTCAGAATGCCTCGGCCGGCAGTTCCATGGTGGTCCCGCTTCCGCTTTGAATGCGCGCCTGATGCAGCGCGGTTTCCGGCAACATCCGTTCCATGAAGAACCGGCCGGTCACCAGCTTGGTCTTGAGATAGGCGGAGGCATCGCCCGCCGCAATCTTGTCCTGCGCGACTTTCGCCATCCGTGCCCACATGTAGCCGAACACGACCAGCCCGAACAGTTTCATGTAGTCGGTGGCGGCGGCGCCGGCGTTGTCCGGCTTCGCCATCGCATTCTGCATCAGCCACATCGTCGACTGTTGCAGATGACCGAGCGCGGTGGAGAGCGGCGCGATGAATGGTTTCATCGCCTCATCGCTTCCGTGCTCCTTGGCGAAGGCCGTTACCTCGCCGAAGAATGCCATCGCGGCGCGGCCGCCGTGGCGCGGCAGCTTGCGGCCGACCAGGTCGAGCGCCTGAATGCCGTTGGCGCCTTCGTAGATCATGGCAATGCGCGCATCGCGGACGAACTGCTCCATACCGTGCTCGGCAATGTAGCCGTGGCCGCCGAACAGTTGTTGCGCCTGAACCGCGTTGGCGAAACCGCCGTCGGTCAGCACGCCTTTCAGCACCGGCGTCATCAGGCCCATGTGGTCGTCGGCCGCTTCGCGATCCTTCGGATCGTTGGAACGGTGCGCGATGTCGCTCTTGAGCGCGGTCCACACCACCATCGCGCGCGCCGCTTCGTTGAAGGCGCGGATCGACAGCAACGTGCGGCGCACGTCCGGATGCACGATGATCGGATCGGCCGGCTTGTCAGGGGCCTGCGGACCGGTCAGCGCACGCCCCTGCAAGCGTTCGCGCGCGTAGACGACCGCGTTCTGATAGGCGACCTCCGACATCGCGAGGCCCTGAACGCCGACGCCGAGCCGCGCCTCGTTCATCATCACGAACATGCCCTGCATGCCCTTGTTTTCTTCGCCGATCAGCCAGCCGATGGCGTTGTCGTAGTTCATCACGCAGGTGGAATTGCCGTGAATGCCCATCTTGTGCTCGATCGAGCCGCAGGACACGCCGTTGCGCGCGCCGCGCGAACCGTCGGCATTGACCAGCACCTTCGGCACCACGAACAGCGAGACGCCCTTGATGCCGGCCGGCGCGCCCTCGATGCGGGCCAGCACCAGATGGATGATATTGTCGGCGAGGTCATGCTCGCCGGCCGAGATGAAAATCTTGGTGCCGGTGATCTTGTAGCTGCCGTCGGCCTGCTTCACCGCCTTGGTGCGCAACAGGCCCAAGTCAGTGCCGCATTGCGGCTCGGTGAGGTTCATGGTGCCGGTCCATTCGCCCGCCACCATCTTCGGCAGATAGGTCGCCTTTTGCTCCGGCGTGCCGTGGACCAACAGCGCCGCGGTGGCGCCCATGGTCAGGCCGCCATACATCGAGAATGCCATGTTGGCCGAGATCTGGAATTCGGCGACGGTCTGCGACAGCGTCACGGGGAGACCCTGCCCGCCGAACTCGGCGGGGGCCGACAGCCCCAGCCAGCCGCCTTCCGCGACCTGCTTGAAGGCATCCTTGAAGCCTTTCGGAGTCGTCACGCTGCCGTCGTCGTGGCGGACACAGCCTTCGAGGTCGCCGACCCGGTTGAGCGGTTGCAGCACCTGCTCGGAAAGCTTGGCCGCCTCCTCCAGAATCGCGGCGCGAACGTCGGGCGAAGCGTCGCTGAAGCCGGGGAGATTGTTGTAGCGATCGAACTGAAAGACATCGTTGAGGAGGAAATTGACGTCGTCGATGGGCGCTTTGTAGCTCGGCATGTCGTTCCTCTCAATTGGCGTTATTGGAACCGTTTCTATCAAGGAATCTTGCACCGCAGCAATGAATCTATTGCCGCGGACACGCCCATAGGTTGAATATTTTTCCGATGCGCGAGCATCCCGATCGGCCAAATCGCCGCGGCGCGCCAAGCGTGAAAATGCCCTTCCGGACAACTTTTCGGCCAGCTCCTTCAATCCTTAACGGCTTATTTACCCTAACACGAAAAAGTCCGGTTTAGAGGCGGACGAGTGCCTCCCGATGGGATTGTCTTTACCAATCGGGGGACGCGCGGAGCCAGACGGCGCTGCAATCGGCGCCAGAGCGAACACCGGACCACAGCATGAATTCGCGCGGATCATGGAACGTTGAAGAGATCGAGCCATCCGTTCGCGAAAGGGCGGAAGCAGCCGCGCGCCGCGCCGGCATGTCGCTCACCGATTGGCTGAATTCCTCGATTGGCGGCGCCGGCGAACCCGCGGCACCCGCCCCGCGCGCCAACCCCATTCCGCCGCTATCGCCGCAAAATACGCCGGAAGTCGCTGAAATCCATCAGCGGCTCGATACCATCGCGCGCCAGATCGAAACCATTTCGCGGCCGACCGATCGCGACCAGCCGCCGGTCGCCCGCCAACTGAACGATGCGATTTCCCGGCTCGACGAGCGGCTGTCGCGGATCACCGCGCCGAAGCCGCAGGCCGCGCCGCAACCCCAAGCCTCCTTCGTCCCGCCCGCACGCCCGCCGGTCGCGGAGCGCCCCTTCACGCCAGCGCCAGCCAACACCGCCGCTCCGATCGGTCGCCCCTCTCCCTCGCCACTCGATTCCGCCATCGCCGAAATCCTCGCCCGGCAAAACGAACTGGAATCCGGCCGCCCGGCACCGCAGGCGCCGTTTCCGACTGCCGCCATGGCTCCCGAACCGGCTCGGCCCGATCAGATGTCGGCGCTCGAACAGCAACTGGCGAAGATCACCAGCCGCATCGAAGCGCTGCACCAGCCGGCGCAGGTCGACCACGCAATTGCGTCGTTCCGCGGCGAACTCGCCGACATCCGCCGCGCCATCACCGAGGCGATGCCGCGTCAGGCCATCGAGTCGATCGAACGCGATATCAGGCAGCTTGCGCAACGCATCGATGACAGCCGCCACAACGGCAGCGACGATCAGACGCTCGCCGGCGTCGAACGCGCGCTTGGCGATATCCAGCACACGCTGCGCACGCTGACGCCGGCCGAGCAACTGGCCGGCTTCGACGACGCGATCCGTGGCCTCGGCGCAAGACTCGACACCATCGTCCGCACCGGCGAAGGCCCGGGAACGATGCAGCAACTCGAGGAAGCCATCGCCGCGCTGCGTGGCATCGTCTCCAACGTCGCCTCGAACGAAGCGCTGGCACAACTCAGCGAGCATGTGCAGGCGCTGTCGTCGAAAGTCGACCAGCTTGCCCGCTCCGAGATTCATTCCGATTCCTTCGCCGCGCTGGAATCCCGCATCGCGACCTTGACGTCGGCGCTGGAAAGCCGGCCGCAGCGCGTCGTCGACGATCGCTCCGAGCAAATCGAAAGCGCCCTGCGCGCGCTGTCCGAACGACTCGACCGCATGCCGGTCGGCCAAGACGGCCCCTCAGCTTTCGCGCACCTGGAGCAGCGCGTTTCCTATCTGCTGGAACGGTTGGAAGCTTCCGCCGATCATCGGATCGGCGGACTGAACCGCGTCGAAGAAGGCTTGCAGGACATCCTGCGCCATCTCGAGCGGCAGCAGGTCAGCTTCGCGGCGATCGGCAATCCGGCTGCCGGCCCGGCGATGGACGATGCCCTGGTCGATACGATCCGGCGCGAACTCTCCGACATCCGCTACAGCCAATCGGAATCCAATCGCACCACGCAGGATACGCTGGAAGCGGTTCACAACACGCTGTCCCACGTCGTCGACCGCCTCACCGTCATCGAAGGCGATCTTCGGACCGCGCAGGCCGCGCCGCCCGTCGTCGCGGCGCCGCCGACCGCACCGATGTCGAAGCGGCCGGATTTGCCCAATCCGGCGCAAGGACAGAAGCCGCCGTTCGCGCCGCCGTCGCTGGCGGCCACGGTGCGGCCTGCCGCGATGCCCGAGCCGAACGCGATTCGGGACATTCTGACGCCGCGTCCGCGCGTCGAGCCCGCAGCGGTCGCGCCGCCTCCGGTCGAGATGCGCGACGAACTGCCGCGAACCACGCTCGGCCTCGACCTGCCGCCGGATCATCCGCTCGAACCCGGCACGCGTCCGTCGAACCGGTCGATGACGTCGGCCGAACGCATCGCTGCATCCGAGAATGCGCTGGGCGAAATCGGCACGCCACAGGTGTCCGACGAGCCGGCCAGCACGTCGAGCTTCATTGCAGCCGCGCGCCGTGCGGCCAAAGCGGCATCGACCGCCGCTCCGACTTCCGAGAAGGCAGGTCGCGGCGCCAAGCTCAACGATTCCATCCGCGCTGCCGCCAACAAGGGCGGCAAGATCAGCTCGAAAATCCGTGCGCTATTGGTCGGCGCCAGCGTCATCGTGATCGTGCTCGGCACCTTCAAGCTGGCGATGACCTTCCTCGACGGACAAGCGACGCCGGTGGCGCAGAATGCCGTTTCGAAGAAAGTATCCGCGCCAGCCTCGACCGCGCCTTCCGCCACAACCGATGCGCCATCGATGACGTCGCCGACGCCGATCGATCGCCAGTCGCAACAGACACCGGCCGGCAATCCGCCCAAGGTCAATGACCGGGCGGACGCCGCCGGCCAGATCGACAGCACGCCGCCAACGACAGGAATGGCCGCAGAGACATCTGCACCGCCCATCGGAGCGACGACCCATGCCAGCGATGAGACCGGTAGCCTGACCACCGCGCAAGGCGCCGTTGCAACGGCTCCCGCCGCTGGCCAACTGGCCATGGTGAAAATTCCCGCGTCGGAAAAGTTGCCGGACGCGATCGGCGGCCCCGTGCTGCGCAACGCGGCCCTCAAGGGCGATCCAGCGGCGGCGCACGAAGTGGCGCTGCGCTACGCCGAAGGCAAGGGTGTTACGGCGGACTTGCCGGAAGCGGCGAAGTGGTACGAGCGCGCCGCGCAGGCCGGCGTGGTGCCGGCGATGTTCCGCCTCGGCACGCTTTACGAAAAGGGCACCGGCGTCACCAAGAACCTCGATGCGGCGCGGCGCTACTACACCATGGCCGCCGAGCGCGGCAACGCCAAGGCGATGCACAATCTCGCGGTGCTCGAAGCCGACGGCGGCGGCAACGGCGCGAACTATCGCAGCGCCTCGGCCTGGTTCCACAAGGCCGCGATGCGCGGCGTCGCCGACAGCCAGTTCAATCTCGGCATTCTCTATGCGCGCGGCATCGGCGTAGAGCAGAACCTTGCCGAATCCTTCAAGTGGTTCAGCCTCGCAGCCGCCCAGGGCGATGCCGACGCCGGCCGCAAGCGCGACGACGTCGCCAAACGGCTCGACCCACAATCGCTCGCCGCCGCCAAGCTCGCGGTCACCAGTTTCGCGCCGGAAAAACAGCCGGACGATGCGATCAGCGTCGCCGCACCACCCAAGGGCTGGGATGCGCCGCTTGAGAAAACCGCATCGGCGAAAACAGCATCGCGAACCGCGCGGGCCGCGCGTTAAGGTGAAATCTTCACCAATTCAGCACTGAAACGAGATCGGAAGCGGCGAAACCCGTCGCTTCCGGATTCTTTAACTCCCCTTTCGTTCGATTTCGGTTATGCAGGGCAAGGCGCGTGCTTCGGCCGCGCTCCGACACCTCGCCGTGAGCGGGTTTAGCCCGGCTCGCGGCGGCATCTGAGACGAACGCTTGTGCAGTTGTATCTTCCGATCGCGGATATTCCGATCAACGTGTTCCTCATCCTGGCGATGGGAGCGGCAGTCGGGTTCGTGTCGGGGATGTTCGGGATCGGCGGCGGCTTTTTGCTGACGCCGCTGTTGATCTTCATCGGCATCGCGCCGGCGGTGGCGGTGGCGTCGGTTTCCACGCACATCGCTGCGTCGTCGCTGTCGGGGGCGCTGTCGTATTGGCGCAAGCGCTCGATCGATCCGACCCTGGCGCTGGTGCTGCTCGGCGGCAGCGTCGTCGGCACTTTTCTCGGCGTCTGGCTGTTCACGTTGCTGCGCGCCCACGGCCAGCTCGATCTGGTGATCGCGCTGTCCTACGTGGTGCTGCTCACCGGCGTCGGCGGCGCGATGTGCTACGAGGGCCTGCGCGCGATCCGCCGGGCGCGACGCGGCGGCAACGCCACCTTGCGGCGGCCGGGCGCGCATACCTGGATTCACGGCCTGCCGCTGAAGATGCGCTTCAAGCGCTCGAAGATTTATCTGTCGGTGATCCCGGTCAACGTCATCGGCCTCTTGATCGGCTTTCTCGGCGCCATCATGGGCGTGGGCGGTAGCTTCATCCTGATCCCGATCCTGATCTACGTGCTGCGGATACCGACCAGCACGGTGATCGGCACCTCGATGGCGCTGACGCTGGTGACCATGGTGATCGCCACCATTCTGCACGCGGTCACCAACCATCAGGTCGACGCGGTGCTGGCGTTGATCCTGATGATCGGCGGCGTCACCGGCGCACAGTTCGGCGCGCAGGCCGGGCATCGCATCCGCAGCGAACATTTGCGGCTGCTGCTGGGGCTGCTGATCCTCGCGGTCGGCGTCCGTTTCGCCATCGAACTGGGGATCAAGCCCGACGAAATCTATACCATCCGCGGAGGCGACGCATGAGCCGCCTCCGTTTTATCGTTGCAGCCCTTCTGGCGTTCGCAGTCTTCGGCCTCGCGCCCGCGCAAGCGGAGAAGCTGATCGTCTCGATCTCGAACCATCGCGTCACCGTGACGTCGAGCTATTCCGGTGAGGAGCTGGTGCTATTCGGCTCGGTTGAACGCGATGCCGCAACGCCGGCGCGGCACGGCGGCTACGACATGGTGGTCACGGTGTCCGGCCCGCGCACCGACATGGTGACGCGCCGCAAGGAACGCAGGTTCGGCATCTGGGTCAATGCCGACTCGCGCCAGTTCCTCAATGTGCCCGCCTATCTCGCGGTGTCCTCGAACCGGCCGATCGACGCCGTCGCGCCCGCCGACGTGCGGCGGCGCCAGCAGCTCGGCATCGACAACGTGCTGCTGACCCAGCGCGTCGGCACCGACTATGCCGACGTGGTGGCGAGCGACCCGTTCCGGCGCGCCTTCGTGCGGCTGCGCACGGAGCACGGGCTCTATCGCGAATCCGCCAGCGGCGTCACCTTCCTGACGCCGACGCTGTTCCGTACCGGCATCGCGCTGCCCGCCGAGGTCCCGACCGGGACCTATGACGTCAACATCAAGCTGTTCGCGGACGGCGCGATGGTCGGCGACACCCAGACCGCGTTCGAGATCGTCAAGGTCGGCTTCGAGCAGTTCATCGCCACCGCCGCGCATCAGCACGGCCTCGCCTATGGCCTCGCCACCGCGCTGATGGCGCTCATGACCGGATGGATGGCTTCCATCATGTTTCGACGGGATTGAGGTTCACAAGGCGGAGACAGCCATGCCGAGCACGCTGGCAGCCATCACGCCGGTCGCGAGCCAGCCGAGCCAGTTCAGCGGCCCGTCGATCACGAAGCGATCCATCACATCGCTGCGGCGAACCATCATCATCAGCAGGATCATCACCGGCACCGCGAGAATGCCGTTGACCACCGCGCTCCAATACAGTGCGGAGATCGGATCGATCGGCGAGAAGTTCAGGACGATGCCGACGATCGCGGCGAGCGTCAGCACGGCGTAGAACGCCCGCGCATCCTTCGGTCGGCGCGCAAGACCGACCGGCCAGCGGCACCCCTCCCCGATCGCATAGGCCGCCGAACCAGCCAGCACCGGCACCGCGAGCAGTCCAGTGCCGACGATGCCGAGCGCAAAAATGAATTCCGCGAAGGCACCGGCAATCGGACGCAATGCCTCGGCCGCCTGCGCCGACGTCTGGATGTCAGTCTTGCCGCTGGCGTGCAGCGTTGCCGCCGCGGTGACGATGATCGCCAAACCGATCAAGGTTGAGAAGCCCATGCCGACCACCGTGTCGGCACGAATGCGTAGGAATTCGCGCGTTGCGTCACGCGGCGTGTCGATCAACGGTTCCTTGTCGGGATCGATCCGTTCGTCCTCCGCTTCCTGCGAGGCCTGCCAGAAGAACAGATAGGGCGAGATGGTGGTGCCGAGAATGGCGACGATCGTGGTCCAGTAGCCGGCGTTCCATTCCAGCCGCGGAAGTACCGCGCCCTTGAAGGCTTCGGCCCAATCCACGTTCGTCACGGCGAGCGCAATGACATAAGCGAAGAGACTCAGCGTCAGCCATTTCAGCACCGCGACATAGCGTTTGTAGTCGAAGAAGATCTGCGCCAGCACCGAGAGTAGGCCATACATAATGACGTAGGCGAAGGCCGGGCCACCGACCAGCAGCTTCGAGGCATCGGCCATGGCGGCGAGATCGGCGCCGATATTGATGGTGTTGGCGACGAACAACAGCGCCACGATGAAATACAACAACCACAGCGAATAGTGACGACAGACATTGCCGGCGATGCCGCGACCGGTGACGCGGCCGACCCGCGCGGAGATTTCCTGAATCGCGGCCATCAGCGGAAAGCTGATGATCATGGTCCAGCCGATGCCGTAGCCGAATTGCGCTCCGGCCTGGCTGTAGGTGCCGATGCCGGACGGGTCGTCATCCGCCGCGCCGGTGATGAGACCGGGACCGAGCGTGCGAATGAACCCGCGCAGACCCTTCGCGTTTGGCGGTTCGATTTCGCTCGTTTCGACGGATTGCGTCACGCCTGCGTTCCACAGCCTCAGCGTGAGTTTCAACGCGACGCGGTGATTTACGTTCCGTAGTTCTCACTTCGACCCGTTTCAATGAGCTTTAACGAGAGTCTCGTCGATCTCGATCGTCGTCGTAATACCCGGTGATAACAACCTCAGCCGCTCGCCAAAGCCGAGCGCGTCGAACGATACCTTCAGGTCCTGCGCGTTCTGGCGGAAATGCGCCCAGCCGTCGGTGTGCAGCGGCACGATCAGCGCGTCCTTGAAGGCGCGGGCGGTCTCGACGGTGTCGTTGGTGTCCATGGTGAGATGAAACGGCCCGCGGGTCTGCGCCGCACCGGCGAACGGCAGCACCAGCCGCGCCGGGAAACGCCGCGCCACTTCGGCGACGCCGTCGTACCAGACCGTGTCGCCGGTGATATAGATCGCACGATCTTCCGCCGATTTCAGCGCGACGACGAAACCGATCACATTGCCTGCCAGCGGTTCGATCCCGGCAGGACCGTGACGCGCCGGGGTTGCGGTGACGGTCAGGGTGCGGCCGCCCTTCACCAGATCCACGCTCTGCCACGGCGCAAGCCCCTCGACCCTGCCGCCGAGCCGCCCGGCGCCCACGACGGTGGTGAGCACCCGTTCCGCGCGGCCGAGAAAATCACGGCCACCGTGATCAAGATTATCGGCGTGCTGATCGTGACTGAGCAGCACCACATCGACCGCGCCGATGTCGTCCGCGCTCAATGAGGGCGCCGCGAGTTTCTCCAGCGTTACATGCGGTAATTCGTAATGGCCCGGTGCGTCGAAAGTCGGGTCGGTTAACAGCCGGAAGCCTTCAACTTCAATCAACGCAGTGGGACCACCGATCAACGTGATACGAACTTCGGTCATGACAACCTCCATCATTTAGTGAGCTTGGGAACGCGCAGGCCGCGTCACCAGATAGACGCCGAGCGCCACCGGCACGATGCCGAGCAGGTCGCGCATCTCGAGATGCTCGCCGAGCACCAGATAGGCGAACAACATTCCGAGCGGCGGCATCACGAAGTGGTAAGCACTCGCCGCCGTCGCACCGCAGGTCCGCAGCATGTGAAACCACAACTGATAGGCCAGGATCGAACCGCCGAGCACGAGGAAGGCGAAAGCGCCAAGCAGTTGCACGTTCGGCACGATGTCCGCGGGCGACGCGAATGCGGCGGCAAACGGAATGGTCGCAAGGCCGGCCGCCAGATTCTGCACGCCGTTGCCGACCCACAGGCTGCCCGACGGCGACAGCACCTTGAACAGAATGGTGCCGGCCACCAGCGAGGCGAGCGACGCCAGCGTGAACATGATGCCGTGCAGGCTATCGGTGCCGACCGCGATACGGTGCCAGACGATCATGCCGACGCCGACAATGCCGAGCAGAAGGCCGGCGACCTTGCGCCAGGTGAGCGATTCACCCAGCAGCAACGCCGCCAGCATCGCGGTGAATATCGGATTGGCGCTGACGATCAGCCCGCCGAGCCCGGCGGACACCGTCTGCAACCCGGTATAGCCGAGGCCGAGGTACAGCGCGTTGTTGGCGATGCCGAGCACCGCGAACACAGCGACGTCGCGCCATGACAGCGTCCAGGTCTCGCGCCGCAGCGCCGCGAAGCCGAGGATCAGGATGCCTGCGAGGGTGAAGCGCGCCGCCAGCAGGATCAGCGGCGGGCAATAGGTCACGCCGGTCTTGCCGGCGACGAAGGCGAAGCTCCACAGCACGCAGAACAGCGCGATAGTGAGCGGCAGCGAATTGAACGAGGGGCGGGACAGGCTGACCGAAGGGGCGAGGGACATAACCGGATTCCTTGGTTGATCTCCTGCCCTTCGATTTAGGCCCGCCCCTTTTCATTTGGAAATTAAATGATAAAATCCATTCCAGTGGAAAATCGAATGGATTGCCCGGTGTTCGATCTCGAATTGCTCCGCAGCTTCGTTTCCGTGGTGGATTCCGGCGGCTTCACCCGTGCCGGCGAGCGTGTCCACAAGACCCAATCCACCGTCAGCCAGCAGATCAAGCGCCTCGAGGACGATATCGGGTGTCCGCTGCTGATCCGGGCCGGGCGCGCCGTGATCCCGACCGAGGACGGCGAACGGCTGCTCTCCTACGCGCGGCGGATGCTGGCGCTGGCGGAAGAGGCCCGCGACGTGATGGCGCGACCGGCGGCGGAGGGCGCGGTGCGGCTCGGCATTCCGGAAGATTTCGCCGCCTATCGCCTCACCGAACTGCTGGCGAATTTCACTCGCGCCCGGCCGGGCTTGCGGCTCGATGTCCAGGCCGACCAGAGCACCAACTTGCGCCGCGCGCTGGAGCGCGGCGAACTGGATCTGGCGCTGCTGAAGCGCGCGGCCGGCGAGAAGGGCGGCATCGCGGTGTGGCCGGAGCGCATCCATTGGGTCACCAGCAAGATGCACCCGGTCGATCTAACGCGGCATTCGATTCCGCTGATCGGCTTTCCCGCCGGCTGCCTCTATCGCGCCGGCGCCATCCACGCCATCGAAGCGGCGGGCCGTGCCTGGCACATGGCCTATTCGAGTTCGAGCCTGGCCGGGATTCAGGCGGCGGTGGCCGCAGGGCTCGGGCTCAGCATTCTATCCGAGATGGCCATTCAGCCGACCCACCGCATCCTAACCGCCACGGACGGTTTTGCGCCGATCGACAAGACCGAGATGGCGCTCGTGGCCGCGCCCGACGCCAACCCCGCGACGCTCCGGCTTGCCGATACGCTGGCGGATTTCTGCAACACTGTGCAGGCGAAAGCGGCATAACCCGTCATTGCGAGGAGCGCAGCGACGAAGCAATCCAGCCTCTTAAAAAAAGACTGGATTGCTTCGCTTCGCTCGCAATGACGGAAGTGGTTGAGGCGTTACCTCAAACAGCCAATCAGGAACACCGTGCCGCGGCGATGGCATGCATGCGGTTGTCACCTAGCACATGCGCGGTGAAGTCTAGCGACTTGAAGATCGCTGCGAAGGCCAGGTCGCGAATGCTCAGGCCACCCGTGTAAGCACCGAATGCCGGCATGATCGCGCGTTCGCCGTCGCTGGCGAAGCAGCGCCGCTCCACCGAGCGGCCGCGCCGCGAGACGCGCGCTTTCGGATGCAGGTGACCGGCAATCTCGCCGGCCACGCCGGTCGGCTCATGGCGGAACACGACGGGTCCGATGCCGACATCGCTGGCGATGCTGCCGCCAAGATTGCGCGGCAGATCTGGATCGTGATTGCCGACGATCCAGATCCAGTCGCGGCCCGCTTGCAGCGTTGCCAGCGTCGCGCGATGCGCGGCCGACAGACGATCATGCGCCTCGCGATCATGAAAGCTGTCGCCCAATGCGATTACCGTCCGCGGCTGATAGCGCACGATCACGGCATCGAGCCGCGCCAGCGTTTCGGTGGTGTCGTGCGGCGGCAACAGCACGCCGCGTGTGGCGAAGCTGGACCCCTTTTCGAGATGCAGATCGGAGACTACGAGCAGGCGCTCGTCGGCCCAGTAGAGCGCGCCCGAGAGATCGGCGGTGAAACTCACGCCCGAAATGGCGACGGTTGAAAAGCGTTCCGTCATGCCCGGCCTCGTGCCGGGCATCCACGTCTTACTTTTCTGCGGCGCCGGCAGGACGTGGATGGCCGGGACAAGCCCGGCCATGACGAGAAGAATGAGCGATGGTTTTGCAGAATCATCTTCCGTCTCACGTTCCCGTCGCCTCGCGCACCAGATCCTCGGCGGCTTCCGCCAGCAATTCATCCGAGGCTTCGCCGTAAACCGCTTCGCGGCCGATTTCCAGCATCACCGGCACCGCGAGCGGAGAAATCCGATCGAGTTCCTTGTGGGTGATTCGGCCGGCGATACGCTCCAGCATATCACTCAGACGACGAAGATCGAGCAGACCCGTCGCAGCGTCGGCGCGGGCCGCGCGCAGCAGCACATGATCGGGCTGGTGTTTACGCAAAACGTCGTAGACGAGATCGGTGGAGAACAGCACCTGTCGACGGCTTTTCTCCTCGCCGGTGAAGCGGCGCGGAATCAGTCCCGAGATGATCGCGCAATTGCGGAACGTGCGCTTCATCAGCGCGGATTCCGCCAGCCACGCCTCGAGATCGTCGCCCAGCATGTCGGGATCGAACAGCGTGGCGAGATTTAACCGCCCCTGCCGGATCATCGCCGACATATCGCCCAACGCCCACACCGCGAGCGCATATTCATTGGCGACGAAACCGAGCGGCCGCACCCGTGCGCGTTCCAGCCGTCGCGTCAGCAACATGCCGAGCGTTTGGTGCGCCAACCGCCCCTCGAACGGATAGCAGACGAGATAGTGTTTGTCGGCGCGCGGAAAGGTTTCCACCACCATTTCGCGCGCGCCAGGCACACGCGAGCGATAGGATTGTAGCGAGAGCCACTCGCGCACCTGATCGGGCAATCCTTTCCACGCGCGCTGATCGGCCAGCAGCAACCGCACGCGTTCGGCAAGATAGGTCGAGAGCGGAAACTTGCCGCCCATATAGGACGGCACCTTGGCATCGGCATCGTTGGCGCGCGAGACATAGACCTCGTCTTCCACCAGCGCCTCGTAGCGCACGATCTCGCCGCCGAACACGAAGGTATCGCCCGGCACCAGCCCTTCGATGAAATATTCCTCGATCTGTCCCAGCATCCGGCCGCCGCGCGCGACAGCGCCGGTTGAGCCGCTGCCACCGCGCCGCGAGCGCACCAACCGCACCTTCAGCATCGATTCCTCGACGATAGTGCCGACGTTGAGCCGATAGGTCTGCCGCACCTTCGGATTGGCGACGCGCCACCGCCCCTGCTTGTCCTGCTTGATGCGCGCGAAACGCTCGTAGCTTTTCAGCGCGTAGCCGCCGGTGGCGACGAAATCGACCACGTCATCGAAATCCGCGCGCGACAAGTCCGCGTAAGGCGCGGCTATTTTCACTTCCGCGTAAAGATCGTCAGCGAGAAACGGTTCACCGCAGGCACAGCCGAGCACATGCTGCGCCAGCACATCGAGCGCGCCGGAGCGCAGCGGCGGCGTATCCTGCGCGTTCTCGTTCACCGCATCGATGGCAACGCTGCATTCCAGCACCTCGAAGCGATTGGCCGGCACCAGCACCGCGCGCGAGGCCTCATCCAGGCGGTGATTGGCGCGCCCGATCCGCTGCATCAGCCGCGACGATCCCTTCGGCGCACCGATATTGACGACCAGATCGACATCGCCCCAGTCGACGCCGAGATCGAGCGACGACGTGCAGACCACGCCGCGCAGCTTGCCGGCAGTCATCGCATCCTCGACCTTGCGGCGCTGGCCGACATCGAGCGAGCCGTGATGCAACGCGATGGCGAGATTGTCGTCGTTGATGCGCCACAGATCCTGAAACAGCATCTCGGCCTGGCTGCGGGTGTTGACGAACACCAGCGTGGTCTTGTTGCGCTTGATCAGATCGTAGATTTCGCCGAGCGCGTGACGCGCCGAATGCCCCGCCCACGGCAGCCGCTCGCGAGTGTCGAGCATTTCGACCACAGGCGCGGCCGCGCCGCCCGCGACGACGATATCGGCGAGGGCGCTGTCCTTTTCCGCACTCGTCGCCGCACCTTCTCCCCTCCCCCCACGCTCTTGCGTGGCGGGGAGGGGTCGGGGGTGGGGGGGCGCGGCAACGGAAACATCAGCATTACCCCCGCTGAGAGCCCTCCCACCCCCGACCCCTCCCCACCGCTTCGCGGGGGGAGGGGAGACAACTTGCGGCACAAGAAAACGCGCCAGCGATTCAGGCTCCGCGACCGTCGCGGACAGTCCGATTGCCTGCACTTGCGGCGCGATCCGCCATAGCCGCGATAAACCCAACGACAGCAGATCGCCGCGCTTCGAGGTCACCAGCGCGTGCAACTCGTCGAGCACGATCCGCCGCAGCGACGAAAACAAATACGGCGCGTCGTCGGAGGCGAGCAGCAACGCCAGTTGCTCCGGCGTCGTCAGCATGATGTCGGGCGGATAGCGCCGCTGCCGCTGCCGGCGCGAGGCCGGCGTATCGCCGGTGCGGGTCTCGATCCGGATCGGCAGGCCCATTTCGGCCACCGGCGTCTCCAGATTGCGCGCAATATCGACCGCCAGCGCCTTCAGCGGTGAGATGTAGAGAGTGTGCAGGCCACTGGTCTTCGCCCCTCCCCCCACGCTCTTGCGTGGCGGGGAGGGAGGGGAGCGAGCCTCGTTCGGGGAAATTCTCCGCTCAGTTCCACCAGCGTCGGCAAAAATCCCGCGAGCGTCTTGCCCGCGCCGGTGGGTGCGATCAGCAGCGCCGAGCGGTCCGCGCGCGCTTTTGCCAGCAACGCCAGTTGGTGCGCGCGCGGCGACCAGCCGCGCCGGGCGAACCAGCGCGAAAAGGTGTCCGGCAGCAGAACTGGCGGCGTATCGAGGTCCGGAGGCGGCACGGCCCAGAAGTAAGCGTTCCCATGGCCTTGGTCGAGGCCGTTGCGAGGCGACGCACAGTGTCGCGCGGTCGGGACGGACGCGATTTTAGGCCAGGTTTCATCTGCCGTCGGCCGCAATCCATCGCGGTGTGGCCGGCAAACCACAGACAGCCCCGTGTTCCCGGGTTAGACTTTGGCCGTCACAGGAATGGAATCGACGATGAAAAAGATTATTGCCGGCGTTGCTCTCCTTGGAACCGCTGTCAGCGCGCAGGCCGCCGATATGGCCGTCAAGGCGCCTTACACCAAGGCTCCGGCGATGGCTGCGGTCTATGATTGGACCGGATTCTATCTCGGTGTGAACGCTGGCGTCGGCCTTGGCCGTGATCGCACGCAGCATTTCAACGGCGGCGTCGAGAATTCGACCTACCTGTCGCCGCTCGGCGCGATCGGTGGCGTTCAAGCTGGCTATAACTGGCAAACCAACTCTTTCCTCGGTCCCATCGTGTTCGGCATCGAGGCCGACATCCAGGGCGCCGACATGCGCGACGGCTCGGTGAACCTCGTCGGCGACACCTTCAATCAGCGGCTGGACTGGTTCGGTACGGTTCGTGGCCGCGTCGGTCTCGTGACCGGCCCGACCCTCAGCTACATCACCGCCGGCTATGCCTATGGCGACGTCAAGACGTCAGGCGTGACGGGCGGCGTCCCCTTCGCCTTCAACGGCGGCCGGAGCGGCTGGACCTGGGGCAGCGGCGTCGAAGCCGCGCTGGGCGGCAACTGGACCGGCAAGATCGAATACCTCTATCTCGATCTCGGCGACCCGACCGGCGTGTATGCCGGCGGCGGTCAGACGATCCGTTCCGAGCTGCGCGAGCACATCTTCCGCGTCGGCCTGAACTACCGCATCGGCGGCAACAGCACCTACATGCAGACCGCGGCGGCGAACTGGAACGGCTTCTATCTGGGCGGCAACTTCGGCTCCGGTACCGCGCGCAACCGCAGCACCGTCCTCGACGTCCCGACCGCGACCACCAGCAGCTTCAATCTCTCGCCCGACGGCTTCAACGGCGGTGTGCAGGCCGGCTACAACTGGCAGACCGGCAACACCGTCTTCGGTATCGAAACCGACATTCAGGGCGCCTCGTCGGAAGACAACAAGACCTGCTTCGATTGCGGCCCCGGCCTGACGGTCAATTCGAAGCTGCCGTGGTTCGGCACCGTGCGCGGCCGCCTCGGCTATGCGGTCGGTCCGTCGCTATTCTACGCCACCGGCGGTTTCGCCTATGGCGGCATCAAGACGGCTTTCAACGGCGCGAGCTTCTCGGAAACCCGCACCGGCTGGACCGTCGGCGCCGGCATCGAAACGCCGTTCACGCTGCTCGGCCTGTTCGGCCCGAACTGGACGTCGAAGACCGAATATCTCTATGTCGATCTCGGCCGCTCCACCACCAACCTCACCTTGGGCACGCCGGCGGTGTTCACGACCAACGTGCAGGAACATATCTTCCGCACCGGTCTGAACTATCACTTCAACGCTCCGGTGATCGCGAAGTACTGATCGCTTCACCCGATCGAATTGAAAAAGCCCCGGCAGCGATGCCGGGGCTTTTGTTTTGAATGCGCCACATCAGACGTCGATAAAACCAATAGCTCGTCATGGCCGGGCTTGTCCCGGCCATCCACGTCTTTCACTTCGCAATCTTTTAAGACGCGGATGCCTCGCACATCGTGGAGCGGAAGCGATGTCTTTCTTCGAATGGCTATGGCCGGCGCATGACGGATTTGGATCTCCGTCAAAATACAAATCGCTCACTCGATTCTGCGCTGTCGTTTGAAGAACGTGGATGGCCGGGACGATCCCGGCCATGACGAGAAAATTTCAGTTCCTTCCTTTTCCCGCTCATCCCTGAAAACAACGAGGCCGGGTTTGCTTGTTGCAAACCCGGCCTCGTTTCAGGTGAGATCGGCCAAAGCCAATCGCGCTGGTTACTCGGTATAGGGCTTACCGACGATGTCCCAATCCTTGCCGTTGAAGATCGAGATGTAGAGCGTCTTGAACGGCGTGTAGTTGTCCGGTGTGAACGAATAGGTGATGCCGTCCAGCATGTAGGGCGAGTGGAAGCCGTTCAAGTTGGAAGCCTGTTTCAGCACGTTCTCGCGGGTCAGTTCGTCGCCGCAGCGGCGCAGGATTTCCGCCATGGCGACCGCTTGACCGTAGCCTGCAAAGGCGATGGTGTTGTCGGGGTCGACGTTGGGCAGGTACTTCTGGCGAAACTCCTCGAACGCTTTCACCTCGGGATCGTTCGCGAACTGCGGCACGCCGACTTCCTTGGCGTAGCGGATGGCGACGATGCCCTTGGCGTTCTCGAGTCCGGCGGCGTGCAGGATCGAGCGGCCGGTCGAGCCCGCCGACAACAGATGCAGCGGCTTCCAGCCAAGCTCGGCAATCTTGCGGATGGTCTGCGACGTCGCCTTGCCGGTGGTGATGTTGTAGAACACATCGGCGCCCGACTTCGACAGGTTGATGATCTGCGAATCGATGGTCGGATCGGTGAGATCGTAAGTCGTCTCCGCAATCACCTTCGCCTTGCCGCCGGCCTTGGCCAGTTCATCCTTGAACGGCCCGAGGAAGTCGCGGCCGAAGTCGTCGTTCTGGTAAAGAATGCCGACCTTGGCATCCGGCTTCACGCTGAGCACGTACTTCGCAAGAATGCGCGCCTCGGTCGGGTAGAGCGGCAGCCCGGCCATAGTCCACTTGAAGTGCTTCGGATCGTTCCACTTCGACGCGCCGGTGTTGAGCAGGATTTGCGGCACGCCCTTGCCGTTGAGATATTTATGCACGGCGGTTTGCGGCGCGGTGCCGAGCGAACCGAACAGCGCCAGCACCTCTTCCTGCTCCACCAGTCTTCGGGTCTGTTCGACCGCCTTCGGTGCCGAATAGGCGTCATCCGCGGAGATGAACTTGATATTGCGGCCGTTGATGCCGCCCTTCTCGTTCAGCATCTGGAAGTAGGCCTCGCCGACGCGGCCGAGCACGCCATAGAGCGACCCCGGCCCCGAATGCGGCACGGTCTGGCCCAGCTTGATCTCGGTGTCGCTGGCGCCAGGGCTGTATTTCTTGTCGGCGGCGAAGGCCTGGGTGGCGACAAGCAGCGCGGCTCCTGCGACAACGGCGTGCGGCAACCGAAACGGTGAACGTCGGTCCATGGTCTAACAATCTCCCCACTATTTTTAGTTAATCGTTTAAGTAGGCGAAACGTAGCACACTCAATCGCCAACACAACCTGATCGCGCACACGGTGTCGCCACGCAACATGCGGCCTATATACGCATCATGCGTCCGCAATATCTTCTCGCCCCGACCCCGGCCGGCCTGTGTTGCAGACCCGGCGGCTTTCACATCGATCCGGTGCGATCGGTGGAACGCGCGCTGATTACACACGCCCATTCCGATCATGCCCGCCCAGGCCATGGCATGGTGCTGGCCACACAGGAAACGCTCGACATGATGCGGCTGCGCTACGGCGACAATTTCGCCGGACGCACGCAAGCGATCCGTTACGGCGAAACCCTTCAACTCAACGACGTCACCGTCGGCTTTCATCCCGCCGGTCATGTGCTGGGATCGGCGCAGATCGCGATGACCTGCAACGGCCTGCGCATCGTCGCGTCCGGCGATTACAAGGATGCGCCGGACCCGACCTGCGAACCGTTCGAGGTGGTGCCGTGCGATGTCTTCATCACCGAGGCCACGTTCGGCCTGCCGGTGTTCCGGCATCCCGACGCCGCGCGTGAAGTGCGGAAACTGCTGGACTCGGTGCGGTTGTTTCCGGAGCGCGCGCATCTGGTCGGCGCTTATTCGCTCGGCAAGGCGCAACGCGTCATCGCGCTGCTGCGCGCGGCCGGATATGACGCGCCGATTTATCTGCATGGCGCAATGGAATCGATCACGCGCTACTATGAAAGCCGGGGCATCGCGCTCGGCGATCTGCGTCTGGTGAAAGATACCAAGAAGGCAGACCTCGCCGGCACCATCACGCTGGCGCCGCCGTCCGCCACGTCGGACCTGTGGACCCGACGATTCCCCGATCCCCTGACCGCTTTCGCGTCTGGCTGGATGCGGATTCGCGCGCGAGCGCGACAGCGCGGCGTCGAACTGCCGCTGGTGATATCCGACCACGCCGATTGGGATGGCCTCACCGCAACCATCAAGGCCACCGGCGCCGGCGAAATCTGGGTGACGCACGGCGAGGAAGATGCGCTGGTGCATTGGTGCAAGACGCAAGGGCTTGCCGCGCGACCCTTGGCGCTGGTCGGCTACGGTGAGGAAGACGAGAGTACAGCAGCCACCGGCGGCGAGGACGCCGCATGAATCGCTTCGCCGAACTGCTTGATCGTCTGAGCTACGAGCCGGGCCGCAACAACAAGCTGCGGCTGATCACGCAATATTTTCGCGAGGTGCCCGATCCCGATCGCGGCTACGCGCTCGCCGCGCTCACCGGCGCGCTGTCGTTCAAGCACGCCAAGCCCGGCCTGATCCGTGAACTGATCGCCGCCCGCGTCGATCCCGAACTGTTCGCGCTGTCTTACGATTATGTCGGCGACCTGTCGGAGACGGTCGCATTGATGTGGCTGAAGGCTGCAACGTCATCAATCAAACGGCCCCCCACCCCCGACCCCTCCCCGCCACTCGCTGCGCTCGCGGAGGGAGGGGAGAAAATTGCGGCAACGCCGTCTGCTCCCCTCCCCCCGCGCTTGCGGCGGGGAGGGGTCGGGGGTGGGGGGCCGCTTCCGAATCTGCAACAGGGCCACAACAACCCACCTCCCCCATCTCTCACCGACGTCGTCACCACCCTCGCGACGCTCGGCAAGGCCGAGTTGCCTTCGCAACTCGCACGCTGGCTCGACGAACTCGACGAGACCGGCCGCTGGGCGCTGCTGAAACTCGTCACCGGCGCGATGCGGATCGGCGTCTCGGCGCGGTTGGCGAAAACCGCCGCAGCCGCGCTCGGCGACAAGGACCCGCACGACGTCGAACTGATCTGGCCGGGCCTGACACCACCTTATCTCGATCTGTTCGCCTGGCTCGAAGGCCGCGCCGACAAGCCGGCCAATCGCGACGCCGCCCCGTTTCGACCGGTGATGCTGGCGCACGCCATCGCGACGGACGATTTCGCCGCGCTCGACGCGCGCGACTTCATCGCCGAGTGGAAATGGGACGGCATCCGTGTGCAGGCCGTCAGCGGCCGCGACGATGACGGCAACATCGTCGCGCGGCTTTACTCGCGCACCGGCGAGGACATCTCGAAGAGTTTTCCCGATCTGCTGCCGTCTTTTCAACTGCCCGGTGCGATCGACGGCGAACTGCTGGTGCTGCGCGAAGGCCGCGTGCAGTCATTTAACGTCTTGCAGCAACGGCTCAACCGCAAAAGCGTGACGCCGAAGCTGATGAAGGAGTTTCCGATCCACCTGCGCGCCTACGACCTGCTCGCGGACAACGAGACCGACCTGCGCCTGCTGCCGTTCGTCGAACGACGCGCACGGCTGGAAGCGTTCGTCACGAAACTCGACGATCCGCGCATCGATCTCTCGGCGGTGGTGCCGTTCGACGATTGGGCGATCATTACTGCCGCGCGCGCCGATCCGGCGGCGTTCGGCGCGGGCGACGACGCCGAAGCGGTCGAGGGCGTGATGCTGAAGCGGCGCGATGCGGTCTATCTGCCCGGCCGCCCCAAAGGCCAATGGTGGAAGTGGAAGCGCGATCCACACATCATCGACGCGGTATTGATGTACGCGCAGCGCGGCCACGGCAAGCGGTCGTCGTATTACTCGGACTACACCTTCGGCGTCTGGGCCCAAGGCAACGACGGCGATCAACTGGTGCCGGTGGGCAAAGCCTATTTCGGCTTCACCGACGAGGAACTCATTCAAATCGACCGCTTCGTCCGCCGCAACACCACGGAAAAATTCGGCCCGGTGCGCCATGTGGTTCACGAGCCGGATCAGGGGCTGGTGCTGGAAGTCGCCTTCGAAGGATTGCAGCGCTCGACCCGGCACAAATCCGGCGTCGCCATGCGCTTCCCCCGCATCAGCCGGCTGCGCTGGGACAAGCCGCCGCGCGAGGCCGACCGGCTGGAAACGCTGGAACGGATGCTGAAGACGGAAGAAACCCGCTGAAGCGAGATACGACCGCCTCCTCCATTCGTCATGCCCGGGCTTGTCCCGGGCATCCACGTCTAAGTGGCATTACGATGAGACACGAAAGGGCGTGGATGGCCGGGACGAGCCCGGCCATGACGGAAATGAAAGACATCGAGAAAACTGAAGAACCGAACACCGCCCATTGACGCCGCCGCATTGGTTCCCCATTTGCGACGCGTTATAATCGTGGGAATCGATCCCAGCGGAGACCCAGGATGCCGAACGAGACCCGAGAGCTGCCGGCGCGTAACGACGGCCTGTATCGCTTTCTCGGCGGTTCGCCGCTCGCCGTCGCGTTCCGGCTGGTGATGCTGTCGATTCTGGTCGGCGTCGTGCTGGCGGCGATCGGCTTCGATCCATGGAATATCGTCCATTCGATCCGCCTGCTGTTCATTCGCCTCTGGGATCTCGGCTTCGATGCCATCAACGGGCTGTGGCGTTACTTCCTGCTCGGCGCGGTGATCGTGGTTCCGATCTGGCTGATTGCGCGCCTCGTCAACGCGCCGCGCGGACGCTGATTAACGACAGCATCCAATGACCCTCGCCGATCAGGCTACGCGACCGGTCGATAGCCGCCGCGTGTTCGTCATCGCCGGCCCGGCGATGCTCGCCAACCTCACCACGCCGCTGCTCGGCGTGGTCTCCACCGGCGCGATCGGCCAACTCGGTGACGCCGCGCTGTTGGGCGGCGTCGCGCTGGCCTCGGTCGCGTTCGATTGCGTGTTCTGGCTGTTCGGCTTTCTCCGCATGGCAACGGTGGCCTTCACCGCGCAGGCGCTCGGCGCGGACGACCGCACCGAAATTCGTGCAGTGCTGATCCGCGCGCTGCTGCTGGCCGCCTTCATCGGCGCGCTCCTGATCGTGCTACGCGGACCGCTGGCGTCGATGATTTTCTCGGCGATGGGCGGCAGCGAGGCGGTGACCGCCGCCGCGACCAGCTATTTCCATATCCGACTGTGGTCGGCCGCGTTCATGCTGGGCAACTACGTCATCCTCGGCTGGCTGGTGGGGCAGGCGCGCACCGGCATCGCACTGGGAATCCAGGTCGGCATCAACCTGCTCAACATGGTGCTGACCGTCGTGTTCGTGCTGATGCTCAACTGGGGCATCGCGGGCGCGGCTATCGCGACGGTCATCGCGGAGACCACCGGATTCCTCAGCGGCCTTGTCGTCGCGCGTGGTCTGCTCGGCCCAAACTACCATGTCCCCCGCGCGCTGCTCTTCGATCGCGCCCGCTGGCTGCGGATGCTCGCGGTCAATCGCGACATCATGATCCGCACCGCGGCGCTGATCGGCGCCTTCCTGTTTTTCACCGCGCAGGGTGCCCGCGCCGGCGACGGCGTGCTAGCCGCCAACGCGGTGCTCTACAATTTCCTGATGATCGGCTCGTTCTTCCTCGACGGTCTCGCCAACGCCGCCGAGCAACTGTGCGGCCAGACCTTCGGCGCCCGCAACCGCGCGCAGTTCGCGCGCGCGGTGCGACTGGTGCTGGCATGGAGCGTCGGGTTCGGCGTCGCGGTGTCGCTGATCCTCATCGCCGCCGGCGATCACCTGATCGACATCATCACCACCAGCCCCGATGTGCGGCTTGCCGCGCGTGAGTTCTTGCTGCTGGCTGCGCTGGCGCCGGCCTGCGGCGTGCTGGCGTATTGCTTCGACGGCGTCTTCATCGGCGCATCGTGGGCACGCGACATGCGCAACCTGATGGTGATGGCGTTCGTGATCTACATCGCCGTCTGGTATGCGCTGACGCCGTGGGGCAATGCCGGATTATGGACCGCGTTCCTCGCTTTCCTGCTGGCGCGCGGCCTGTTGCAGGCGATGCGTTATCCGGCGCTGGTGCGGGTGACGTTTAGAGTGGGATGAACTGAACTAGATCGTCATTGCGAGCAAAGCGACGCAATCCAGACAGCCAAAAAACAAGGACTGGATTGCTTCGTCGCTAACGCTCCTCGCAACGACAAACGAAATGAGTGATCGAGTTTAAGTCGAAATGACGCTCTAAACCGGCCAGTCTTCCGCAGTGATCGCCGCGGCATCGGCACCAACGATTTCCGACAAGGAATCGCGCCCGGTGCGCAACAGCGTCGCCACCAGATCGCTCTTGATGCTGTCGATCAGGCTGAGGCCCTTATAGATCAGCGCAGAGTAAAGCTGGATCAAGCTGGCGCCGGCGCGGATTTTGGTCAGCGCCGCGCCGCCGCCGTCGATGCCGCCGACGCCGATCAATGGAAACGCGCCTTCGGCGCGCACATAAGTCTCAGCCACCATGCGAGTTGAGAGCCGAAACAGCGGGCGTCCCGACAGACCGCCCGCCTCTTTGGCGCGCACCGTCTCGCGCAAGGTCTCAGGCCGCGCCAGGGTCGTGTTGCCCACGATCATGCCGTCGACACGGCGCAAACGTGCGATGTGCACCACGTCATCAAGTTCACCGAGCGACAGATCCGGCGCGATCTTCAGCAGCACCGGCGTATCGCCGGCGTTCTGCTGGACGCGCTCGCGCGTCTCGATCACCCGCGCCAGCAGATCGTCGAGTGCGTCCGCCTGTTGCAGGTTGCGCAGGCCCGGCGTGTTGGGCGACGACACGTTGATGGTGAAATAGCTCGCCACCGGCGCGAAGGTTTCGATCAGCCGAACATAGTCTTCAGTGCGATCCTGCGAATCCTTGTTGGCACCGAGATTGACGCCGACGATGCCGGGCTGCTGCGCGCGGCCGGCGAGCCGCCGCAACACCACCTCGGCGCCGTCATTGTTGAAGCCCATCCGGTTGATCACCGCCTCGTCGCGCTCCAAGCGAAACAGACGTGGTCGCGGGTTTCCGCCTTGCGGCCGCGGCGTCACCGAACCGATTTCGACGAAGCCGAAGCCGAGCCGCAACAGCGCGTCCGGCACCTCGGCGCTCTTGTCGAAACCCGCGGCAAGGCCGATCGGGTTGCGAAAGTTGAGCCCGAACGCCCGCACCGCGAGCTTGGGATCATCGGTGCGCGGCCGCATCGGCGGCAGGATGCGCAGGCCCGAGATCGCCATGCGGTGCGCGTCTTCCGGATCGAACAGCCGCAGCAGCGGCAGCGAGAACGTGTCGAAGGCGCGCATCACGAGGACAGCTCCGGAATGTCATGGCCGCCATCGGCGCGTGCCGGCAGATCGTACACCGCCGTGACCGCGCCAAGATCGAGCGCTTCATAAAGATGAGGGAACAGGTCGTTGTTGCGCGATGGCTCCCAGCGCAAGGCATCGCCGAGCGCATCGGCATCGACCGCGATCAGAAACAGCCCGATCTGTCCGGCGAAGTGCTTGCGCGCGGTTTCCGCCAGTTGCGCGGCGGTGGAGAAATGGATGAAACCATCGCGCTTGTCGTCGGCGCTGCCGTCATAAACGCCCTGGCGCTCGGCCTCGCGCCACGCCGAGGCGGGACAGATCTTGTAGATGGTACGCACCCGCAGTATTTCCGCTTGTTGTTGAGTTCCCTCAGGAATTCTTGATCCCCCGGCCGGGCGCTCAGTGTGGCGTTCGACCGTATCGGCGCCCCCTGCGGACTTCAAGAGCCGCGACCGGCAGGCGCCGATTGCGGAAAAGTTCGAGATCAGGTAATAATTCCTAGATCCAATTCCTGATTTCGCCTTCGTGCCCTGTCCGGCCTAAAGCCAAGGACCTCAAGCCACGGACTGACGATGCTGACCCATCATCAAATCTGGACCGCTCTCGACCGCCTTGCGGAGCACGCGGGCCTGTCACCTTCCGGGCTCGCCAAGCGCGCGGGGCTGGATCCCACCACCTTCAATAAGTCCAAGCGCGTCACCAATGACGGCCGCGAACGCTGGCCCTCGACCGAATCGGTCGCCAAGGCTCTGGCCGCCACCAACACCGCCATCGACGCGTTCGTGCAGATGATCGAGGACACCGCGCGCGGCACGCCCTCGGTGCCGCTGCTCGGCTTCGCGGAAGCCGGCTCCGGCGGTTATTTCGACGATGGCGGCTTCCCGGTCGGCAAGGGTTGGGACGAGGTCGGGCTCCCGTCGGTCAGCGACAAGCACGCTTATGCGTTGGAAATCTCCGGCGACTCGATGAAACCCGCCTATCGCGACGGCGACGTCATCATCGTCTCTCCCGGTACGCCCATCCGCCGCGGCGACCGCGTGGTGGTGAAAACACGCGACGGCGAGGTGATGGTGAAGGAACTGAAGCGACGGACCGCCAAGACACTGGAATTGCAGTCGCTGAATCCCGCGCATCCGCACCGCACGCTGTCGCCCGACGAGGTGGAATGGATCGCCCGCATCGTGTGGGCGAGCCAATAGGTTTCTGCTCTTAGCGGTTGCCACGGGCGGCTTCGAGGACTACAGCGAGGTTCGCACCCCTCATCGATATCGGATTTGCCCATGATCGCCGGACTGCCAATGCACGATGTGGCGTGGCTCGTGATTGCGCTGCTGTTCGCGGGCGCAATGACCGGCTTCCTTGCCGGCCTGTTCGGCGTCGGCGGCGGGGCGGTCCTGGTGCCGGCGCTTTATGAACTGTTCCGCATCGTCGGCGTGCCGGACGATGTGCGCATGCCACTGTGCGTGGGCACGTCGCTGGCCATCATCATACCGACGTCCATCCGTTCCTACTATGCGCATCGGGCGACCAGTGCGGTCGACACCAGCGTGTTGCGCAATTGGGCCGTGCCGGTGGTGCTCGGCGTCGGCGTCGGCAGTTTCATTGCACGCTACGCACCAGCGGAACTGTTCAAGATCGTGTTTGTGGCGATCGCGGGCATCTCCGCGATACGGCTGCTGTTCGGCAAGGACAGTTGGCGCTTCGCCGACGACATGCCGAAGGGCCTGTTCCTGCGCGCTTACGGCGTGGCGATCGGCGTGTTGTCGACGCTGATGGGGATCGGCGGCGGGCAGTTGTCGAATTTGTTCATGACGTTCTACGGCCGCCCGATCCATCAGGCGATCGCGACATCGTCCGGGCTGGGCGTGCTGATCTCGATTCCCGGCGCCATCGGCTACATTTACGCGGGCTGGCCTGCCGCAGCCGCCAATCCCGCCGTGCTGGCGTTGCAGCCGCCGCTCGCACTCGGCTACGTCTCGCTGATCGCGACGATCATCGTCGCGCCGACCAGCGTGCTGACGGCGCCGCTCGGGGTCAAGCTGGCGCACGCCTTACCGAAACGCGCACTGGAAGTCGCCTTCGGACTTTTCCTGCTGCTGGTCTGCGCGCGCTTCTTCGTCAGCCTGTTCTGACCGTTTTCGCTTTCGACGAAAATACTTCGGTCCTCATTGCCGGGCTTGACCCGGCAATCCATCCTCCTTCTCTTTTTTGAAGATGGATGCCCGGATCAAGTCCGGGCATGACAGACAGCGATTCCATCAAAAGCGAAAACGCTCCAGCAATCACGCGGTTCGCGCCAGCGCCCCGTCGATCATCGCCACCGCGTTGCTAACGCCGTAGACGGCAACGAAGGAGCCGAAGCGCGGCCCTTTCTCCTGACCCAGTAACACCTGATAGAGCATGTTGAACCACTCCAGCGACACGCCGGGGCGGCCGTCCTTGCCGGTCTTCTTGTGATCGAGGAACGGCTCGCGGCGGCCGATCTCATAGACCACGTTCTGGATGTCCTCGGCGCTGGCGTTGTCCGGCAATTGCGACAGCGCATCGCGCAAGTCGTTGAGCGCGGCGCGCTCGCCGTCGCTCGGCGCGCGAAACTGCTTCGCCGGCGCGACGAAGTCGCGATAGTAGTTGATCGCATAACCGACCAGCGCGTCGAGCGCGGGATGGGTCTGCGGCGTCACGCCGGGACGATAGCGCCCGATGAAGCCCCACAGCGTCTCGGCGTTCTCGGCATTGGATGAGGACACCAGCGTCAGCAGCAACTGGAAGGCCACCGGCATATCCGCCTTCGGCGGATTACCGGCATGGATATGCCAGACCGGATTGCTCAGGCGCTGTTTCATGTCCTGCCGCGCGTAGCCGTCGAGGAATTGCTGATAGTCGTCGACGTTGCGCGGGATCACATCGAAGTAGAGCCGCTTGGCCGCCTTCGGCTCGCGATACATGAACAGCGACAGCGATTCCGGCGAGGCGTAGCGCAGCCATTCGTCGATGGTGAGCCCGTTGCCCTTCGACTTCGAAATCTTCTGGCCCTTGTCGTCGAGGAACAGTTCGTAGTTGAAACCCGCCGGCGGCGTGCCGCCGAGCGCCGCGCAGATCTTGCCTGACAACTTCACCGAATCGATCAGGTCCTTGCCGGCCATCTCGTAGTCGACGCCGAGCGCGGTCCAGCGCATCGCCCAGTCCGGCTTCCATTGCAGCTTGCAATGACCACCGGTGACCGGAACAGTGACGCGCTCCTTGGTTTCCGGATCGTCATAGGAAATCGTACCCGCCTTCGCATCATGCGCGACAATCGGCACTTGCAGGACGATGCCGGTGCGCGGACAAATCGGAAGGAACGGCGAATAGCTGGCGGCGCGCTCCTCGCGGAGCGACGGCAGCATGATCGCCATCACCTTGTCGATCTTCTCCAGCATCTTCAGCAGCGTCGCATCGAAGCGACCCGACTTGTAATACTGCGTCGAGGACGCGAACTCGTAATCGAATCCGAAGGTGTCGAGGAACGCGCGCAGCCGCGCGTTGTTGTGCTCGCCGAAACTCGGATGCGTGCCGAACGGATCACGGACTTGCGTCAGCGGCTTGCCGAGATCCTGCGCGAGCATCTCCTTGTTCGGCACGTTGTCCGGCACCTTGCGCAGGCCGTCCATGTCGTCGGAGAACGCCAGCAGCCGCGTCTTGATCTTGTCCTCGGTCAGCACGCGGAAGGCATGGCGCACCATGGTGGTGCGCGCCACTTCGCCGAAGGTGCCGATATGAGGCAAGCCGGACGGACCATAACCGGTCTCGAACAGCACTTCGTCCTTCGGCTTCGTTTTCAGCCGCGCCACGATCTGCTTCGCCTGTTCGAACGGCCAGGCGTTGGATTGTTCGGCGAGCGCGCGCAGATCGGACGCGGTCAGTTCATTCGACATTCAATTGCTCCACGCAACATGAGACATCGGGCCTCATGCGCAACTCTTGCTCGTATCAAAACGGATTGACGGGAAAATACCGCAGCCACAGATCGGTATAGCGGCCTTTTTCCCAAATGCGAAACAGTGCCCAGTTCAACGCCTGCCGCAGCACGTCGTTGCCCTTTTTTACGGCGATGCCGACGCCTTCGCCGAAATAGCGGCTCTCGATGAAAGGGCCGCCAGAGAAGGCGCAGCAGTTCTCGGAATCGGCGCCGTTGATCCAGAACGCCAACGAGATGGCGTCGCCGAAAATCAGTTCGACCTCGCTCTGCTTCAGCGCCTGCCGCAATGCTTCGTCGTTCGGATAGGTGTGCAGTTAGGCGCCGGTGAACATCGCCTTCAGATAGGCCTCATGCGAGGAGCCGGCGATCACGCCCACTTTCTTGCCGTCGAGGGCTTCCGGGCGCACCTCGGCCGACACTCCGTCGCGCCGCGCCACGAACCGTGCCGGAGTCCGGTAATACAGGTCGCTGAAATCGACCCGCTTGCGCAACTCCGGCGTCACGCTCAGCGAGGCGATGATGGCGTCGCCGCGATTGCTGGCGATGGCGTCGAGCAAGGTATCGAAGCGCCGCATCTGAATGGTGCAGGTGACCTTGATCTCGTCGCAGATCAGCCGCGCCAGATCGACGTTGAAGCCGGCCGGACTGCCGTCCGGACCGGTGAAGTTGAACGGCGGATAGTCGGTCTCGGTCATGAAGCGGATCACGGTCAGACGCGACAGGTCGGGCCGGTCCGGCCGCCGCCGCGGATCCCAGAACCCGGGTACCGCTTGCGACACGCCCGACGGGGCCGTCGCACCCTGCGCCCGCGCAACGTTCACCGGCCCTCCAAGGCCAACGACCAACCATGCCAGCATGGTCACGGCGATCCAGCCGCCCAACCGGCGGGGAACCATGAATCCGTTGAAGCGCGTCTCTATCTGTGGTTGCATTGCGTGGGACTTCCGCGTCGGGCGAACTTATAGACCATCCCGCGACAGACGCGAGTGCCGTTTGCGGTGTGGGGACGTCGCGTGGCCGCTGGGGACCATGTTGGGCGCGCCGGCGGGGAACCGGCGTTGCCGTCAGAAGATCGACGCGCGGAGCCATCATACCGGCGGCCGGATTTTTTGGCGCGTATGTACGGGACGCCACCCGACAACGGCGGCCGTAGGCAGCCCATTCCCAACGTCGCCGATGCCGCGCCCGAACTCGATTGCCTGCGCGACTATTATGCTCCGGACCTGCTTCGGGCCGCCGCCGAACGTGGCCGGTTGATCGGCATAGGCGCCGACCGTGTCCTGATCCAATGGGGTGTGCTCGATGAGGCCAGTTACCTCTCGCATCTGGCGGCTCACACCGGGGTGTCGATCGACACGCCGGCCGACACGTTTCGCAGCGACATTCCGCTCCCCAGCGAACACCTCCCCCACGTCGTTCAGCACGGACTGCTGCCGCTGCGCCGCGACGGCGAATATCTTCTTGGCATCGCGCCACGCATCCTGACGGCGCGATGGCTGAGCCGCTTCGCGTTCACATCGCCGGATGTGATCAAGCGGCTCCGCCTGCTGCCGACCGCGCAATTGAATCAAGCATTGATCGCCCGCGCCCATGCCTCGCTGGCTTATGCGGCATCCGAGGGACTCAACCGGCGCTTTCCAGGATCGACCGCGGCCCCCTCCGCGTCACGACATCGCCCGCCATGGCGCTTCCGGCTCCGCCACGCATGCGTCGTGGCCGTGTTGACGGGACTGCTGATGCTGTCGCGGCTGACGATCTTTCATATCGTGAGCAGCGTGCTTGCCATCTGGTTTCTGGCATTCAGCGTCACGCGCATCGCGGGAGCGCTGATCCCGCAGCCGCGGGTCGGCGCATCCTCACCCCCAAGGGACGAGGAGTTGCCGGTCTACACCATCATCGCCGCGCTTTACGACGAGGCGGCCTCGATCGGACAATTGCTGCAAGCCATTGTTGCGCTGGATTACCCGAAGGAAAAACTCGACGTCATTCTGGTGGTCGAGCCGGACGATCATGACACCCGCGCCGCCATTGCGCGATGGGGACCGCCATCGACATTCCAGGTGCTGGTGGCGCCCGCCACCTTGCCGCGCACCAAGCCGAAGGCGCTGAACTGGGCACTGCCGTTCGCACGCGGCAGTTTCGTCACGGTCTACGACGCCGAGGATATTCCGGAGCCGAACCAGCTTCGCGCCGCGCTCGAAGCCTTCCGGGCTCACGGCGCGCGGACGGTGTGCGTGCAGGCAAGCCTATGCATCAACAATCCGGCCGATAGCTGGCTGTCATGCATGTTCGCGGCGGAATACGCCGGACAGTTCGACGTATTCCTGCCCGGCCTCGCCATGCTCGGCTTGCCGTTACCGCTCGGCGGCTCGTCGAATCATTTTCGCACTGCCACGCTGCGCGAGATTGGCGGATGGGACGCCTACAACGTTACCGAGGATGCCGATCTCGGATTCCGGCTGGCCCGCGCCGGCTATCGCGCCATGACGTTCGCCTCGACCACCTTCGAGGAAGCCCCCGCCCAATTCGGCGGCTGGCTGCGCCAGCGTTCGCGATGGATGAAAGGCTGGATGCAAACCTGGGCCGTGCATATGCGCGCGCCGCACCGGCTATGGCGGGAAACCGGTATCAAAGGCTTGCTTTCGCTCAACCTCCTGATCGGCGGCAATGTTTTAACGGCCCTCGCCGCTCCAATCCTGCTGCTCGAACTCGCGATCTATCTCAGCCTCCGTACCGCCACGGATCAGCCCGTTCCCCTGTTTACCGGGCCGCTGATGGAGTTGCACGCCCTCGCAATCGTGGCCGGCTATGCCTCCACAGTCGTAGTCGGCCTGATGGGGCTTGCGCGGCGCGGGCAATTATGCCGGAGCTGGGTGCTATTACTCACCCCGATCTATTGGGCGCTGCTGTCGGTCGCAGCATGGCGTGCGCTCCATCAGCTCTTCAAGGAACCCTATCGCTGGGAAAAGACCGAACACGGCCTGGCAGCTCAACGGCAAGCAGCCATGGCTCGCTGGGAAAGCCTGCATCTGGCGCACGCCTGGGTGCGCGCCACCGCGAACCCGCGCCGCGACGACCGCTTCAAAGATAGCGTTTGAGATCGGCGGCGGCCGCCTCCGGCGTCTGCTTGAGGTTGAACGGCGCGACGAAATTGCCCTTCTTGTCCATCAGATAGATCAGCGCGGTGTGATCCATGGTGTAGTCGCCGCCGTCTTTCGATGGAACTTTCTTCGCGTAGACGCGGAATTCGCTGAGAACCTTGCTCACCGCCGCCGGATCGCCAGTCAGACCCTTCAGGTGCGGATCGAAGCTCGACAGATAGTCCTTCATCGCTTCCTTGTTGTCGCGCTCGGGATCGACCGAGATGAAGTAGGCGTTGACGCCGCCGGCGTCCTTGCCCATGGCGCGCAGCACCTCGGACATCTCAAACAACGCCGTCGGGCAGACATCGGGGCAATGGGTGTACCCGAAGAAGATCAGGGACGGGCGCCCCAGCAGGCTTTTTTCGGTGACGGTCGCACCGGTCT
>JBQCHY010000002.1:0-3472 GCA_051954235.1 Xanthobacteraceae bacterium
ACCTTTGGAGTGCCGATTTTTCAGGAGCAGGCGATGCGAATCGCCATCGAAGCCGCGAAGTTCACCTCGGAAGAAGCCAACGGCCTGCGTCGATCGATGGCGACCTTCCGTAATCTGGGTACCATCGGCACGTTCGGGAAAAAGATGGTCGGCAACATGATCGCACGCGGTTACGATCCGAAGTTCGCGGAAAACTGCTTCGAGCAGATCAAGGGATTCGGCAGTTACGGATTCCCGGAAAGCCACGCCGCCGCCTTCGCGCAGCTTGTCTATGTCTCGTCGTGGTTGAAGCGGTTTCATCCCGATGCGTTTTGCTGCGGGCTCCTGAATTCACAACCGATGGGATTCTACGCGCCGGCGCAGATCGTCGGCGACGCGCGCAAAAATGGTGTCGAGGTGAAGCCAATCGATGTGTCGCACAGCTTCAGTCAGAATACACTCGAGGCGTGCGGCGGCAAATATCACGCGGTGCGGCTCGGCTTCCGCCAGATCGATGGATTCAAATGGGTCGATCCGGATGAGGAAGTGACGCCAGCCACCAATACTGAGCGGCTCTCTCCCCCCTTATGGCGGGGAGGGAAAGATAAAGCCGACGACTGGGGCGAACGCATCGTTGCGGCGCGCGAGAAGCGGCCGTTCACGTCGCTGGAGGATTTCGCCCGCGATACCAAGCTGCCGAAGCGCGCGTTGATCCTCTTGGCGGATGCCGATGCGTTTCGCTCGCTCGGGCTCGATCGTCGCGCCGCGCTGTGGGCGGTGCGCCGTTTGCCGGACGACGAACCGTTGCCGTTGTTCGAAGCTGCCATTGCGCGCGAGCAGCCGGACGAAAACGCGCAGCCGTTGCCGCAGATGCCGTTGCCGGAACAGGTGATGGCGGATTATCAGACCGCGCGATTGTCGCTGAAGGGCCATCCGATGCAGTTTCTGCGCGATAGCTTTACAGCGGAAGGCGTCGTCGCCTGTCGCGAGGTGTCCGATGCGCGCGATGGGCGGCCGGTCCGCTGCGCCGGCGTGGTGCTGGTGCGGCAGCGGCCGGGCAGCGCCAACGGCGTGGTGTTCATGACGCTGGAAGACGAAACCGGCATCGCCAACATCGTGGTGTGGCCGAAGGTGATGGCGCAGTTTCGAAAAGAGGTGATGGGTGCGCGGCTGGTGCTGGTGGAAGGTCGCATCCAGAGCAGTCCCGAAAAGGTGGTGCATCTGGTCGCCGAGCGTTTGATCGATCGCTCCTACGATCTGGTCGGGCTTGCCAACGATGCGCTGGTCCGCAAGCGCGCCTTGCCGACAGGCGCCGTGCTGGTCGAGCCGATCAACAGCGAGCGCCACGCGCAACCGAATATTCCAGCACAGAAGCACCGCCATCCGCGCAACGTGCGCATTCTTCCGCCGTCGCGGGATTTTCATTGAGTGAAGAATATCTTCTCTGTCATACCCGCGCTTGTCGCGGGTATCCACGTCTTTACAACGTAGCACGACAAAGAGCGTGGATGGCCGGGACAAGCCCGGCCATGACGACTGAGACGATATCCTGGATTCGTGATGCGCCGCTTCCTTTACTCCGGCGCGGCGCCGACCGGCGGGCCGCCGGGCGGGCGATGCAGGAAGGTGATCGTCGCGTAGGCACCGAGCCATGAACCGATCGCGGCGAAGGCGACGTAGACCCAGTTCTCGGTGTAGCTGATCACCGCATAGGACGAGAGCAGATACCAGACGCTGCTCCATGTCGCGGCGGGCACGCGCCGTCGCGCCACCACCGCGGATGTGAACATGACATAGACGGCGTCGGTCGCGGCGGTTGCCAGCAACACGCCGGCGGCGGTCAGGGGATCGATGGCGGCCATTGCGGCTTCCTCATGGCTGATCGGAGCGTGGCGATGCTATGCTCCCGCGCGTGAAAGTTTTAACAAAAAGAATGCCGACCATTTCTCTGGAGCGTAATTGATGCAATCGGTCCACGATATTCTTGCCGATCTCTGGGCGCAGGATGGCGGCAAACCCGCCTCGCTCGAAGCCGTGAAGTTGACTGGTGCGGAGCCGACGCTGCCGTCGTCGTTTCGTGTCGCCGCCGCGGCGCAGGCCGGCATCGCGGCGACCGGGTTGGCGGCCGCCGAGATCGCGCGTCTGCGCGGCGGCCGCGCGCAGACGGTGTCGGTGGATATGTTGCACGCCGCCATCGAATGCCGCAGCGAGCGTTATTTGCGTGTCGACGACAAACCGCCGCCGCCGGCATGGGACGCCATTGCCGGTGTCTACAAGACCGGCGATGGTCGCTTCGTCCGGCTTCATACCAATTTTCCGCATCATCGCGACAACATCTGCAAGCTGCTCGATTGCGCGCCGGAGCGCGACGCGGTGCAGGCCGCGCTGATGAAGTGGAAAGGCGAGGCGTTCGAGACCGCCGCTTATGCCGCGGACTGCGTGGTGTCGCTGATGCGCTCGCGTCAGGAATGGCTGGCGCATCCGCAGGCGAAGGCGCTCAAGGCATTGCCGGTGATCACCATCGAGCGGATCGGCGAAGCCGCGCCGCGCAAATGGCCGGCGGGCGAGCGGCCGCTGTCGGGATTGCGTGTGCTCGACCTGTCGCGGGTGATCGCCGGGCCGGTGGCGGGCCGTGCGCTCGCCGCGCATGGCGCCGACGTGATGCTGGTGACCGGGCCGACATTGCCGTCGATCCCGTGGCTCGTCATCGATACCGGGCGCGGCAAGCTGTCGTGCTCGCTCGATCTCACGAGCGAGGAGGGCCGCGCGTCGCTGCGCAAGCTGATGAGCAGCGCCGACATCATGGTGCAAGGCTATCGCCCGCAGGCGCTGGCCAAGCTCGGCTTCTCGCCGCAGGATGCGGCGTTGCTCAATCCCGGCATCGTCTATGTCTCGCTCTGTGCCTATGGCCATGTCGGGCCCTGGGCGGAGCGGCGCGGCTTCGACTCGCTGGTGCAGACGTCGACCGGCTTCAATCATGCCGAGGCACAGGCCGCCGGCGTCGACGGGCCGAAGGAATTGCCGATGCAGATCCTTGATCACGTCACCGGCTATCTAATGGCGTTCGGCGCCATGATGGCGCGGGCACGGCAGGCGCGCGAGGGCGGAAGTTGGCACGTGCGCGTGTCACTCGCGCAGACCGGGCAATGGCTGTGGAATCTCGGACGGCTACCGAAGGGACTGGAGACGTCGGACATCGCGGCGGATGCGGTCGCGCCCTTTATCGAGGAAAGCGATTCCGGCTTCGGCCGGCTGCGCGCCGTGCGGCATTCCGCTGTGTTGTCACGCACGCCGGCGCAGTGGTCGCGTCCGTCCGTGCCGCTGGGCCACGACGCCCCGGAGTGGCCGCCGCGCATATAATCCTCGGCGTCGTCCCCCTGCTTGCGGGGACCCCCATAACCAGTCGTTGGTTTTTTTGGACACCTTCGCCCGGGGTTTTTAGTTCCGACACGCGGGGGGGTAGGGGGGACCGCCAGGGGGGGGCCGCCCCTCT
>JBQCHY010000003.1:0-20798 GCA_051954235.1 Xanthobacteraceae bacterium
CGCTAAACCCTCCGCCACCTCTGGCTTTTGGACACCATGGTGGCCTGGTGTTGGGGTCCCCGGCTTTGGGGGGGACGACGGCAATATTTGTTTGTTTCGCCCCGGCACCGGGCAACGAAACAATTCTCTCGAACCACGACACCGTTTTCCGCGACCCACACCAAACGCCCGAAACCGAGGGCGCTTATTGGTGGCGGCAACAAGCGGCGAACAATGCCGCAGGCGTCGGACACGGGAGCCTCACATGCGCACGTTCAGCTTTTTGTTCGCCTTCGTTGTGTTTCTGATCGGACCTTGCATGGCAGGGTCGTCGGCCGAACATACCGCGAGCATCGGCACGTTCAGCTACAGCGGCACGCCGATCGCGGGCTCCGCGCCTGCGATGGTGATGGCCGCGCGGTAAAGAACCTCAGCGGCGCGCGCCCTGGCGCGGGACGCAGGTGATGCGGCGGACCACGCCGGCGCTGGAGAGTTGCGCGCCGGTGACTTCCTTGATCTGGCCGGTCGGGCAGGTGCCGTCATCGACCTGGATGCGCTGACCGAGCCGCAGATCGACGATATCCCGCTCGCTCGACACCTGTTCGGCGTGGACGCCCGCGGCGCTCCCTAGCAGCGCCGAACCGCAGGCGAGGCCGAGCCCAACACCGATCGCCGTCAATTTCAGCTTGCGCATCGAAATCATCACTTGTTCTGGATTTTCAGGCCGTCCTTGCCGATGTTGATCTGGACGCCCTCCGGCTGCTTGCTGTCCTGATATTGTTTGTAGCCGAGCACGGCGACGATCGCGATGAGCAGGCCGATGATGAACATCAGCACGTTGCGGTTGATGGGCATCTGTCCTCCGTGTTGGGCCATCCAGGGTCTGTTTCAACTGCGTTGAATCAGACCCGTCGCTTATCTTTTGTTTGAGCATGATCTTTTCCGAAAACCGGTTTCCACTTTTCGGGATCGTGCTCGAGCGAACCTCGAGTCTATTGGCCCGTATGCGATTCTGATAGGCCCGATATCCCGCGACAATCCCTATCGGAATATGGTTTGATGGCACCGATGACGCGGATGAAACATTCCGCCAGTGCCAATCAACAGGGGGAACCATGAGCGCCAACGACAACAAGAAACGTATCCTCGATGCCGTCGATGCCGGCTTCGACGCTCAACTGGAGACCACCAAACAACTCGTCGCCATCCCCAGCACACGCGGCGCGGAAGGGCCGTGCCAGGACCTGATCGGCGACCTGTTGCGCGCGCGCGGCTATGAGGTCGACGACTGGCATATCAATCTCGACGACCTCAAGGATCTGCGCGGCTATGGCCCGATCGAACACGATTTTTCGCGCGCGCGCACCGTGGTCGGCACTTATCGGCCGGCGCGCGATGTCGGCAAGTCGCTGATCATCCAGGGCCACTGCGACGTGGTGCCGGCGGGGCCGTTGGACATGTGGGAGACGCCGCCGTATCAGCCGACCATCAAGGACGGCAGGATGTACGGCCGCGGCGCCTGCGACATGAAATCCGGCACCATCGCCGCGCTCTATGCGCTCGACGCGATCAAGGCCGCGGGCTTGCGGCCGACCGCGCGGATTCATTTCCAGTCGGTGATCGAGGAGGAAAGCACCGGCGTCGGCGCGCTCTCGACCATTCAGCGCGGCTATCGCGCCGACGCGTGCTTCATTCCGGAGCCGACCGACGGCGAGATGATCCGCTCGCAAGTCGGCGTCATCTGGTTCCGCATCCGCGTGCGCGGCTTCCCTGTGCATGTGTTCGAGGCGGGCGCGGGTTCCAATGCCATCATGGCCGCCTATCATCTGATCCACGCGATGGAGAAGCTCGAAATCGAGTGGAACAAGCGCGCGGTCAACGACAAGCACTTCAAGGACGTCAATCATCCGATCAATTTCAATCCGGGCATCATCAAGGGCGGCGACTGGGCCTCCAGCGTGCCGGCTTGGTGCGATGTCGATTGCCGGATCGCGGTGCTGCCGGGCTGGTCGATCGCGGAATGCCAGAAGGAGATTCTCGCTTGCGTTGCCGATGCAGCGCGCGATCATCGCTTCCTGTCGAACAACCCGCCGCAGGTGGAGTGGTCCGGATTCCTGTCGGAGGGCTATGAACTGACCAATTCGGCGGCGCCGGAAGCGGCGTTCGCGAAAGCGTTCGATGCGGTCTATGGCGGCGCGGTGCCGGATCGCGCCTTCACGGCGCTGACCGATACGCGGTTCTACGGCCTCAACGCCGGCATTCCGGCGCTGTGCTTCGGTGCGTCGGGTGCGGCGATGCACGGCTTCAACGAATACGTCGATCTGGAGTCGCTGCGGAAATCGACCAAGGCGACGGCGCTGTTCATTGCCGAATGGTGCGGCGTCGAGCCGGCCTAGGGCATGCTGGTTTGGAGCGTTGACGTCATCCTGAGGTGCGACGCGCGACAAGCGTGGAGCCTCGAAGGATGGGCCACCGCCCTTCGAGGCTCGGATTTCGTCCGAGCGCCTCAGGTGACGGCGATTGAATGCAAGAACGGCGGCGCGGCCGCGACGACAAAGGGAGGTCTGGCGTGACCCTGCTCGACAAGATCAATGCGATGAAGATGCCGTTCGCGGAGTTGAAGGGGGTCACCTTCGTCGAGGCCGAGCCCGAGCGGGTGGTGGCGCGGATGCTGGTGCGGCCGGACCTGTGCACGCTGGGCCATACCATCCACGGCGGGGCGGTGATGGCGTTCGCGGATTCGGTCGGCGCGGCGGCGACCGTCATCAACCTGCCGCCGGACGCCAAGGGCACCACCACCATCGAGAGCAAGACCAACTTCGTCGGCGGGGCGAAGGAGGGGACCACGATCACCGCGACGGCCACCCCGGTGCATCGCGGCCGCCGCACCCAGGTCTGGCAGACCCGGATCGAGGGTGAGGGCGGCAAGCTGGTGGCGCTGGTGACGCAGACCCAGATGGTGCTTTGATCGGGGCCAAGAGAAAGTCCTGAATCAAAATTCTGCTTATAACCCAAGCGGCTGCGCGATATGGCGAAATTAAGATTCAAGGCATTCGCTAACAAATTGTTGTGGTTAATGTTTCTGCCACGACACCCTGCCGCAATTTAAGACAAATTTGCCTCTTGAAAGGATGGTGCGACGCACAATATTCAAAAGGTGCGAGTTCAAATTCGCACCTAGGGAATGACGCCTCCTGGAAGGGCTTTGCCAACAAAGGAGACTGGATCATGCGCGACGATACCATCGCGATCGGCTTGCCTGGCGTTATCAGGCGACTGGATCGACAGGAGATGCCGTTGCTGCGCGAACACCTGTTGCGTCTGGACACCGAGAGCCGGCACGACCGGTTCAACGGCTTTGCCGACGAAGGATTCATTGAACGCTATGCCGCCAAGTGTGCGACCGACGGCACCGTCGTCATCGCCTACTTTGAGGACGGCCAAGTGCTTGCCGCCGCCGAACTGCATCCGGCGGACGACGAAAACAGCCCGCTTCCCGAGGTCGCCTTCAGCGTCGAGCGCCAGGTGCGCCGCAAGGGGCTGGGCAGCGTGCTGTTCCGCCGTCTGATCGAAGAGGGCAAGCGAAAGGGCTACGCCAGCCTGCGCGTCACCACCGGGGCGCAGAACGAGGCCATGCGGTCGCTCGCCAACAAGTTCGGCGCGCACCTGACGTTCCGTCATGGCGAGTCGACGGGCGAGATCGATCTGCGCAAGCAGCCGGCAACGGCTGCGGCGCGCTTCAATCCCGCCGAGGTGTTCGCGGCGCCGGCCGCCTTTGCGCAGGCCGTCGCTCGCTTCAACCGCGACTATTGGAAGTGGTGGCTGCGGATGTCCGGCTGGCGTTCGCCGCTTCCGCGAGCGAGCCGATAAGGCGCACACGATCAGACGTTTGTCTGATTGAGATGAGAAAACGCATCAGCAAAAGAAAAACCCCGCACCGATCAGGATGCGGGGTTTCTCGTAATCGAACTCTTCCAAGCTTACATGCCGGGACGGCGATCGTTGCCGAAACGACGGACCGTGCGGCGCTCGACGACCACGGTGCGCTGCGCGCCGGGCTCGCCGGCGATCACTTGCTGGGTGCGGACGCGAGCCGCGGTGCGGCTGGCCTTACGCACTTCGGTCTGAACGGTGGCGAGCGGCAGGCCCATCAGAGAGGCGGCGATCTCAGCCTGCTCGTCGGCGTTGTTGGTGATACCCATGGCGGCGAAAATGGCCTCGTCCAAGGTCGGCGGGTCGCGCCGCACCCGACGGGAACCATACTTGGTCATCCAGTTGTCGCTCATCGTCCGTCCGCCTTCTGAATCGTCTCGAAGACAGTACCGAAAATTATGTTGCAATGCAATATATGCAGTGCCGCAACGCTGCCATGCAAGGCGTGGAACTCGCGCGCCCATACAAGCAACGCGCGTAAAGGGACGGGAATGACGACAGAGCCCGAACGTTCCAGTAACAGGCTGGAAATTCTACAATTTCTCGATGCGGGTGGCGTCGTAGATGTCGATCGGGGTCGCCTCGGCTGCGAGCGATTGCAGCGCCTTCACGGTTTCGCGCGAGGCCGGAACAGCGAAGTGCGCCAACAGCGCGCCGCGATCGGCCCAGCGCTCCAGGAATACCAGCCGCAGCGGGTTCTCGCTGTCGACGTGGACCGCATGGGAGATGCAGCCCGGTTCGGTGCGGGAGCGGCGGACGTGTTCAAGACTGACCTTGAGGATCTCGTCGAACGTCTCCGGACGGGCGGTGACGCTGCCGGTCACGAGGATCATGTGTCTCTCCCTGGTTGCTGTCGTGAAGTTCAGACCCGGCCGGCGACCGGCACCAGCGCGCCGGTCACCGCGCTGGCCGCGTCGCTGGTCAGGAACAGGATGACGGCCGCCAGTTCGTCGAGCCGCACCCAGGCGCCGAAATCGGCGGACGGCATGTCGCGGCGATTGGCGGGGGTATCGATGGTCGAGGGCAGCACGGCGTTGACCGTCACCTTGCCCTTGAGTTCGGCGGCAAGCGCTTCGGTCAGCCGATGCACGCCCGCTTTGGAAGCAGCATACGGCCCCATGCCGGCGCCAGCCCGCAACGCGCCCATCGCGCCGATGTTGACGATGCGCCCGGCGGACGATTTCACCAAATGCGGGATCGCCGCGCGGGACGCATTCACGGCGGTCAGCACGTTGATGGCATAGAGCCGCGACCACGTCGCCGGATCGCTGTCCACGACGGTCTCGTAGGCGAAGGCGCCGGCGACATTGATCAGGGCGTCGAGTTGCCCGAAGTGACGCGCCACGGCGTCGACTGCTGCGTTGGCTTGCGTTGCATCGGACAGGTCGACACCACCGGCGCGAAACAGCTCTGCGGTCGGCAGCGCGGTCGACGCGGCATGATCGACGGCGCCGACACGATCGCCCCGCACGCGCAAGGCGGCCACCACGGCGGCCCCCAGCGCACCCGATGCCCCCGTGACGACGACGACTTTTCCAGTCATGACCGGCTCCCGTTCCGACAGCTAAAGTTTTCCGGATATTTATAAGCCAACTTCAGAGAAGTCTCGCTAGGCTATCATCTCTCCGTTCTGGAGGTTGGGACATCGTCATGCTGCGGGATTTGCCGGATCATGGTTTACCGCTCGTTCAGCTTAAAGAGCTGCGGCGGGATATGGTCGTCGCTTTGCAGAAGCGCAAAGGCGCGGTGACCACGGAAGAACTGATGCGCATCGCCGCGGTGCAGGCCGCGATCTCGGCATTCGAGGAGGTCATCACCGACCTCGATGCCGAACTGGAAGCCGCCGCGTAAAACCCCTCAGCGTTCTTGCCGGAATTTGCCGGGGGCCACGCCGGTCTCGCGCCGGAACATGCGATTGAAATAACCGGCATCGGTGTAGCCGAGCAGGGCGGCGATCTCCTTGATGCTGAGCGACGAGAACGTCAGATAGCGCTTGGCCTCCAGCAACAGCCGCCGTTCGATCACCTTCAGTGCCGACGCGCCCAGGACCGATTGACAGATCCGGTTGAGATGCGGCGGCGTGATGCCGAGCGCACTCGCATAGAAGCTGATAGGCCGGTGATGCCGGTACTCGCGCTCCACCAGTTGATGAAACGCCTGCGCGTGTCGTTGCGAACGTCCGCCGCTGTTCTGCATCGGCTCGGTGGTCGCGAGTACGGCCCGATAGATCGCCGCCAGTGTCGAGCCGATCCGCGCGCGCATGGCGATGGCGCGCCCCGGCGCGCGCAGGTCGGCTTCTGCAATCAATGCCGCGATCTCGCGCCCCACTTGCGCGATCTCGTCGCTTGGGCCGTGCAGGATGTGCGGCCGTCGCAAACAGGTATCGACCTCGGGGGCGGGCGCGAGCGCCTCGCGGACGTCGCGCTCGAACAAGGTCACCACCACGCCCTCGACGTCCGGCGAGAAGACATAGCCGTGCACCGGCAACGCCGGGATCGCGATCACCGCCGGCGGCGCGACCCGCTCGACGATGTTGTCCATCGTCACCTCGGCGGTGCCGCCGATCAGGTGCAGGATCTGGAAGAACTGTTCGTGGCGATGCGGCGCGATGTGAAAGCCATGGAGGCGCGAGCGCGACAGCACGGTTTCCCAATGCAGCCAGTCGGGGCTGGAATCGTAACCCTGCTCGCCGTATAGCGCGTAAGTGGGGATGGCGGACATAGTCTCCTCGATGTTCGAATTATCCCCTCGTTTGCCGGTTCTGTCCATTGGCAGCGCGGCTGCGTCCGATCAACATCGTGCGCGGATAGCTAAAGTGAGCCGGGGAGGATTTGTCATGCGCACGCAGGTTGCGATCATCGGGGGTGGCCCGGCCGGTCTGATGCTGGGACGGTTGCTGGAAAAAGCCGGCATCGACAATGTTATCCTCGAGCGCAAGAGCGGCGAGTACGTGCTATCGCGCATTCGCGCGGGGGTGCTGGAGCAGGGCACCGCCGATCTGCTCGACAAACTCGGCTTGGGCGCGCGGATGCACGCCGAGGGCCTGATCCATCACGGCGTCGACCTGTGTTTCGACGGCGATATCCAGCACATCGATTTCACCGGACTGGTCGGCCGCCACGTCACCGTCTACGGCCAGACCGAGGTGACGCACGACCTGATGGACGCGCGCAAAGCCTCCGGTCTGACCACGATCTACGAGGCCGATGACGTCGCGCTGCACGACTTCGACGGCGCGCACCCGCGCGTCACCTGGCGCAGGGACGGTGCGACCCACAGTCTCGATTGCGACTTCATCGCGGGATGCGACGGCTTTCATGGCGTATCGCGGGCCAGCATTCCGGAGAAGTCGCTGAGCCTGTTCGACCGCCATTATCCGTTCGGCTGGCTCGGCATCATGGTGGATCGGCCGCCAGTCTCCGACGAACTGATCTACGCGCACCACGAACGCGGCTTCGCATTGTGCTCGATGCGCTCGCCGACGCGCAGCCGCTACTACGTGCAGGTGCCGGAAGGGGAGAAGGTCGAGGATTGGTCCGACGATCGTTTCTGGGACGAGTTGCGGCGGCGGATCAATCCGGCGGCGGCAGAGAGCCTGCACACCGGGCCTTCGATTGAAAAATCCATCGCGCCGCTGCGCAGCTTTGTCGCCGAGCCGCTGCGGTTCGGTGCGCTGTTCCTCGCCGGCGACGCCGCCCACATCGTGCCGCCGACCGGCGCCAAGGGGCTTAATCTGGCTGTCAGCGACGTCGCGATGCTGGGCGAGGCGCTAACCGAGTTCTATGCGGAGAAGTCGCGCGCGGGCATCGACGGCTATTCGAAGAAGGCGTTGGCGCGCATCTGGAAGGCCGAACGCTTCTCGTGGTGGATGACGACGCTGCTGCACACCTTCCCGGAAACGGGTTCGTTCGGCCGCCGCATCCAGCGCGCCGATTTCGATTACCTCTCGGGTTCGCGCGCGGCGCAGACGAGTCTTGCGGAGAATTATACGGGCTTGAGTTTGGGCGTTTGAGCGAGACTGAAAGCATCCAACCGTAAAGCCGTAAGACAACATCGTCATGGCCGGGCATGACGAAGGCCGGGGATGTGGTTAGTTTGCGGCTTGCGTTTCAGTCAGGGCCAAGCCCGGAGAGTAAAAGCATGACGCGCGAGACCGCCACGATCCTGCCGCCGCTGTTGCGTGCCCTGACGGTGCTGGAATTCATTGCGCGGCATCTCGATCCGATGACGTTCGACCAGATGTTCGCCGCCGTGGGCACGCCGGATGACACGTTGCGCGAGGCGCTGCATGGCGTCGATGAGGAAGATAACCCCGCGACCACGTCGGCCCGTTTCGCGCTGTCGGCGTTCGACAACATGCGGACGGCGATGGCCAATGGCGACGATCTTTATGCGATCTACGGCGCGCTGCGTTTTCTGCCGCGCGCGCTGGAGGCGTTGTATCCGCTCGCGTCACGCGATCCCCTCGTCAACAGTTTCTACCTCGATCCGTCGTTGCGTGGCGATGCTGACATCGTCGCGCACGCCGCGCAACCGGCGCGCGACGGCGAAACCGGCGTCTTGCATGTCGATAACGAACGCGGCAGCCGCGGGGGCTATTCGCTTTATGTACCGGAAAGCTATGTGCCGGAGCGAGCGTTGCCGCTGGTGATGGCGCTGCATGGCGGCAGCGGCCACGGCCGTGCGTTTCTGTGGAGCTGGCTGCGCGACGCGCGGAGCTTTGAGGCCATCGTCGTCGCGCCGACGGCGACGGGACGCACCTGGGCGTTGATGGGCGACGACACCGATACGCCGAACCTGCATCGTATTCTCGACGATGTCAGTGCGCGCTGGCACATCGATGCGACGCGGTTGTTGCTCACCGGGATGAGCGACGGCGGCACGTTCTGCTATATCAGCGGCCTCGAGGCCGGATCGCGCTTCACGCATCTCGCGCCGGTGTCGGCGACCTTTCATCCGATGATGGCGTCGATGGCCGACGCCGAGCGCATCAACGGATTGCCGATCCGCATCACCCACGGCGCGCGCGACTGGATGTTTCCGGTCGAAGTCGCCCGCCGCGCCGCCGAGTCATTGGCGGCAGCCGGCGGCGATGTCGGCTTTCGCGAAATCGACGATCTCAGCCATTGCTATCCGCGCGAGATCAACGCCGCGCTGTTGATGTGGCTGCGCGACAATCCACGATGAAACGTTTTGTTAAAATCTGATCGCGGTGATTTGCGGTCAGCTCGATTCGTTCTTTTGGAACGAAATGGAGTTGTTTCGTGAACGTGTCACGATCATCGCCATAAGCTGACTTCGCTGCCGTGGGGAACGCGGTGGCGCCGGGTCTGCGGCGACGTGACCGGGGACGTTCCAGAAATTGTCTTGCTTCGCCGTGCGGACCTGTGACAGGGACATTGCGGGACAAGATTGACGGCGGTTGATCCGGCCGTGGCTGGCGAGAGGATGGCTCGGTGCTGCGGGGACTCTACAGATGCGAGTATGGCATCAACGATGCGGTCGGCCGCAGCGTGCTGCATGCCGATGCCGGCAAGCTGCTCGGCGGCAATTCGGGCTTCGCGCATACCGGCACTTATAAGGTCGTCGACGGCGAGATCGTCGCCGAGATCATCACCGAGCGTCACAACTTCGATCCGAACTACAAACCGCTGCTCGGCAAGGATATCGCCACGCTTCATGCGGTCGGCCGCGAAAGCGAGGGCGTCGTTCGCTTCAAGGGCAGCACCGAGGCGATGCCTGGCGCGCGGTTCTGGTCGATCATGACGCCGATCGACGATCGCATCGTGCCCGCGCCGGTGGCGCGGCGTGACGGCGACATCGTCAACGGCCTCTATTCCATCCACATCCAGGCGCTCGACAGCATCGACGGCGGCCTGTCGGGCATCATGCTGCTGCACGACGGCCGCATCCTCGGCGGCGACGCGTTCTTCTATTACCTCGGCTCCTATTCCTGTACAGGTGGCCGCTGGCGAGGCGAGATCGTCAATCAGGAACATACGCCGGCGCGCGGGCAGGTGCCGGTGTTCGGCGGCCACGAAGTCGGCATCGGCTTTTCAGGACGCTACGACGCAAAGGGTGCGGAGTTGGAAGCGACCGCGCTCGCCGGCAAGCGCAGCCTGCAACTCTCGGCGGTGCTCAAGCTGATTCAGCCGGCATAAGCCGCGCGTCATTCCACCAGCGACGGCTCGCGACGCAGCGCCAGCGCGACGCCGGCGAGCGTCAGCACCAGCGAGATGATTTCCCGCGCGCCGAACGGATCGCCGAGAAACAGTGCGCCGGAGCAGACGCCGACGACCGGCACGCCGAGCGAGCCGGTGGTGGCGGCCGCCGGCTTGAGGCGGCTCAACGCGCCGAACCAGGTAACGTAGGCGATCGCCATCGGCCCCAGCGTCATGTAGAGCATCAGCGCCCAGCCGCGCGGCGACAGCGCGCCGAAGTTCGGATGCTCGAAGATCAACCCGATGATCACCATCGGCACGCAGCCGAGCATCAGCTGCCAGGCCACCAACCCGAACCGCCCCAGCGGGATCGGCGTCCGCGCGGTGACGCTGCCGAAGGCGAACAGGATGGCGCAACTCAGCGCCGTCACCACGCCGATCAGCTTGGTCTCGTCGAAGGCGAGGCTCTGGCCGCTGAACAGCACAGCGAGACCCGCGAACGCCAGCACCAGTGCCGCGACGCCGCGTAGCGTCGGCCGCTCACCGAGCACCGGCCATGCGAACAGCATGGTCCAGATCGGCATGGTATAGGCGAGCAGCGCGGCCTCGCTGATCGGCAGGTACTTCATCGCCAGCGTGCCGAATCCCATCCAGGCGAAGACGTTGGTGAAGGCGGCGAAGCCAAGGCGGGGCCAGAAGCGGGACGGGACCGCGAGGCTCTCGCCGCGCCACAGCGCGATGCCCGCCAGCAGTATCGCTGCCGCGACGCCGGCCACGCCTCGCGAGAAGAACGGCGGCCATTCCAGCAGCAACACCTTCACCGCCGGCCAGTTCAGGCCCCAGGCGAGGATGGTGATGGCCAGCAGCAGGAAGCCTATGAGGCGGGGATCGGACGGCGCTTTCGACATGGGCCGTCGTTTAGGGGCTCGTGGGCGCGAAGTAAAACGGCGCGGGAGCAAAGCAGGGTTGCGCCGGCCGATTTCGCGGGCGATTCGTGCTCCCGGCTGACCAAATACAAGCAAACAATTTTCGATCTTGGGCGTTGTCAGTGCGATGGGTTCAGGTACGCTGAGCGCCCAACCTCCGGGAGACCACCATGAAAAGCCTGTCTTTGATTGCCGTGTTGACCCTGTTTGCCGCCGGCCCCGCGCTGGCGCAGTCCTGCAACGCCGTCAGTGCCGACGGCAAGCCGCTGGCCGGCGCCGCCAAGACCAGCTTCATGAAGAAGTGTTGCGAGACCAACGCCAAAAGCGCCGAAGGCAAACCGCTCTCCGGCGCGGCCAAGAAAAGCTACGTCAAGAAGTGCATGGGAAGCTGACGCGCGCTTGCGCGAAGCTATCGACGCGAAATGCAAAAGCCCCGCATGAGCGGGGCTTTTGTTTTGCCTCATATTATCCTTCGTCATGCCCGGGCTTGTCCCGGGCATCCACGTTCTTGACGATATTTCCATGAGGTAAGACGTGGATGGCCGGGACAAGCCCGGCCATGACGGGGATATCCGCGATTACTTCGCCGCTTCCAGCTTGTCCTGCGTCCTCGTTTCGAAATCGCTGGCGTTGTGGCGCTCGTGCAGTTGTTGTGACGGTTCGCCGCTGACGCGGTTGACGATGCGGCCGCGCTTCACCGCCGGCCGCGCCGCGATCTGTGCGGTCCAGCGCTGCACGTTCTTGTAGCTCGCGGTGTCGAGGAAGGTGGCGGAATCGCCGTAGATGACGCCCTTCGCCAGCCCGCCGTACCACGGCCAGATCGCGATATCGGCGATGGTGTACTCCTTGCCCGCGATATACTCGTGATCGGCAAGCTGGCGGTCGAGCACGTCGAGTTGCCGCTTCACTTCCATCGCGAAACGATCGATCGCGTATTCGATCTTGGTCGGCGCGTAGGCATAGAAATGGCCGAAGCCGCCGCCGAGATATGGCCCGGCGCCCATCTGCCAGAACAACCACGACAGGCACTCGGCGCGACCCGCCGCGTCCTTCGGAACGAAGGCGCCGAACTTGTCCGCCAGATAAAGCAGGATCGAACCGGACTCGAACACGCGGATCGGTTTGTCGGGGTTGCTGCGATCCAAGAGCGCCGGAATCTTCGAGTTCGGATTGACGTCGACGAAGCCGGACGAGAACTGCTCGCCGTCGCCGATCTTGATCAGCCAGGCATCGTATTCCGCGCCCTTGTGGCCCGCCGCCAGCAGTTCCTCCAGCATGATGGTGGCCTTCTGGCCGTTCGGCGTCGCCAGCGAATAGAGTTGCAGCGGATGCTTGCCGACCGGCAGCGCCTTCTCGTGCGTCGGTCCGGCGGTGGGGCGATTGATCGACGCGAACTTGCCGCCGTTCTCCTTGTTCCAGGTCCAGACTTTGGGCGGCGTGTAGGGGGCGTCGGTCATGCGGGGCTCCGGGGGAATGAATGTCGAATTGGTTCCCATGAGGTGGCGAAGATCACGCGCTTTGCAAGGGGTTCCTTGCATGGGAGATGGCGCTGTTGCGCAAGGCGAAGGTTGCGCGCTGGACTGCGCAAAGGGAGGGGACATTCTCGCCGCAGTTGATGGCTACGACGCAATCAACAGCACGCACATCGGGAGGCGTCATGACGGAGGCCGATAACTATCTGCTCGGACGCACCGACGCCGAGGTGGCGCGGCTGACCCGCCAGATCGTCACGCTGGCATCGGATTCCGAAACGCAGTTCGACCGCATCGGCATTAAGTCCGGCGAAAAGGTCGTCGATCTCGGCTGCGGACCCGGCGGCGCGCTGCATCTTCTCGCCGAGCGCGTCGGGCCAACGGGACGCGTGCTCGGCATCGATCGCAGCGACCGTTTCGTCGAACTGGCGCGGCGGTTCGTTGCCGCGCAAGGATTGCCGCAGGTCGAGGTGCGCGAAGGCGATGCCTATAACACCGGCCTGCCGCGCGCGTCGTTCGACGGCGTCCATATGCGGCTGCTGCTGGTCAACGTGCCGGAGCCGGCGCGGATCGTGCGCGAGGCGGTGGCGCTGGTGCGCCCCGGCGGCTGGATCGCGAGTTTCGAGGCGGATTACTTGCCCGACTGCTGCGACCCGCCGCTGCCGGCATGGACGCGGCTGCTGGAGGCTTACTCGGCTTACGCGCGGATGCAGGGCATCGACCTCGCGGCGGGCCGCCACATGCATCGGCTGTTTCGCGAGGCCGGCGTCACCGACATCGTCGTCGATGCCGTGGTCCATGTGTTTCCGCCAGATCACGAGCGGCGCATGGCGCCACGCAATCTGATCAATACCGCACGCGACAGGCTGATCGACGCCGGTCTGATGACTCGCGTCGATCTCGAACGCGACATGGTCGCGCTGGAGGCGCATCTCGCGCGACCCGACGTGCAGGTGAATTCGAACATGTTCTTCCGGCTGACAGGGAGGGTGGCGACGCCTTGACAATCGGCCGTCGAAACGCACCAGTGCGCGGGTCGCCCCATTGCTTATCGATGTCCAATTGGGGCGCGATGCGTGACCCATGGATATCTCCGCGAATGAAAGCTCTGCCTCCGTCCCGCGCGGCTCGCCGATGGAGGTGCTGCGCGCCTTTCTCAAACTCGGCCTGACCAGCTTCGGCGGCCCGATCGCGCATATCGGATATTTCCGCAACGAGTTCGTTCTGCGCCGGAAGTGGATCGACGAGCACGCTTACGCCGATCTCGTCGGCCTGTGCCAATTCCTGCCGGGGCCTGCCAGTAGCCAGGTCGGGTTTTCGATCGGCCTGCTGCGCGCCGGCTATCTCGGTGCGCTGGCGGCGTGGATCGGATTCACCCTGCCGTCGGCCGTCGCGCTCGTGTTGTTCGCCTATGGCGCGAGCGCGTTGAGCGGCCCGGTCGGCAACGGATTGCTGCACGGATTGAAGCTCACGGCGGTGGCGATCGTGGCGCAAGCGGTGTGGGGCATGGCGCGCACTCTTTGCCCCGATCGTGAGCGCGCATCGATCGCGGTCGTGGCGGCGTTGATTCTGCTGTTGAGCACATCGTCGATCGCGCAGATCGCTGCGATTGCCATCGGCGCGGTCGCCGGCCTATGGCTGTGTCGCAGCGACACGCAGGCTGCGTCGGGACACGTCAGGATGCCGGTGTCGCGCACCGCCGGCCTTGTCGCCCTGAGCGGCTTTGCCGTGCTGTTGCTGGGAATGCCGCTGTTGCGGGAGGTGACCGGTTCGTCGGGCGTCGCCCTGTTCGATGCGTTCTATCGGTCGGGCGCGCTGGTGTTCGGCGGCGGACACGTCGTGCTGCCGTTGCTGCGCGAAGCCTTCGTCGCGCCCGGCTGGTTGAGCGACAACGCGTTCCTCGCCGGATACGGCGCGGCGCAGGCGGTGCCGGGGCCGCTGTTCAGCTTCTCGGCCTATCTCGGCACGGTGGTCACACTGAGCCCGCACGGCATCGCCGGCGCGGGCCTCGGCCTCGCCGGCATTTTCCTGCCGGGCATGCTGGTGCTGCTCGGCGTGTTGCCGTTCTGGGATTCGTTTCGCACGCGGGCGAGCGCGCAGGCGATGATGCGCGGCGTCAACGCCGCCGTCGTCGGGCTGCTGGGCGCGGCGCTCTACGATCCGGTGTGGACGTCCACCGTGCACACGCCCGCCGACCTCAGTGTGGCGCTGGTCGGCTTCGTGCTGCTGACGGCGTGGCGCGCGCCGCCATGGATCGTCGTCGTCTTCTGCGCCGCGGCGGGAACGGCGATGGCGCTCGTGGCGGGAGTTTGAATCCGACATCGACAAAAGTGATCGCGGCAACGGGATGCGAATGTTAAAACTGCATCACGAGGTTCGGTTCATGTCGCGATTCATATGCCTGTCGATTGCCATCGCTCTGTCGCTGGCCGCCACCGCCGCGACGGCGGCGCCGCGTCACAAGAAGCATGCGCATCGTCCGCACCACTACGGTTTCCTGCCGGGTTATCAGCAGCCGCTGAACAACGCCGCGCCGCTGTTCAAGCAGGAAGCCTTGGTGCTGCGCAACGCGCGCCGCAAACAGCGCCACTGGTACATCGGCCCGACGCCGCGCTACTACAATTTCTGGGACGGCCAGTTGCGCTATCCCGGCCGCCCCGGCTTCTACGGCGGCCGCTATAATGGCGGCAGTTTTGGCCCGTGCTGGACACAGACGCCGATCGGTCCGGTGTGGACGTGCGGGTGAGGGCTTTTTGACGGTTGCTTTCGGGTGTCCCGGGCGCGCTGCGGCACGAAGTGACGCTGCGCAGAGCCGGGATCGTTGCAACGATCCCGGCTCAGCAGCGCACCGTTTCACGCTGCGCTGCGTCCGGGGAACGCAGATCCCTAATCTGCTTCCGCGACCAATCGAGTCCGTGTTAGTAATAACATGGAGCTGGATGCTGCGTCGCAGACGCGTCGGTTCCCAAGAGAATGGATCGGCTGAAATGACGACAATCGAGGGCGTTGTCTCGGAGCAGGATGCGGACCCGAAAGTGCCGCCGGGGGTTCTTCTCGAAGGTCCGCTGGTGGACGCCAAGGTCCGCGAAATCCGTCTCATGTTCGCCATCCTCTACGGCGGTACGGCTGCCGCGCTGATCTGGGTGGTGACGCAGGGCATCGGCTGGACCGAGATCGCGGTCTTCGCCGGCATGTATTTCCTGACCATGTTCGGCATGGGCGCGGGCATGCATCGCCTGCTGGTGCATCGCAGCTTCCGCTGCGGCCCGGTGATGCGGGCGTTCTTCTGCATGATCGGCACGATGGCGATGCAGGGCTCGGTGCTGCGATGGGTCTCCAATCATCGCCGGCACCATCTCTACGCCGACAAGCCCGGCGACGTGCACAGCCCGCAATATGACGGCGTCGGCAACCGCTATCTCAGCTACGCCAAGGGCATGATGCACGCGCAGGGCGGCTGGGTGTTCGATCAGGCCACGACCCAAGGCGAATACTACGCCAAGGATATTCTGGCCGATCCGATCGCGATGTTCTTCGTGCGCACGCGCTGGTTCTGGTACCTGACGTCGATCGCCTTCATTCCGGCCGCCATCGGCTACGCGGCCGGCGGCATCCACACCATGATCGGCTGCGTGCTGTTCTCCGGGCTGTTCCGCAACTACGTCACCACCACGATGACCTCGCTGGTCAACTCGGTCTGCCACAGCGAAGGCCGCTACGGCTATCGCCGCTTCGAGATCAATGACGGCACCACCAACCAGTTTCTGGTGTCGATCCTCACGCTCGGCGAAGGCCTGCACAACAACCACCACCGCTTCCCCCGCGACGCCTACATCTCGCACGCCTGGTACGAAATCGACATCACCGGCCTGATCATTCGGGGGCTCGGGAAACTCGGGCTGGTGCAGGATATTTTCGAGGGCGGAGCACAGGCGACGCGGTCGGGAAATACGGAGGGCGGACAGCGTTCGATGGCGGAGCAGGAAGCCGAGGGGTGAGGGGCGCGCAGGAATCTTTATGGGAAATGGCAGATCAAAATCTCTAAAATTTAGCTAAGTCGCTCGCCTGCATTAGCTCTCCGATGAGTGACCGCAGCGTACTAGCTTTGACAGAAAACAGCCGGGGCAAGCTATAAGGCTACACTTCACGGCTGCTTAAGTTGATTCCCCAAGAGCGATACACATTCTGGCAACTGTTTTTTGATGCCAGATTCTTCAAATCGAATCTGGGCGGCCTGCTTGCTTACCTGACAACACTCTGAAAGCTGATCAGAGTTTGAGAATTCTCGGACTACGTGGGTAGGCAGCAAGAACATTGCAGCAAATTTTCGAGCCTGCCACTCGGCACTACGGAAAATGTCGGAGTTGGCTCCACGATTTCCAACAGCCATTCGAGGCTTCGCCTTCGTATCAGCGTGCATAACAAGATGGCCAAGTTCATGAGCACATGTCATTCGACTTCTACCGTGCTTCTTTGCGGCGAGCAGATAAACTGACTCGCTTAGTACGATCCGAGGAGGGGAAAACTCCGTAAAGGCTTCAGCCCCTGTCATCTCGCTATCTGTACGAACCGCTAGCGCAAATTCAGGAAAGAAGCGCGGGATTCGATTCTCCAGGAGATCGACCATATTGGGAGCCCATTCATTTTGAACGCCTAATGCATCGCGCCATGCGAGGGCTACCTGCTCTATCTCTTTCCCAGAGCGAGGCTTGACAATAAAATCCTCAATCATTCTAGACTTTCCTTGGACTTTATTTCGCGAATTTGTTGCGGCGAAAGGTTACTGACCCTTCTGAACAAGCGAACAGAGCTAGATGCCGAGGATGCTTTCGGGAACTGGATAATGGTTGCCGTGGGTATTCGAGCTTTGAGGCATTGCTTTACGCTGTCATCCAGATTGAGCCATCGGCTAAATCGATCAACGTAGTCTTTTGACGGCAACCGTAACCCGCTTTCAATCTCTGAAATCTCAACGGGCCGCATGGACAAGGCAACAGCTTGATCAGCCATGGTCTTGCCAAGCGCACTTCGAATCTGCCGACTTTGCATTCCGAAGGAATTTAAAGCGCGCGCCATGGAGACCTCTATTTTTTGAGATACTGAGTTAGCGAAGCACTGTTTGTTTTTTCAAGCAGTGTATCGAGTTGCATATCGCCGCGAAAATTTTTGGCAAAATCATTGCCGTAAGTCTCGCGAAGTGTGTCAACTCGAGTGTTGCCGTTCTTATGACGGATTTGACCATTGACGTCACGGTGACGGCCATCAAGCCCCAATTGTTTGGTCATAGTAATATCTCCTCCCTACAATGCTCACGAACACCCCGTCGTGGACCCGCACGTATCGCACTTCATGCAAGTCCCATTTCGCACGAGCGTGAAGTTGCCGCACTCGGAGCACATCTCGCCTTCGTAGCCTTTGGCTTTGGCTTCGGCGCGGCGTTCGGCTTTGGTCGGCGCGGCGGTTGCGGCGGCGGTGCCGGACTTGCTCCAGGCTTGCGCTTCGAGCTTTTCGGTGGGCGAGAGTTGCGGCTCGACCAGTTCGGCTTTCAGCGCGGTCGCGGCATCGCCGGCGCGCGAGGTGGCGAGCGCGGTGACGTTGCCGGTTGCCGCGCCAGCCGTAGCACCGTGCGCTCCGCTGTCGTGAGAAGCGGGGGCCGCGCGCATCATCACCAGGTTGTCGGTGCGCGAGCGGGTGAGGCCCTTCGACAGATACTTCATCGCCGGCGGAGGCGCGCCCTCCGGCGTCTTGCCTTCGGCCACACCCTTGCCGAGCGCGTCGAAGCCGGTCTCGCTCGGATCGACATGGGCGAGGTCGTAGCGGCCCATGTAGCTCACCGCGAGTTCGCGGAACACGTAGTCGAGGATCGAGGTCGCGTACTTGATGGAGTCGTTGCCCTGCACCGGGCCCGCGGGCTCGAAGCGGGTGAAGGTGAAGGCGTCGACATACTCCTCCAGCGGCACGCCGTATTGCAGGCCGAGCGACACCGCGATGGCGAAGTTGTTGATGAAGGAGCGCAGCGCCGCGCCTTCCTTGTGCATGTCGATGAAGATTTCGCCCAAGCGACCGTCGTCGTATTCGCCGGTGCGGACATAGACCTTGTGGCCGCCGACGACGGCCTTCTGCGTGTAGCCCTTGCGGCGATCCGGCATCTTCTCGCGCTCGCGCAGCACGACGATGCGCTCCACCAGCTTCTCGACGACCTTCTCCGCGACCTGCGTGGTGCGCGCGGCCATCGGCTTGTCGAGCAGCGCGTCGATCGCATCGTCCTCGTCGTCGTCATCGGCGATGAGTTGCGAGTTCAGCGGCTGCGACAGCTTCGAGCCGTCGCGATAGAGCGCGTTGGCCTTCAGCGCGAGCTTCCACGACAGCAGGTAAGCGGACTTGCAGTCCTCCACCGTGGCGTCGTTCGGCATGTTGATGGTCTTCGAGATCGCGCCCGAGATGAACGGCTGCGACGCCGCCATCATGCGGATGTGGCTCTCGACCGACAGATAACGCTTGCCGACCTTGCCGCACGGATTGGCGCAATCGAATACCGCGTAGTGCTCGGGCTTGAGGTGCGGCGCGCCTTCCACGGTCATCGCGCCGCAGATGTGGACGTTGGCGGCCTCGATCTCGGCCTTGGTGAAGCCGATGGCCGAGAGCAGGTCGAAGCCGGGGGCGGCAAGCTGTTCGGCATCGACGTGGAGGTTGGCAAGGATGAAGTCCTCGCCCAGCGTCCACTTGTTGAAGGCGAACTTGATGTCGAACGCGGTCGGCAGCGCCTTCTCGATCTTGGCCAGCGCTTCGTCGGTAAAGCCCTTGGCGCGCAGCGTCGAGGCGTTGACGCCGGGTGCGTTGGACAGCGAGCCGTGGCCGACCGCATAGGCTTCGATCTCGGCGATCTCGCTTTCGCGATAGCCGAGCCGACGCAGCGCTTCCGGCACCGCGCGGTTGATGATCTTCCAGTAGCCGCCGCCGGCGAGCTTCTTGAACTTCACCAGCGCGAAGTCGGGTTCGATGCCGGTGGTGTCGCAATCCATGACGAGGCCGATGGTGCCGGTCGGCGCCACCACCGTGGTCTGCGCGTTGCGGTAGCCGTGCTGTTCGCCGAGACTGAGCGCGTTGTCCCACGCCAGCTTCGCGCGCTCGACGATGTCGGCCTGCGGGCAGGAGGCGTGATCCAGCGGCACCGGATTGACCGCGAGCGATTCATAACCGTCGGCATGGCCGTGCGCGGCGCGGCGATGGTTGCGGATCACGCGCAGCATGTGGTTGGCGTTCTTCTTGTAGCCGGGGAAGGGGCCAAGCTCCTTGGCGATCTCGGCCGAGGTCGCATAGGACACGCCGGTCATTACCGCGGTCAGCGCGCCGCACAGCGCGCGGCCTTCCTTCGAGTCATAGGACAGGCCCATGGTCATCAGCAGGCCGCCGATGTTGGCGAAGCCGAGGCCGAGCGTGCGGAATTCGTAAGACAACTCCGCGATCTGCTTCGACGGGAATTGCGCCATCATCACGGAGATTTCGAGCACGAGCGTCCACAGCCGGCACAGGTGCTCATAGGCGGCGGTGTCGAACTGGCGCGTCGTCGTGCTGTAGAACGTCAGCAGGTTGGCGGAGGCCAGATTGCAGGCCGTGTCGTCGAGGAACATGTATTCCGAGCACGGATTGGACGCGCGGATGTCGCCGGACGACTTGCAGGTGTGCCAGTCGTTCATCGTGGTGTTGAAGTGCAGGCCGGGATCGGCGGAGGCCCAGGCGGCGTGGCCGATCTTCTCCCACAGGTCGCGGGCCTTCAGCGTCTTGGTCACCTTGCCGGTGGTGCGGCCGATCAGATTCCAGTCGCCGTCGGTTTCGACCGCGCGGAGGAAGTCGTCCTTCAGCGACACCGAGTTGTTGGAGTTCTGGCCGGAGACGGTGAGATACGCTTCGCTATCCCAATCGGTGTCGTAGATCGGGAAGTCGATATCCTTGTAGCCTTGTTTGGCGAACTGGATGACGCGCTTGATGTAGTTGTCCGGCACCAGCGCGCGGCGGGCGAGCTTGATCTCGCGGCGCAGAGCGGGGTTCTTCTCCGGCAGGAAGCAGTCGTCGCCGGAGCCCTCGCAGTTGACGCAGGCGCGCATCACCGCCTTGAGGTGCTTCTGGTTGATCTTGGAGCCGGTGACGAGAGCGGCGACCTTCTGCTCCTCGCGCACCTTCCAGTCGATATAGGTCTCGATATCCGGATGGTCGGCATCGACCACCACCATCTTGGCGGCGCGGCGCGTGGTGCCGCCACTCTTGATGGCGCCCGCCGCGCGGTCGCCGATCTTGAGGAAGCTCATCAGGCCCGAGGAGCGGCCGCC
>JBQCHY010000004.1:0-95034 GCA_051954235.1 Xanthobacteraceae bacterium
AGATCGCCTGGCGCAACGGCTTCGCGCTCGCCGCAAGTTTCGAAGGCGAGTTCTCCAACAACGTCACCAGCTACACCGGCAAGGGCACGCTGCGCTACGCGTGGTGAGGCGCGCGAAATATCCGATGAAGTGAGCGCGGGCTGGCGCTGGCGCGTCAGGCTGACCTTTGCCCATCTAGAGCATTTTCGAGTTGAATTGAATCGTCCCGGATGATGCATCACCTCTCCCCCATAGCCCGTCGAAGACGGGCGTAAACGCCCTTTCGGGGAGAGGTCGGAGCCGCAGGCTCCGGGTGAGGGGATCGAGCATCATTGAGGCTGTAACCCCTCACCCCAACCCTCTCCCAATGGGAGAGGGAGCGTGCACCGTTTCGTCGCAGATGTTTCCATCAAAATCCAAAACGCTCTAGCTATTGAGACTGCCGTCATCCGGCATACGCCTGACATAAATGCGGTGCGCATTTATTCGGGCTGGCGAGCGCGATGCTCGACGGCACAGTTGGTCCGCAAGGTACGTGCGCGAGAATACCATTGCAGCCTCGACCAAGATCACGATTCGAGGTATCTGCGTTGACATAACAACCAAGGGGCTGGCCAGATCGTTGGCGGCGAGATAAATGAAGGAACCCAAAGATCCTGACCGAGCGATTGTCTGACACGACCGTCTTGAGACGCGCGTGTGATCCGGCGTCGGGAGGAATGCAGCTCCAATAGGCAACATGTATGCGAGATGCGGCCTCCGCTCCGCTCGTGTCGGAATCTATTGCGGCGATTGTTGCGGCCTCTGTCTCAGGGTAAACGGTCATGGCCCTTTTAATGGTCGGGTACAGTGTCGAGTGTCGTGCAAGAGTTCCCTTCCGCAACCGGGATGAGTGAGTTGGTGTCGGCCGGTAAGATTGTCTTTGAACGCGTAGAGGTGCGGCGCGCGAATCGCCAGCTTCTTTCGATACCTGCGCTTCGCCTCGACGATCAGCGGATCGGCGTGATCGGCGACAATGGGTCCGGCAAAAGCACCATGCTGCGGTTGATCAACGGTCTGCTGTTGCCGAGCAGCGGACGGGTTGTGGTCGCGGGGCTCGAGACCGCGCGTCATCGCAAGGAATTGCCGGCGCAGGTTGGTTTCGTCTTTCAGAATCCGGATCACCAGCTGATTTTCCCGACCGTGGGCGAAGAGATTGCGTTCGGATTGACCGAGCGCGGGATGCCGGCGCGTCAGGCGCGGCATCAGGCGCTGGCGTTGCTGGAGCAACACGGCTGCACCGGATGGGCGGATCGCAACGTCAATGAACTGTCCGGTGGCCAGAAGCAGCTTGTCTGTATTCTGGCGGTGCTCGCAACGGAGCCCTCGATCCTGCTGATGGACGAGCCGTTCTCGAGTCTTGACCTTCCGACCCGTCTCACGCTGTCGCGCAAGATCATGAGCCTGCCGCAGCAGATCGTCATGGCATCCCACGATCTCGAATTGCTCGCGCGGTTCGATCGGGTGATCTGGCTCGATGCGGGCCGCGTTCGTGAAGACGGCTCACCCTCCGACGTATTGCCGGCCTATCGCGTGCATGCGGCGATGGCGGCCGAAGCGGACCTCGTCACAGCATGATGACCGACGGCCTCGCGCCAAAGACCTGGCTGCATCGTGTGCCTGCGGGTTTCAAGCTCGCCTGCCTTGCGCTGTTCAGCCTGTTGCTGCTGCCGGTCGACGACTGGCGGATACTGGCCGGTGTGCTGGCCACGGTTCTTGCTGTCTATGCCGGATTCGGGCGCGCCGGGTTCGCGCGGCTGGCCTTGCTGCGGCCGTTACTTCCGCTGCTCGTCATCGTCGGCGGTGTCCAGGCGCTGTCCAGCAGCTGGCACGCGGGCGCCGTGGTCAGCCTGCGGTTGCTGGCGATGCTTCTGCTCGCCGATCTCGTCAGCATGACCACCACGATGAGCGCGCTGATGGATGTGCTTGCGCCATTCTTCAACCTGCTCCGACCGCTCGGCGTCAATCCACGCAAGATGGCGCTTGCGGTGGCGCTCGTGTTGCGCTTTGTCCCGGTGCTGATGACGCGATGGCGCGCTCGCGAGGAAGCCTGGAAGGCGAGGACTCATCGTCGCGTTCCGGTGCGGCTGGTGGCCGTGTTCCTCGCCGATATTCTTCAGTTGGCGGATCGCGTTGCGGAATCGCTCGATGCAAGGGGCTTCGATACCGCCATCGCCGATCGCCGACGCAAGCGTTCATAGGAGAACGACATGGAATCGCGGGCCGTTGTCCGTATTGCCCTGATGGCAGCCGTCATCGGCGTGCTGGGAATGCTTCCCGGCGTCGTGCTGCCGATCGCCATGGGCGTGCCGATCACGGCGCAGACGCTCGGCGTCATGCTGGCCGGGATCATCCTCGGCGCGCGTCATGGCGCGCTGGCGGTGCTGCTGTTCCTGTTCGTGGTGCTGCTCGGCGCGCCGCTTTTGTCGGGCGGTCGCGGCGGACTCGGTGTGCTGTTCGGGCCGTCGGTCGGCTTCCTGCTGGGCTTCGTGCCCGCCGCCTTCGTCTCCGGAATGGTGATGGAGCGGCTCAAGACGTTGCCGGTGTTCGCGGCCGCGCTGGTCGCCGCGGCTACCGGAGGCATCGTCGTGGAGTATGCCTGCGGTGTCGCCGGCCTGATGGCGATGGCGCGCATGAGCCTGACGCAGGCGCTTCTCGCCACCGCCGTCTTCGTGCCCGGCGATCTCCTGAAGGCCTTGGCGACCGCCTTCGTTGCGGAAGCCTCGTATCGCGGTTATCCGGCCGCCATCGCGAGCAGGGCGTGACCGACGGCTCGACCATCACCGCAACATTGGCGCGGCACGCCCGCGCGCGGCCTGACCGCGTCGCCGTGATTTGCGACGGCCACGCGATCGCGTGGCGCGAACTCGATCAAGCCGTGGAGCGTCTCGCCGCGCATCTTGCAAGGGTGGTGCCGGCAAAGCGCGGCGTCGCGCTGCATCTGCCGAACGGGCCGGCGCTGGTGCTGCTGTTTCTCGCGGCCGCGCGTGCAGGGCGGGAGGCGCAGATCCTCGATCCGAACTGGCCCATCGAGACGACGCAACTGGCGATCGGGGAATTGTCGCCGGGACTTGTCATCAGTCACGATCCGGCATTGGCGGCCGACGGCGGTGCGTTGAGTCTGGCCGATCCGCATGGCCCGTTCGAGACGGTCGCGGAAGCGGTCGGTGCAAGCGCCGCGTTCGAGGCGGTGCCGGAGCCTGATCCATTGGCGCCGTTCTATGTCGGCTTCACCTCAGGCTCGACCGGCGTGCCGAAGGGATATCGACGCCATCATCTGTCGTGGGTCGAGAGCTTTCGCGCCGGGGATCGAGAGTTCGACATCGGCCCCGACGACATCGTGCTCGCGCCCGGCGCGCTGACGCATTCGCTGTTTCTCTATGGGCTTGCGCATGGACTTTATGTCGGCGCGACCGTCATCCTGTGTCGGCAGTTCCGCCCCAACCTGGTGTGCAAGCTGATCGCGGCGCATCGGGCGAGCGTGCTTTATGGCGTGCCGACCCAGCTTGAAATGATCGTCGAGGCGGCCGCGCGCGAGAACGCACCACTATTTGCCTCGATGCGCTGGATCCTATCCTCCGGCGCAAAATGGCAGGGCCGCGCGATGGACGATCTGCGCGCGCATTTTCCGCGAGCGCGCTTTGCCGAGTTCTATGGCGCCTCCGAGCTCAGTTTCATCACCGTTGCGAAGGACGACGAGGACGTGCCGCCGGATTCGGTCGGGCGTGCGTTCTCCGGTGTCGATCTTTCGATTCGGGATCATCTGGGGCATCGTCTGCCGCCGGGTGAGTCCGGACAGGTCTTCGTGGCCAGTCCCTTCGTCTTCATCGATTATGCCTGCGGGAGCACAACTGCGCTCTTGCGCGACGGAGAGGCGATGTCGGTCGGCGATATCGGCTTGCTCGACGCGCGCGGTTATCTGCATCTTGTCGGCCGCGCCAGCCGGATGATCATCACCTCGGGCAAGAACGTGCATCCGGAAGAGATCGAGCGCGTGCTCGAGAGCCATCGTGCTGTGATGGCGGCGGCGGTGCTCGGCGTCCATGACGATCGCCGGGGCGAGCGACTGGTGGCGTTGCTCAGGCTCGATCCGAAAATATCCGTCACCTCGGCGGACCTGATCGGCCATGCCCGCGATCACCTGCCGCTCTACAAGATTCCGCGTCGCTTCGCGCTGCCGCCGCGATGGCCGCTGACGTCGTCCGGCAAGAACGATTTTCAGGCGCTGCACCGCATCTTCGACAGCGAAGCCTGCGAGGTGCTGCCGTGAGCGCGGCGTATCTCGTTGCCGCGCGTCGCACAGCGGTCGCGCCGCGCAACGGCGCGTTCAAAGCGGTCGAAGCCGACGAACTCGGCGAAGCGCCGATCTGCGCGGTGTTGTCCGATGCCGGTATCGCGCCGGATGCGATCGACGACGTGATCTTCGGCAATGCGCTGTATGCCGGCGGCAATCCGGCGCGGCTTGCCGCGTTGCGGGCCGGGCTGCCGGATCGCGTTCCGGCGCTGACCATCGACAGCCAATGCTGCGGCGGACTCGATGCGATCATGATGGCGGCCGACCGGATCGCAAGCGGAGCCGATGCCGTCATCGCCGGCGGCGTCGAGAGTTTCAGCCGAGCGCCGCTGCGGGCGCGGCGGCCGCGCGAAGCCGGCGAGGCGCCGCAGCCTTATGACAGGCCGCCGTTCGCGCCGTGGCCGGAGCGCGATCCGGATATGATCGCTGCTGCCGGGACACTGGCGGAGAGGTTCGATATTCCGCGGAACAGGCAGGATGCGTTCGCGATCGCCAGCCATCGCAAGGCCATCGCGAATCCTCCGGGCGATGGCGAGATCGCGCCATTGGCCGGATTGATACGCGATGCCTTTCCCCGTGCATTGACCGAGTCATTGTGCGCGCGTTTGCCGCCGATCGCGGGCGGTCCGTCCTTCGGCGTGACGCGCGCCACGGTGGCGGTGGAAGCCGATGCCGCCGCCGCCGTGCTGGTGGTGTCGGAAGCCATGCTGCAGCGTCTCGATGCCGCGCGTCCGCTGCGCGTCGTGGCGGCGAGCCGATGCGGCGGCGATCCTGCGATGCCCGGCATCGCCCCGATCGCTGCGGCTCGAAAACTGCTCGCGGCCCGGCAGATCGCTCCTGAGACGGTCGCGGTGGCCGAAATCATGGAGGCCTTTGCAGCGCAGGCCATCGCCTGTGCCGAAGGAATCGGCGTTGCGGAATCGGCGCTCAACCGTGGCGGCGGCGCACTGGCGCGCGGCCATCCGATCGGCGCATCGGGCGCGATCCTTGCCGTGCGACTGTGGCACGAAATGCAGCGTGAGGCGGCGGGAGCGCTCGGACTGGCAGCGATCGCCGCAGCCGGAGGACTCGGAAGCGCGCTGCTCGTAACGATTTGACGAAAGGCATCGAGATGAGCGAAGCGGAGCGCGAGCAAGCATCGCCGGGTGTGGGCACGCCGTTGCGCGTCGCAAGCGCGATCGAACTTGCCGCGGTCGTCGGCCGCGAATTCGCACCGAGCCGATGGCTCGCGGTGACGCAGGACGAGATCGACCGCTTCGTCGCGCTGACTGGCGACCGCAACTGGATACACACCGATGTCGCGCGTACGGCGCGCGAGTTGCCGGGAGCAAAGACGGTCGTGCCCGGCCAGCTTCTTCTCGCCCTCGTGCCGGGTCTGCTTCAGGAGACCTATCAGGTGACAGGCTCGGAGCAGGGACAAGCCGCGACACTTCGCAACGTCCGGTTTCGTCACGCTGTTCATTCCGGCGATACGTTCCGACTTCGCGCGCGGCTGACGCTGGTCAAGCAGCGACAGCGTTTCGTGCAGGTCGATACGATGTGCGATCTCGAACTGGCGTCCGGCCGAAAGGCGCTGACATCGCAACGCACGGATGTCTTTTTGACTGAATAGAAGTCGTGCGAACATACTCATAGAATTCGATCGGGCGAAACTCACGGCGAGTTCGATATGCTCGAATACACCAACGCGAATCCAGGACGGTAAAACCCGTCGTGCAGCATCGGGCCGAACGTTCCTGGCGGCCGATTGCCATGGAATTGTTGTCTATCGGCGCGCGTGGGCTGATCATCAGCCTCCTTCAGCAATGCCGGCGCGCATGAAGCAAAACCGAGCGCCGAACTCTCGCTGGCTGAATTCGAGGGCGGCGAACGACGTCAGTCAGCCAGTCGATTGCCTCAAGACATTGTGTCCCAATATGATGGACATATTGTCCATGTATATCAATTGCATAGTTGGATATTCTGGAGGCGCGAGACATTTTCCGATCGTGTGACGGGAGCCACGAAGATGGCCGGCAGCAAGCCCCGGTTCAGGGCCTATAATCATCCAGCGGGCGGATGGGGCGCCGCTGCCGCGACCGCGAAGATTCTTCTCGAGCAGAGCGTCGTCACCAAGGGCTCGCGTGCGCTTCTGTCGATGAACCAGCCGGGCGGTTTCAAGTGTCCGAGTTGCGCGTTCCCCGATGTAGAATGCAAGAAGACGCTCGACTTCTGTGAGAACGGCGCGAAGGCGTTAGCCTTCGAAGCAACGAAATTCCGGGTCACGCGCGAGTTCTTCGAAAAGCATACCGTCTCGGAGTTGATGGAACAATCGGACCACTGGCTCGAGATGCAGGGGCGCTTGACCGAGCCGATGCGTTACGACGCCACGTCCGATCGCTACGTGCCGTGCGATTGGGACAGTGCGTTTGCGCTGGTCGGACAGCATCTGCGGGCGCTTCAGAGTCCGGACCAAGCTGAGTTCTACACTTCGGGCCGCACGCCAAATGAGGCGGCGTTTCTGTATTCGATTTTTGTCCGCGAGTTCGGCACCAACAACTTTCCCGATTGTTCCAACATGTGCCACGAGCCGACCAGCCGCGGCTTGCCGCCGGCCATCGGCGTCGGCAAGGGCACGGTGATCATGGAGGATTTCGATCACACCGAAGCCATTTTCGTGATCGGCCAGAACACCGGCACCAACTCGCCGCGCATGATGAGCAATCTGGTCGAGGCCCGCAAACGCGGCGTGCCGATTGTTGCCGTCAACCCGATGCCCGAGCGCGCCCTCGTTCGCTTCGCGGACCCGCAGGACGTGCTGCAAATGGCAACATTCGGCTCGACCAAGGTCGCTAGCGAGTTCGTTCACATTCGGATCGGCGGCGATCTTGCCTTGCTGAAAGGCATGATGAAGGTGATCTTCGAGCGCGAGGCGCAAGGCGAGAATATCATCGACCGGGAGTTCATCCGCGAGCACACCGTTGGGTTGGACGCCATCCGCGAAGAGGTGATGTCGCAATCCTGGGCAGATATTGTCGAAGTTTCCGGACTGGACGAAGCCCAAATCCGTCGCTGCGCCGAAATCTACATCCGTTCGCGCGCCACCATGATCTGCTATGGCATGGGTTTGACCCAGCATCAGGAAGGGTCGCGCTTGCTGCAGCAGGTGGTGAACCTGCTTCTGCTCAAGGGCAACTTCGGCAAGCCGGGAGCGGGCATTTCTCCCATTCGCGGTCATTCGAATGTGCAAGGGGATCGAACGGTCGGCGTCGATGAGAAGCCGATGCAAGGCTATCTCGATCGTGTGCGCGATGTATTCGGTTTCGAGCCGCCGCGCGAGCCCGGCCATCATACCGTGGAATCCGTCGCGGCGATGCAAGCCGGCACGGCCAAGGTGTTCATCGGACTGGGCGGCAATTTCGTGCGCGCGGTGCCGGACACGGATCGTGCCTACGCGGCGATGCGGAAGCTCGCGCTCACGGTTGCGATCAGCACCAAGCTCAATCGCGGACATCTGGTGCACGGCCGCGACGCCTTGATCTTGCCGGTGGTCTCGCGTTCGGAGACGATCCGCACCCGCGCGGGCGAGCAGTTCGTCACCATCGAAGATTCGATGGCGAATGTGACGGCGTCGCGCGGCGTGCTGACGCCGGCGAGCCCCCACCTTCTCCCGGAGGTCGAAATTGTCTGCCGGATCGCGCAGGCGGCGCTGCCGAACAGCAAGATCGATTGGGCGAGCTATATCGACGACTACGACCGGATCCGCGACAAGATCGCGGAAGTCTACCCGGACATCTATAGCGACTTTTCGGAGCGGATCAAAAATCCGAACGGTTTCCATCTCGACGTGCCGCCGCGTCGGCTGGTGTGGCCGACTCCTAACGGAAAAGCCAATTTCCTGCTGTTCCCCGGGCTCGAAGTTAACGCCCCGGTCGCGGACCCAGCGATGCTGCGGTTGGCGACCGTACGTTCGCACGATCAGTTCAACACCACGATCTACAGCAACAACGATCGCTACCGCGGCGTTTACAACGATCGCATGGTGGTCTTCATGAATGCGGAGGATCGTGCGGCAAGAGGACTGGAAGACGGCGCGCGCATTGCGCTGGAGACGATCAGCGGCGACGGCGTGCAGCGGCGCGTCGACGGCTTGACCGTGCTGGACTACCCGATGCCGCGCGGCTCGATCGCCGGATACTATCCCGAACTCAATCCGCTGCTGCCGCTCGAATACTACGACGAGATCAGCGGCACGCCCGCGGCGAAATCGATTCCGGTGCGGGTCGCCGCAATATAACCGCTGCGGCGGCTCCATTCGCATCTCACAGCATTGAGACAATTTGTCCGAAGCGTCGCGGACAAGTTGTCCGGTGGCTTTGCCGATAACCTGTACAAGGCCTTGATTTTCCGAAGCGAACCAATTGGCACGAGGGTTGCTGAGCACTGCCTCGGATGTTGAGCGGAACAACTGTGGGGCGCACGTCGTTCGTGCGTCACGACTGTCCAATCAACGAAGCTGAAGCAGGGAGCGCAAGGTGGGAAAAGTCATCGGTATCGATCTTGGCACGACCAATTCGTGCGTCGCCGTCATGGACGGCAAGAATCCCCGCATCATCGAGAACACCGAAGGCGCGCGGACCACGCCATCGGTGGTGGCGTTCACGAGTGACGGCGAGCGTCTGGTCGGGCAACCGGCACGGCGCCAGGCGATCACCAATCCGACCAATACGATCTTTGCAGTGAAGCGGCTGATCGGCCGCCGCTATGACGACCCGACGGTCGAAAAGGACCAGAAGCTGGTGCCCTACAAGATCGTCAAGGCCGGGAATGGCGACGCCTGGGTCGAGGCCGGCGGCAAATCCTACTCGCCCTCGCAGATTTCGGCTTTTATTTTGCAGAAAATGAAGGAAACCGCCGAGTCCAGCCTCGGCGAAAAGATCACACAGGCGGTCATCACCGTTCCTGCCTATTTCAACGATGCGCAACGTCAAGCCACAAAAGATGCCGGCAAGATCGCCGGGCTTGAAGTGCTGCGCATCATCAACGAGCCGACTGCCGCGGCGCTCGCCTATGGACTCGAGAAAAAGAACCAGAGCAAGATCGCGGTCTACGATCTCGGCGGCGGCACCTTCGACATTTCGATTCTCGACATTGGCGACGGCGTGTTCGAGGTCAAGGCCACCAATGGCGATACGTTCCTCGGCGGCGAGGATTTCGACATGCGCCTGGTGAATTATCTCGCCGATGAATTCCAGAAGGAGCAGGGCATCGACCTGCGCAAGGATAACCTCGCTTTGCAGCGGCTGAAGGAAGCGGCCGAGAAGGCAAAGATCGAACTGTCGTCCACCACGCAGACCGAGATCAATCTGCCGTTCGTCACGGCCGATGCGGCGGGGCCGAAGCATCTCCAGATCAAGCTCACGCGCGCCAAATTCGAATCGCTGGTCGACGACCTCGTGCAACGTACTATCGAGCCCTGTCTCAGCGCGCTCAAGGATGCCGGCCTCAAGGCGCAGAACATCGACGAGGTCGTGTTGGTCGGCGGCATGACGCGGATGCCGAAGATCCAGGAGGTCGTCGAGAAGATTTTCGGTAAGGAGCCGCACAAGGGCGTCAACCCCGACGAGGTGGTGGCGATCGGTGCCGCCATTCAGGCCGGCGTGCTTCAAGGCGACGTCAAGGACGTACTGCTGCTCGACGTCACGCCGCTGTCGTTGGGACTTGAAACGTTGGGCGGTGTTTTCACCCGCCTGATCGATCGCAACACCACGGTGCCGGCCAAGAAGAGCCAGGTATTCTCCACCGCCGAGGACAATCAGAACGCCGTCACCATCCGCGTGTTTCAAGGCGAACGCGAGATGGCCGCCGATAACAAGATGCTCGGCCAGTTCGACCTGATGGGCATCGCGCCCGCACCACGCGGCGTACCGCAGATCGAGGTGACGTTCGACATCGACGCCAACGGCATCGTCAATGTTTCCGCGAAAGACAAAGGCACCGGCAAGGAGCAGAAGATCAGAATTCAAGCGTCAGGCGGCCTGTCCGAGGCCGACATCGAACGCATGGTCAAGGATGCTGAAACCCACGCCGTCGAAGACAAGAAGCGGAAGGAAGCCGTCGAGGCCAAGAATGCTGCCGAGGCGCTTTTGCATGCGACTGAAAAGACGGTGGCCGAGCACGGCGCAAAACTCCAGACGTCGGAGCGGACGGCGATGGAAAATGCCATGTCCGATCTGCGTGAGGCGTTGAAGGGCGATGATGCAACGTTGATCAACGCCAAGGCGGCCGCCTTGCAGCAGCACGCGATGAAACTCGCGGAGGCCGTGCATTCAACGCCGCAAGCCGCGCCCGGTGCGGCGCCGGGCGGCGGTGACGACAACATCGTGGATGCCGAATTCACCGAAATCGACGACGACAAAAAGCCGAAATAGGTCTGCCGGCGATCGGCAGATGCGGCGATCGCCGTTCTCCAGCAAAGCCAAATCACTGCGGCCGAAAGGCGCCGGCCGCGGACCTGCGGTGTTTGATCCGTGATGCTCGGAAAGCATCTTTCTTTGTCTTTCATGGTGGAGTTTATAATGCGACGACCCTTGTCTATCCGTATTGCCATGGCCGCGGCGCTGATGACAGCACTGATGTCTGCTGCTCACGCACAGCAGCCGACCCAGGAGCTGCAGGTTGGCGTGCTCGAGTGCAAAGGCGGCCCCAGCATCGGCTTCATCGTCGGCGCGGTGACCAACCTCGCTTGTGTGATGCGGGTCAACGGGATCCCGGAAGACCGCTATATCGCAACGATCCAGAAGGTCGGCGTCGACATCGGCATCACCGAGGAAACCGCGCTGGCGTGGAACGTGTTTGCGCCGATCGCCCAGCCCGGACGCGGAGACATCGCAGGCACCTATGTCGGCGTCGATGCGATGGCCGCGGCCCTTGTCGGTATCGGCGGCAATGTGCTGCTGGGCGGCTCCAACAACTCCATCGCGCTTCAGCCGATCAGCGTTCAGGCCACGACCGGCGTCATCATCGCCGCCGGGCTTGAGCGGATGGACCTGCGCCCGGGGCAGTGACGGCGGCGACCTGAGTCCCGGTTCGATGGCGTGGTCCGCGATCGAACCTTGCCATTTGAATCGGGCTTGAGGTCTGACGTATGCTTGATGACAACAGACGCGAGCGGGAGCCGGGTATGGCGCAAAGTCATGGCGGAAACGGGCAACTCGACGACGGAAAGCCGCGATTGAGCGAGGACGATATCCAGCGGGCGCAACTAGGCCCGCGAGGCGTTCCGGGAGCGCCCGATCCCGCGCGTATGACGCCTCAGCAAGCGAAAAATTATCCAGACTACGTGGATCCAGGACATGTGGAGTAGCTTGAACCGTGCGAAGCTTGGTGCGGCAGTGCGCGCACCGAAGCGGTTCAACCTCGGGGACGCCGCAGCGATGAGGAGGTTCTAAGTGGCGGGCAATCCTTACGACGTCCTTGGCGTTTCCTCGTCAGCCTCCGCTGCCGAGATTCAGAAGGCCTACCGAAAGCTGGCGAAGAAGCTGCACCCCGATCTCAATCCCGGCGACAAGTCGGCCGAAGAGAAGTTCAAGGAAGTCGCAGCAGCTTACGACCTGCTGGGCGATGCCGAAAAGCGCAAGCGCTTCGATAGTGGCGAGATCGATGCGAGCGGGGCCGAGCGTCCGCCGCAGCATTTCTATCGCGACTTTGCCGATGCGGACGACGGCCATCCCTACGCCAGCAATGCGGGATACGCCGATTTCATGGATTCCGAAGACGCGTTTGCGGAGTTGCTGCGGCGGAGCCAGCAGGCGCGCGCGAACCGGCATGGCGAGGACATGCACTACCGGTTGCCGATCGACTTCGTCGAGTCAATCACCGGCGCGAACAAGCGCATCACGTTGCCGGATGGCGGCTCTCTTGAGGTGAAAATTCCGCCCGGCCTGGTCGATGGTCAGATTCTCCGCCTGAAGGGGAAGGGTGCGCCAGGTCTCGGCAAAGGGCGTCCGGGCGACGCGCTGATCGAAGTAGAGGTGACGCCGGATCGCCGCTTTACCCGCGACGGCGATAACATCTCACTGGAACTGCCGATCTCGCTTTCCGAAGCGGTGCTCGGCGGGCGCATTCGCGTTCCGACGCCGACCGGTGACGTCACGATGGCGGTGCCGAAAGGCTCGAACACAGGGACGACGCTACGGCTGAAAGGCAAGGGCGCGCCGCATCGCGGCGGCGGCAACGGCGACCAGTTCGTGAAACTGAAAGTCGTGCTGCCGAAGCCATCGGATCCGGAACTGGAAGCGTTCGTTGAGACATGGGCAAAGGGCAAAGAATTCAATACGCGCGAGGGCAACATGTCATGACCTTTAGCAAGCAGGAATTTCTGACCACGTCCGGCCTTCAGGTGCAAACGCTGGAATTCTGGCTCGAACAGCAATGGCTCATCCCCGAGGAAACGTCGGCCGGAATGAGCTTTTCCGATCGGGACATCGCGCGCGCGCGGCTGATTCAGGATCTCAAGGGCGATTTCGGAGTCAATGACGAAGGGATCGATGTCGTCCTTCACCTCATCGATCAGCTTCACGGTCTGCGTCGCGTTCTCAGGCAATTGCACGCGGGGACGGGCGACGGCTCGATGAATGCATCGTCCTGAGCCGCGGTCGGATAGTTGTGAATCAGGAGGTCGTCGAGATGGTCGATAAACTGGCACCGCTCGGACACGGAGAGATCAACGCCCTCATTCTTCAGGCTCTGGTCCACAAGCTGATCGCGAAGAACATTCTTTCCGTTGAGGACTTGCGCGAATTGCTCTTCGATGCGGCCACCCGTCTCGACCTGGACGGCAGTCCGCAGACGCCGCAGGCCGCGCGTATCATCGTTGAAGAGGATCTGATGCCGGCATTCTGGCGCGATGATCGCGCCGCAAGCTACGGGTCGCCATCTGCGACGTCATCCGTAAGCGGTAAAGACAAATGAAAAGCGTTCGCTTTCCGAGCGAGCGTGAAGAGAGCCAGAATGCCTAACGATCCAGCACGCGAAACCCTGGAGCCGGTAGCGGACCCTGAATTTGGGCCTTGGCTGGCACAGGCTTCCATTTTGGTGGTCGATGACGAGCCGGGCATTCGCAACTTCCTGGTCAAGATATTGCGTCCGCGCTGCAAGTCGATTGACGAAGCCGCGGACAGCAAGGAGGCTTCGCGCAAGCTTGACGCCAGCCATTTCGACGTCGTCATTCTCGATAATGTCATGCCGGGAAAAAGCGGCCTCTACTGGCTGGCCGAGCAGCGCGCCGTAGGTTTCTTCTCGGATGTGATCTTGATGACGGCCTATGCCGATCTGGACACGGCAATCGAGGCGTTACGCATCGGCGTTGTCGATTTCGTCATCAAGCCGTTCCGATCGAACCAATTGCTCAATGCCGTCGCTCGCTGTCTCGACCGCGCGCGGCTGCAACGTGAAAATCAGGTGTTGCGCCATGAATTGAAATCGCCGTCATATAGGACGGTGCTGCGCGACACATTCGTCGGTGAATCGGCTGCGATCCAGAAGGTTCGGGCGACCATCGCCAAGGTGGCCCCGCTTCCGACCTCCGTCCTGTTTACGGGCGAGTCGGGAACAGGCAAGGAAGTCGCGGCGCGCTCGTTGCATTCGCTGTCGAACAGAGCCGACAAGCTTTTCGTGCCGGTCAATTGCGGCGCGATTCCCGCCGACATGATCGAAAGCGAATTGTTCGGCCATCTGAAGGGCGCCTTCACCAGCGCAGCCAAGAACCGCGAAGGTCTGTTCATGCATGCGCAGGGCGGAACGCTGTTTCTGGATGAAATCGGTGAGATGTCTTACGCGCTCCAAAGCAAGCTGCTGCGCGTTATCGAGGATCGTCGGGTCCGTCCGGTCGGCTCCGAGCGCGAAGTGCCGATTGACGTGCGGTTCGCCTTCGCGACCAATGCCGATCTGCAAAAGCGGGTCGCGGCCGGCACCTTCAGAGCCGATCTGTACTTCCGCATCAATGTCATGCAGATCGACCTGCCGCCGTTGCGCGAACGTGGTGATGACGTTCTGGCGCTGGCTATTTTTTTCATGCACGAAATATCGCGCCAGCTCGGCATGCCGCCGGTTCCGGTCGACGACAGGATGCGTTCGTTTCTATCGCGATACGAATGGCCTGGAAATATCCGTGAACTGCGCAACGTGATCGAGCGCACTGTGATCCTTGGTAGCTTCCATGATGACTTCGCGAGGCCTCAAGCGGAAGATGACAGGACAAGCGATACGCTTGCCGATATAGAGAAGCGTCATATTCTCTCCATGCTCCGGACAACGGACGGAGATCGCGAGGAGGCCGCGCGTCGTCTTGGTATTTCGCGCAAGACCATCGACCGCAAATGCGCAAGCTGGCGATCCTAGGATCCATGACCATCGATCGGCACTCGGTGCGTTACCGCCTGCTCGTGATCGCGTTATTGCCGATGCTCGTCATTCTGCCCTTGCTTTTGGGGATCAGCATCTATCGCTGGAACGCCAAGTTCGATGCCGCGCTGATTTCCAAAGTCCACGATGATTTGACTATCGCGCATCAGTATCTGGCGCGCATCCTGGAAAACAACGAAGAGTATATCGCCTCTGTTATGGAGTCCGCGCGATTCCACGACGCTCTCCGCATAGGGGGCGATGATCGCAGCGAACTGACCGGGCTTCTCAAAGCGGTTGCCGACGCGCGAGCGCTCGATTTTCTCTACGTGGTCGCGGACGATGGGCGGATCGTCGCGAGCGCGCATCAGCTCGCATCTACCCCGCGCCGGGAATGGCCGCCTATCGCTTCCGCACTTCAGGGCCACGCGCGAACTGCCATCGACCTCTTCGAGGCGGCGGAGCTGGCTGCTATCTCCCCGGATCTCGCAAAACGTGCTCGGATCGAGATCGTCCCGACAGCTGGAAGCGTGCCGACTGATCGAACGGTGGAAATCCGTGGATTGGTCCTCCAGTCAGCGAGCCCGGTAACATTGCCCGACGGTCGACGCGCGGCATTGGTCGGCGGGATGCTGCTGAACCAGAATCTCGGCTTCGTCGATACGATCAATGACCTCATCTATCATGGCTCCGGTCTGCCCGAGGGCAGTCAGGGGACCGTGACGTTGTTTCTCGACGACGTTCGCGTCAGCACCAACGTACGTCTGTTCGCAAATCAGCGTGCGATCGGCACGCGGGTGTCCGCCGAGGTCCGGAACGCGGTGCTGGACCAGGGCGGTACGTGGCTCGACAGAGCTTTTGTCGTCAATGACTGGTACATCTCGGGCTACGAGCCTATTCGCGACAGCTATGATCACCGCATCGGAATGCTTTATGCGGGCTTTCTTCAAAAGCCCTTCACGGTTTCGAAGCGCCAGACTCTGTTGGAGATCGCGTTGGCGTTTCTGGCCGCAGTCGTCGCCACGATTCCACTGTTCTTGCGATGGGCCGCCGGAATCTTCAGGCCGCTCGAACGGATGACCGGAACCATCGCGCAAGTCGAGCGGGGCGACCTGGATGCCCGGACGGGCACAGTCGACGATCGCGACGAGATCGGGAGGGTCGCGGTACATCTGGACCGGCTGCTCGACCAAATACACGAGAGAGATCTTCAGTTGCGGCGATGGAACGAAGAACTCAACCGGCGGGTCGAGGAACGCACCAATAAGTTGCAAATGGCTCATCAACAGCTTGAGGCGACCACCAAGCAACTCATCATGTCGGAAAAGCTCGCCGCGATCGGCGAGATCACCGCCAGCGTCGCTCACGAGATCAATAATCCGATCGCGGTCATGCAGGGCAATCTGGAGATCGTCCGGGATCTTATGGGCGTCAAGGCCGAGGAGGCCGGAACGGAATTTCAGCTTATCGATGAACAATTGGATCGCATCACCGAGATTGTGACGCGGCTTTTGCAGTTCGCGAAACCGCAGGAATATGCCGGCTACGCGGATCAGTATGACGCGGCGACCGTTGTCACCGATACGTTACCGCTGGTGCAGCATTTGCTGAATAAGACGACGATCATCGTCGAAAAGGAATTCCGTGCGTCGCGACTGGTTGCGATGAACCGTACGGAACTCCAGCAGGTGCTGGTGAATCTTCTTGTCAACGCCATTCACGCGATGCCGAACGGCGGGCGGCTGAATTTGCGCACGTTCAACCGTGATGACGATATGCGTCCTGGCATTGTCGTCGAGGTGACTGACAGTGGCCCGGGGATGACGCCGGATGTGATGCAAAAAATCTTCGATCCGTTCTTCACCACGAAGAGACGGGAGGGGACCGGACTTGGCCTTTCGATCAGCCAGATGCTGGTGACACGGCAAGGCGGCAAGATTTCCGTCGAGAGCGCAACCGGGAAGGGAACGACCTTTACAGTTTGGTTGCCTGAGGCGGCGAACAACGACGCGTTGTAATTCGTTCGGCAAGCGAATCCTTGGACCACTCGTGGGTCGGGGATGACAAACTGTTCGATCGTACGACGCTAATCGGCTGAAGCGTCGAGGTCATCGGCGAGACCTCGCTGGCATACCCTTTGCTTAAATTCGGCTGTCGAGGAAACTGATCGGGGATGTAGCCGCTTTCATTGTATCTCGGCCCAACAGGAGATTCCGACATGTCCCGCCACAACAGAATGCCGCCCGTTCCGCCCGCCAATCGTAGCCCCAAGGGCGGAGGACAAGCGCCGGACGTCAAGGAAGATACGTCATCCAAAAAGGCAGAAGACAATTTTGCCGAGCAGGGCGACACCGCCAACATTCGCCAGAACACGACAAATGCAGGTTACTTCCGCGGCCGCCGCACCAAGTGATGCGTTGTCAGACGACGTTGAGGCTGATTTCGCTCCGGACAAATTGTCCGCATCGTTTCCGACAATTTGTCCGTCGCCAGAAATGTCATGCGTCTAGATCCTTGATATTCATCGCTTTCCCGTTTGGCACGCAGGTTGCTCTGAATTCTCCAACATTCGCCGTTGTCTAGAGAATTTTCACGCGATTACGAAGGAGCCTGTGATGAAAGATATCGTCAAGGAGAACATGGATGTCATCGGCGCGGACGGTGTCCACGTCGGGACCGTCGATCGCGTTCAAGGCAACCGCATCAAGCTCAAGAAGAGCGACAGCTTCGGGCGACACGAAGGCCATCATCACTACATCGAGATGGGATTCGTGGCCGGGGTGGAAGGGAATAACGTCCGTCTCTCAGCAAACGCGGATATCGCTGTGACGCTGGAAGAGGAGGCGTCCGGTCGTCCTGTCAAATTGTGATCGCCTTCTGAGCTAGCGATGCGCGCTGCCTCAGATGTTCTTCAATCGGCTGGAGTGATCCGGCGCCAGCCAGTTTCGGAAAGATCAGTTCAATGGATGAATACGATCTGTATCTCAACGCCAAGAAACCTGCCATCGGCCTCTACGTGCGCAAAGGAGCAGGCCTGCCCGACCTCGCCGACAAAACGGACTGGCTTCTGGATGGCACTGTCGCGCGCGATCTGCTGCCGCCAAGTGTTGTGGAGGGCATCGCCGCGAGCGGGCATGCGTTTCGAGACATGGATTGATCGACGGCGGGCGGCTTTCGGGCCAGATCGGAATGGTCACGTTGTGATCTCTCACACGGCGGGATGTCATTGCCAATAGCGGGCTGACGTTGTGACGAACGATACCAACGCGATTGCCTCCGCCATGCATGACTGGTTGAACTGGCCATGCGGGGCATAACGGATATTCATCGACTATGGTTTCAAGTTTACCGCCTCCTGTTTCTCAGTCGGTCGCCAACAGGCTTACACGGGCTGCGATATTTCTTGTCGTGACGATCAATTCCGGATCGGGGTCGGAGGCGGCGGTTCGGGGCTTGTGCGCCGATCTCTCCAGCCTGTTGCGTGGCGTGGGGTTTCGTAATCTCGACGGACAACTTTCCTGTGTGATGGGATTTGGCTCGGGAGCCTGGGATCGGTTGTTCGGGGCACCACGTCCGAAGGACCTGCACCCTTTTCGCGAGATTCATGGGGTGCATACCGCGGTTTCGACGCCCGGTGACATTCTCTTCCACATCCGTGCAGCGAGCATGGATCTCTGTTTCGAACTCGCGACCCATCTGATGTCGCGGCTCGCCGGTGCGGTCTCGACAGTAGATGAGGTGCACGGCTTCAAATATTTCGACGACCGTGATCTGATCGGATTCGTTGACGGGACCGAAAATCCTGTGGGTGCAGCCGCCGACGCAGCCACGCTTGTCGGCGAAGAGGATGCTGCCTTTGCCGGCGGCAGCTACGTGATCGTGCAAAAATATCTGCATGACCTTGAGCGATGGAACGATGTGCCTGTCGAGGAACAGGAGAACATCATCGGCCGGCACAAGCTGTCCGATATCGAGCAGATCGATTCCAGGAAGAAGCCGTACGCGCACAATGTTCTGACCTCGATCGAGGAGAACGGAGAGCAGCTTCAGATTCTGCGCGATAACATGCCGTTCGGCGAGATCGGCAAAGGCGAGTTCGGCACCTATTTCATCGGCTACGCGCGAGCCCCTCAACGCATCGAAAAGATGTTGGAGAACATGTTCGTCGGCAATCCGCCGGGCACCTACGACCATTTGCTGGATTTCAGCCGCGCCGTAACGGGATGCCTGTTCTTCGCGCCAACGACGACATTTCTGGATGAAGTCGATCCCGAGGTGCGATCGGACAGCGATGTCGAGGCGATGAAATCGGAGGCGACGGAAGCCCCGCCACCGACCACGCCGCGCGACGACGGTTCACTCGGAATCGGGGCCTTGAAGAAACAAGCAGGAAAAGAGGCACGATCTGCGAATTGATCGAGCAGGCAGACGCCGGCCGCGCCTTCGTCGACGTGCATACGCTTCGACGATTTGGCTCGCACGCTGGATTGTTGTGAAAGCTGCGGCCACGATCTTCTGGCCGGAGCGGCAATAATGGCGGAAGGCTGTCGCGCAAAGTAGCTGCACGGACGCGCCTTCCTGTGTGCCGCAATGTGAATTCTCCGTTTGAGGGTTTACAGTTGTCCAGTTGAAGGACGTGGTTCCGCGGCAAACGAAGAGGCGCAATATGGCGGAGCGATTCAAGATCGGCGATCACGTGAGCTGGAACTCGGAAGCTGGTCGGGTGTCGGGAACGATCATCGCCGTCCACACTTCCGATTTTGACTACAAGGGCTACACCCATCACGCTTCCGAAGCCGATCCGCAGTATGAAATCAAAAGCGACAAAACGGATCATGTCGCGGCCCACAAGGGGCGCGCACTGAAGCGCGTCTGAACAAGATCAGGGCGTGGAGAACGAGCAGTCCTTTTTTGATGAAGCGGCAGTGGAGGATCGGACTGCGGAAACATGCCGTTATGGATCGCTTCGATCGGACCGTTAACCTGTTTTCGACGGCTCTCGTCGGGGGCCTCGATTTGCCCCTCGTTGACGACAGCGCTGAACGGTCGCACCATGGAAAGACTTTTCGCTTTAAGAGGGCCACCGTGGCCGGACTGTCCCATCGCCAGACCGAAATTCTTAACATCGCGCGCGCCTTCGGCCGCGTCATGGTCGAAGACCTCGTGAAACGATTCGAGGTCTCGGCGCAGACCATCCGCAAGGATCTCAACGATCTCTGCGATCAGCGCTCACTGACCCGCATCCATGGCGGCGCTATCATCGCCTCCGGGGTCGAGAACTTGGCCTATGAGGCGCGCCGCTTCGTCGCCGCCGAGGAGAAGAAGGCGATCGGTGCCGCCGCGGCGGCGCGAATTCCCAATGGGAGCTCGCTGTTCATCAATATCGGCACCACAACCGAGGAAGTTGCGAGTGCACTGACCTCGCACGAGGACCTGCTTGTCATCACCAACAATCTGAACGTGGCGATGCTGTTGTATCGCCACCCGCGCATCGAGGTGGTGGTCGCCGGTGGCAACGTGCGCCGCGCAGACGGCGCCGTGGTCGGTTCGGCAGCGACGCAACTGATCGGCCAGTTCAAGGTCGATTATGCCATCATCGGCACGTCAGCGATCGACGAGGAAGGGGCACTGCTCGACTTCGACCTCCGCGAGGTGCAGGTCGCGCAGGCCATCATCGCCAATGCGCGCAACGTCGTGCTGGTGTCCGATTCGACCAAGCTGCGCCGCAACGCGCCAGTGCGGATCGCCCATATCAGTCAGATCCAGACCTTCGTCACCGACGCGCCGTTGCCCGCGAACCTCGCCAATCTTTGCGACAGTCATGGCATCGAGGTCGTGGTGGCGATGGACAAGCCGCAGAGCGAGATTGATGACAACGGTCAAGAGCCGACGTCAGCGACACTACGTAGCGCGTGATCGCTCCGTCTCGGGACTTTTTGAAGTCTGGTTCCGAGTGTCCCGGGCGCCCTGCGGCATGAAGTGCCGCTGCGCAGAACCGGGACCGTTATGACAAACACCCCAACGCCCCTCGGATCGGCAGCGTACCACGTCGCTTTACGATGCGCTGCGCAGCATCCGGGGAACGACCGATAGACCGTCTGACGATTTTCAAATGATCTTTGCGAACCTGACCCTGCGCCGGTCGCAAGGTCCTTCGCGTTTTCTCAGAATCTCACAGCAATCCTCCATCTTTCGATTTTCTTTCGTTTTTGGTTGTGATTTACTCCAACTCGAAAGAAAAGGCCGCCAAAGCGAAGGTGGCTGCTGGGGATGCGCTCGTTGAATCGGATTTACGACCTCGCCATCATCGGAGGCGGCATTAACGGCTGCGGGATCGCGCGCGATGCGGTGGGCCGGGGGAATTCCGTTTTCCTGTGTGAAATGAACGATTTGGCGAGCGGAACGTCGTCGATGTCGACCAAGCTCGTGCACGGCGGTTTGCGCTACCTCGAATATTACGAGTTTCGTCTGGTGCGCGAGGCGCTGATCGAGCGGGAAATCCTGTGGCAGATCGCGCCTCACATCATTCGTCCGCTGCGTTTCGTTCTGCCGCACCAATCCGGTTTGCGGCCGGCCTGGCTGCTGCGGCTCGGCCTTTTCCTCTACGACCATATCGGCGGGCGTCATCTGCTACCGGCGACGCGCTCGGTCAATCTTGCGCGCGGCGTGGTCGGCAAGCCGCTCATTCCGGGCCGCTACACCAGGGGGTTCGAGTATTCCGACTGCTTCGTCGACGACGCGCGGCTGGTCGCTTTGACCGCACGCGACGCCGCCGATCGCGGCGCTGAGATCCGCACTCGCACCCGCGCGGTCGAGATTCGTCAGGCCGACGGCGTCTGGCATGTCACCGTCGAGGATTGCGCGAGCAGATTGCGCGAGGTGATCCAGGCGCGCGTGCTGGTCAATGCCGGTGGTCCCTGGGTCGAGCAGGTGCTGGCTGCGGGTGCCGGCGTCAATGCCCGCGCCAAGGTCCGCCTCGTGCAAGGTTCTCATATCGTGGTCCGGAAGGTCTATGACCATGACCGCGCCTACATGTTCCAGAACGCGGACGGCCGCATCATTTTCGTGATCCCCTATCAGGGTGATTTCACGCTGATCGGCACCACCGATCGCGACTATCATGGCGACCCTGCCGACGTGAAAGCCTCGGGCGAGGAGATCGACTATCTCTGCGCGTCCGCCAGCGAATATCTGGCCAAGCCGATCACGCCTGCTGATGTCGTCTGGAACTACTCCGGCGTGCGCCCGCTCTATGACGATGGCGCGAGCGAAGCCAAGGCCGCGACGCGCGACTATGTGTTAGAACTCGATACGCCCGGCGGTGTACCCCTGCTGTCGATCTACGGCGGCAAGATCACGACCTATCGTCGCCTCGCTGAAGAGGCGCTGGAGCGGCTCGCGCCTTATCTGCATGGCACGAAGGAGCCGGCGGGCTGGACCGGCAAGGCGCCGCTGCCAGGTGGGGATATGGAGGTCTCCGCGGTCGCGCGGCTCGCCGCCGAACTCGTGCGCAGCTACCCGTTCCTGGCGGAGTCGCATGCCGATCGCCTCGCACATGCCTACGGCACGCGCGCAACCACGCTTCTGGGCAATGCAACATCCTTGGCCGAACTCGGCCGATCCTTCGGCGCCACCTTGACGGAAAGCGAAGTCAGGTACCTCGTGGCGCACGAATGGGCGCGGACCGCCGAAGATGTCGTCTGGCGGCGATCCAAGCTCGGCCTGCGCATGACGGCGAACGAAATCGCCGAACTCGATGCATGGATGGCGGCCAACCGCACGTCGGGCGAACGTCCCCTTCGCGAAGCGGGAGGGCGGACATGAGCGTCGCGCTGCAAAACGTCACGAGGGTTGTGGATGGCGTTGCGACCATCCGCGATGTGTCGCTGACGCTGGAGCGCGGCACGTTGAGCGTGTTGTTAGGGCCGACCCTGTCGGGCAAGACCTCGATCATGCGGCTGCTCGCCGGTCTCGACAAGCCGTCCCAGGGGCGCGTGTTGGTGGACGGCCAGGATGTCACCGGCGCCGACGTGCGTCAGCGCTCGGTGGCGATGGTCTATCAGCAGTTCATCAATTATCCTTCGTTCACGGTCTACGAGAACATCGCCTCGCCGCTGCGCGTGCAGGGCAAGCCGCGTGCCGAAATCGAGCAGCGCGTCGCCGAGGCCGCGAGCCTGCTGCGGCTCGAACCCTACCTGAAGCGCACGCCGCTGCAATTGTCCGGCGGCCAGCAGCAACGCACCGCGATCGCTCGCGCACTCGTCAAGGGCGCCGACCTCGTGCTGCTCGACGAGCCGCTCGCCAACCTCGACTACAAGCTGCGCGAGGAATTGCGCACCGAATTGCCGCGCATCTTCGAGGCCTCGGGCGCGATCTTCGTCTATGCGACCACCGAGCCGTCCGAGGCGCTCCTGCTCGGCGGCAACACCGTGTGCATGTGGGAGGGCCAGGCGTTGCAGGTCGGCGAGACGCCGAAGGTCTATCGGCACCCCGACACGTTGCGCGTGGCCCAGGTGTTCTCGGATCCGCCGCTCAACATCATCGGGGTCGAGAAAAAGGCGGGCCAGGTGATCTATGCCGGCGGTGAGCTGGCGTCGGCGGGCGGCCTCTACGCCGGATTGCCGGATGGCGTCTACAAGGTCGGCTTTCGCGCGCATCAACTTGAGATCGGCAGCGCAACGGCCGGACGTCATCGCTTCTCCGCCGCGGTGACGGTGACGGAAATCACGGGCTCTGAGAGCTTCTTGCACCTTCGTGTTCATGACGCGAATTGGGTCGCCGTGCTGCATGGAGTCCATGAATATGAGCCGGGACAGTTGCTCGACGCCGCGCTCGACCCCGACAACATCTTCGTGTTCGACGCGGCGGACCGCCTCGTCGCGTCGCCTGTCACGGCGTTGTCGCGCGACGTGGTTGATGGCTCGCGTGACGGTCATGCGGCAGTCAACACGAGCAAATGAGGGAGATGCTTCATGGCTCGCATTGACCTCGTCGATCTCGCGCAGTCCTACAGCGGCAACGACGCGCCGCCGGAGAGCTTTGCGCTGAAGCCGGTGACCATGACCTGGCGGCAGGGCGGCGCTTACGCACTGCTTGGCCCGTCCGGTTGCGGCAAGACCACTCTGCTCAATCTGATTTCCGGCATCGTGACGCCGACGCGCGGACAAATCCTGTTCGATGGTCGCGATATCACGCCGCTGTCGACGCAGAAGCGCAACATCGCACAGGTGTTCCAGTTCCCGGTGATCTACGACACCATGACAGTGGGCGAAAATCTGGCTTTCCCGCTCAAGAACCGCGGCGTCGCCAAGGCCGAGGTCGAGGCTCGCGTCAAGCAGATCGCGGGCTTGCTCGATCTCACGTCCGATCTCGGCCGCAAGGCGACACGGCTCTCCGCCGACGCCAAGCAGAAGATCTCGCTCGGCCGTGGCCTGGTGCGCTCCGATGTCGCCGCCGTGCTGTTCGACGAGCCACTGACGGTGATCGATCCCGAACTGAAATGGCAATTGCGCTCGAAGCTGAAGGCGCTGCATCGCGAACTCGATCTCACGATGATCTACGTCACCCATGACCAGACCGAGGCGCTGACTTTTGCCGACACTGTCGTGGTCATGCATGACGGCCGCGTGGTGCAGAGCGGCACGCCGGCCGAACTGTTCGACAAGCCGGCGCACACGTTCGTTGGCTACTTCATCGGCTCGCCCGGCATGAACATCGTGCCCGCCGCGGTCCATGGCTACGAGGCGCGGATTGCGGGTCACGTCATCGGGCTGCGTCGCAATTACGACGTCCTGCCGGCGGGCAAGAAGATCGAGATCGGCGTACGGCCGGAATTCGTCGATGTCGCGCCGCCGGCCGCCGGCCTGCTGTCGGCTGCGGTCGAACGGATCGACGACCTCGGCCGTGTCAGGTTCGCCCGCGTTCGCGTCGGCGACGTCAAGTTCGCCGCGCGCGTGCCGCCGGATGTCTCGGTTTCGGGCGATACGGTGGGCCTGGTCTTCGATCCCGCGCACATCCACGTCTACGCCGACAGTCAGTTGGTCGAGGGGGCTGCCTGATGGAGAAGACCGTCAATCAGAAAGCCTGGTTCCTGGTGCTGCCGGTGTTCGCGGTGGTCGCGTTCTCCGCGATCATTCCGCTGATGACGGTCGTCAACTATTCGATGCAGGACACTTTCGGCAACAATCAGTTCTTCTGGAACGGCGTCGGCTGGTTCAAGGAATTGCTCGATCCGTCGACCGATCTCGGCGGCCGCTTCCTGGCCTCGCTCGGCAGAAACCTGTTTTTCTCGGCGGTGATCCTCGCCATCGAAGTCCCGCTCGGCATTCTGATCGCGCTGTCGATGCCGCGCGAGGGATGGAGTGTCGCGGCCTGCCTCGTCATTCTCGCGCTGCCGCTGCTGATTCCCTGGAACGTGGTCGGCACCATCTGGCAGATCTTCGGCCGACCCGATATCGGGCTGCTCGGCTATGTCCTGAACCATCTGGGAATACCCTACAATTACGTCTCCGACGAGGTCGATGCCTGGGTCACCGTCATCGTGATGGACGTCTGGCACTGGACCAGCCTGGTCGCGCTGTTGTGCTATGCCGGCCTGAAGTCGATTCCCGACGCCTATTACCAGGCGGCGCAGATCGACGGCGCATCGCGTTGGGCGGTGTTCAAGGCGATCCAGTTGCCGAAGATGAATCGCGTGCTGCTGATCGCGGTGCTGCTGCGCTTCATGGACAGCTTCATGATCTACACCGAGCCGTTCGTGGTGACCGGGGGCGGTCCGGGCAATTCGACTACCTTCGTCTCGATCGAACTCGTCAAGATCGCGCTCGGACAGTTCGACCTCGGCAAGGCCGCGGCATTGTCGCTGGTTTACAATCTGATCATCCTGATCGTGTGCTGGGTGTTCTACACCGTGATGGTCAATGCCGGCTCCGAACGCCCGGCCAGGCAAGGAGCGGCGTGATGTATGCGATCCCGGGCCGCCGCCTGATCATGGCGCTGTTCCTGATCTTCCTGTTGTTGCCGATCTATTGGCTGGTCAACATGAGCTTCAAGACCAATGCCGAGATCGTCTCGACGATGACGCTATGGCCGCACACTCCGACGCTGCAGCATTACAAGCGCATCTTCACCGATGAAAGCTGGTATTCGGGTTACATCAACTCGCTCGAATATGTCATCCTCAACACCGTCATCTCGATCTCGGTGGCGTTGCCGGCGGCCTATGCGTTCTCCCGGTATCGCTTTCTCGGTGACAAGCACCTGTTCTTCTGGCTGCTGTCGAACCGTATGGCGCCGGCGGCGGTCTATGCGCTGCCGTTCTTCAATCTCTATTCGGCGATCGGCCTGTTCGATACGCCGTGGGCGGTCGCGCTTGCGCACTGTATCTTCAACGTGCCGCTCGCAGTCTGGATTCTCGAGGGCTTCGTCTCTGGCGTGCCGCGCGAGATCGACGAGACCGCATTTCTCGACGGCTATTCGTTCCCGCGGTTCTTTATCAAGATCCTGATCCCGCTGATCGCCAGCGGCATCGGCGTCGCTGCCTTCTTCTGCTTCATGTTCTCCTGGGTCGAACTGCTGCTGGCGCGCACACTGACCTCGGTGAATGCCAAGCCGATCGCGGCGATCATGACGCGCACGGTCTCGGCCGCTGGCATGGACTGGGGCCTGCTCGCCGCCGCCGGCGTACTCACCATCATTCCGGGCGCGCTGGTGATCTGGTTCGTCCGCAACTACATCGCGCGTGGTTTCGCGCTCGGCCGGGTGTAGGAGACGTTGATGGACAGCATCGCATGGATGGCTTGGACGTTGCCGACCGCGATCTTCTTCGCGGCACTGGCGTGCACGCTTGCGGTGACGACCTATCTCGCCGCGGCCTATCCCGAGGCGGAGCGGATCGGCGTTCTGCGCATTCCGACCACGCGCGGCGATCGCTTGTTTATCTCGCTGGTGCTGGCCGCGGTGATCCATCTGGCATGGATCGGCATCGTCGGCACGGATCCGATTCTGACCCTGCCGATCAGGGAGGGCGTGGAGATTTCGAGCCTGTGGCTCGCAACGCTGATTTCGTTTCTTTCAGCCGTGGTGATCTTTCGCACGGTCTGACGAAGCGAAGATGAGCAGATCCGGGGTCAACCCGGGCCTGAGGTTTGGTTTTGTCGCTGCAACCGGAGGATTCACGATGAGACATTTGAGGAAGAGCAGAAATAGTCTTTTGACCATGACCAGCGCGGCCGCGCTGATCGCGACCTCGCTTGCGATCACCACGCCGGCCTTCGCGGTCGACGATGCGGTGGTGCAGAAGTGGATCGCCGAGTTCCAACCCTCGACCCTGTCGAAGGAGGAGCAGAAGAAGGAACTGGAATGGTTCGCCAAGGCCGCCGAGCCGTTCAAGGGCATGGAAATCAACGTCGTCTCCGAGACCATTACGACGCACGAATATGAATCGCAGACGCTTGCCAAGGCGTTCTCCGAACTCACCGGCATCAAGCTCAAGCACGACATCATCCAGGAAGGTGACGTCGTCGAGAAGCTGCAAACCCAGATGCAGTCCGGCAAGAATGTCTATGACGGCTGGATCAACGATTCCGATCTGATCGGCACCCACTTCCGCTACGGCCAGACCGTCATCCTGTCCGACTACATGAAGGGCGAGGGCAAGGACGTCACCGACCCGATGCTCGACGTCGACGACTTCATCGGCAAGTCGTTCACCACGGCGCCGGACGGCAAGCTCTATCAACTGCCCGACCAGCAGTTCGCCAACCTTTATTGGTTCCGCTACGACTGGTTCACCAACCCCGAATACAAAGCCAAGTTCAAGGCCAAGTACGGCTATGAACTCGGCGTCCCCGTGAACTGGTCGGCCTATGAAGATATCGCCGAATTCTTCACCAACGACATCAAGGAGATCAACGGCGTCAAGGTCTACGGCCATATGGATTATGGCAAGAAGGATCCCTCGCTCGGCTGGCGTTTCACCGACGCCTGGCTGTCGATGGCCGGAAACGGCGACAAGGGCATTCCGAACGGCCTGCCGGTCGACGAGTGGGGCATCCGCATGGAAGGCTGCCGCCCGGTCGGCTCCTCGATCGAGCGCGGTGGTGACACCAACGGCCCGGCAGCGGTGTATTCCATCACCAAGTATATCGACTGGCTGAAGAAGTACGCTCCCCCGCAGGCCCAGGGCATGACCTTCTCCGAAGCAGGTCCGGTGCCGGCGCAGGGTAACATCGCCCAGCAGATCTTCTGGTACACCGCTTTTACGGCCGACATGGTGAAGCCCGGCATCGCCGTGATGAACGCGGACGGTACGCCGAAATGGCGCATGGCTCCGTCGCCGCATGGCGCCTACTGGAAAGAAGGCATGAAGCTCGGCTACCAGGATGCCGGCTCGGTGACGCTGTTGAAGTCGACCCCGCCGGATCGCCGCAAGGCGGCCTGGCTCTATCTGCAGTTCATCATCTCCAAGACGGTGAGCCTGAAGAAGAGTCACGTCGGTCTGACTTTCATCCGCGAATCCGATATCTGGGACAAGTCGTTCACCGAGCGTGCGCCGAAGCTCGGCGGCCTGATCGAGTTCTACCGCTCGCCCGCCCGCGTGCAGTGGACCCCGACCGGCAACAACGTGCCCGACTATCCGAAACTCGCGCAACTGTGGTGGCAGAACATCGGCGACGCGTCGTCCGGCACCAAGACGCCGCAGCAGGCGATGGACGCGCTCGCCGCGGCCCAGGATTCGGTGATGGAGCGGCTTGAGAAGTCCGGTGTGCAGGGTGCCTGCGGACCGAAGATGAACAAGAAGGAATCCGCCGAGTTCTGGTACAAGAAGGCCGAGAAGGACGGCACCATCGCTCCGCAGCGCAAGCTCGCGAACGAGAAGCCGAAGGGTGAAACCGTTGACTACGACACGCTGATCAAGTCGTGGCCGGCGAATCCGCCCAAGCGCGCCTCGGCCCGGTAAAACCGAGACACGCGAGTTATCCGATAAGTGCGAAAGGCCGGGAGCGATCCCGGCCTTTCGTCATTTCACGGAGCGATCGAGTCGTCCGTGAAAATCCCAAGCCACTAAGCGGAGCGGGGCGCTGACGCTACACCACGTTTCAGGTGTTCGCGGAGGATCGTTCCCATCAGGGACAGTTCTTAGCCGGCTTTGGCGACGCGGCGGCGGCTGGTTTTGCCGAGAAGTTTGACATCGGCGGCAGCCAGGGTTGGTTTCTCGATCTCCTTGCCGAGGATATGCGACAGCACCCTGCGCGCATTGGCAGCGCAGTCGATGTCATCGGGCTTCGCTTCGATCTCCTTAATGAGAGCGGCGAGTTGCGCCTTGCTCTGCTTGAGCCGTGTTTGCAGCGCCTCGATATCCGCCACCTTGCGGCGGAGCGTATCGATCAGCGCGGCGTGATCCCACTGCCCGAGGTCGGGCGGCAGCAACGTGCGAATCTCGTCGAGGCTGAACCCGGCTTTCTGCGCGGTGGCGATCAGTTCGAGCACCAGTACCGCCTGCGGCGGATAGGTCCGATAGCCGTTCGGTCGCCGGTCGACGGTCTTTAGCAGGCCGGCGCTCTCATAGAAGCGGATGCGCGAATTGGTCAGTCCGGTTCGCTTCGCCAACTCTCCGATATTCATCGCGAGATGTCCTTCCAAGGGCTCTTGACCTTAAACTTAACTCAAAGGTTATGGTTTGCTCAAGTCCCTGGTTGGAGAGCACCGATGTCCCTATTTTCCCCGCTGTCGCTGCCGAACGGCGCCGTCGTTCCGAACCGCATCGCCAAGGCCGCGATGGAAGAGAACATGGCCGACGACGACCACGCGCCGTCCGCCGAACTGATCAGCCTCTATCGCGCATGGGCCGACGGCGGCGCCGGTCTCATCATTACCGGCAATGTGATGGTCGATGCGCGCGCCATGACCGGCCCGGCCGGCGTCGTGCTGGAAGATGACCGCTATCTCGGCCGCTTCAAGGCATGGGCTGATGCCTCGCGCGCGGGTGGTGCGCAGGTCTGGATGCAGATCAACCATCCCGGCCGCCAGATGCCGGCGGGACTCGGACAGGAGACGCTGGCGCCGTCGGCGATTGCGCTCGACCTCGGCGCGCAGTCCAAGATATTCCCGGTGCCGCGCGAGATGACGGCGGCTGACATTGCGGAGGTCGAACGTCGCTTCGTGACCACGGCGGTGCTTGCCGAGCGTGCCGGTTTCACCGGCGTCGAGATTCACGCCGCGCACGGCTATTTGCTGAGTCAGTTTCTGTCACCGCTCGCCAACCACCGCACGGACCGCTGGGGCGGCGCCCTCGAAAACCGCGCGCGCCTGTTGCTCGACATCGTGCGCGGCGTGCGCGCGGCGGTCTCGCCCGGCTTTGCGGTCGCGGTGAAGCTCAACTCGGCCGACTTCCAGCGCGGCGGCTTCTCACCGGAGGATGCGCGGGCGGTGGTGCGGATGCTCGGCGCACTCGGTGTTGATCTCGTCGAATTGTCGGGCGGCAGCTACGAAGCCCCGGCGATGATGGGCTCCGCGCGGGACGATCGCACGCTGGCGCGCGAAGCGTATTTTCTGGAATTCGCGCGCGAGATCGCCGAGGTCGCGACGATGCCGTTGATGGTTACGGGCGGCATCCGGCGCCGCGAAGTGGCGGAGACGGTGATCGAGAGCGGCGTCGCCATGGCGGGAACCGCGACCGCGCTTGCGATCGAGCCGAACCTGCCGCGGAACTGGAAGCTCGGGAGAGCCGATGCTCCAGCGATTAAGCCGATCACCTGGAAGAACAAGCCGGTGGCCTCGTCCGCGCATATGGCCGCCGTGCGCTACCAGTTGGTGCGTCTCAGCTGCCGGCGTCGCACGGCTCCCAACGTCTCGCCGCTCTGGGCGTTGGTGACCTCGCAGATATCCGCAAGGCGCAGCACCCGCCAATATCGCCGCTGGATGGCGGCGCGGAAGGCGGCTTGAGGGTGCGAGGCCGATCCTCTCGACAGGAGATTCGCATGGCAGCGGTACAGTGATCCGGGTGGCTGGCCGGAGCGCCTGACATTCCGCACCGGACATATGCGTTATTCGACGTGGGATCTGTCCGCCGGCGAAGAGCTGTTGTGGTTGACAGGAAGCCTTGGCGGCACTTTAATTAGTCGATCAACTAATTAATCGATTAACTGAGGCCAGAGAACGGACCAGATGGTAGGGTGCGCCTGATGCTGGCCAGCCAGACATATCCGATGCCGCATGCCCCGCGTGCTCCTGGCTTCACCCCGCTGAAGACCCGGGCGCTGTGGCAATGCCGTTGGCAACGGCAATGCCGATTCGATGTCTCGCGCCGGGTGACAGCAATCGCCTCTCGCTCCCTTTCGCTCGAACGACACCATGCAACACGAAGGAAAACGCATGTCTGACGCATACATCATTGACGCTGTTCGTACGCCGCGCGGCATCGGCAAGCCGGGCAAGGGCGCGCTGTCGCATCTGCATCCGCAGAACCTTGCTTCGACGGTGCTGAAGGCGATCAAGGACCGCAACCACCTCGACACCGCGACCGTCGATGACATCATCTGGTCGACCTCGACGCAGGAAGGCAAGCAGGGCGGCGACCTCGGCCGCATGTCGGCACTTGCGGCCGGCTACGACATCAAGGCCAGCGGTACCACGCTCGACCGCTTCTGCGGCGGCGGCATCACCTCGGTCAACCTCGCGGCCGCGACCGTCATGTCGGGCATGGAAGATTGCGTCATCGCCGGCGGTACCGAGATGATGAGCTATCAGCAGGTGCTTGCGGCCGAGCGCGCCGCCGCAAAGATGGCGCCCCGCCTGATGGGCGCGGGCAACGTGCAGCTCGACGAAGTTCACCCGCAGTCGCATCAGGGTGTCTGCGGTGATGCGATCGCGGCCAAGGAAGGCATCTCGCGTGAAGCGGTCGATGCGCTGGCGTTGGTCAGTCAGCAGCGCGCCAAGAAGGCGATCGACGAAGGCCGTTTCGCCAAGTCAGTGGTGCCGGTGCTCAATCCCGATGGCAGCGTCGCGCTCGACCGCGAGGAATTCCCGCGCCCGGAAACCACCGCCGAGGGCCTCGCCTCGCTGAAGCCGAGCTTCGAACAGTTGGCCGATTACGACATGGGCGGCGGCGTCACCTTCAAGAAGCAGATTCAGCGCCGCTATCCGGACCTCGAATGGAAGGGCGTTCATCACGCCGGCAACAGCTCCGGCGTTGTCGACGGTGCGGCCGCGGTGCTTATCACTTCGAAGGACTATGCCGAGAAGCACGGCCTCAAGCCGCGCGCCCGCATCGTCGCCTATGCCAACCAGGGCGACGATCCGACGCTGATGCTCAACGCGCCGGTGCCTGCGGCGAAGAAGGTGCTCGCCAAGGCCGGCCTCACCACCAAGGACATCGACGTCTGGGAGATCAACGAGGCCTTCGCGGTGGTCGCCGAGAAGTTCATCCGCGACCTCAACCTCGATCGCTCGAAGGTCAACATCAACGGCGGCGCGATCGCGCTCGGTCATCCGATCGGCGCCACCGGCTCGATCCTGATCGGCACCGCCCTCGACGAACTCGAACGCAGCGGCGGACGCTACGGCCTTGTCACCATGTGCGCCGCCGGCGGCATGGCTCCCGCCATCATCATCGAACGCATCTAAACGCAAAGGGATTCGACATCATGAAGCTTGATTCTTCGGTCGCCGCCGTTGTTACCGGCGGCGCCTCGGGGCTTGGCGCGGCTACCGCGCGCGCATTGGCCTCCTACGGGGTGAAGGTTGCGTTGTTCGATTTCAACGAGGAGAAAGGCGAAGCCATCGCCAAGGAAATCGGCGGTGTGTTCTGCAAGGTCGACGTCACCTCCGACGAGCAGGTCGACGCCGGCTTCGCCAAGGCGCGTGCGGCGCATGGCCAGGAACGTATCCTGATCAACTGCGCCGGCACCGGCAATGCGGTGAAAACGGCCGGCCGCGACAAGAAGACCGGCGAAGCCACCCACTTCCCGATCGACGCCTTCAACCGCATCATCCAGATCAACCTCGTCGGCACCTTCCGCTGCATCGCCAAGTCGGCGAAGGGAATGCTGTCGCTGGAGCCGCTGGAGCACGGCGAGCGCGGTGCGATCGTCAACACCGCGTCGGTTGCAGCCGAGGACGGTCAGATGGGGCAAGCCGCCTATTCGGCTTCGAAGGCCGGTGTCGTCGGCCTGACCTTGCCGGTCGCGCGCGACCTGATGAGTGAAGGCATTCGCGTCAACACCATCCTGCCGGGCATCTTCAACACGCCGCTGCTGCAAGGCGCGCCGGACAACGTCAAGGCGGCGCTCAGCGCCTCGGTGCCGTTCCCGAAGCGTCTCGGCATGCCGGAGGAATATGCGCATCTGGCTCTGACCATGATTACCAACGGCTACTTCAACGGCGAAGACGTCCGCCTCGACGGTGCCATCCGCATGGCGCCGCGCTAAGGCGCGCCGCTCCACAGCAACATCGTTATGGCCGGGCATAGCCGTTCGAAGAACGGCGTCGCTTCGCTCGCCTATGTCCCGGCCATCCACGTCTTGGAACTTGCAATATTTTCGAGACGTGGATGCCCGGCAAAAAGCCGGGCATGACCAATCAGATCGAATGCGTCACGTTCCAGGAAGCCAAGGGAGTCGAAACAATGTCCGATGAAAATCCGGTTCTCACTGAAGTCCGCGGCCCAATCCTAATCGTCACCTTGAATCGGCCGGAAGCAAAGAATGCCGTCAACCTCGCGCTTGCGAAGGCTGTGGCGGCAGCGATGGACAAGCTCGATACGGATGACGGCCTGACCGTCGGCATCATCACCGGAGCGGGAGGCACGTTCTGCTCCGGTATGGATCTCAAGGGCTTCCTGAAGGGAGAGCGGCCTTTCGTTCCGGGGCGCGGCTTCGCCGGTCTCGCTGAAGCACCGCCGAAGAAGCCGTTGATCGCGGCGGTCGACGGCTATGCGCTCGCCGGCGGCATGGAGATCGCGCTGTCGTGCGACATGATCGTCGCCAACCGCAGCGCCAAGTTCGGCATTCCCGAGGTGAAGCGTGGCCTCGCCGCTGCTGCCGGCGGATTGATCCGGATGCCGCGCCAGATGCCGTTCCGCGTTGCGATGGAATATGCGCTCACCGGCGAGTTCTTCGGTGCCGAACGCGCCTACGAACTCGGCATCATCAATCGCGTCACCGACGGTCCGGCGCTCGACGCCGCGCTTGAACTGGCGAAGGCGATCGGCGCCAATGGTCCGATGGCGGTGAAGGCGTCCAAGCAGGTCGTCGTTCAATCCCGCCTGTGGACCGAAGACGAGATGTGGAAGAAGCAACAGGACATCGTTGCGCCGATTTTCACCTCCGAAGACGCGCGCGAGGGCGCGGCGGCCTTCGCCGAGAAGCGCGCGCCGAACTGGAAGGGCAAGTAAGCCTTGCGCGTGCGGCCGTCGACAAACGTGACGGCGACATGAAAATTGAAACGCGATCCGTCTCGCTGCGAGCGGATCGCGTTTCCTTGCGACAGTTTCAGTCAAGGGACATCGATGCGCAATTTCACCGAAGACCAGCTTATTTTTCGCGAGGCTTACAGGAAATTCCTGGCGAGCGAGATCACCCCGCACATGGAGGAATGGCGCGAGGCCGGCATCGTCGATCGCAGCGCCTTCAAGAAGGCGGGCGACCAGGGTTTCCTGATGATCTGGCCCGATGAAAAATACGGCGGCATGGGCGATACCGATTTCCGCTATGAACAGATCATCATCGAAGAAAGCGCGCGCTCTGGCAACAAGGGCTGGTTCAACACGCTGCATAGCCGGCTCGTCGGTCCTTACTTCCAGCGTTTCGGCACTGAGGAGCAGCGCGAGCGCTTTCTGCCGAAGTGCGTCAGCGGCGATACTATTCTCGCCATCGCCATGACAGAACCCGGCGCGGGCTCCGACCTCGCGGGCATGCGGACCACGGCCGAGGACAAGGGCGATCACTTCCTGCTCAACGGCTCGAAGACCTACATTTCCAACGGCATCAATTCCGATGTGGTGATCGTCGCCGCCAAGCTCGCGGGCGCGGAGAAGAAACACGCCATGGTGCTGCTCATCGTCGAGCGCGGCATGGAAGGTTTCGAGCGCGGCCGCAATCTCAAGAAGATGGGAATGCCGGCGCAGGACACCGCCGAACTGTTCTTCACCAACGTCAAGGTGCCGAAGGACAACGTGCTCGGCGAGCCGGGCAAGGGCTTCTATTATCTGATGCAGGGCCTTGCCGAGGAGCGGTTGATTTCGGCCGTCGGCTGCATTTCCAATGCGCGCCGGGCCTTCGATATCACGCGCGACTACGTGATGGATCGCAAGCTGTTCGGCAAGCCGCTCTCCGAGCAGCAGAACACCCAGTTCCGCATGGCGGAGATGGATGCCGAGATCGATCTCGTGCAGGTCTATGTCGATCATTGCGTCGCCGAGCACAACGCCGGACGTCTCACCACCAACATGGGCGCAAAAGCCAAGATGATGGCGTCCGAGGTGGAGTGGAAAATGCTCGATCTCGGCGTGCAGTTGCACGGCGGCGCGGGCTTCATGGACGAATATCCGATCAGCCGCATGTTCAGCGACGCGCGCGTCAATCGCATTCTCGCCGGCAGCTCCGAAGTGATGCGGCTCATCATCGGCCGCGATGTGTTCTCAGACAGCTACAAGAGCATTCTGGACTGAGCGCGCCGAAGGCGGCGATATTCAAGCGTTAGTCGCCGCGCTCCCTCTCCCGCTTGCGGGGGAGGGTTGGGGTGGGGGCGAAGGAATAGCGGCGAGAGCGTCCATCGAGATTGCCCCCCTCTCTGTCTCTCCCCCGCAAGCGGGAGAGAGGACCACAATCGCGAGCGCCCACTACGGTGTCTTATAAAAATGCCCGGACCGATAGTCCGGGCATTTTGGTGATGTCGCTGGTCTGGCGTTAAGCGCGGTTCAGTTCGTTGCGGCCGACCACCATCCAGTGCACTTCGTCAGGGCCGTCGGCGAAGCGCAGGTGGCGCACGTCCATGTACATCTCGGCGAGCGGCGTCCAGTTCGAGATGCCGGTGGCGCCGTGCATCTGGATCGCCTGGTCGATGATGCGGCAGGCGCGCTCCGGCACCATGGCCTTGACCATCGAGACCCAGACGCGCGCTTCCTTGTTGCCGAGCACGTCCATCGCCTTGGCGGCCTTCAGCACCATCAGCCGCATCGCTTCGATTTCGCAGCGCGCCTGGGCGATGATTTGCAGGTTGCCGCCGAGATGCGCGATCTTCTTGCCGAAGGCTTCGCGGGTGAGGCCACGCTCGACCATGAGATCGAGCGCCTTCTCCGCCTTGCCTATGGTGCGCATGCAGTGATGGATGCGGCCGGGGCCGAGGCGAAGCTGCGAAATCTCGAAGCCGCGCCCTTCGCCGAGCAGGATGTTTTCCTTCGGCACGCGTACATTGTTGAAGCGCATGTGCATGTGCCCGCGCGGTGCGTGGTCGTGCCCGAACACATGCATCGGCCCGATCACCTCGACGCCCGGCGTGTTGACCGGCACCAGGATCTGCGACTGCTGCTTGCTCGGCGCAGCATTCGGGTTGGTCTTCACCATCACGATCATGATCTTGCAGCGCGGATCGCCGAGACCGGAGATGTAATACTTCTCGCCGTTGATGACCCACTCGTCGCCTTCGAGGCGCGCGGTGGTGGAGACGTTCTTGGCGTCCGACGAGGCGACATTCGGCTCGGTCATCACATAGGCTGAACGGATTTCACCGTTCAGCAAGGGCTCCAGCCACTGCTTTTTCTGTTCCTTGGTGCCGACACGCTCAAGCACCTCCATGTTGCCGGTGTCGGGCGCCGAGCAGTTCATCGACTCCGAGCCGAGCGGGTACTTGCCGAGTTCGGCGGCGATGAAAGCGTAATCGAGGTTCGAAAGCCCTTCGCCGGTCTCGGAGTCCGGCAGAAAGAAGTTCCAGAGGCCTTCCGACTTCGCTTTGCCCTTGATCTGGGCGAGCAGTTCAAGCTGCTTCGGCGTGAAGCTCCAGCGATCGGTCTTGCCCTTGCCTGCCGCCTCGTATTCCACCTGAATCGGCGCGACCGATTCCTTCAGAAATTTCCGGACGTGATCGTAAAGCGGACGAGCTTTTTCCGACATGCGGAGATCGTTGAGCTCATCGTTCGGATTGAGGCCGAAGCCGGTCGATGTGGTGGCGTGCATGTTCATGATACTCGATTTCCTCCGCATGAAATTTCAAAGATGTGTCAATCAATATCTTCGCCGCGAGACTGGAGGGCTCGCCTCGGCTAGTCAATCCATCGCTGCACGCGCAGGAAGAATTTGATGCAATCGATCGGTCTTTTTCAGACGATCATGCTCGATCATTTCGCAGCAGCAAGGCAGCTTGGGGAACACGCTTGATGAGGAGGATTTCACAGCGCGGATTCTAGTGCGTCACACGTCCACAGCTTGACGTGCGGATCGCAGGACCAGTTGTCGGCCTACAGGCGCGACAGCGACGACGAATTTTGGCCGCGTGCCGAACGGCCATCGAGCGAGGTGTCAATGCGGCGGGAACCGCAACTCTGTCAGCCGTTCGAGACGCGACGAGTTACTCCACCGGCAGGCTGCGGCAAAGAGGCCCGGAAAAGGACCATCGCAACCTGTGAACGCGGCGGGCATGCGCTGCAGTGGTCTGGATCTCACCAAATTCCCACCTTGACACTGCCGGCCATTGGGTGATTTGTAATAAACCGGATGAACGTCTTATTATAGCGTACGACAAGAGCAGTCCCCAAGGATGTTCTGAAGGAATGACCAGGGCAGTTTCCAATGCCGCCGTCATCGTCGGCGGGGGCCAGGCGGGGGCGCAGTGCGCCATCTCGCTGCGGCAGCACGGCTGGTCGGGCCCGATCCTGATGATTGCGGCGGAAGAGGCGCTTCCCTATCAGCGTCCTCCGCTTTCAAAAGCCTATCTTGCGGGTGAGATGGCCGTCGACCGTCTTCTGCTCCGCGATCAAGCTTTCTACGATGCGAAGAACATCCGGATACGGTTCGGGGAGTCTGTTACCGCGATCGATCGCAGGGATAATGTGGTTGTCACCAGCGAAGGCGAGGTCTTTCCGTTCGCAAAACTGTTTCTCGCGACGGGTACGCGGCCGCGTAAACTTGGCGTGCCCGGCATTCATCTCGACGGGATCGGATATCTTCGCGGCATAGAGGATGCGCGTCGTCTTCAGTCAGTCTTTCGGGGGGCGTCAAATCTCGTCGTTGTCGGCGGCGGGTATATCGGGCTTGAGGTCGCCGCTGTTGCGCGCAAGCGGGGAATCAATGTCACCGTTGTCGAGGCAGGCGAGCGGCTGTTGGGGCGAGTGACAGGCGAAGTCGTTTCCGATTTCTATGCGGCGTTTCATCGTGCGAAAGGCGTCGATATTCGCCTTTGCACCACGGTCGCCGCCTTTGCAGGGGAACGCAACGTCCGTGCCGTGCGGCTGTCCAGCGGCGAAGAACTGCCGTGTGATCTTGCCGTCATCGGCATCGGTGTCGATGCCAATGACGAACTGGCGATGTATTCCGGCATCGATGTCGAGCCGGGGGAGGGAGTCGTTGTCGATCCGACGATGCGGACCAGCGATCCGGACATCTATGCGATCGGTGATTGCGCGCTGGCGAAGAACCCATTCGCGGGGCGGCGGCAGCGGATCGAATCCGTCGCCAACGCGATCGAGCAGGGCCGCATTGCCGCCGCGCACGCGGCCGGAGCGCCCGCGCCAACGTCTGCTGTGCCGTGGTTCTGGTCGGATCAATATGACCTGAAACTCCAAAGCGCGGGATTACTGTCGAGGGGGTACGACCAAACGGTTGTGCGCGGCGATCCTTCCCGCGGCCGGTTTTCGGTTTTCTACCTGCAAGGGCAGACGCTCGTAGCCCTGGATGCCATCAACGCCGCGGCCGACTTCAACGTCGCGAAACGGATCATTGCGATGCAGGACGTTGCGCTGGATGCCCGCAGGATTGCGGACCTCGGCCGGGATGTGCGCGAATTGCTGCCGGCCTAGCGGCATGAGGAGGCGGACAAAGCGACGCGGTGCAAATTATAAACCGGACAGTCGTTTAAATATTGTATCGACGACCCTTGTGCTGTATCCTTGGCCAAGTTTTCGGGAGGATTGAGGTATGAATGTAGAGGCGCCGCGGCAGCAGTGGGCGAACCTCATCGGGCCCGGTCGGGTTCACGGCTCGCTTTATTGCGACCCCGAAATCTTCAAAGTCGAGCTTGAGAAGATCTGGTATCGGACCTGGGTCTACGTCGGGCACACCAGCGAAATTCCCAACTGCAACGACTTCGTCACAAAATCGATCGGCCCGATGCCGGTCCTGATGGTGCGGGATCGCGAAGGCGAAGTCCGGTTGCTGCTGAATCGCTGCCCGCATCGCGGCAATGCCGTCTGCGTCGTCGAGAAGGGCAATCGCGCCTCGTTCACCTGTCCCTATCATTCCTGGACCTTCGCCAATGACGGCCGGCTGATGGGATATGCGTTTCCCGACGGCTACGAAGGTGTCGAGAAGTCGACGCTCGGTTTGAGCGCGGTGCCGCGCATCGCGATCTACAAGGGATTTGTCTTCGGCAGCATGGCTGCGGAGGGACCGACGCTGGAGGAACATCTCGGCGGCGCGCTCCGCGCCATCGATCAGCTTTGCGAGAATTCTCCGGAAGGGGAAATCGAACTGACGGCGGGGTTTCTTCGCCATCGTACCAAGGCGAACTGGAAATTCATCCTCGAGAACGAATGCGACGGCTATCATCCCGGCTTCGTGCACGCGTCGATCTTCTCCATTGCCGACAGTAAGATCGGCGAGCTTTACGGCGGAGAATCCACGGCGCTGACGCGCGATTTCGGCAACGGCCATACCGAAGTGGATCTGCGTCCGGAGTTTCGCCGGCGCGATGTGCCGCTGAGCTGGTTCGGGACCAATACCGAGCGGCTGCCGGGCTATGCGACTGCGATGGAAGCGGCATACGGCGTGGACCGTGCGCGGAAAATCATGATCGATGGCACGCCGCACACGATGATCTTTCCGAACCTGTTTATTGCCGAGATACAACTGTTCGTCATTCAGCCCATCGCGGTCGATGAGTCGATTCAGCACGTCACCGCGCTGCAATTCAAGGGCGCGCCCGACTTCAACAAGCGGATGCGGCAGCAGACGATGGGGTCGGTGGGACCGGCCGGCTTCCTGTTGGCGGACGACACGGAAATGTACGAGCGCAACCAGCGTGGCCTCTCCATCCGAGATCCCGAATGGCTGTTCCTCAATCGCGGTGTGCATCGCGAGCGTCGCGACGAAAACGGCTTTCTCGTCGGGCACGCCACCGACGATCTGCCGTCGCGGGGCATCTGGCGTCACTATAAGTCGCTGATGGAGGCGGAGTAATGGCGACCGACGGCCGCTTGTTGCAGGAGGTCAGCCAATTCCTCTATCAGGAGGCGCGGCTTCAGGACACCCACGCTTACGACGATTGGGAAGCGCTGTGGGATGATGATGCGGTGTATTGGGTGCCGGCCAATGGTGAGGATACCGATCCCGAAAGAGAAATGTCGTTTATCTACGACAATCGCTCGCGCATCTCGCTTCGCATCAAGCAACTGAAAACCGGCAAGCGCCATTCGCAGACGCCGCCGTCAAAACTCGCGCGGATCATCTCCAATATCGAACTGCTCGATTCGGCAGATAGCCAAATTCGTGTCACGGCCAATGCCATGATCTTTGAATCCAATATGCGCGGCGATACGGTGTGGGCGTCACGCAACGAATACACGCTACGGCGCGTCGGCGATGCGTTGAAGATGTCGCGCAAGAAGGTCGCGCTCGTCAATAACGACAAGCCGATCTACACGTTATCGTTTCTGGTCTGATTGCGAAGCGTGACAACCCGTGTTGAGAGGACATTCGATGAGCGAGACCACAGAGCAGTTGATCAGCGAAGGTCCCGTTCTCCTCTCGCTTGAAAATCATGTCGCGCGGCTGCGCCTCAATCGACCGCAACAGTCGAATGGCATCAGCATTGCGTTGCTCGAAGCCCTGCATCGTGCGGTGATGGCTTGCCACGGCGATCCGCGCATCCGCGCCGTTCTGCTCACCGGCGAAGGGCCGAATTTCTGCGCCGGTGGCGACGTCAAGGAATTTTCCGCGAAGGGCGAGGGGCTGCCGGATTTCCTGCGCAAGGCGACCTCGTATTTGCAGATTTCCGCCGCCGGTCTCGTGCATCTCGATGCCCCGGTCGTCGTCGCTGTTCAAGGATATGCGACCGGCGGCGGCGGCCTTGGACTGGTCTGCGCGGCCGATATTGCGATCGCCGCGCAGTCGTCGAAGTTCATGGCCGGCATGACGCGCGTCGGCATGGCGCCAGATGCCGGCATCTCGGTGACGTTGCCGCGCATGATCGGGTTTCGTCGCGCCATGGATATGATCCTGAGCAACCGGATCGTCGACGCGCGGGAAGCGTTGGAGATGGGGTTGGTGAGCCGCGTGGTGGCTGACGCCGATCTCGAACAGGCAGCACTCGATCTCGCGCATCAACTGGCCGCCGGCGCACCTAAAGCGGCTGCCGCCGCGAAGCGCTTGTTGTGGAACGGCCTTGGTCTCGGCATCGATGCCTGCCTGCCTGAGGAAGCCCGAACGGTTTCGGAATTGTCTGGAACCGCGGATTCGCGCGAAGGCCTTGCGGCGGTGATCGAGCGCCGCAAACCGAATTTCGTAGGCCGTTGAAGTCATGATTAGCTCTGCCGTCAACGATCGATTGCGTGGCTGCCGCGCCATCGTGACCGGCGGAGCAAAGGGGATCGGCGCGGCCATCACGCGGCGCCTGATCGCTGAAGGCGTTGCCGTGCTGATCTGCGATCGCGATGTGGAAGCCGCCGCTGCGTTGGCAGACGAATGCGGCTGCGACGTTGTGTCTCTCGACCTGACCGATCATGCGGCCGTGGCGCGCCTCGGTGCCGAACATGGTCCGTTCGATATTCTGGTGAGCAACGCCGGCGTCGATCAGCACGCGTTCTTTACCAAAACGACGCCGGAGGAGTGGCGACGCTTGATCGCCATTAATCTGGAGGCGGCGTTTTCCGTGACGCAAGCGGTGTTACCGGGCATGCAGGCGGCGGGCTACGGTCGCGTTGTTTTTATCTCTTCCGAAGCCGGACGCATCGGCTCCAAGGGTGGTGCGGTTTACGCCGCTGCCAAGGGTGGACTGATCGCCTTCGCCAAATCGATCGCGCGCGAGAATGCCCGCTTCGGCATCACCTCCAATGTCGTGCTGCCGGGGCCGATCCGCACACCGATGCTTGACGCTGCGGTGGCTACAGGTGGCGCGAAGCTGCAAGCCGCGATGGAGCAGGCGACGCTTCTCGGGCGTCTCGGCGAGCCGGAGGAAGTAGCTGCGGCAGTAGCCTTTCTGGCATCGCGCGAGGCGTCTTTCGTGACCGGTGAAGTGCTCGGCGTATCGGGCGGGATGGCTCTTGGGTAAGAGCTGATGACGCTTGCATCGCCGCCTGCTGTGCTTGGGATGTGATGAGGTGAAGATATGAAGGTCTTGATCGTTTGTGCGACGATGAGCGAGCGTTCGTTCAATGCGTCGATGCTCGACACGGCAACCGCTTCGCTACAGGCCGCCGGTCATGAGGTCAGGCTTTCCAATCTACAGGCCATGAATTTCGATCCCGTCACACGCCCAGAAGATTTTATTGAACCGAAAGATATCGCGCACATCCGATACGATATCGAGCAACGTTATGCGGTGGAGCAGGGTGCATTCTCTGACGATATCGCCGCCGAACTCGACAAGCTGATGTGGTGCGACTGCCTGATTTTGCAGTTTCCGCTCTACTGGTTTTCGCTCCCAGCGATCATCAAGGGATGGATCGATCGTGTTTTCGTCAACGGCGTCGTCTATGGCGGCGGCAAATGGTACGATCGCGGCGGGCTGAAGGGACGCCGCGCCATGTTGGCGTTTTCGACCGGCTGTTATCCGTCGATGTGCGGTCCGGACGGTATCAACGGTGACATGGATATCATTCTGTGGCCGATCCAGAACGGCATCTTGCGTTTTGCCGGCATGGACGTATTGCCGCCGTTTATTGCCTGGTCGGTGGCTTATAAAACCGACGAGGAGCGTCGGGATATGCTCGCGGACTATGCCGATCACTTGAAGCGGATCGACACCATGACGCCGCTCGATTTTCATCATCGCGACGACTTTACCAAGGAGTGGCGCCTAAAAGACGGCATTGCGCCGAGAGCACCCGGACAGATGGGTGCGCGTCCGATCAGGTTTTCGTAAAGCCCTTGATGAACAGGTCGGCCGTGATGTCCGCATATTCCTGTGGCGGTACCGGTCCCTTGGGGTCGTACCAAGTGAAGGTGTAGTTGATGATGCCGAACAGCATCATCGTGTAGATCTTCTTAGTGCGCATGGTCAGGCGATGCTGCCGGTCGATGCGGATCAGGATGTCGGAAGCAAGCTCGGTGATTTTCCGTTGCTTTGCCACGATCCCGCGCTGTTGCTCCGGATTCAATTGATTGAGGTGATTGAGAAGCACGACCTGCTCGTGGACGGATTCGGCATTCTTCGTCACCATTTCCCCGATCAGAACCCGGCATTGCTCGATGGGATTCTCGACCTTGGCCAAGGCGCTTTCGATCGCGTTGAAAAGAAACTCGACATGCTCGTCGAGAATGTGGAAAAGGATTTCTTCCTTCGACTCGAAGTAGTGATAGAGCGCGCCGCGCGAGGATTCGCACGCTGTCGCCAGGTCGATGATCGTCGTGCCCGCGTAACCTTTCTGCGCAAACAGCGCGGCTGCCTGCTTCAGGATGTTGCGGCGGACTTCGGGATAGTTCTGCGACTGTGTGCGCGCCAAGAATCGTCTCCGGTCGGTTGCGCCACGAATACCCTAAAACCGACCGTTCGCTCAACTTATTAAAGTGTAAAAGCCGCAACGGCATGGCGCAAACCAGTGGAGCTCCACCGCGAATAACCGCGGTCTTCTGCGTTGAAAGACGCACAAAATTCCAGGATGTGTCATCAGCCGTCTTCAATCTTTGCGCTGGGACAAAAAATTAATTGAACGGATATCCGGGTTATATTAGTATCTAGACATCGCCGATGACAGCCCGCCCAAAGGGTCGTCGCGGAGGGGAGGACAGCGTGGATACGAACGCGGATTACGATGCTATCGTCATCGGTGCGGGTGCCGGCGGATGCTGCGCGGCGGCGCGGCTGGCCCACGGCGGGCTTCGCACTCTTCTCATCGACGATCATGATCGGGTGGGTGGGCGGGCCTCGACCGAAATCATCGATGGTCATCTGGTGAATATCGGCGCAATCGCGCTGGAATTCGGAGGGATCTTCCAGGATACATTCGAACTCGTCGGCGCGGACTTCCCGGTACGAATGCCCAGTCCCGCCAATGCCTTCTATCTGGATCGCAAGGTTGTGGACGTCGGTCGCGGTGGTTGGTCGATGCTGCTCGGTGGCCTGACCAAGCAAGCCGCCCGCATTCTCGAGCAATTCGCACAGGCGAAATCCGGAAGTCTTCCCGATGGCCGCATGTCGACCAAAGACTGGCTGTCGGGTTACACGAAAAACGAAACTGTCCACGCCATCTTCCGCAATCTGTGCGCGGCGATTTTCGCGGCCAACGCGGATGAACTGCCCGCTCGTGCGTTCCTGACCTATTTCACCTCGAAGGGTGCATTCAAGAAATTCGGCTTCCATCCGGAAGGCACGATCGGCGCATGGAAGGCGCTTGCGGCTGCCGTCGAGCGAAATGGCGACGTGTGGCTCGAGACGCGAGCCGAGACGATCGAGGTCGAGAACGGCGCGGCGAAGGCCGTCGTCATCAATCGCAACGGGACGCAAACGCGGCTGGTCTCCGACATCATCGTCAGCAATGCCGGCCCCAAGGCGACAGTGGCGCTCGCAGGGGCGGAGCATTTTCCTGATGACTACATCGCGCGGGTGAAGCGCGACCTGAAGCCCGCCGCGAACATCGTGTTCAATTTCGCCTCGCGCGAGCCGCTGCTCAGCGCGCCGGGCATCGTCACATTCGGCAAGACGCGACGTTTGTGTAATCTCGCGAACCTGACCGCGAGTTGCCCCGAACTCGCGCCTTCCGGTTGGCATCAATACGTCGCCTATGCCGTCCCCGTTCCGGCGCTGGGCGATTTCAACGAGAGCGAAGAGGTTGCGATCGCGCATGAAGACCTGCGCGAACAGTTTCCGGGTTTCGACCACAAGGTGAAAATGCTGTCGGTCCGGGTGATGCGTGGCGATTGGCCGGCGCAGCGCTCGTGCGCCGGCTACGATCTGCCGCGCGAAACCGGCATCGCGGGGCTGTGGTGCGTCGGCGATGCCGTGAAGGAATACGGCAACGGCGGCACGCAAGCCTGCGCCGAGACTGCGAAGCTCGTGGTCGATGATATTCTCGCGCGACGGCGCCACCGGTCGGCCGCCGAATGAGGGCGCTTGTCGACAGCGCGGACGCCCCGTCCCAGCGCATGCCGGGCCGGCCGCTGCTTGAGATCAACAACCTGAAGATTGTCTACGACGGTGCGATCGAGGCAGTGCGCGATGTCTCGCTGACCGTACCGGAAGGCGCAATCGTGGCGCTGCTTGGATCGAACGGCGCCGGCAAATCGACGGTTCTCAAGACGGTATCCGGTGTTCTCGCCACCGAGGAGGGCGAGATCGAGAAGGGCGCCGTTGTATTCGAAGGTGCGCCGATCTCTAACCGCCGTGCCGAGGAGATCGTGCGCTGCGGCCTGATCCAGGTGCCGGAAGGCCGACGGCTGTTCGTGAACATGACGGTGGAAGAAAATCTGATGATGGGCGGCTATCTGCAGTCGCCTTCACGCATGCGGGAACTGCGCGACGTGGTGTTCGATCTGTTCCCGCGGGTTGCCGAACGACGCAGCCAGATCGCCGGCTATCTGTCCGGTGGCGAGCAGCAGATGGTGGCGGTCGGTCGCGCTTTGATGGCATCTCCGAAACTGTTGGCGCTGGACGAACCGTCGCTTGGCCTTGCGCCGCTGATCATCGATGCGATCTACGACATCGTCGCACGTCTGCGTCGCGAGATGGGCATGACCATTCTTCTCGTCGAGCAGAGCGCGGCGCACGCGCTCGCGGTCGCGGACTATGCTTACATTCTCGAGAATGGGCGGATCGTGCTCGACGGCGACGCCGCAAAACTGTCTCGCAACGCCGAGGTGCAGGAATACTACCTTGGTCATAGCGGAACAGGCGAACGCAAGAGCTTCCGCGACGTCAAGCACTACAAGCGACGCAAGCGATGGCTGTCGTGACCGCGCCGCTGCTCAAAGTCGAATCCGTATCACGGACGTTCGGCGGCCTCGCAGCCGTCAGCGACGTGTCGCTCGAGGTTATGCCCGGTCAGATCTTTTCGATCATCGGCCCGAACGGCGCCGGTAAGACTACGTTGTTCAACATGATTTCTGGCGTGCTTCGCACCTCGTCGGGGCGCATCACGATGGAGGGATGCGATCTTGCGGGCGTGCGGCCATGCGATTTCGTGGCGCTCGGCATCGGCCGCACGTTCCAGAACCTTGCACTGTTCAAGCACGGCACCGTGGTCGAAAACATGCTGGTCGGCCGTCACCGGCACATGAAGACGACCGTGCTGGATTCGATTGTTCATTATGGCCGCTGCCGGCGTGAGGAAATCGCGGCGCGCCAGCGCATCGAGGAGATCATCGAGTTTCTCGAGATCGAAGCGATCCGCGACAAGGTCGTCGGCAATCTGTCCTATGGTCAGCAGAAGCGCGTCGAGCTTGGGCGGGCTTTGGCGGCAGAGCCGAAAATTCTGCTGCTGGATGAAATCGTCGCCGGCATGAACCAGGAGGAGACCGAGGACGTCGCGCGCTTCATTCTCGATATCCGCGACGAATTGGGCATCGCGATCATTCTGATCGAGCACGATATGCGGCTCGTGATGGATATTTCCGATCGGGTGCATGTCCTCAATTTTGGACGCACCGTCACGGAAGGCGTTCCGGACGAAGTGCAAAATCACGCCGGTGTGAAAGAGGCCTATCTCGGCAAGGCGCGGGACCGGGCAGCGTCATGACTGTCGTTGAAACACGCGAAGTGAATCCAGTGACAACGCTGTTGGCTGCGACGCGCGCGCGCTTGCCGAACGACCACGAGCCGTTGACAGAGGTCAACCTTGCCGCGGGCAACACGACATTGCCACGCTTGCTTCGCGCACAGGCGGCACGGCGTGGCAGCGCACTCGCGCTCCGCGAGAAAGAACACAGCGTCTGGAAGTGCTACGATTGGGCGCACTATCATCGACAAGCGCGCCGCTTCGCACTGGCGTTGATGTCGCTCGGCTTCCAACGCGGCGATCGCATCACCATCGCCAGTGAGAATACGCCGGAGTGGTACTACGCCGATCTCGGCGCCGAGATGCTGGGCGTCGTGCCAGTCGGCATCTATCCCACCAATCCCTGGCCTGAGCTGCAATACATCGTGCGGCATTGCGGCGCGCGGCTCGCCGTTTGCGGCGATCAGGAGCAGACCGACAAAGTGCTTGACGCACGCACCAACAATGACGGGCTTTCTGCCCTTGAGATGGTCGTTTGCGTCGACATGAAAGGTATGCGGAGCTACGGGCGATCCGATCTTGTCTCGTTCGAGGATTTTCTGGCGCTCGGCGACGCCCATCTCGCGAGCCATCCCGAAGCCAACGCCATTCTCGACGGCATCACTGATGAGATCGATCCGGATGACGTGGCTCTGATGGTCTACACCTCGGGGACCACCGGTCCGCCGAAAGGCGCGATGCTCAGCCATCGCAACATCATCTATTCGACCTATAACTATGCCGGCGCGATCGGGATGCACGGCCGTCACTATGAAGCGGTGGGCTATCTGCCGCTGTGCCACGCGGCGGAGCGTTGCTATTCGATGGCGATGCAATTGGTGCTCGGCGGCGTCGTCAATTTCGCCGAAAGCATCGACACCGTCGCCGTCAACGTGCGCGAGATCGCGCCGACATTCTTCATCGGCGTGCCGCGCATCTGGGAGAAACTGAAAGAGAATTTCGAGTTTCGTGTGACGGAGAGCGGGCGCATTCAGCGCTGGATTACCGGCAGGATCATGGCAGTCGGCCGCGATCTCAATGCGCGACGCAATGCGGCCGACGGAAAACTATCGCCGCTGGATCGGCTTCGCGCGTGGTTCTGCTATGTCGCTTTGTTTCGTAACATCCAGTGTCATCTCGGACTGAACCGCACGGTGCATCGGCTCTGCGCCGGCGCATCGATCTCGCCGGAAATGCTGCGCTTCTTTTCGGTGATCGGTCTTCCGGTCAGTCAGGGCTACGGCATGACCGAATCGAGCGGCTGCGTCTTCATCCAGCGCGACGGTTTCCATCGTCTCGGTGGTTGCGGCTTGCCGATTGCCGGCACCAACTATCGTCTGGCGGACGACGGCGAAATCCTGCTCAGTGGTCCGGCGCTGTTCAAGGGATACTTCCGTGACGAAAAAGCGACCGCGGAGACGCTTGCCGATGGCTGGCTGAAGACCGGCGATATCGTCAAGCAGTTTGATAACGGCGAAATATCGGTGGTGGACCGCAAGAAGGCCATCATCATCACTTCCGGCGGTAAGAATATTGCGCCATCGGAAATCGAGAACGCGCTGAAAGATAGCCCATTCGTCAAGGAGATCATCGTCGTCGGCGAAGGGCGAAAGTTTCTGGGGGCGCTGATCCAGATCGATTTCGACAATGTCGGACGCTGGGCCAGCGACCGGGGACTTCCCTACACGACCTACAAGTCGCTGACCGAATTGGACGACGTGCGCGAACTCGTGCAGTCCATCGTTGATGCGACGAACGCGCGTTTCGCGCGGGTCGAGAATATTCGCAGATTTGTCATTCTCGAGAAGGAGCTGGACCACGACGATGGCGAACTGACCGCCACGCAGAAAGTGCGGCGCGCCATCATCGATCGGAAATTCGCGCGCGAACTAGTCCAAATCTACGGCGACGGAGAAGCCGTCTCATGACCTATCTGATCGAATTGCTGATCTCGGGGCTCTCCATCGGCGCGATCTACGGCTTGATTGCGATGGGGTTCGCCATCATCTACAAGTCGACCGGGCTGGTGAACTTCGCGCAGGGCGAGATCGCGATGATCGTCGCTTATGTGGCCTGGACCATCGCCAGTCATGTCAGCGGCAACATCTTTGTCGTTGCCGGCGGCGCGATCGTGTTTGCCTGCGTGTTCGGGCTCGTGATCGAGCGCCTGGTGATCCGGCCAATGATCGGCGAGCCGATCTTCTCGACCATCATGGTGACGATCGGAATTGCAGTGGTGTTGCGCTCCAGCATAGTGTTCCTCTGGGACGCGGTTCCGCATTCGCTCGACGTCGGCATCGGCAACCAAGTGCTTGTCATCGGTGATGTGCGCGTGCGCTCGGGGCAGCTCGGCGTGATCGCGCTGTTACTGATAGCCATCGCCGGGTTCTACAGCTTCTTCCGCTGGTCGCGCTTCGGCGTCGCCATGCGCGCGGTCGCCAGCGACGACCGGACCGCGATGCTGATGGGCGTCAGTGCCGCGCGCGTGCAGGCGGTGGCATGGGCCGCATCGTGCGTCATCGCTGGTATCGCCGGCGTCATGTTCGCCATCATCCACGAATTGTCGCCGACCATGTTCGTGCTGGGCCTCAAGGCGTTTCCGGCCACTATTCTCGGCGGTCTCGATTCCGTGCTCGGGTCGGCGCTCGGCGGTTTCATCATGGGCGCCGTGGAAAATCTGGCTGGCGGGTATGTCAGCCCCGGTATGAAGGAAGTCTCCGGATTCATTGTGATCATCGTCATCCTGATGGTGCGTCCGTTCGGGCTGTTCGGCGAACGTCGAATCGAGAGGGTCTGATGCGCAGCGGGTATTTTAAGGAGACGATTGCGGAGCAGATCAACCTGACCGATTCGGCGGTGGTCCGGGTCTGGCTGGCGCTGCTTGTCGTCGTGTTGATCGTCGCGCCGTTTTATCTCAATCCGTTCTATTTATCGCTGTTGACCATTATCGCGATCACCAGCATTGGCGCGCTTGGTCTCAACATCCTCACCGGTTGGACCGGACTGATCTCGCTCGGCCATGTCGGCTTCATGGTTCTCGGCGCCTACGCCTATGCGATCTCGACGTCCATCTGGAAGCTGGATCCGCTGATCGGGTTGCTGCTCGCGGGTCTGGTGCCCGCGTTTGCCAGCATCATTGTTGGGATTCCATCACTCCGGCTCACCGGTCTCTATCTGGCGATCACGACGCTGGCCTTTGCCTTCATCATAAATCATTTGATCCTTGAGTTCGACGGTTTGACGCGGGGGGCGCGGGGAATTTTCGTCACGCGGCCGACCATTTTCGGCATCTCGTTCAAGAGCGACACGGCGTTCGCGCTGCTGTGCCTGTCGCTGGCGGCGATCACGTTGGTTGCAACCCTGAATCTGCGGCGAAGTCGCGTCGGTCGTGCGCTGGTCGCGATCCGCGACAATGACATCGCGGCGCGCGTGATGGGTGTCGATCTAACGATCTACAAACTCAATGCCTTCATCACCAGTTCGTTCATCATCGGTATTTCCGGGGCGCTCTACGGCATCTTCCTCAGCTACGTGACGGTTGAAGGTTTTCCGTTTCTGCTCTCCATCGAGGCGCTGGCGATCCTGATCGTCGGCGGCATCGGCACCGCTCTCGGTGCCGTGCTGGGAACTGTCTTTATCGTGCTGCTGCCGGAACTGACGTCGCAGGTTTTCTCGCTGCTTGGCGACGAGACGGCGCGCGCGCTGTCGACCGGTGCGCACGAACTGAAGAGCATGCTTTACGGCGTCGTGATCATTCTGTTTCTGCGCTTCCAGCCGCATGGCCTAGTCGGTCTGTGGCGCGACAGCAAGCGGTTGTGGGTGAACTGGCCCCTGCGCTTCTAGGCGCGGCGCCGACAGGACGAGTCGAACGCACAATTTCAAACGACAATCACAGGGAGGAGACGGCGATGAATATCAGGAGATTGTTGACGGCGGCCACGGCGTCGCTGCTGCTTTCCACAACGGTTAGCTTGGCGGCCGATCAGGGCGTCACCGATACGGAGATATTGCTGGGCGAGGTCGAGCCGCTGACAGGCCCGCCGGCGCTGCTTGGCGTCGCCCATAATCTCGGCGTTCGTCTCGCGATCGAGGAAGCGAACGCTACGGGCGGCATCAACGGCCGCAAGTTGCGCTTGACGGCGCTCGACGACGGCTATGTCAGCTCGCGGACCATCCAGTCGCTGCGCAAGCTGATCTCGGTGGACAAGGTCTTCGCGCTGACGGCGCTGTCGGGATCGGGACAGGCCGTCGCCTCGCTGCCGATCATCGAAGAGTCCGGGATTCCTGCGATCGTGCCCATCGGTCCGGTCGCGCCGCTCTATACGCCGCCGCGCAAGAACATTTTTGTTGTCGGGCAGTCCTATGAAGAGGGCATGCACCAGCTCGCGCTGTTTCTGGCGGACAAATATCCCGGCAAGAAATGGGGCGTGGTGACGCAGGACGACGATTATGGCGTGGCGCTACGCGAGGGGCTGAAGAAGGCGAAGGACGAGAAGAAATTCAACGTCGTCTTCGAATCCATCTACAAGCGCGGCCAGCAGGATTTTTCGTCGGAGATGTTGCGCGCCAAGGATGCCGGTGTCGAGGTTTTCATCGCGGGTGGCATCATCAGTGAGAACGTCGCGATGCTGAAGGAGATGGAGAAGCTCGGCATCAAGCCGGCGACCGGCATCTTCTGGCCTGGCCGCGTCTCGGCAATGCTCAAACTCGCCGGCCCGGCCAGCGACGGCCTCTATGCGGTCGACTATGTCGAACCCATCGCCAGCGAGGAAGGCCAGAAGTTCATCGAACTGGCCAAAAAATATCTGTCGGCCGACGAAGTGGCGCGCGTCAATCGTTACACGATGACGGGCTATGCCGGCGCGCGGGTATTGCTCGCGGCGATCGGAAAATGCGGCAAGGACCTGACCTGGGCCTGCACCAACGCCGAACTGGCGAAAACCAAAGATCTGAAGACCGGCGTGATGGCGCCGATTTCATTCGCCGACGGATCGCGCTTCTCCAACCAGAAAGTGCAGATCATGCAAGCCGATTTCAAGACGCTCGGCTTCAAGCCGACGAAGTGAACCCCAGTGGCATGGCTGGAGTGATCCGGCCGTGCCTGGCATTGACAGGATCGCCGTGCCGATCGCATCGCAAGACCAAGCGCCGGTTTCCGGACCGAACCACGCGGCCATTGACCGCGTGGTTGGCCGATTGCGTGGAGTCTATCGGCGCTGGAGCCACGGTGCGTCCAGCGCGCAGATGCGTCAGGACTGGGATGCACTGTTTTGGTCCGAAGCTATGCCTGCTACGGTCGAGCCGTTGACGGCGAACGGCGTTCACGCGGCGTGGATCAGCGCGCCGGGTGTCGCACCAGGGAAGGCCGCGATTTACTTCCATGGCGGTGGCTTTCGACTTGGCTCGCTCCGTTCGCATCGCGACCTGATGGCGCGCATTTCCGCGGCGAGCGGGTGCCGCGTCCTCGGTGTGCAATATCGGCTCGCGCCCGAGCATCGTTTCCCTTCGGCGCATGACGACGGGTTGGCGGTTTACGACTGGGTGTTGGGGCAGGACATTGCCGCGCGTGATATCGCCTTGGTCGGCGATTCCGCCGGCGGATGTCTTGCGCTGAGCACGGCGCTTGCATTGCGCGATACTGCGCGGCCGATGCCGGCGGCGATCGTCACGATGTCGGCCTGGACCGATCTGTCCGCATCCCGCGCCAGTTACGACACGCATGCGGCGCTCGATCCGATCCATCAGCGCCCGATGATCGTGGCGGTGGCGCGGAATTATCTCGGGCCGGATGTCGATCCGCGCGATCCCCGCGTGTCGCCGCTGTTTGCCGATCTCGCCGGCCTTCCGCCGCTGCTGATGCAGGTCGGCGGCCGCGAAACTGTTCTCGACGATACGCGAGATTTTGCGTGCAAGGCAGAGCAATCGGGCTGCGCGGTGACGCTCGAGGTTTTGGACGACATGATCCACGTCTTTCAGCAATTTCCTGACGATCTGCCGGAGGCCCGCTTGGCGCTCACGTCTCTTGGTGCGTTTTTGCGCCGCTCGCTTGGCGTGGCTGCCTGATCCGGAGCGCATCGTTACGTTCAGCAATCGAAGAGCATTGTTGCCCGATTGATCTAGTAAAGGACGACTTGATGACCGAATTTGTCTTCAACGAACCTGATCTTCGCGATGAAGATCTGCGGCTTATCCGTGATCAGGTGCGGCGCTACGTCAATGAGACGATTATCCCGAATGGCGAGGCATGGGAAAAGGCCGGGGCGGTGCCACGGCAGGTTTTCCGCGATCTCGGCAAGCTCGGATTGCTGGGGATGCGGCATCCCGTCGAGTATGGCGGCAGCGGCCTCGGTGCGATGTCGTCAGTAATTTTCGGGGAGGAGTTGGGACGCGGCAGTTTTGGCGGCGTCACGGCTGCGCTTACGGTCCACAGCGACATGTCGATCGCCCACATCGCGCATCGCGGTTCACACGAACAGAAGCAGCGTTATTTACCCGCTGCATGCGCGGGCGAAAAAGTCGGCGCGATCTGCGTGACCGAGCCGCACGCGGGTTCGGATGTCGCCGGGCTGAAAACCCGTGCGGTTCGTGACGGCGACGGCTGGGTGATCAACGGGTCGAAGACCTTTATCACCAACGGCGTTCACGCCGATATCTACATCGTCGCCTGCCGCACCGATCCGGCGGCAAAAGGCAGTCGCGGACTGTCGCTGTTCATTGTCGACAAGGGTAACCCCGGCCTCAAGGTCGCGCATGAGTTTGAAAAGCACGGCTGGCGCGCATCCGACACCGCCGAACTCTTTTTCGACAACATGCGCGTCCCTGCGGAGGCCTTGCTCGGCGAGGAGGGCAAGGGCTTCTATTATATCATGAGCACGTTCCAAAACGAGCGGCTGGTGGCGGGAGCCATGAGCGTCGGGCAATGCGGAAAGGCGATCGAACTCACAGTGGACTATACCCGCCAGCGTCAGGCCTTCGGTCAATCGCTGTGGGATCAGCAGGTGGTGCGCAACAAAATCGCGTGGCTGGCGGCGAAGTCGGCAGCGGCGCGTTCGCTGGTCTATTCCTGTGCGCAGATGATCGATGAGGGAAAAGACACCGTGCGCGAAGTCTCGATGCTCAAGGCTTTTGCCTGCGAGACGTTGCAGGAAGTCGTCCACGGCTGCTTGCAGCTCCATGGCGGCACCGGCTTCATCATCGGTACCCCGATTGAGCGTATGGCTCGCGATGCACGCATTCTCACCATCGGCGGTGGCGCGACCGAGGTGATGCTCGAGGAAGTTGCCAAGCGAATGTAGGGCGGGCGAGAAGCTGTCCTCCACCTGACTTCTCGCGATCTGTCGCGTGCGACCGCGACGCGATCCGGCGTCGAGCGACGGGCGGGATCGTTTGTCAGGCCTCGAAGGCGCTGTCGGATATCATCGTTCGTTTCGAAGTCGTGGATCGCCCTAAAAATTTAAAATGTATCCAAAGAGCAGGGCCTGTCGGCCGCAAGTGTCATGTGATCTTCCGGCAGCCTCAAACTAACGGATTTTGCCGGAGATTTTGATGCGCAAAAGGATGTCCATGAAGGTTATTTAAGGACGATCCGCCCCTCTGATCGTTTTGGATACATTCATTGACTCTTGGATACAATTGAGCCAACGTCACGCCATAAGAACGATCTTGGGAGGATCGGGTGGGCGGCAGTTCAAGCGCGCGCGGGCCAAAATTGACACAGACGACGGCCGTGCTGGCGATGTGCGCGGTGATGATCGTCGTCTTCGCGATTTTTCTGGAGGGCTTCCTGACCCTCGGCAATTTCTTCGCGCTGGCTCGCAATATTTCCATTCTTGGCATTCTGGCTCTCGGCATGGCGGTCGTCGTCATCGGCCGCGGGCTTGATCTGTCGCAGGTCGCGTCCTTTGCCGCGTCCACCGCAATCGCCGTCATCCTGATGAACTCGGGCTACACGACGCCGGTTGCGCTGCTGATCGGCTTCGTGATGGCCATTCTCATCGGCGTCCTCAACGGATTCCTGATCTCGGTGATCGAGATGCCGCCGTTGTTGACGACACTGGCGTCGAGTCTCGCAGTGCTCGGCATCGTCCGTACCGCCGCCGTACAGCACTACGTCGTTTACCTGTCCAAGGGACACGACGATTTCCTGCGGCTCGGCGGCAATATCTGGGGCGGCGTACCGATTTCCCTTCTCATTTTTGTGGCCACCGCGGTGGTCGTACATCTGTTCCTGTCGCGTACCGTGACCGGACGTTTTGTCTATGCGCATGGCGACAATCCCGATGCAGCCCGCTTGACCGGCCTGCCGACCCGTCCATTGACCATGATCGAATACGCGCTGTGCGCAGCCATCGGTTATGTCGGCGGCGTGGTGATGGTAGCGCAGACCGCGCTGATGCATCTTCAGGTCGCGGAATCGACATTGATCTTCGACGTCATCATGGTGGTGGTGCTTGGCGGCGTCAGCCTCGTCGGCGGGCGCGGCAATGTGATGAGCGTAATCGCCGGAACGCTGCTGATCGGCGTGCTGCTGAACGGAATGACCATCATGGACATGGACGTGCAGACGCAGAACATCGTCAAGGGTGTCGTTCTGCTGATCGCCATCGTGCTGGATTCCCGGCTGCATCCGCGTGACGAAGAAACATCCAAGCAGGGTGACTGATACGCGCGTGCTTCGTTCGCCTGCCAATCATTTCAAACAGTCAATTCGCAAACAGGGAGGGCTTTCTATGAAAACTTCAATTCGGGCCAAAATGCTCGCCGGTATGGGCGTGGCGGTCATGGTCGCTGCAGCCGCGCTGGCAACGACGGCGCCTTCGAATGCGGCTGGTCCGCGCGAAAAATTGCGCGAAGGGTTCGACAAAGCGCTCAAGGGCAAGACGGTGGCGTGGTCGCCGGTGTGGCTCGGCGTGCTGGAGTCCGAATGGACGCGCGAGATGAAGAGCCGTTTCGATGATTACGGCATCAAGCTCATCACCCGCGACCCCAACATGAAATCCGACGTTCAACTCCAGACCGTCAGCGATTACATCAACGAAAAGCCCGACGTGATCGTGGTGCAGAACCCGAACGTGACGTTGCTGGCGCGTGAACTGAAGCGGGCGATGGACGCAGGCATCTATGTCGTTCAGGTCAACATGGCCTCGAACACCCTGACCGACGCCTATGTCGGCGTCGATGCGCAGGACCTGGGCCGCAAGATCGCACGCGAAGTCATCAGTCAGTGCGGCGGCGGCAAGGGCTCCGGCGAGATCGCTATCCTCGAAGGCGAGGCGACCGCGGCCTATTCGCTGGACATGAAGAATGGCGCGATGGAGGTGTTCAAGACCGATCCGTCGATCAAGGTCGTGTCCTCGCAGCCGACGAGCTGGGATGCCAACAAGGCGGGCGACATCACCACGACGGTGTTGCAGCAGCACCCGAATCTTTGCGGGATCTTCAGCGTCTGGGGTCCGCAGACGGCGGGCGCCGCGCAGGCGATCAAGGCCGCCGGTCGGGGTGACAAGGTGAAGGTGTTCGTTGCCAGCGACGGTCAACCGGCGGATTGCGATCTGCTTGAGCAGGGTGCTTTCACCGCCAACCTGTCCTATCGCGCCGACGTGCAGGGCCAGACCATCGCGGATGCGGTGATCGCGCTCCTTCAGAGCGGCGACAAGCCTGGTACCAAGCACATCGCTTACTATACGACGCCGGCTTGGGTGAAGTCGAAGGACGATCGCATGTACTGCTTCACCGTGCCGAAGGGCGCGAAGTAGTCATCGACCAACGTTGCCCGTTGTCGAGCGGCGTGGATGCCTCCCGCTTGACGGCAGCGCGTCAAGGCAAAGACTCGAAGTCCCTCGCCGTTTCCGAGAAACGGTGAGGGGCTGCGACGCCGACCAACTCGACTCGGCTAATCCTTCATTCATTTTCTCCAGCTTTCCGGCCGCGCGCCGGAATCGGATTTGCGTTGATGAAAAGCCTGCAGCGATTCTGGCATCGAAACTCACCCCAACTCTTCCTGGGCGAATTGCTCGAGAAGCGGTGGATGGAGCCGATCATCCCGTTCACGCTGACGATCGTGGTTTTTCTTGTCTTCGCTTCCACCATTCCCAACTACCTGAAGGCGAGCAGCCTTCAGGAACTGATGCGGAATTTCGCGGAGCAGGGCATGGTCGCGGTGGCCATGGCCTTCTCCATTTTGTCGGGAGGCCTCGATCTTTCGGTCGGCGCTGTGTTCGCGATGGCGAATTTCCTCGCCATCTATCTCTATCTCATTCTCGGCCTGCCGCTGCCGGTGATGGTCGTGCTGGTTATCCTGTTTGGTGCGGCGATGGGCGCGATCAACGGCGGCCTCATCGCTTATGGCAAGACGCGGCCGTTCCTCACCACGCTGGTGGTGCTGATCATCGTCCGTGCCGCCTATAACAAGGTGACGGTGGCCTTCACGAATGAACTCGCCAGCATCGATCTCGGCTCCGGTGTTTGGGATTTCATGGGATCGGGCAAAATTCTCGGCATTCCGGTCAACATGGCTGCATTGATTGTGCTGGCGGTGACGACGCATTTCTTCCTGACGCGCGTGAAGCCCGGCGTGCACATCATGGCGGTCGGCTCCAGCCGCAAGGCGGCGCGGCACGCCGGCGTCAACGTCAAGCGTGTACTGTTCTCGGCCTATGTCATTTCCGGTTCGATCGCGGCATTGGCTGGCATTTTCTATGCGGCGCGGCAGAACAGTTCGGGCACCGATACCGGCGTCGGCTGGGAAATCAACGCGCTCGCCGCCGTGGTACTCGGCGGCATCAGCCTCGCCGGCGGACGCGGCACCATCGCGCGCGCGGTGATGGGCGCGGCGATCATCTTCATGCTCATCAGCGGCATGGTGCGGCTCGGCATTTCCGGCAACCTGACCACCGCGATCATCGGCATCATTCTGCTTGTCGCGGTCGGCTTCAACGTGAAGTGGGTCAAGAACAAGGGCAAGGTGCTGCAGAAGGTCTATGTCACGCCGAGCTGGGTCGATTTCGAACCGCCGCCGTCGGTCGAGCGCGGCAGCGGGACGCCGTTCGCGGAGAACGATCGGCTCAAGAATGCCGAGGCGATCGCGCTCAACAAGATCGAGGGACCAGAGGACATCATCCTCGACCGCAAGGACAACCTCTACACCGTCAACCGCAACGGCTCGATCATCCGCTTCCTCGCGCCGGACTACGAGGTGCGCGAGGAATTCGCCCGCATCGGCGGCCGCCCGCTGGGGCTGGCCTTCGACAAGGACCAGAATCTTCTCGTCTGCATCGCCGGCATGGGCGTCTACGGCGTAAAGCCGGACCGCACCATATTCAAGGTCACCGACCGCACGACTCGCACGCGCACGCGCCTCAAGGATGACTCGCGGCTCTATCTTGCCGACGATCTCGATGTCGCCCCCGACGGCAAGATTTATTTCAGCGAAGCCTCCACCCGCTACGAACTAGCCGACTGGGCGCTCGACGGTTTTGAGGGGCGCGGCAACGGGCGGCTGATCTGTCACGATCCGGCCACCGGCCTCACCAAAACCGTCCTCAAGAACCTCGCGTTCCCGAACGGAATATGTCTGTCGCACGACGGCCAATCGGTGCTGTGGGCGAGCACCTGGCTGTGTCAGATCAACCGCTACTGGATCGCGGGGCCGAAAGCCGGCACCAGCGAAGTGCTGATCGATAATCTTCCGGGCTATTGCGACAACATCAATCGCGCGTCCGACGGCAAATACTGGCTCGCCTTCGTCGGCCTGCGCACGCCGGTCTACGATCTCGCGATGCGCAATCCCGGATTCCGCACCCGCATGGTGAAGCAGATTCCGCCGGACGAGTGGCTGTGTCCGGGCATCAACTTTGGTTGTGTTGTGAAATTCGACGATAACGGCGTGGTGACGGAATCGTTGTGGGATCCGGGCGGGCAGTCGCATCCGACCATCACCTCGATCCGCGAGCACAAGGGCTATCTCTATATCGGCGGCCTTGAGAACAACCGCATCGGTCGTATCCGCCTCGAGGGCGCCGATCCGACCTGGGAAGCCCACAAGTCCTATTGGGGAAGGGCCTGAGCCATGTCCCTGCTTGGCGATATCATTGACCGCGTGCTGTTTCCGAACCGCGAGATTCACGGCATCCCGGTGCTCGACGGCGCATTCTCGCCTAACCAGCGGCTCGACCAGACGCGCCGGCTTGGCGGCGAGATCGAGCGGCCCGACGACATTGCGCTCGGACAGGATGGCGCGCTTTACGTTTCGACTGGAAACCGCATCCTGCGTTGCACGGGCAATGACTTCGAAATGCGCGACGTGTTCGCAACGCTCGATGGCGAGGTGGGCGGGCTTGCCGCCGCATCTGATGGCCGGTTGCTTGCTTGCGTTGCCGGGAAAGGCCTTGTTGCGCTCTCGCCCTCCGGCAAGGTCGTGGGCCAACTCAACAGCGCTGGCGGCGAGACGATCGTTTGTCCGCTATCGGTGACGGTCGCGCCGGATGGCGCGCTCTATCTCACCGACGGCTCGCGCAACAATGCACCAGAAAACTGGCTTAGAGACCTGATGCAAAATCGGACACCGTCGGGCCGTCTCATCGTCTGCAGCGCCTCGCTCGGTGACGCGAAGGTCGTCGCGGACAAGCTCGCGTGGCCGCTCGGTGTCGTCGTGTCCGGCGACGGCAAGGAGGTGTGGGTCGCCGAATCGTGGAGCCATCGCCTGAGCGCCTTCTCGCGCAGCGGCGGCGGCAAGCGCGTCATCGTCAAGAACTACACCGGCTATCCAGGGCGGCTTTCCCGCGATGCCTCCGGCGAAGTCTGGATGTCGTTTCTCGCGTTGCGCACGCAGCTCACTGAATTCGTCCTGCGCGAACGGGCGTTCTGCGAGGAGATGATGCGCACTGTGCCGACCGACCTCTGGATCGGCCCGGCGCTCGACGGCCGCCTCAATCCGCGCGAGCCGACGCAGATTGGTCGCATCAAGAAACTCGGCATTCAAAAGCCCTGGGCGCCGCCGCGTTCCTACGGCCTCGTGGCCCGGCTCGATGCAAAGGGCGAGGCGGTCGAGACGCTCCATAGTCGCGTCGATGGCCGTGTTCATGGCGTCACCGCCGTCCGCCCGATCGGCTCGCGTGTGATCGCCGTATCCAAGGGCCGGGATTGCCTCGTCGAACTGCCGCTCGCTCGCGGCGCGCAAGAAGGATGAACGCCATGCCGGCGGGACAAGGCGCACAGGCGCCGCTGCTTCAGATCGTCAACGGCAGTAAGGTCTATGGCGGCCTGCACGCGATCGACGGAGTGAATTTCGAGCTGCGTCCGGGCGAGATCCATGCGCTGCTCGGCGAAAACGGCGCGGGCAAATCGACGCTATGCAAGGCGATCGCCGGCGCGATCGTGCTGACCTCGGGCGACTACCTGATCGAAGGGCAGAAAGTCAGCTTCGCCTCGCCGAAGGAAGCGCTCGAGGGTGGCGTCGCGATGGTTTACCAGGAATCGAGTCTCGTCCCGTCGATGACGGTGGCGCAGAATCTCGAACTCGGCATGGAGAAGTGGGTCACGGTCTACAGCAAGATCAACATCGCTGCGACGCAGTCCTTGCAATCGATGAATTTCAACGTCGATCCGCTGGTGCTGGTGGAGAATCTCGGCACCGCCAAGCGGCAGATGGTCGAGATCGTGCGCGCCGTGCGCCACAACGCGCAGGTCTTTATTTTCGACGAGCCGACTGCCTCGCTGACGCCGGAAGAGACGCAGCATCTATTCCACCTTCTCAACACGCTGAAGGAGAAGGGCGCGGGCATCATTTTCATTTCGCACGCCCTCGAGGAGGCATTGAACATCGCCGACCGCATCACCGTGTTGCGCGACGGTAAGCTGGTTGCGACCGTTCCCGCGAAGGAGGTGACACGGGATTCTTTGGTGCGGATGATGGTCGGTCGCGAGGAGACGGCGGCACAATATGCGACCCACGGTGCCGATCCCGGTGCGCCGAAGCCGCACGCGCAGCGTGGCGACAAGGTTCTGTCGGTCGAGAACGTGACGATGGGCAGCATCGTCAAGAATATGTCGTTCTCGGTGTTCGATGGCGAGGTCGTCGGCATCTTCGGACTGGTCGGTGCCGGACGCTCCGAGATCGCGCAGATCGTCAGCGGCGCGCGCAAGCGCAACTTTCTGCGCGGCGGCATGATCTATCTCCGCGACAAACCCATCCGTTACCGCGTACCACGTCAGGCGGTGCGCGACGGCATCGCCTATATCACCGAGGACCGCAAGGTCGACGGCTTCTTCGAGACCATGACGGTTGACCAGAATATCTATCTCGGCTTCCTGTCGTCGCCACGTGTGAAGCGGTTCCTCTATTCGGCACAAGAGATGAAGCGCGTTGCCGATCAATGGATTTCGTCGCTTTCGATTTCAGCGCTGAAGCGGACGTTGAAGATCGTTGAATACTCCGGCGGCAACCAGCAGAAGGTGGTGGTCGGAAAGTCGCTTGCTCAGGAGCCGACGGTGGTGATCTTCGACGAGCCAACGCGGGGCGTCGACGTGAGCGCTATTCCGCAGATTCACGCCGCGATTCGCGGCCTTGCTGCCGAAAGCAAGGCGGTGGTTGTTATTTCTTCCTATCTGCCGGAAATTCTGGCTATCTCGGATCGCATTCTGGTCGCGCGCGGCGGCCGTATCGTCGAGGAAATGGCACGCGCGGATGCTACCGAAGACAAGATCATGTACGCTGCGATTCACTGACCCCAAGAGCCTTTCATGAGTAGTCCTTCATGAGTGCTTTTCAGCAGTCTCCGAATTGGAAAGACGCGGCGCGGGACGCCGATGACGATAACCCGGAGGACGGCCGCTTGATGAGCGAGCGGATCGCAAGCGAGATCCGCAACGCGGTTCTCAGCGGTGAAATGCGCCCGGGAATGCGTATCCGGCAAGAACTTCTGGCCGCGCATTTCGGTGCCAGCCGCATTCCGGTGCGCGAGGCGTTGAAGCAACTCGAGAACGAAGGGCTTGTTGCTCTGGCGCCGAACCGGGGTGCCTGGATTGCGGACGTCAATTCGGAAGAATCAATCGAAATCTACAAAATCCGCGAGGCCGTGGAGCCGCTCGCTCTCGGTGAAAGCGTGCCGAACCTGACCGACGACGAAATCGAGGCGCTCGATCGCATCGTTCACGAACTTGAACACATCACCGTTTTCGAGGATTACATTCAGCTCGATCGCGAATTCCACCTGCGCACCTATGCGGGCGCGCGGATGCCGCAGCTTCTGGCGATGGTCGAGCGGTTCTGGAACAGCACGCAGCATTTCCGAAGGCGGTTCCTTGAGGATGTCTATGCTCGGCACGGATTTCCGTTTTCCGATCCGCAGCATCTGTTGCTGATGGACGCGATCCGGGCGCGCGATGTCGATGCCGCGCAGGTGATGATTCGTCTGCATATTCGCCGAACACGTCTCTTGATAGAAGCAACAGCGAACGATGCGGCTGAGCCAGCGAACCGTGTGCCGTTGCCTCGGGGCCGCCAACAGGCATCCTACGGGAAAAAAACTCCTCGCAAATAACTTCGGAAAACAGCACGCGTCGCTGCTGATGTTGGCCGATCATCCTGTAACTGCCGCCGCAGAGTCTGTACGCGCGCACAACGGAGCCGAAGCGTCAGCTTCGGCTCCGCTGATTGTTTGAGATCAGCATCGACTCCTGCGACAGGTCGATGGGCAGATCTCCTTCGTTATCGATCAGGCCTCGAGCACTGCGACGATCTCATACGTGCGCGGGTTGACGACGATGATCTGTTCCCGAACCAGGAAGAACTCGTAACCGCGCCAATCCGGATAAACCGTTACGATATCGGCCGGAAGCGGATGAAAGTGCACCGTTCGCGGAACGCGGGTACCGACCGAAATGTTGAAATTGACGTTTGTTTCCGGTTTGACGTGCTGCTCGCGAATGACGGTGGTGATTTTGGTTCGCTGCTCGGTTGAAAGCTTGGCCCCAGCGCCAGCCTGGCCGGTCGTGGTCTGCGAGCGAGTTTCTGAGCGTTGCGTTCCGTTCTGAGTATCAGTGCCGCGACGCTCCGCGTTCATGTTGTCGTTCTTACGCATGCCCTCGGTCTCGGAACTCTTTGTCCGGTCGCCTTTCGAGCGTTCCTCGCTGGACTGATGTCCCTTCGTTTCATTCGAACGCATGTCTTGAGCGTTCTGGTGCGAACCCCTTCCGCTCTCGCCGGATTGAGTCGATTCCTGACGCGGGGTATTCCCGCGGGAATTCTCGGACGGCTGGCTCCGGTTCATTTGCGTGTGTGAGGACTCCGAGCCCGACTGCGGCGCGGTGGATGGCGAGTGCTGCGTGGAAGTTCCGGTTGAAGGCGTATCCTTGGCACCGCCGGCGCTTTGGCCGAAGGCCACGCTTGTTCCGGCGAGCAGCGCCAACGCTGCGATAGAGGTCATAAATCGGCTGCGCATCATGTCTCTCTCCTCTTTCTTGATTCGCACCTCCTCAATAACAAGACAAAATCAACGTCGTTCCTGAGGGTAGTGGTTGAATTAAGTAGGAGCGATCAATGCCGAATGATCTATCTGGTGATGCTGTCAACCGGAACTTTGCTCGGACATGAAGCGGCGAAGCCCTCGTCCCGATTGCGCCATCGTTGCTGAGGGATGATCGTGCAAGCGACGAGCGAGGCCGCCGGGTAGGATTTGAGTGGAACGCCGTTGATCTGAACCTGTTCGGAGTTCCGGAACGAATGTTCACTCCGATGAGGTGATTAGTTCCTCCGATCAGCATGAGGCTTCTGATGATAGGCGAGGTTATGTCTTCAATCGCACATACAGCTGGATCATGCATTCCGAGGATTATGAAGATTTATCAGAGAGCAATAACCCCGAAGAGGCAAGTAAGCTTAACCTTTGTACAGGATCATCCGTCGTCAAAGGACGTAACGTCGGCTCTGATTTGGCTTTGCCATATCGGAGCCGACGGAAATGATGGACGTTGGAATCGAGAAAATCGTTCTTGGAACGAGATCGCTTCGGTGTCGCCGTCGTGAACGATCAGCCGACTTGACGGACCTGCTTCTCCCAGTAGGGACGACGGAGTTCCCGCTTGAGGATCTTTCCGGCGCCAGAGAGGGGCAGTGGCGTCTCGCTGATGTCGGCGCTGCGCGGGCATTTGTATCCGGCGATCAACGTCTTGCAGAACGCGATCAACTCATCCTCGGAAAGCGTCGCGCCGCTCTTGGTGACGACTACGGCATGAACCTGCTCACCCCATTGCGGGCTCGGAATGCCGATCACCGCGCATTGCGCGACGGCCGGATGCTTGGCGACGGCGTTTTCGACTTCAACCGAATAGACGTTTTCGCCGCCGGAAATAATCATGTCCTTCACGCGATCGACGACGTAGATGAAGCCGTCCTTGTCCATGTAGCCGCCGTCGCCGGTGTGCATCCAGCCGTCGACGACCGCCTTTGCGGTTTCTTCCGGCCGCTCCCAGTAACCCATCATCACAACGTCGCCGCGGACAGTGATCTCGCCCACGGCGTCCGTGGCGACCGGCTTGTCGTCGGCATCGACGATACGCACCTCGCAACCGAGCGTGGCGCGGCCGGCGCCGCGATGGCGTCCCTTGGCGCGGCCATCGCCGATATGCTCGTTCCAGTGCAGGAGCGTTGCGATAGGCGATAGTTCGGTCATGCCGTAGGCCTGCGTCAAGCGCACGTTCGGGAGCGCCGTCGTCGTGCGATCCAGCAGCGCTTCGCTGATCGGCGATGCGCCATAGGTGATATCGCGCAACGATGACATGTCATAAGAGGTCAGCGCCGGATGATCGACCAGCATCTGGATCATCGTCGGCACCAGTAGCACGTCCGTGACGCGTTCGTTCTGGATCGCGGCCATCACGCCCTCGGGCGTAAAGCTCTGGATGATAACGTTGGAGCCGCCGCTGAGCAGCAGTGAATACATCGCCGCGCCATTGGCGAGGTGGAACATCGGCGCAGCGTGGAGATAGATCGAGGACGCGGGAAACATGCCTTCGCCGAGTGCGTTCAACGCATTCGCCATCAGGTTCTGGTGACTGAGCATCACGCCCTTGGAGCGCCCGGTGGTGCCGCCGGTGTAGAAGATGCCGGCGAGGTCGCTGCCCTTGCGCATTGCGTCCGCAATAGGATTGCTGCGCGCGATCATCGCTTCGTAGGTTTCCATGCCCGCAGGCGTAGCGGTGTCGTCGGCGAACACCAGCTTCATATCGGGCAGGGCCTTGGCGAGGGTGTCGCCGGTGGCGGCGAAGGCTGCATCGACGACAAGTACCTTCGCGCGGCAGTCGCGCAGCGCGTCCTCGTTCTCGAGCGGGCTCCAGCGAATGTTGAGCGGCACGATCACGGCACCGGCCCATGCTGCAGCCAGATAAAGTTCGAGATAGCGATCTGAGTTCAGCATGAGAAGGGCAACCCGGTCGCCCTCGCTTATACCAAGTGCATGAAGTCCTGAAGCGAGCCGCGCTACGCGGTCGCCGATCTCGGCCCAGGTCCGGCGTCGGTTCTGAAATACGGTGGCAAGTCCATGCGGATTGATTTGCAGCGCGCGCCGCAAGCCATGCGTGACGTTCATGTTGTCCTCCAGGAATGTTAGCGTGATGACGTCTTCCGAACGGGCTTTGCGGCCTTCTTTTCGGATTGTTTCTTGTCGAGGCGTTTGGCGATGTCGGCGGTCAGCCGGATCGTGAAATCGTCGGCGATCTGGTCGGGGGAGAGTTCGCCGTCAGGCTTGTACCAATGCCCGATCCAGTTCAGCGCGCCGAGAATGGCGAAAGCGGTCAACTTCACATCGCACGGCTTGATGGAGCCGTCCGCAATGCCTTGCTTGATCGCGTTGCGGAACGCGCGATCGATGCGGCGTTTGCCGGTGAGCGTAGTCTTCTGATTGGGCTCGGAGAGATCGGCGACATTGAAGCGCACCAAGCTGGCGCCGAAATCGCTCGCCATGGTGGCGGCATAGGCGCGCACCAGCATTCGGAGCGTGGCGAGTCCGTTTTCGTCGGCGGATTTGATCTCGGCGATCTGGTCCTCGACGCGCTCCTGTCCCATGACCCAGCATTCGAACAGGATGTCTTCCTTGCTGCGGAAGTAGTTGTAGAGCGCCGGTTTGGTGATGTTCAGCCGGTCCGCGACCTCGTTGAGAGTGGCGCGGTGATAGCCCTGCTCTAGAAACAGTTGCACCGCCGTGCGCAGCACCGCTTCGCGCTTCTCGTCGCGGGCACGGCGACGGCTTTCGAATGGTAGCCAGGGAGAGCTTTCCGGGGAAGGGGGGCGCGTGTCCATTTGAGATCCTTCGACGGGCGTTGACTCCCGCGCGTCTTACGTATATTACCCAAGGGTAATAAAAAGTCCATAGGGTCATTTAAGGAGGTCGACAATGTCTTCACAGGCTTACGTTGCCGGAGTCGGCATGATTCCTTTCACCAAGCCGGGTGCGAATGAGCCGTATCATGTGATGGGCAGCGAGGCGTTGCGGCGTGCCTTGAACGATGCCGGTATCGACTATGCCGCCGTGCAGCAGGCCTACGTCGGTTATGTCTATGGCGACTCGACCTGTGGCCAACGCGCGCTTTATCCGGTCGGCATGACCGGCATTCCCGTCGTCAACGTCAACAACAACTGCTCGACCGGATCGACTGCGCTGTTCCTGGCGCGGCAGGCGATCGAATCCGGTGCGGCCGATTGTGTGCTGGCGCTGGGCTTCGAGCAGATGAAGCCGGGTGCTCTGGGCTCGGTGTATACCGACCGCCCGAGTGCGTTCGAGGATTTCGATGCCGCCGCCGACAAGCTGGTCGATGCGCCCGGTATTCCGTTGGCGTTGCGTTACTTCGGCGGCGCCGGCCTCAGCCACATGAAGAAATACGGCACGCCGCTGACGGCGTTTGCCAAGATCCGGGCCAAGGCGAGCCGCCATGCCAGGAACAATCCGCTGGCGCTGTTCCGCAAGGAAGTCACGGCCGACGACGTCATGAACGATCAGGTGATCTGGCCCGGTGTGATGACGCGGCTGATGGCGTGTCCGCCGACCTGCGGAGCGGCGGCCGCGATCCTGGTGTCCGACAAGTTCGCCAAACGGCACGGCCTGCGCGCCGATGTCCGCATTCGCGCGCAGTCGATGACGACCGATACGCCCTCAACCTTCGGCGCCGGCGATATGATGCAGGTTGTCGGCTCCGACATGGCCAAGGCTGCTGCCAAGCAGGTCTACGAAGCCGCCGGCGTCGGCCCGGGCGATCTCGATGTGGTCGAACTGCACGACTGCTTCGCGCATAACGAACTCATCACCTACGAAGCGCTGGGGCTTTGCCCTGAAGGTGAGGCCGCGCGCTTCATCGACGACGGCGACAACACCTATGGCGGCAAGATCGTCACCAATCCGTCTGGCGGTCTGCTGTCGAAGGGGCATCCGTTGGGTGCCACCGGGCTCGCGCAGTGCTACGAACTGACGCGTCAGTTGCGGGGCACGGCGGAGGCCACCCAGGTCGATGGTGCGCGTCTGGCGCTCCAGCACAATCTGGGCCTCGGCGGCGCTTGCGTCGTCTCGCTGTACGAGCGCGTGTGAGGCTCGCGGATGGTTGATCGATCCGCTATCGGGCGCAGCTTCACGCCCGTCACCGCCCATATCGAGCCGGGCCGGCTGCGCTATTTTTGCGAGACGATCGGGGAGCGCAGCCCGATCTATCGCGATGCGCAGGCGGCGCGCGCCGCGGGGTATTCGGCGATCCCCGTGCCGCCGACCTATCTGTTCTGTATGGAAATGATGGATGCGGAAAATCCATTCGAGTTTCTCACTGAGCTCGATATCGATCTCGCGCGGGTGCTGCATGGCGAGCAGGGCTTCACCTATCATGTGCCCGCGGTAGTCGGCGATACGCTGACATTCCGCTCCCGCGTCACCGACGTGACCGAAAAGAAGGGCGGCGCGATGACGTTGATCGCGGTCGTTACCGAAGTCACGCGGCAGGATGGTGTCCATATTGCCGACACGACGCGGACCATCGTGGTGCGAAATCCAAAGGCGGCATGAACGTGACACAAACAGCAAGCCGCTCGGTCGGCGATCGCGTGGTGCATAAGGCGTTCGCGCCGATCACACGTCATACGCTGGCGCTCTATTGCGGGGCGTCGGGCGATCACAACCCCATCCATGTTGATCTCGATTTCGCGAAGAAAGCGGGATTTCCGGACGTTTTCACGCACGGCATGCTGGTGATGGCCTATCTCGGGCAAGCGCTGACCGATGCGGTTTGCCCGAAAGATATCCGCGCTTTCTCGACGCGGTTCGCGGCCATCACGCAACTCGGTGCAAGTCTGACCTGCGAGGGCCACGTCATCGAATGGCTCGATCACAATGGCGAGCCCTGCATGAAGATCGCGCTGGTCGCCAAGGATGAGACCGGCGAGGCCAAGCTGCTCGGCGAAGCCATCGTCGCACGTTGATCCATTCCAATCGTTCAAGACATCCGAAGAGAAACACGCCATGAGAAAGCTTGAAGGAAAAGTCGCGCTGGTGACCGGCTCCGGTCGCGGCATCGGTCGGGCCATTGCACTGAAGCTGGCGAGCGAAGGCGCGAGCGTCGTCGTCAACGACCTCGACGCCGCGCCGGGCGATGCGGTGGCGGATGAGATCAAGGCCGCCGGAGGCCGCGCGGTTGCCGTCAACGGCAGCGTCTCCGAAGCCGGCTTCGCCGACCGTTTTGTCGGCGCCGGACTGGAGTCCTTCGGGGGCCTGGACATTCTTGTCAACAACGCGGGCTACACCTGGGACGCGACTATTCAGAAAATGACCGACGAGCAGTTTCAGGCGATGCTGGACGTGCATCTGGTGGCGCCGTTCCGCATCCTGCGCGTCGCCGCGGAGCCGATCCGTGTGATGGCGAAGAAGGAAGCCGAAGCCGGCCGCGAAGTGTTCCGCAAGGTGGTGAACATCTCATCGATCGCCGGCCTCTACGGCAATGCGGGGCAGGCGAGCTATTCCTCGGCGAAGGCGTCGCTGATCGGTCTTACCCGGACGTTGTGCAAGGAGTGGGGGCGTTACAAGGTCAACGTCAATTGCGTCGCCTTCGGTCTGATCAACACCCGGCTGACGCAGCCGATTGAGGCGCAGCAGAAGACCATCGACGTCGCCGGACGCGACATCAAGGTCGGCGTGCAGCCGCAAATGCTCGACGCCATGTCGCGGATGATTCCGCTCGGCCGTGGCGGTACGCCGGAAGAGGCGGCTGATGCGGTGTACTTGTTCTGTAGCCCGGAATCCAACTACATCAGCGGACAGGTCGTCGTCTGCGGCGGCGGTTTGATCATTTAAGGGGCAATGCTGATGCCGTATCGCTCGCCGTGGATGACCGAAGAACTGGATGCTTTCCGCGACCAGTTCCGCAAGTTTCTCACCAAGGATCTCGCGCCGCAGGCTGAGACGTGGCGCAAACAGCGGCTGGTGGATCGCTCCGCCTGGCTGGCGCTTGGCGAAATGGGAACGCTGCTGCCCAGCGTTCCGGAAAATTACGGCGGTCTTGGCGGCAGCATCGCCTATGACACGGTGGTGTTCGAGGATATCGAACGCATCGTTCCGGAACTAACCAACGGGATCACCGTCTCGAGCGGCATCGTCGCGCATTACATCGAGAGATACGGTTCCCAGGCGCAGAAGCAGCGTTGGCTGCCGGGCATGGCGCGCGGCGAACTGATCGGCGCCATCGCCATGACCGAGCCCGGCACCGGGTCCGATCTGCAAAGCGTGCGGACCTCGGCCCGGCGCGAAGGCGACACCTATGTCATCAACGGTCAGAAAACCTTCATCACCAACGGCCAGACGTGCGATCTCGTCATCGTGGTCGCGCGCACCGGCGGCGCGGGCGCGAAGGGCCTGTCTCTGATCGTCGTCGAAACCAACGATGCGAAGGGATTTCGGCGCGGGCGGAAGCTCGACAAGATCGGTCTGCCTGCGGCCGATACATCCGAACTGTTCTTCGAGGATGTCATCGCGCCATGCGAAAACCTGCTCGGACCGGAGGAGGGGCATGGCTTCGTACAACTCATGCAGCAATTGGCGTGGGAGCGGCTGATTATCGCGATCGGCGCGGTATCGTCGATGGAGCGCGCGGTCGAATTGACCGCCGACTACACCAAGGAGCGCAAGGCCTTCGGCAAGGCGCTGCTCGACTTCCAGAACACCGCCTTCACGCTGGCCGAACGCAAGACCGAGGCGACAGTGGCGCGCGTGTTCGTCGACTACTGCGTCGGGCAGATGATCGCCGGCGATCTCGATGCCGTCACCGCCTCGATGGCGAAGTGGTGGTGCTCGCAGAAGCAGGTCGAGACGATCGACGAATGCCTGCAGTTGCACGGCGGATACGGCTACATGGAAGAATATCCGATCTCGCGGATGTTCGTCGATGCGCGGGTGCAGAAGATTTATGGCGGTGCCAACGAAATCATGAAACTGCTGATTGCGCGATCGTTGTAGGAGAGGAACGCATATGCCGATGGTTCTGACCGAGCGTCGCGGTGGGGTCGCCATTCTCACCCTCAACAATCCGCAGCAGTACAATGCGCTGGGCGGTAGTCTCCTGCCCGAACTCAATGCGGCATTAGATTCGACACTGTCGGATAGTGCGGTACGCGCTATCCTGTTGACCGGCGCGGGAAAAGGATTTTGCTCCGGCGCGCAGCTTGGTGGCGATGCGTTCGATGCCGGAGAGCGCGTTGCGTCGCGATTGCGGGAGCAGGTCAGCCCGCTGATCGAGAAGATGCGCGGCAGCGATAAGCCTATCGTTGTTGCCGTCAACGGTCCGGCCGCCGGCGCGGGTGTCGGCATCGCGCTCGCAGGTGACATCGTTATCGCCGCCCATTCGGCGCGTTTCGTGCTCAGTTTTGTTCGGCTTGGTGCCGCGTTGGATGCCGGCACCTCGCTGTTCCTGCAACGCTCGATCGGGATCGCACGCGCTCGCGCCCTGGCGCTGCTCGGAGAACCGGTCACTGCCGAGCAGGCGGCGCAATGGGGCTTGATCTGGAAGACGGTCGACGATGCGGCGCTGTTCGACGAGGCTCTTGCGGTCGCGCAACGGTTCGCGGATGGGCCGCCCGTCAGTATCGGCCTGATCAAGGCGCAGGTCGAAGCCGCGTGGAGTGCACCGCTGGCGGATGCACTGGATGGCGAGGCGGTGGCGCAGGGACGTGCCTTCGTAACGGATGACTTGCGGGAAGGCGCGGCGGCTTTTGTCGAGAAGCGCCCGCCGCGCTTCACTGGCCGCTAGGATTTCCACAGGGCCATCGCCCACTACCTCACGGCAGATAGTTCGTCGGCACCGCGGTCGTGAACTTGAGTTCTTCCATCGAAATGGAAGAATTGATCTGCGAAAATTCCAGCTTCTCGATCATGGTCTTATAGACCTGATCGTATGCGGCGACGTCAGGGACCAGCACTTTCAGGATGTAGTCGACCGTGCCGGTCAATCGATAGGCCTCGACGATCTGCGGAATGCTCTCGATCATCTGGCGGAATTTGACCAGCCACGCCATCTCGTGGCGCGGCGCCGTGACGGAGATGAAGACCGTCATCGGCACGCCGGCTTTCCTGGGATCGACCAGCGTCACGCGCTCGCGAATGACACCGGCTTCCTCCATCCGCCGGATGCGGCGCCAGCACGGCGTTTGCGACAATCCGACCTTCTCCGCGATTTCGCCGACCGGACGATCGCGCTGCTGGAGAAGATCGAGAATTTTCCGATCGATCTCGTCGAAGCTGGTCGTCATCTCTGGATGAACTCCATCAGCGTGCCGCCGGCGTCGACCGGAGAGACGAAAACGCTTTTGCCGTTCCGACCCTTGATGAAGCCGATTGATTTCGATTGCAGGTGCGCTTGCGTCTTCGCGATGTCGTCGACGGCGATCTGAAGCGCGGCGAAGGCACCGCGCAGGATTTTTTCGGCATCCATTCCGGCATAGTATTCGGTGATCGCCGCTGGCGTCATGCATGTGATCTTCGCCGACTTGTCGCCGGTGGTCACCGTGTATCTGTTGTCCGCGCCGTGGACTTGTCCCGCCGCGAACAGGCGGCCAAAACCGCGCGCTGTTTCTTCCGGAGATGTGGAGCAGACGACAACGCCCGCCAGCGCAATCGCGCCATTGGCGTGAGTCATCAGTTCGGGCCGCCACACCATGTCGCGGGTCTTGTGCTGGCACATGAACATCTCGCCCCGTGGCACCTCGCGCGGCTCGAATGTCGTGACGGCGAAGGCTGCGGTGCCGGTGCTGCCATCGGGCAGCGGCAGCGGGCGCGAAAAATCCATGACATCGCTGGTCGCAATCCCTAGTTCGGCCAGCGCGGCGCGCGCGGCATGCGCATCGCCGATGCGGCAGGCGATCGACGACATACCCTCGCCGTTCTTGGCCAGTGCTTCCCGCTTACTGGCGTTGCGCAGCGTCTCCGCGATCATGCCGAGCAATTCGAAATAGTCGTCCTGCAAGATGATCGTGTAATTCGCGCTGCCCATGTGCGGGCTGTGCGTGCCGCGCGGTGACAGCGTGAAGCCGAGCGCAGCGAAGCTTTTGGCCGAAGCATCCAGATCGGAAACCAGGATGACGATGTGATCGATGCCTTTGACAGGATGGGTCATGTGGTGCTTCTCAATGAGTGGGCTGACGACGGTGCTCTTGTAGAGTAGTTTATTTATCTACTTGATGCCAGTTTTATGGTATTTCAAACCTAAGAAATCACATAATCCATGGATTGAAAATGCAAAAATAATCCGTTTTTGTAGTTTTTATTGACATCGCGTGACAGGTAACGGAGCATTGCCGTATACCGCGACGCAGCTAACACAGCTTGCGGAGTTTCCAAGTCAGGAGGGGCATAATGCAAGGGATGATGGGGCGGCTGTTGCTGCTGGGTGGTGCGCTGTGCGTTGCTGCCGCCACGGCGCAAGCCGAAGAGGTCAAACGCGGTGGGACCGCGGTCATTCACATGGTGTCGGAGCAGGGCGTGTTGAACCCCGCGCTTCGTGCATCGACCGGCGTTTATCAGATCAGCGGCAAATTCATGGAGCCCTTGATCGACAAGTCCTACGATGGTTACGTCGGCGTGCTCGCCACCGAATGGTCGTCCTCGGCGGACGGCAAGGCGATCACCTTCAAGCTGCGCGAAGGCGTCAAGTGGCACGACGGTAAGCCGTTCACTTGCGATGACGTCGCCTTCTCGGCGATGAATCTGTGGAAGAAGTTGCTGAACTATTCCACGACGCTGCAAGCGAACCTGGAAGCGGTCGATTGCCCGACGCCGCACACCGCAGTCTTCAAATATTCGAAGCCGATGCCGCTTGAGCTTCTCGTGGCGGCGATGCCGGACCTCGGTCATCCGGTGCCGAAGCATCTCTATGAAGGCACCGACATCCTCAAGAATCCCTACAACCAGAAGCCGGTCGGCACCGGGCCGTTCAAGTTTGTGGAATACAAGCGCGGCGAGTACATCATCGCGGAGCGCAACAAGGATTACTGGCGCGGCAAGCAATATCCGTATCTCGATCGCGTGATCTGGCGCTTCATTCCGGACAAGGCCGCCGCAGCCGCGGCGCTCGAAGCCGGCGAAATCCATGAATCCGGCTTCAACGGCATTTCCATGGAAGACATGGTGCGCCTGAGCAAGGATCCGCGCTTCGACGTGGGGTCGAAGGGTTTTGAGAACAACGTCGCCCACTCCACGGTCGAGTTCAATCTCCGCAACCCGATCCTTGCCGATATCCGCGTTCGTCAGGCGATTTATCATGCACTCGACATCGACTTCGCGCTGAAGACGATCATGCGTGGCTATGGCAAGCCCGGCCGCGGACCGATCCCCAGCACGGCGGGCGCGAACTATACGGACAACGTGCCGACCTATCCTTACGATCTCGACAAGGCGAAAGCTCTGCTCGACGAAGCCGGCTACAAGCCGGACGCCAACGGCGTCCGCTTCAAGCTCAAGCATCGTCCGGCGCCCTGGGGCGAGTACACCCAGTTGTGGGGTGAGTACTACGCGCAGGCCCTGAAGAAGATCGGCATCAACGTCGAACTCGTCACCAACGACGCACCGGGATTCTTGAACGGCGTCTATCGCGATCATGACTTCGACACCGCCAACGGATGGCATCAGTTCCGCGCCGACCCGGCCGTCTCCACCACGGTCTGGTTGCGTTCCGGCGCGCCGGTCGGCACCGCATGGTCCAATCAATTCGGCTACAAGTCCGACAAGATGGATAGTTTGATCGATGCGGCGGCGGCCGAACTCGACCCGGCCAAGCGGGCGGACCTCTATCATCAGGTCCAGAAGCTGGAGATGACGGACCTGCCGGTGATCTTCGCCATCGAGCATCCGTTCCTCGCCATCACCAGCAAGAAACTCAAGAACCACCACAACACGCCGCGGTGGGATTCGTCGAGCTGGTACGACCTGTGGCTGGATCAATAAATAGAGCGAGCGGCCGGGGCGTTCGACGTTCCGGCCGTTTCCAATAGAGCATCGATATGAGTCTGTCGGTTCCTCCGCTTCTGACCTACACCGTGCGCCGCGTGGTTCAGGCGATTCCGATCATCATCCTGATCATGATCGGAAGTTTTCTCCTGATCAAACTTGCGCCCGGCGATACGGTCGACGCGCTTGTCGGCGACATGGGCGGTGCGGATCCGGCGTTCGTCGCCAGATTACGCGTCGAATACGGTCTCGATCAGTCGGTGATGGTTCAGCTTTGGCGCTACATGCTGAAGCTCGCGCAATTTGATTTCGGCTGGTCCTACGTCTACGAGCAGCCCGTCATCACGGTGTTGATGGCCCGTCTCGGCAACACGATGTTGCTGATGGTCAGTTCGCTGGTGGTGGCGTTCACGTTCGGCGTGGCGCTCGGCGCGATCGCTGCCCGCCGCGCCTATTCGTGGACCGACAACATGATCTCGACGCTCGGCCTCGTTTTCTACGCCATGCCGTCGTTCTTCCTCAGCCTGCTGTTGATCCTGATTTTTTCAGTGAAGCTCGGCTGGCTGCCGGTCGGCGGCATCCGCACCATCGGCGCTTTCAAGACGGGGTGGGCGGACGTGGCCGACGTCGCGCGCCACCTTGTGATGCCGACCGCCGCGCTGTCGCTGATCTATCTCGCGTTCTACATGCGCCTGATGCGCACCAGCGTGCTGGAGGTCATGGATCTCGATTTCGTCCGCACCGCGCGCGCCAAGGGCGCGGGTGGAGCGCGGCTGATGTTCCATCATGTCATGCGCAACGCGCTGCTGCCGGTGGTCACGCTGCTGGGCCTGCAATTCTCCACCGTGCTCGGCGGGTCGGTGATCGTGGAAACCATCTTCTCTCTGCCGGGAATCGGACAGCTTGCCTACACCTCCGTCGTCAAGCGCGACCTCAATACCTTGATGGGGATCATCGCAATCAGCTCGATCATTGTCGTGATTGTCAATGTGGTGACCGATCTCGTCTATGCCTGGCTCGACCCGCGGATCGAACTGAAATGAGCATTCCGGACACTAGCCTCGCATCCGCTTCCGTACCGGACATCAATCTGGCGCCGGCGCGCAGCCTTGTGCTCTGGCGCCGTTTCCGCCGCAACCGGGCGGCTGTTCTCGGTCTCGTGCTGTTCGTGATCGTCGTGCTGATGGCGGCGTTTGCGGATGTGGTGACGCCGGGCGATCCGCTTCGCAACGCCGGTACGCCGTTGACGGCGCCGCTGGTGGTCGCCGCCAATCCCTTGGGGACCGACCAGCTCGGTCGCGACATCATGGCGGGCATTTTCCACGGCGCACGCATATCGCTGATCATCGGCGTCGTTGCGACGCTGATCTCGATCATGATCGGCGTCGTGATCGGCGCGGTCGCCGGTTACTTCGGCGGCAAGATCGACGGCGCGCTGATGCGCGTTACCGAAGCCTTCCAGACGATTCCGAGCTTCATTCTTCTGCTCACATTGGTCGCGATTTTCGGGTCGAGTATCCAGAATATCGTGATTGCCATCGGCATCGTGTCGTGGACCGCGCCGGCGCGGATGGTGCGCGCCGAGTTCATGTCGCTGCGCCAGCGTGAATTCGTCGACGCCGCGCGCAATCTCGGCGTCAGCGATATATCCATTATCTTTCGCGAGATTTTGCCGAACGCGCTGCCGCCGGTCATCGTTTTCGCGTCGGTCGTGATGGCGACATCGATCCTGATGGAAAGCGCGCTGGCTTTCCTCGGGCTGGGCGATCCGAACTATGCGAGTTGGGGCAACATGATCGGTCAAGGTCGCTCGGTGCTGCGCACGGCGTGGTTCTGTTCGGTCATTCCCGGCGTGGCGATCCTGCTCACGGTGCTGTCGTTCAGCCTGATGGGCGAAGGCCTCAACGATGCGCTCAATCCGAGGCAGAAGAAATGACCGGCGAGCGGAAGACCATTCTGGATATTCGCGATCTTCAGATCGTCCTGCCGGCCGGCGGCGATCGTCCTTATGCCTTGTCGGATTTCAACCTGACTGTGGGCGAAGGCGAGATCGTTTGCCTTGTCGGCGAAAGCGGCTCCGGAAAGTCTCTGGCAGCCAATGCGGTGATGCGGCTTCTGCCCGAACCGCATGTCCGCGTCTCGCAAGGAACGATCGCGCTTAACGGACAGGATCTGCTGTCGCTGTCGGAAATCGAGATGCGCGGCATTCGCGGCGATCGGATGGCGATGATCTTTCAGGAGCCGATGACGGCCCTTAACCCGCAGAAGACCGTGGGCTGGCAGATCGACGAAGTGTTGAAGCTGCACACCAAGCTGAGCAAAGTCGAGCGCAAGGCACGCGCGCTGGAAATTCTCGGTGACGTGCATATTCCCGATCCGGCATCGACCTACAACGCCTATCCGCATCAGATTTCCGGCGGTCAGCGTCAGCGCGTCATGATCGCGATGGCGCTGGTGCTCAAGCCGCAACTGATTATCGCGGACGAGCCGACCACCGCGCTCGATGTCACCACCCAGAAGCAGATTCTGAAACTCATCAAGGACCTGCAACAGGCGCAGGGCACCGGCATTCTGTTCATCACCCACGATTTCGGCGTGGTGGCGGAGATTGCCGACCGCATCGCGGTGCTTCGTCTCGGAGAAATGGTGGAGCAGGGGCCGGCCAGCCAAATCCTTCTGAATCCGCAGCATCCCTATACGCAGAAACTCATCGCCGCCGTGCCGGCATTGACGCCGCCGCCCGAGAAGCCGGTATCGAACGAGCCGGTGGTGCTCGAAGCGAAAGACCTGCGCAAGACGTTCGCGGCGCGCGGTGGCTTTCTGTCCGGCAAGCGCAAGCCGGTGATGGCGGTGAAGGATCTGTCCTTCCAGCTTCGCCGTGGCGAAACACTGGGTGTGGTCGGCGAAAGCGGCTCGGGCAAGACGACGGTGTCGCGCATCGTGACGCGGCTTTTGGAGTCGGATAGCGGCGAGGTTCGCGTTGACGGCCGCAATCTGCTGTCCGCGTCGCGATCCGAGTTGCGGGCGCTGCGGAAGGACATCCAGATGGTGTTCCAGGACCCGATGGCATCGCTCAATCCACGGCGGCGCGTGGTGGAGCTGATCGCGCAAGGGCCGATCGTGCAGGGCATTGCCAAGGACGTTGCCTATGCGCGCGCGCGCGAATTGCTGTCGCTGGTCGAGCTTCCGCCGATGGCCGCCGAACGCTATCCGCACGAATTCTCCGGCGGCCAGCGTCAGCGCATCGGCATTGCCCGCGCACTGGCAATGGAGCCGCGCGTGATCGTCGCTGACGAGCCGGTGTCCGCGCTCGACGTTTCGGTGCAGGCACAGGTTCTCAAGCTTCTCGCCGACCTTCGGGATCGTCTGCATCTGTCGCTGCTGTTCGTCACGCACGACCTGCGGGTCGCGGCGCAGCTTTGCGACAAGGTGATCGTGATGTCGAAGGGCGAAATTGTCGAAGCCGGTCCGACCGCGCGCGTCTTCGCCCATCCGGAACACCCCTACACGCGCTCTCTGCTGGATTCGATTCCGGGCCGCGACTGGGAGCCGCCCGTTCGCAACGTGGCGTGACAGACAATTGCTTTTAAGGATCTGAATACGGATGAACCCGACACCTTCAACGGTCGTTTTCCCGAAATCGATTTGGGCCGAGACGGCGCCGCATCGCGTCCAGACGCAACCACTGCAAGGGGCGGTGGAAGCCGACACGGTGATCGTCGGTGGCGGCCTCAGCGGTCTGTCTGCCGCGCTTCATCTCGCCCGGCGCGGACAGAAGGTGGTGCTGCTGGAAGCGATGGCGGTGGGATGGGGCGCGTCCGGACGCAATAATGGTCAGGTCATTCCGACGATGACTGCCGCCGAACCCGATGCCCTCGCCAAGCGCTATGGTGAAGTCGGCGAACGCTTCGCGCGCTTGATCGGCAACAGCGCCAGCGTGTTGTTCGATCTCGTGCGCGAAGAAGGCATGGCGGCCGAGGCGGAGCAGGCCGGCTGGTTTCAGCCGGCGCATTCGCCGGGGCGGATGCGGCTGTCGAAGATGCGGGTCGATGCGTGGCAGCGCTTCGGCTTCCCGGCGCGTCTGCTCGACCGCGATGAATGCCGCGCGCTGCTCGGTTCGGACTTCTGGTACGGCGGCATGTTCAATCCCACCGGCGGTCATGTGAATCCGCTGGCGCTGGCCCGCGGTTTCGCTGCTGCGGCGGAAAAGCATGGCGCGATTATCCACGAAGGAAGTCCGGCGACCGGCTGGCGGCGGGAGGCCAATGGCTGGGTGGTGACGACGGCGGCAGGCGCGGTGAAGGCGAAGAACTTCCTGCTCTGCACCAACGCCTATACCGGCGAGATCGTCCCTAACCTTGCCAGCCGACTCGCGCGCACCGTCGTGCCGGTGCTGGCCTGGCAGGTCGCGACCACGCCGGTCTCCGATAATCTTCGCGGCACCATTCTGCCGGGCCGACAAGCAGTCTCGGACACGCGCGGCGATCTGCGCTTCTTCCGCTACGATGCGCGCAACCGGCTGATCACCGGCGGCAATGTCATCGGGTCGCACGATGTCGGCCGTCGCGTATCGCAAAAGGCCGCGAGGAGTTTGGCGGAAGCGTTCCCGGAACTTGGCGTGCCGGAGATCACCCATGTCTGGAACGGTTACATCGGGATGACCTGGGATCGTTTCCCGCGCGTTCATAATCTTGGGCCCGATGGCTGGGCATGGATCGGCTGCAACGGTCGTGGCGTGGCGCTTGGCGTCTCGCTCGGCCGCGAGATGGCGCGCGCCGTTTCAGGCGACGCGATCTCGACGCTGGCGCTGCCGGTGTCCGAACCGCATCCGCTGCCGTTCCACAGCATCGCGCGACGTATCGCGCCGAATTATCTGGCGTGGCTGCGCCGCAAAGACAAAGTTGAAATGGAAGCCTGAAGGATGGAACGATGAAAGACATGCCGATCCTCGAGCGCCGGCGCATCGAGGCGCAGATTCTCAAACATGTCCATGACGTCATCGCAGCGCGATCCGGCACCGAGGAAGCCGATGCGGTGATCGGCACCGCGGTCAGCCGCTCGGCGATCGATCAGGGGCGCGATTTTGCGACTGCGTTGGGTCATACGCCCAGCTTGCAGGATTTCGCGGACATCATGCCGCTGTGGGAGAAAGAGGACGCGCTCCGGGTCGAGATGGTGGAGGCGTCGGCCGAGAAGCTCGAGTTTAACATCGTGCGGTGCCGCTACGCCGAGATGTACCGCGAGATGGGGCTTGGCCGCATCGGTCATCTGCTGTCTTGCAATCGCGATGGCGATTTCTGCGTCGGCTACAATCCGCAGATGAAGCTGACGCGCACGCAGACCATCATGAGCGGCGCAAGCCATTGCGATTTCCGCTATCGCCTCGAACCGGACGCCGACAAAACCGGCAATTCGCAGTAACGGAGAATAAGAGAATGCCTGTCGACAATTGGGTGTCCGGCTGTCTGGACGAACTGGTGGCCTTCCGCCGCGATCTGCATAGCAACCCGGAGCTTCTCTACGATCTGCCGCGCACGTCGGCGCAGGTGGCGAGCGCGTTGCGCAAAGTTGGCTGCGATGAAGTCGTCGAAGGCATCGGCAAGACCGGCGTAGTCGCGGTCATTCACGGCAAGAGCAACACCTCGGGCCGCGCCATCGGCCTGCGATCCGATATGGATGCGCTGCCGATCCTGGAAGCGACCGGCAAGCCGTGGGCCTCGAAGACGCCCGGCAAGATGCATGCCTGCGGCCATGACGGCCACACCACGATGTTGCTCGGTGCGGCCATGGGGCTGGTGCAGAGCCGCGCGTTCGACGGCACAGCCGTCTTGATTTTCCAGCCTGCCGAGGAAGGCGGCGCCGGTGCGCGCGCCATGATCGAGGATGGCCTGTTCCGCCGCTGGCCGGTCAGCGAAGTTTACGGGATGCACAATCGGCCGAACCTGCCGATCGGTGAATTCACCATCGCGCCCGGCTCGATCATGGGATCGGTGGATATGATCGACATCGAGATCGAAGGCGTCGGCGGTCATGCGGCGATGCCGCACCAGACCGTCGATCCCGCGCCGGTGATCGCCGCGCTGATTCAGGCGGTGCAGACCATCACCGCGCGCACCATCAACCCGATGGACTCGGCAGTAATCTCGATCACCACGATTCATGGCGGCGATGCGTTCAACGTGATCCCGCAGACCATCCGCATGACCGGCACGGTGCGGACGCTGAACGATGCCGTTCGCGATCATGTCGAGGCGCGGCTCAACCAGGCGGTGACCGGGATCGCGGCGGCTTACGGCGCCAAGGGCAAGCTGGATTATTCCCGTCATTATCCGGTGACGGTCAATCACGCACAGGAAACCGAATTGGCCGCGGTAGCCGCCGAGGCGGTGGCCGGCGTCGGCCGCGTCAGCCGCGACATGCCGGCGACGCTCGGCGGAGAGGACTTCGCCTTCATGCTCAACGAAGTCCCGGGCGCGATGATCAACATCGGCAACGGATCGAGCGCCGGCCTGCATCATCCCGCTTACGACTTCAATGACGAGGCGATTGCCTGGGGCTGTTCCTATTGGTGCGAACTGGTGCGGCAGCGCTTGCCGCTCTGAGTTCGACCATGCGCGCGAAGCGCCATGCGATGGCGGGAGATCACTGGCGATGCAGCAGCCAATCATGACAATCGAGGCTGGTGCAGCGTCGGTCCCTTTGCCGGATTGCGCCGAGAGAGAATGGACGCGCATGGCCATCGCCCGCCTTCAGGACGATGGCCGTCGCTCCGCCGATACGCATCTGCTCAAGCCGCTGTTTCGCGGCTTGAGGGGAATTTCGGTTTATCTCAAGGATGAAAGCACGCATCCGACCGGAAGCCTGAAGCATCGTTTGGGGCGTTCGCTTTTCCTTTACGGCATCTGCAACGGAAAGATCCACCAGCATACGACGCTGGTTGAAGCGTCGTCGGGATCAACGGCGGTCAGCGAAGCCTATTTCGCCCAGCTTCTTGGGTTGCGTTTCATCGCTGTGATGCCGCATTCCACAAGTAGGCAGAAGATCGAGGCGATTCAAAGCTTTGGCGGAGAATGCCATTTCGTCGATCGTGCGAATGACGTCTACGACGTGGCGATCCGCATCGCCAGGGAAACCGGCGGGCACTATCTCGATCAGTTCACCAACGCCGAGCGTGCCACCGACTGGCGCGGCAATAATAACATCGCGGAAAGCATCTTTCATCAGATGGAAGGTGAGGAATTTCCCGTCCCTGAATGGCTGGTGATGAGCGCCGGCACGGGCGGCACGTCCGCGACGCTCGGCCGCTACATTCGCTACAAGAATCTCGAGACGCGGCTTTGCGTGGTCGATGTCGAGAATTCTGCGTTCTATGATGCCTGGCGCACCGGTGATCTTCAGGTGACTGCGTCCGGATCGCGCATCGAAGGCATCGGCCGGCCGCGCGTCGAGCCGTCCTTCGTGCCTGGCGTGATCGATCATATGATTCGGGTGCCGGATGCCGCCTCGATTGCCGCCGCGCACGTTCTGTCAAAGCGATTGTTCCGACAGATCGGTGGCTCAACCGGCACCAACTTCTTCGGCCTCTGCTGGATCGCCGCGAACATGATGAGGGCCGGTCGGCAGGGCTCGATCGTCACCCTCATCTGCGATAGCGGTCATCGCTATACCGAGACGTTCTATAATCCCGACTGGCTTCGGAAGAACGGCATCGATATTGATCCCTATCGCCGGATGCTCGACCGTTTTCTCGACCACGGCGAATTCGCGCCGCCGGCGTGACGAGGCAGTCCCACCTCGCGCTTTTGCGAGGTGCGGTCACTCTGCATGAACGGTGTATTCGATCAGGAGATCTGATCCAGGAATTGCGCAACTTCGTCGACCGGGATCGGTTCGCTGTAGAGATAGCCTTGCGCCTCGACACAGCCTTCAAGGTTCAGGCGTCGCATCTGCGCCTCGGTCTCAACGCCCTCCGCGGTAGTGGTCATGCCGAAGCTGGCGCCGAGGCCTGCGATCGCGCGGACGATCGCGAGACTGCCCTCGTCGACCAATACGTCGCGAACGAACGATTGATCGATCTTGATCTTGTCGAAGCGGAAGTTGCGAAGATATCCGATGCTCGAATAGCCGGTGCCGAAGTCGTCCATCGAGATGCGTGCACCCAGGTCGCGCAACTGATTGAGAATTTCGATATTGCGCTCGGTCTTGTCGAGCAGGACCGACTCCGTAATCTCCAGCTCAAGGCGCGAGGCGTCTAGGCCCGACATGGCCAGCGCATTCATCACGGTCGCGGTCAGGTTGCCCTTGAGGAATTGCAGCGGCGAAAGATTGACCGACACGGAGATATCCGACGGCCACTTCACGGCGTCGCAACAGGCCTGGCGAAGTGCCCATTCGCCAATCTGAACGATGAGACCGGTTTCTTCGGCGATCGGAATGAATGCCGACGGCGGCACGAAACCGTGTTCGGGATGCTTCCATCGCATCAGAGCCTCGAAGGCGGTGACCTTCTTGGTCTGAAGATTGACCAGCGGCTGATAGTGCAAGCTAAAGTGAGCGTGGACGAGCGCGTGGCGCAGGTCGCGTTCGAGCAGGCGCTTTGCCTGTACGATCGAGTCCATTTCCGGATCGAACATGCGGAACGTGCCGCGGCCGCTGGCCTTGGCGCTGTACATCGCGAGATCGGCACTCTTGAGCAGGCTCTCGGCCGTGATGTCCTGCGTGGCGCCGATCGCGATGCCGACACTGGCGCCGACAGTCAGGTCGTGCCCCTCGATGTGATAAGGCTGGCTGGCGGTTCGGATGATCTCGTTTGCCAAGGCAACGGCGGCCGCAGGCTGCGGCGTCGACATTTGCAGGATGGCGAACTCGTCGCCGCCGAGGCGGGCAACGCGGTCGGTGGTGGGAAGCGCGTCGCGAATACGATTGGCGATGGCCTTGAGAAGCAAGTCTCCGATGGAATGGCCAAGGGCGTCGTTGATGGTCTTGAAACCGTCGAGGTCGACGAACAGAACCGCGATGGGATCGCTAAGCGTCGTGCGATCTCTCAGCGCTTCCTCGAGCTGGTCCTTGAACAGAAGACGGTTGCCGAGCCCGGTGAGCGAGTCGTGATAGGCTAGGTACTGCGACCGGGCCTGCGATTCCTCACGATCGGCGATTTCGATCTTCAGGCGCTTGTTGGCGTCAATCAGGCGGCTGGTGCGTTCCTCGACGCGCCGCTCCAGATCTTCATTGACCTGCGCCAGCGCTTCGTTGGCGGTCACGAGCTTCATTTCGGCGTGGCGCCGGCTGATTTGCGTGTTCACACGCGCCAGAGCCACGGCAAAATCGACCGGCTTGGTGACGTAGTCGTTGGCGCCGAGCTCAAGCGCGTCGACGACGTTGCTGCTCTCGGACTTCGCCGTCACCATGATGACGGGAAGCGTCGCGGCCGACTTTTGCGCCCGGATTCGCTTCAGCGTCTCGATGCCGTCGATGCCCGGCATCATGATATCGAGCAGCACGAGGTCAAACTCCTGCTGCGCGATCATCTCGATCGCGGTCATGCCGTTATCCGCCTCGACGATGTCGAAACCGCGCCGCTGGAAACGGCGCGCCAGAATGGTGCGGTTGTCGCTGATGTCGTCGACGATCAGCAAGCGATGCCGTGCGACCGGCGGATTATCGGTTGCGGCGGCTTCGGTGGCTTCCGGCCGAAGCATCGCAATGCGGGAAGAGGGAGCGCTGGGCATCGACATGATTCCGTTTTTCAGATTGCGACCGCGTGGGCGGGGAGAGCAGGCATGTCGAACGCGTCGTCACGCGCTGTCATCTGCTCGGTCATTTGTGCGAGGACCCGGATCGTGAAGCATGACCCAACACCGATCTCACTGGTGACCGAAATGCCGCCACCCATCAGCGCGCAGAGCTTCTGGCTGAGAGCCAAGCCGAGTCCGGTTCCGCCATATTTGTTGGAGGTGCTGAGCGTCGCCTGGCCGAAGTTCTGGAACAGGCGGCCAAGCTGCTCGGGCGCGATTCCGATTCCGGTATCGCGAACCTGGATTTCGACCCAATCGCCGGCCTGACTCCGCCGCAGTTGAACCGAAAGGGTGATGGAGCCGTCCTCAGTGAATTTTGCGGCATTGCTCATCAAGTTGAGCGCGGCCTGCCGCAGTTTGGTTTGATCGGTCGAGACCATGCCGAGATCGCTCGGACACCGCACGATCAACTTGTTGTTCTTCGCGACGATCATCGGCTGGATGTTGGCGATGACGTCATGAATCATATCGTTCAGGCTGAACTGAGTGATGCTGAGATCGATGGCGTTGGATTCGATGCGCGAGAGGTCGAGGACATCGGTTACCAGTGACAGCAGGTGTTTGCCGGCGGAATTGATCCGCTCGAGGTCGATCCGCTTGGCCTCGCTCTTCCCCTCGAATTCGATATCTTCCAGCAGGATTTCGCTGAAGCCGATCACAGCGTTGAGCGGCGTGCGCAGTTCATGGCTCATCTTGGCGAGGAAGATCGACTTGGCACGGTTGGCCTCGTCGGCGATGTTCTTGGTTTCGCGCAGACGCATGGCGGTTTCACGATGCAGTTCGATCTCGCGTTCGAGATCGGAATTCATTGTGATCATGTTGGCGTAGTAGATCGCCATCCACGACATGTAGATCGTGGCGGAGAGAACCGATATCCAGCCAACCACAGCAAGTTGCGTTTGCGGTACCAGTTCGGGAAAGCCCCACATCAGGTATGCAGCGCAGAAGCAGCCGATATTGAGGGCGTACAGGCTGACGACGAAGAAGGGCCGTTCCGAGAGGTAAAAGAATCCGAGCAGAAGGCTGACGATCAGCCACGGCAGGAACGGTGAGCTGACACCGCCGTAGTAATAGGCGCCGAATAGCGATGTGAATGCGAGCAGTTCGACCGACAACAGCGCCGACAGCCGCAGGTTGGCAGTATACTTGTAGATAAAGGGAAAGGCGAAGAACAACCAGACGCAGACGATAATGGTCCAGCAGGCGAATCCGGGGTGCGGATCGCTGAGAAACAGAAAGAGGCTGATCGATTGCGATAATGCCGGTCCGAATAGGTGCGTAAATACGAAGTTACGCGCGAGATACAGCTCCGATCGTTCGACCCTGGCTGTGTTCGGAATGAACCAATCGATAATTTTAAATAAAGTATCTGCCGCACGCATTCTATGATGCCTTGAAATGACTTCTGTCATGCGGAAGCTAGGGGACGTGCTTTTAAAGATTGGTTTAAACGACTGATGAGGCGGATTAAGACGCCTTTAAATGAGGGATGATACCTAATGGTTTGTGCATAGTTGCTCGTCGATATTGACGGACGGCGGCACAGGTCCACGGGCCGAACATGTTGGAACGCGGGCTTATTCAGTCTCTCCCAGAAAGCGACGCGATTTCCATGGCAAATAATAAGTTAACGCAGATGATTGCCGCGCTGGATCGTCTGGTGAACTATTTCATTCCGGCAAAAATCAACGCCGATCGTGACGCGCGTAACCGGGCCCACGTTTTTCTCATCAGTCACATTCTTGGGCCATTTATCGGAAGCGTCGTTCCGATCGCGCTTTATGTGCTCGATCCGCATCCCGATTTTGCGGTTGCGGTTCTGGCGCTTTCGATCGCTGCCTTCTGGGTCTTCCCGTTCGCCTTGCGGGCCGGTGTGCCATACAATGCGCTGGCGCTGATATCGATCCAGAATCTGATCTTCTGTATTCTGTGGAGTTGTTACTTCTACGGCGGCGTGGCATCGCCGACCGTCCCATGGATTCTCACCATTCCGCTGCTGGCGTTCTTCTATCTCGGCTCATCGGCGGAGCCGCGGCTGATCGCGATTCTGATGTTCGCGGCCAACGTTGCCGTATTCAGCGCCTTCTATACCCACGGCTTTCCGACGCGGACCGATCTGCCGCTGGCCGCGCTCCAGGGCCTCGGCATTGTCTCCACCATCGCCGCATCGCTCTATGTGGCGATGATGGCGATCTACTATGCCAACGTTCAGGCTTCCCAGGCCGAACTTGAAAGCAAGATGCGCGAGCACATGATGATCGCCGCGGAGCTTCGCACCGCGACGGCGGAAGCCGAACGGGCCAGCGCCGCCAAGGCGGAATTCCTTGCCAGGATGAGTCACGAGTTACGCACCCCGCTCAACGCGGTCATTGGCTACAGCCAAATCCTGTTGGAGGAAGCGGAAGATGAGGGGGACGGTGGCAGCGTTGCGGACCTGACCAAGATCCATAGCGCCGGTCAACATCTTCTCAAGCTCGTCAACGAGGTGCTCGACCTGTCCAAGATCGAGGCCGGCAAGATGGAGCTTGACCTTCACGAAGCCAAGATAGGCCTTCTGCTGGAGGAACTGGTCAAGGCAACGGACCTTGCCACGGCGAACGGCAACGAAATCGCTCTCACCATCGCCTCCGATCTCGGCACCCGGCGCTGCGATCCGGTGAAATTCCAAAGCATGATCCGGCAGTTGCTGGACAACGCCATCAAGTTCACGGAGAACGGCCGTATCGATCTGGCTGCGCGGATTGAGAAGGGGGAGGCGAACGACACGCTCGTCGTCGATGTGATCGATACCGGAATCGGAATCGAGCCCGGGCGCATCGATCAGTTGTTTGAGAAGTTCAGCGTCGCCGATGACTCGAGCACCAGCAAATACGGCGGAACGGGGCTGGGATTGGCCTTGAGCCAGAAACTCTGCGTGCTGATGGGTGGCGACATCTTCGTCGAAAGCGAACCCGGCAAGGGCAGCCGCTTCACCGTCCGGATGCCTGTTCCGGCGTTGAAGCTCGATGTCGTTCCGTCGGTCCCGCTTGTGCCGCAGGTCGATGCGGCCGGTCATCTTCCCGACCGAATGTCGGTGACCGCCAATGTCTAAGATCCTTCTTGTCGAAGACAACGAAATGAATCGCGACATGCTCACCCGGCGCCTTCAGCGTCAGGGCTTTGCCGTGGTTTGCGCTTGCGACGGCGCGGAAGGCGTCGCCATGGCGGCGAGCGAGATGCCGGATCTGATCCTGATGGATGTCGCGCTCGGCGAAATGGATGGTTGGGAGGCGACCACGCTGATCAAGGCCAACCCCGCCACGGCGGCGATCCCGATCATTGCGCTGACGGCGCATGCGCTCGCCAGCGATCGCGACCGGAGCGTCGAGGTCGGCTGTTCCGACTTCGATACCAAGCCGGTGGACTTGCAGCGCTTGCTTGGGAAAATTCGCGGCTGTCTGAGCGCGGCTGCGCAAGTGGTCGTCGCCTGATTTGCGCGGCACTGCGGTCGTCGTCTTCGCCTCTCAACCTAAAAAAGTGACGCCCGGTTCTTGATTGAACAAGAACCGGGCGTCTTGACGTTCAGGCTCTCAGAACTTGACGGCTGCGCCGATCCGCACCGCGTTGAAGCGCAGGTTCTGCGTGCCGCTCAACCCCGGAAACGATGTGACCGAATCGTAGCGGGACAGGCCGTAGTCGGTGTAGCGATATTCGGCCCGGAGCAGCATGTTCTGCGTCACGGCATATTCGACGCCGGCGCCCGCGGTCCAGCCGGTCCGCATCGACGAGGTGGTCTCGGCGATCCCGGTCAATTGATTGGTATAGGTGTGGCTAACGTTGCCGAAGGCGACGCCGCCGGTCCCGTAGAGGAGGACGCTATCCGCCGCATAGCCGAGGCGTCCGCGAACCGATCCCTGCCATTTGAGCGCGGTGTTGCCGGCGCCGCCGACCAGCGGGTCGCTCCAGCCTCCCCGCAGGTTGGCGGCTTCGATGTCGCCTTCCACGCCGATGACGGTATGGCCGAACTGATAGTTGCCGCCGCCGAAGATTCCGCCGAGAACGCCGCTGGCGCTGTAGCGTTGCTCGAAGCCGGTGAAGCCGTTGTTGGCGGTGAAGTATTCGAGCAGGTGGTCGTTGCCCCAGCCATATCCGATCGCACCGCCGAGATAGAAGCCGCTCCATGAGAAGGCGGGAGCCGGCATGAACGGTGCGGCTTTATATGGAATCGAGAGATCTGCCGCGCTCGCGCCGCCGAGGCCGAGAAGCACGACGGCGGCAGCCGCTGCCGAGGTCCGCAATAAATTGGTTCGTGAGATATGAGATTGAAGGATGCTCGACATAGCGCCCATTGCTCCGGTATGGCCCAAACGAATCGTCGGACGACACTTTCCTGTTGGGGACTATGCAATTGTTAAGGTTAACGTCTGGATAATGACGGATCGGGCTTTCGCGGATGGGGTCCGGGTGTGCCCGATGTAGCGAGTCGTTAGGCCAGCATGGCTTTGATGATGGCGGTGGCCGCCTGCATTCGGTGCCGGTAGGTTTGTCGCCGGTGTCCCGGTAGGAGCCCGCACGCAGTAACACGTAACGATTGGCTCACCGTAGTTTGAAAACCTCCGGTCGTACGGAACTCGTGGAACCGAAAACCTACTCCGGATTAATCTCTCTCCGGCATCGTCACTCCCGGTTCAAAAAATTCTTTTCAAAAAAGAACCTAGAACAGGGGTTACGATGTCAGACATCACCAACGCTTATATTCCGCCCGCAGCATTGACCGGCAGCATGAGGGATTTTCGTGTCCCCGGCGGCATCGATCTTCTCGGCCGCACCGAAGGGTTTTTCAAATGGCAGAACCTTCGCCGGCAAAACGGTCTGTGGCCGTTCTCGCGCGCGACGGAGGATGGACCGAGCACAGTGTGCTCAGCGCAGGATGACAGCGGCAACAAGATGCGCGGTGTGAACTTCGCCTCGCAGGATTATCTCAGCCTGTCGGCGCATTCCGGAATCAAGGCGACGGCCAAGGAAGTCATCGAGCGTTGTGGTGTGCACAGCGCCGGCTCGCCGGCATTGGTTGGTAACACCTCTTACTCCGTGAAGCTCGAACGCAAGATCGCCGATTTCCTGCGGATGGAAGAAGTAGTGCTGTATCCGACCGGCTGGGCGGCAGGTTTCGGCGTCATCAAGGGGCTGGTGCGTTCCGCCGACCATGTCGTGATGGACATGCTGGCGCACTCCTGCCTTCAGGAAGGCGCGAGCGCCGCGACCAACAACATCTATCAGTTCCGCCATCTCGATAACGACTATTGCCGCAAGCTGCTGATGAAGATCCGCGCCAAGGACAACGAGAACGGTATCCTCGTCGTCACCGAGGGCCTGTTCTCGATGGACTCCGATACGCCCGACCTCGTCGGCCTTCAGGAGCTGTGCCACGAGTTCAACGCCACGCTGGTGGTGGACGTCGCCCATGACCTCGGCTGTCTCGGCGCCGACGGGCGCGGCCACATCGGTATGCAGAACATGCTGGGCAAGATCGACATCGTGATGGGCAGCTTCTCGAAGACGTTTGCTTCGAACGGCGGCTTCGTCGCCTGCAAGAACAGGGCGGTGAAAGAGTATCTGCGCTTCTACAGTGCGCCGGCCACGTTCTCGAACGCGTTATCGCCGGTCCAGGCCGCGACCGTGCTGAAGGCCTTCGAGATCGTCGAGTCGGACGAGGGGCGGACGCAGCGCGATGCGCTGATGGCCAACATCGTCAGCCTCCGTCACCACCTCCGCAGCGCCGGTCTCGACTATTACGGCGAGCCGTCCGCGATCGTCTGCGTCAAGATGGGGAGCGAAGGTCTGGCCCGCCTGGTCAGCCGGCGGTTGCCCGAGCTTGGACTGGTCGCCAACCTCGTCGAATTCCCGGCGGTGCCAAAGGGTGCGGCGCGCATTCGGATGCAGGTGATGGCTAATCACTCGGAGCAGAACATCGTCAAGGCGGTTGAGATCCTGAAGACAGCGCGGCAGCAGGCCGAGGTCGAGTTCGAGGATCACAAGCGCCCGGCGCAGTTCGAGGCGCGCGCCGTCGCGTAATGGTGTAACAATCGGGCTGGATCGTTGGCGGCTGCGACCGTGACGATCCCGCCCGGTTTGCTCGGGAGGCCGGGCCGAAATCGTTTCGCTTTCACATATCGGTCGCGGTCGTGCCGAAAATGTTAAGTTAAAACGCGGCTCGTCCGCGTTTTTTCATTTGTGGGAATGCGCGAACCTGCCTAGAGCTTTTTCGCTTCTGACGGATTCGGGAGCAAGGCTTCGGCTCGCGGTCCCGGCCGATCCTCATGGCACCGCCGGCCAGTGCTTTGCCCGAGGACGAAGAGGATCAACCCGGCGGCGCTGACCTTCATCGCCGCCAACATGACGTGATCTGATGATGTCAGGTTTCGCAAAGTCTTTTCAAAGGCTTGGCCAGCATAGGCGGGTCCTGTGGGGCATCGTCGCGGTGGTTCTCGCGGGCGGCGCCGCCGTCACCGTCATGCGCAGCGGCGCGGAGCCGCGCGGCGGTCTGGAGATGTCCAGCCAGTCGCGCCGCAGCGGGCCGCGCTATATCCCGAGCCAAGCCGAATGGGCGGCTCTCACGGTCGCGCCGGTATCCGACTATACTTTCCGCACCGAACGCATCACCGAGGGCAAGATCGCGGTCGATGAAGATCGTGCGACGCCGGTGTTCTCCCCCTATGCCGGCCGGGTGATCAAGTTGCTGGCGCGGCCCGGCGATCATGTTACGCAAGGCCAGCCGCTATTCGTCATCGAAGCCGCCGACACCGTGCAGGCGCAAAACGACTTCGTCGCCGCGGCGGCGGGCCTCAACAAGGCGAAGTCCCAACTCGAATTGGCGAAGATTCAGGACACCCGCGCCCGCGACCTGTTCGACGGCAAGGCCATTCCGCTGAAGGATTTCCAGCAGGCCCAGGCGACGCTGGTATCGGCAGAAAACGACCAGCGCGCGGCGCAGACCGCGCTCGAAGCTGCGCGCAATCGGCTGCGCATCCTCGGTCTCAGCGAACAGGCCATCGCCGATTTTCAGCAGAAAGGCCGGATCGACCCGGAAACCACCATCGTTGCGCCCATCGCCGGCACCGTGGTCCAGCGCAAGATTGGCCCCGGCCAGTATGTCAATGCCGGCGCCAGCGATCCGGTGTTCGTCATCGGCGATCTCTCCACCGTCTGGCTCACCGCCTTCGTTCGCGAAAGCGACGCCGCGATGATGGCGGTCGGGCAGGACGTCGCCTTCAAGGTGTTAGCGCTGCCGGACCGTGACTTGCGCGCGCGCATCGACTACGTCTCCGCCGCCATCGATCCCGCGACCCGGCGGCTGATGGTGCGGGCGACGGTGAACAATGCCGACGGCCTCCTGAAGCCGGAGATGTTCGCCAACGTCACGATTTTCGCCGCCGCCAATCATGCTGCGGTCGGCGTGCCGAAGCGGGCACTGATTTATGAGGGCGACGAGGTCCGGATCTGGGTGGTGCACGACGACAAGTCGATCGAACTGCGCAAGATCAAGACCGGCCTGACCAACGGCGATCTGGTGGAAGTGCTGGGCGATCTTCACGCCGGCGAGCGCATCGTCACCAAGGGCAACCTTTTCATCGACCGGGCAGCCTCGGGAAGTTGATCGCCCCGGCTCTGAAAGTATCGGCCATCCATGCAACGCCTCGCCGCTTTTGCCGTCCATCGCCGGATACTGATGGTCGGGCTGTTCGTCGCCGTGCTGATCGGCGGGCTCATTGCCTTCGCTAATCTCAACATCGAGGCTTATCCCGATCCGACCCCGCCGATGGTCGATATCGTGACGCAAAGCCCCGGCCTGTCGTCGGAGGAGATCGAGCGCTACATCACCATTCCGATCGAGACTCAGGTGGCCGGTATCAAGAACCTGCGCACCATCCGTACCGTCTCGCTGTACGGCCTGTCCGATGTCAAGCTGCAATTTTCTTTCGATTACACCTACGACGAAGCCCTGCAGCAGGTGCTCAACCGCCTGTCGCAATTGTCGCCGCTGCCGAACAACGTGCAGCCGCAAATCTCGCCCCTGAGCGCGGTGGGCGAAATCTATCGTTATCGTCTGGTCGGGCCGCCGAACTACAGCGTGCTCGATCTCAAGACGTTGCAAGACTGGGTGTTGCAGCGCCGCTTCCGCGCGGTGCCCGGCGTCATCGACGTCACCGGCTGGGGCGGCAAGACCAAGACCTATGAAGTGCAGGTCAATTTCAACAAGCTGGTGGCCTACGGGCTGACCCTGCCGCAGGTGCTTCAGGCGATCGGCAATGCGAATATCAACGTCGGCGGCAACACCGTCGATATCGGCGCGCAATCCGCGGTGGTGCGCGGCGTCGGCCTGATCCGCTCCATCGAGGATCTGGCGACCACCATGATCGCGCAGAGCGGCGGCAATCCGGTATTGGTGCGCGATATCGCCACCGTCGGTGTCGGGGAAAAGCCTCGGCTCGGCATCGCCGGCATGAACGACGTCGACGATATCGTGCAGGGCATCGTGCTGATGCGGCGCGGCGAGCAGAGCACGCCGACCTTGGCGCGGGTCGAGGCGGTGGTGAAATCCATCAATGCCTCTGGCGTGCTGCCGCCCGGCGTGCGCATCGAGCGCATCTACGACCGCAAGGACCTGATCGACGTCACCACGCACACCGTGCTGCACAACATGATCGTCGGCATCCTTCTGATCGTGCTGCTGCAATGGATGTTCCTTGGCGATTTGCGCAGCGCCCTCATTGTCGGTGCGACGATCCCGTTCGCGCTGTTCTTCGCCGTCATCATCATGGTGCTGCGCGGCGAATCCGCTAATCTTCTCTCGGTCGGCGCCATCGATTTCGGTTTGATCGTCGATGGCACCGTCATCATGGTGGAGGCGATCTTCCGTCGCCTGTCGCGGACCGCGGTGCTCTCGGAGGAGGAGCAGAGCCGTGCCGCGCCGGGCACGGTGACGGAGATGAAGGACCACGCCATCCTCAGCGCGTCGACCGATGTGGCGCGCTCGATCTTCTTCGCGGCGGCGATCATCATCGCCGCGTTCCTGCCGCTGTTCACCCTGAGCGGCGTCGAGGGCAACATCTTCGGGCCGATGGCGCGCACCTATGCCTATGCGCTGGCCGGGGGCTTGCTGGCGACCTTCACGGTGACGCCGGCCCTGAGCGCCATCATCCTGCCGTCGCATCTCGAGGAGACCGAGACGCGGCTGGTACGCTGGCTGCATGGCCTCTACATGCCGGTGCTGCGCTGGGCGGTGGCAAGTTACAGAGTGGTATTGGCCGGTGCCGCTTGTCTGGTCGTGCTGACCTTCATCGTCGGTCATTTCCTCGGACTTGAATTCCTGCCCAAGCTCGAGGAGGGCAATCTCTGGATTCGCGCGACGCTGCCTTCGACTATTTCGCTGAAGGAAGGCAACGGCTACGTCAACGAGATGCGGCGGATGATCCGGGCGCGGCCGGAAGTCGAGTCCGTGGTGTCGCAGCAAGGTCGTCCCGACGACGGCACCGACGCCGCCGGCCTGTTCAACGCCGAGTTCTTCGCGCCGCTCAAGCCGGTGAAGGACTGGCCCGGCGTCAAGGACAAGGATGCGCTCACCGCCGAACTGCTGGCGCAACTGCAAGCGAAATTCCCCGGCGTCGAATTCAACTTCTCGCAGTATTTGCAGGATAACGTCGCGGAAGCCGTGTCCGGCGTGAAGGGCGAGAACTCGGTGAAGCTGTTCGGCAACGATCTCGCCGCGCTGACCGCGACGGCGGACAAGATCAAGTCGGTGCTCGCCACCGTGCCGGGCATCGTCGACCTGTCGGTGTTCACCTCGCTCGGCCAGCCGACCATCCAGATCGACGTCGATCGCGCACGGGCTGCGCGTTACGGGCTGTCGCCGGGCGATATCAATTCCACGATCCGCGTCGCCATCGGCGGCGATACCGCCGGCGATCTTTATGAGCCTGGCTCGGACCGGCACTTCCCGATCATCATCCGATTGGCGCCGGAATATCGCAAAAGCGCCGAGGCGATCCAGAATTTGCGAATCGGCGCGCAGGGGCCGAACGGCGGCATCACGCAGATCCCGCTTAGCGAAGTGGCTACGATCAAGCTGGTGTCCGGTGCGGCCTATATCTATCGCGAGCAGCAGGAACGCTATCTGCCGATCAAGTTCTCGGTGCGCGGCCGCGATCTTGGCAGCACCATCAAGGAAGCGCAGGACAAGGTAGCCGAGCAGGTGCAGCTCCCGGCCGGTTCGCGCCTCGAATGGGTGGGCGAGTTCGGTAACTTGCAGGATGCCATTCGCCGGTTGTCCATCGTGGTGCCGATCAGTCTCGCGCTGATCGCGATGCTGCTGTGGTTCAACTTCGGCTCGCTGACCGACACGCTGCTGGCGATGAGCGTGATTCCGATGGCGATCTTCGGCGGCGTGGTCGGGCTGGTGGTGTTCGGGATTCCGTTCAGCGTGTCGGCGGCGATCGGCTTCATCGCGCTGTTCGGCATCGCGGTGATGGACGGCATCATCATACTGTCGCAGTACAATCAACTGATCGACGACGGGATGGAGCGCATGAAGGCGGTGATCCGCACCGGCGAGCTGCAATTCCGGCCGGTGCTGATGACCTGCGCGGTCGCCGGCATCGGGTTGTTGCCGGCGGCGCTGTCGTCCGGCATTGGCTCTCAGGTGCAGAAACCGCTCGCGGTAGTCGTCGTCGCCGGCATGCTGATCGCGCCGTTGGTGATCCTGGTGACCTTGCCGGTGCTGATCTCGCGTTTTTCGCGCGGACGGTAGGGCGTTTGCGATTTTGACGGAACGGCTCGGACGGTGTTTCACCTCTCCCCATCGGGGAGAGGTCGGAGCCGAAGGCTCCGGGTGAGGGGGAACCTTCGCCGCTGAGTCGGTAACCCCAACCCCCAACCCAAAACCCAATGGAGAGGGGGGGCGCAAAACATTGCGGTACACAGATAAAAAAAAAT
>JBQCHY010000005.1:0-154925 GCA_051954235.1 Xanthobacteraceae bacterium
AACTCAGGTTGGTTGTGGTTTGGGGTGTGGGGTAACAGCCTAAATTTTGATTGTTCCCCCTCACCCGGTGCTTTCGGCTCCGACCTCTCCCCGATGGGGAGAGGTGATGCATCGTCCAAAGCAATGCCAGAAGCGGAAAAGCTCTAAATCGCCCTGAACACCACCGCGTCGACAACGACACAGCCCTTGCCCTCGCTATCGAGCATCACCGGGTTGAGGTCGAGGCTCATTACTCTGGCCTCGGGATCGGCCATCAGCGCGCCGATCTTGACGATGGCATCGCTCAGCGCGGCCACATCCATAGGCGGCTCGCCGCGCACGCCGGCGAATAGCGGCGCGATGCGCAGACGTTGCAGCGCGTCCATCGCATCAGCTTGCGAGAACGGCGGCAACAGCAAGGTGGTGTCGCGGAAGATTTCGACATACTTGCCGCCATCGCCCATCGCAACCACCGGCCCGAACACCGGATCGCGATGCGCGCCGATCATGATCTCGCGCCGCCCGCCGGCCATCGCTGCGACGATGACGCCGTCGAACCGCGCGCCATGTTTGCGGATGATATCCTCCATCTCGCTGTACATGTCACCAGCCGCTTCGCGCGTAGCGACGCCAAGCTTGACAAGGCCGAGCTCGGATTTGTGAGCGATGTCGGCGGAGCAGCCCTTGACGACAACCGGCCCGCCGGTCGCCTCGAATGCCGCGACCGCTTCGGCGCGCGAATGGCACAGCCGATGCGGTACCACCGGGATTCCCCGCCCGGCCAGCAGGGCAAGGCTGTCGGCCTCGTTCAACATTTCCGTCGCGCCGGTCGATACTACGGTGACCGCGCCGGGCTTCGCACGCTCCGCGCGGCGCGCGCGTGTCCGTGCCATCAATTCGTGATGCGACAAGAATTGATTGAGCGCGGCGACGCCCTCCACTTCCGTCGGGAATACGGTGATGCCTTCCGCCGCGAATTCATCCGCGACGCTTTTCTGCGTGGCCGCGACCACCAGTGGCTTGCCGGTCTGCTTGCCGAAGGCGGCGGCGTCCCGCGCAAACGCCGGGACGTCGTAGCCAGGTCCCGCCACCGGCACGCCGATGAGGAATGCATCCGCCGCCGGATCTTCCGCGATCACCGGCAGAATGTCGCCGAACAGCCGGCTGTTGGACAGTAGCGCCGCGGTGAGATCGATCGGATTGGTCGTGGTGGCGAAGGTCGGCAGAATGCCCTTGAGCTTCTTGTCGGTCTCGGGCGCGAGCTTCGCCATCGGCATGCCCGCCGAGGTCGCGGCATCCGCCGTCATCACGCAGACCGCGCCGGAGTTGCTGATCGCCACCAGCCGCCGGCCGCGCGGCTTCCAGCCTTTCAGATAAAGCTCGGTCGCCTCCACAAGGCCGCGCATGTCCGGCGCGCGCCAGATGCCGTGATGCTCGAAGAACGCATCGACGACACGATCCTCGTTGGCAAGCGCACCGGTGTGCGACTGCGCGGCCTGCCTGCCGGCTTCGGTTCGTCCGGATTTCAGTGCGATGATCGGCAGGTCGCGATCGAGCGCCACGGCCGCGAGTTCTTCCAGATAGGTTTTGTCGGGAATACTCTCGAGATAAAGCAGCAGCAGCTTGACCTCGGGGTCTTCTGCCACCGCGACAGCCAACTCGCCGACGGTAATGTCGGCGTCGTTACCCGTCGCGTGGGTGTGACGAACACCGATGCCCTTCTGGCGCAGGAAGCCGACCGGCACGGTCGAGAGCGCGCCGCTCTGGCTCAACATCGCGACGTGACCTTCGGCGCGATCCATGTCCATGAACATCGTCGAGAAGCTGGCGATGGCGCCGGTGCCGAAATTGGCGAGCCCTTGCGAGTTCGGTCCGACGATGCGCATGCCCGCCTTGCGCGCTACCTCGACCATGTGGCGCTCCTTGGCCTTGCCGGCGACGGCATCGACTTCGCCGAAGCCGGACGCCATCACCACCGCGATCTTGACGCCACGCGCCGCGCAATCCTCCACCGCGCCGATGGCGTTATCGCCCGCCACCGCGACGATCACCATCTCGGGGGCTTCGGGCAGATCGGCGAGGCTGGGATAACACTTATGCCCCTGCACTTCCGGCCGCGTCGGATTGATCGGAAATATCTTGCCCTTGAAGCCGAACTTGTCGAGGTAGTGGACCGGCCGGCCGCCAACCTTGTTGTGGTTTTCCGAAGCTCCGATGATCGCAACGGAACGCGGGGCGAGGGCGGCCTTCAAACGGCTCATGACATGGTCCTTTCAGAATGCGGCAGACGACGAGCGATGCTCAGTAGGATTTCGGCAGGCCGAGCACCTTCTCGGCGATGAAGGAGAGAACGAGTTGCGGACTGATCGGCGCGATGCGCGGGATCATCACCTCGCGCATGTAGCGCTCGACGTGGAACTCCTTGGCATAGCCGAAACCGCCGTGGGTCATCACCGCCTGTTCGCAGGCGTGGAAACCCGCTTCCGCCGCGAGATACTTCGCCGCGTTGGCGGCCGGCCCGCACGACATGCCCTTGTCGTACTGCCAGCCTGCCGACATCACCATCAGCCACGCTGCTTCCAATTCCATCCAGTTCTTGGCGAGCGGATGCTGGATCGCCTGGTTCTGGCCGATGGGCCGATTGAACACGATGCGGCTCTTGGCGTAAGCCGCCGCGCGCGACAACGCCAGCTTGCCGAGGCCGACCGCTTCGGCCGCGATCAGGATGCGCTCGGGGTTCATGCCGTGCAGAATGTATTCGAAGCCGCGACCTTCCTCGCCGATGCGGTCGTCGACCGGGATTTCAAAATTCTCGAAAAACAGTTCGTTGGAGTCGACCGCCTTGCGGCCCATCTTCTCGATCTCATGCACCGCGATGCGCGAGCGGTCGAAGTCGGTGTAGAACAGGCTGAGGCCATGGGTCGGCGACTTCACCTCTTCCAGCGGCGTGGTGCGCGCGAGCAGAAGAATCTTTTCGGCCACTTGCGCGGTCGAGATCCACACCTTCTGACCGTTGACCACATATTTGTCGCCCTGCCGCACCGCGCGGGTCTTGAGTTGCGTGGTGTTGAGCCCGGTGTTCGGCTCCGTCACCGCGAAACACGAGCGCTCCTTGCCGGAGACGATCGGCGGCAACATGCGGCGGCATTGCGCCTCGGTGCCGAACACCACCACCGGATTGAGACCGAACACGTTCATGTGGATTGCCGACGCGCCCGACATGCCCGCGCCGGATTCCGATATCGTCCGCATCATGATCGCGGCATCGGTGATGCCAAGACCAGTACCGCCGTAAGCTTCGGGGATGCAGATGCCGAGCCACCCGGCATCCGCCATCGCCCTGTGAAACTCGATCGGGAATCCGCCCTCGCGATCCTTTTTCAGCCAATAGGTGTCGTCGAATGCCGCGCAAATCTTCGCGATGGCATCGCGGATGGATTCCTGTTCGGCGGTGAGTGCAAAATCCATCGCGTGCGATCTCCTTACTTTGAGCTAGTCGACAGTTCGATTGGTGACGCCGTCCTTGATCAGTTGCGCGATCTCGTCCGGCGAATAGCCGGCCTCGCGCAGCACGTCCTCGCTCTGCTCGCCGAGACGCGGCGCCAGCCGCGTCGGCTCAGCCGGCGTTTCCGACCAGGTGGCGGCAGTCCGCATGCTGCGGATTTTGCCCTCGCTCGGATGCTCGACCGTCGGGAAAAACTCTGTGGCGACGAGATGCGGGTCACTGAGAATGCTGACGAGATCATGCATCGGCAACGCCGGCACATCGGCTTCGTCCAGCAGCTTGATCCATTCGGCGGTCGAGCGCAGCGCGATGATGCGCGCCAACTCGGCATAGACATGATCGATGTTCATAGCACGCCCGGCGAAGGTCGCGAAACGCGGATCGCTGCGCAGATCGTCACGCCCGGTGGCGGTGAGAAATTTGTCCCACTGTTTGTCGTTGTAGACGATCACGCAGATATAGCCGTCCGACGTCTTGTAAGGCCTGCGATCGGGCGACAGATGCCGCGCATAACCGCCCTGGTCCAGCGGTGGTTCGTAGGTGAGACCGCCGAGATGATCGCCCATCACGAAGCCGGCCATGGTTTCGAACATCGGGATATCAACGCGCTGCCCGACGCCGGTGCGGTCGCGATACACCAGGCTGGCGAGGATCGCGCCTACCGCATTGAGCCCGACGATGCGATCCACCAGCGCGTTCGGCACGTAGCGCGGCGTGCCGTCACCGCCGCGCGCCATCAGATGCGCCAGCGCCGAGCCGCCTTGAATAAGATCATCATAGGCGGCCTTCGCCGCATAAGGTCCGTCCTGGCCGAAGCCGAACACGCCGGAATAGATCAGGCGCGGATTGACGGCGGCGACATCTTCATAACCGAGCCGCAGCCGCTGCATCGCCTGCGGACGCACGTTGTAAACGAGAACGTCCGCATCCGCGACGAGACGCAGTACGACGGCGCGGCCGGCGTCCTTCTTCAGGTCGAGGCAGATGCTGCGCTTGCTGCGGTTGGCGTTGAGAAACACCGGCCCCATGCCGGGATGCCGGGTCGGACCGATCTGCCGGGTAACGTCGCCGTCGAACGACTCGATCTTGATAACGTCGGCGCCGTAGTCGCCCAGCGTCTGGGTCGCGAAGGGGCCCATCAGCACCGATGTCATGTCGACGACTTTGATGCCCTGCAACGGCCCCATGTTCCACCCGTTTCGAATAGCGCTTCGCGCCGCTGCCGTCGTACTAACGGCAGGAAAACCGGGAGATCAAGGGCGTTTCCCGTGGGTCGCCATGCCGAGCGGGAAAGGCTCGGGGTAAAGCGCAGCAGGCACGCGTCGACATTCTATCGTGCGGAATACCGTCTTCCGTTATGTCTTCGCCATCATCTCGCGCAGCGCGGTCTTCAGCACCTTGCCGTAGTTGTTCTTCGGCAGCGACGGCAGATAGACGTAACGCTTCGGCCGCTTGAAGCGCGCGATCAATGCGAGGCAATGGGCGTCGAATTTCTGATCGTCAGCCTCGGCGCCCTCTTCCAGCACCATGCAAGCGACGACGATTTCGCCCCAGTCCGGATCAGGTACGCCAATGGCCGACACCTCGCGCACCTCGGCGTGGGTGAGCAGCGCCTCCTCCACCTCGCGCGGATAGATGTTGGTGCCGCCGGAGATGATGACATCCTTGGAGCGATCCGACAGCGTCAGAAAACCGTCGGCGTCAAGCCGGCCAACGTCGCCGGTCCGCAGCCAGCCGTCCTTGAGTGCAGCAGCGCTGGCTTCGGGATTGTTCCAGTAGCCCAGCATCACTGCCGTGCCCTTGGCTTCAATCTCGCCGGTCTCGCCGGCGGGCAGCGGATTGCCGTCGCTATCGGTGATACGCACCGACATCACGCTCTGCGCGGTACCCACCGAGGCCAGCCGTTCGAGATAGCGCGGGTCGTTGATGCGGCCGTGCCATTCGCGGTTCAACGCCGTGATCGTCATCGGCGATTCACCCTGACCGTAAATCTGCACGAAGCGTTGCCCCATAGTAGCCATCGCATCGCGGATATCGGCGAGATACATCGGGCCGCCGCCGTAAACGATGGTCTTGATGCCGTCGCCATCCTCGCCGCGCTTCTTCGCGGCATCGACCAGACGGCGCACCATGGTCGGCGCCGCGAACATCGAGACGTTGCGGAGTTGTTTGCCAAGCGCCAGCACCTCATCGGCCTCGAAGCCGCCGGATTCCGGCACGACATGGCGCGCGCCCACGCGAACGTTGGGAAAATTGTAGAGGCCAGCGCCGTGCGAGATCGGCGCAGCATAGAGCGCGGCGTCCTGCGGCGACGGCTGATCGACATCGGCGAAATAGCACATCGACATCGCCAGCAGATTACCGTGGCTGAGCATCACGCCCTTCGGCCGCCCGGTGGTGCCGGAGGTGTAGAACAGCCAGGCGAGATCGTCGGTATCGCGCGCCAGCGGTGCGGCAGCACCCTCGCCATCGCGCGCGCGGCGATAGTCGTCGCTATCGACCGAGAAGGTCGCAAGCGACGACACCTCGGCTTCCGCCCAGTGATCCGCCGTGTCGTCGCAGATGAACAACAGCTTCGCGCCGGAGTTCTCGCAAATCCACGCGGCTTCCCGGCCGTGCAGCTTGGCGTTGATCGGCACCGCCGCGGCGCCGATCCACCAGATGCCGTAAAGGCATTCGAAGTAAGCGGTGCAGTTGGTCATGAACAGCGCGACGCGGTCGCCGGGCGCCACGCCATATTGCTTGGCGAGATGCGCGCCCGCCGCCGCCGCGCGTCGGGCGAAGGTGAGATAATCCGCGTCGACGCGCGTGCCCGTCAGCAGCGCGGGCGCATCCGGACGCAGATGCGCGCTCGCCGCCAGCCATTCGGCCATGTTCATGATCGACCTCCCGCCGCCTGAACCGGCTTACTTCGCCGGCTCCAGCAACGAGACGTAGTTGGCGACCGCGGCGCCGCCCATGTTGAAGACGCCGCCGAGCTTGGCGTCCTTGATCTGCATGCCTTCCGGTGCCTGCCCGAGCAGTTGCATCGCGGTGAGCACATGCATCGACACGCCGGTGGCGCCGATCGGGTGGCCCTTGGCCTTGAGGCCGCCGGACGGATTGATCGGCAGCTTGCCGTCCTTCTGGGTCCAGCCTTCCTTGATGGCGCGCGCGCCCTGCCCGCGCGGCGTCAGGCCCATCGCTTCATACTCGATCAGTTCGGCGACGGTGAAGCAGTCGTGGGTCTCGACGAACGACAGGTCCGACAGCGTGACGCCGGCGGATTGCAGCGCCTGCTGCCACGCCACGGTGCAGCCTTCGAAATTGAGAATGTCGCGCTTCGACATCGGCAGGAAATCCTGCGCGTGGGCGGTAGCGCGGATATTGACCGCCTTGCCCATGGTCTTCGCGGTTTCAGAATCGGTCAGCACCAGCGCGGCGGCACCGTCCGACACCAGCGAACAGTCGGTGCGCTTCAGGGGGCCGGCGACGAACGGGTTCTTGTCGCTCTCGGCGCGGCAGAACTCGAAGCCGAAATCCTTGCGCATCTGCGCGTAAGGGTTGGCAACGCCGTTCTTGTGGTTCTTGGCGGCGATCATCGCCAGCGCATCGGACTGGTCGCCGTATTTCTGGAAATAGGCCTGCGCGATCTTGCCGAACACGCCGGCGAAGCCGGCCGGGGTGTCGCCGTCCTCCGGCAGGTAGGAGGCGCGCAGCAGATTCTTGCCGATCTCGGGGCCCGGCGTGCGGGTCATCTGCTCGACGCCGACCACCAGCACGATGCGGGCCGCGCCGGCGTTGATGGCACGGATGCCCTGATGCACCGCGGCCGAACCGGTGGCGCAGGCGTTCTCCACGCGGGTCGCCGGCTTGAAGCGCAGCTTCGGATCGGCCTGCAACACCAGCGAGGCGGTGAAATCCTGCGCCGAGAAACCGGCGTTGAAGTGGCCGAGCACGATCTCGTCGACATCGCTGGCGGAAATGCCGGCATCGGCCAGCGCCTCGTTGGCAGCGCGGACGACCAGGCTTTCCACGGTCTCGGCGTCGAATTTCCCGAACGGCGTATGCGCCCATCCCACGATACTGGCTGTCATGATGATCTTCCTGTCTTTGTCGAAATTGACCCGCCGGCCGCACATCGGGACGACCGCCATGGGTCCGGATTGCCCCGACTATAGCGCATCGGTTCCGCGAGAACACACCGGTTTGGGAAATTCTGCCATCCCGCACGGCAAGCGCCGCCCCGGCGAACCGGGCCGCGTTCGCTATTCGGACAACATCAGGCGACGAACTTGCCGCCCAGTTCATCCTCGATATGGATGCGGATGATGTCGTCGAACGTCTTTTCAGCGGTAGTGAAGCCGAGTTTCAGCGCGCGTGCAGTGTCGAACTGCCGCGGCCAGCCGTCAACGATGCTGATGATCGCGGGATCGGGCTCGCGACGAATTCGTGCCGTGACGTTCTTTCCGGCGACCCGCTCAAGCGCCGCGATCTGCTCGCCAACGGTCGCAGCCAGGCCCGGCATACTCAGGTTGCGCCGTGCGCCCATCGCGGCGGTGTCCATGGTGCCTGCGTGGATCAGGAACCCGACCGCCGAGCGCGGCGACGCATGCCAGTGGCGCACGTCCTCGGAGACCGGCAACACCGCGCCCTCGCCCGCCAGCGGCTCGCGGATGATGTTCGAGAAAAAGCCGGACGCGGCCTTGTTAGGCTTGCCGGGGCGCACGCAAATCGTCGGCAGACGGATGCCGATGCCGTCGAGAAACCCTTTGCGGGTGTAGTCGGCGATCAGCAACTCGCAGATTGCCTTCTGCGTGCCGTAGCTGGTGAGCGGCGTGAGGAAGAATTCGTCGCCGATCTTATCCGGAAACGGCGCGCCGAACACCGCCACCGACGAGGTGAACACCAGCCGCGGCTTGTAGCCGCCGCCGATGGCGCGGATGGCGTCGATCAGGTAGCGGGTGCCGTCCAGGTTGATGCGATATCCCTTATCGAATTCCACCTCCGCCTCGCCGGACACGATGGCGGCGAGATGGAAGATCACGTCCGGCCGCTCGGCGACCAAAGGCACGGCGGTGCCGGGATCGGCGAAATCGCTGATGACGAGTTTGGTCGGGATCGTGTTTCCCGCAGGGTTCTGCGGCGCGACGACATCCTGCAACGTCAGGCGCGTAATCTCGCGGTTGCCGAGCCGTCCGTCGCGAACGAGCCGTTCGGTCAATTTGCGGCCCACCATGCCGGCCGCGCCGAGAACGAGAATGTGCACTTCGACTATTTCCTTTTATTGATCGTCATTGCGAGAAGCGTAAGCGACGAAGCAATCCAGTTCTCAATGGAAGACTGGATTGCTTCGCTGCGCTCGCAATGACGCTTCCGAGAAAGCGAACCTTCCAACTACTCCTTCACCGCGCCTGTCATGGCCGAGACGTAGTGCTCAACGAAGAAGGCGTAGAGGATGACCAGCGGCAGCGAGCCGACCAGCGCCCCCGCCATCAGCGATCCCCATTTATAAATGTCGCCGTCGACGAACTCGTTGACGATCGCGACCGGCACCGTCTTGTTCGGCGTCGATTGCAGGAACGTCAACGCGTAGATGAATTCGTTCCAGCATAGCGTGAAGGAGAAGATGAAGGCAGAAATCAAGCCGGGCACCGCGAGCGGAATGACAATCTTGATCAAAATCTGCCAGCGCGACGCGCCGTCGATCAAGGCGCATTCCTCCAACTCGTATGGGATCGTCTTGAAATACCCCATCAGCAACCAGGTCGAGAACGGGATCAGCAAGGTCGGATAGACCAGGATCAGTGACAGCGGCGAGTCGAACAGGCCATAGGCCTGGATCACCGACGCCAGTGGGATGAACAGGATCGACGGCGGTACCAGATAGGCGAAGAAGATCAGTACGCCGACGGCGTCGCCGCCCTTGAAACGCAACCGCACGATGGCATAGGCCGAGAGCACGCTCGCAATAATCGACAGCGTCGTCGCGCATGCCGCGACATACATCGTATTCCACAACCAGCGCGGATATTCAGTTTCGAACAGAAGTTTGGTGATGTGCTTGAAGGTCGGATGGATCACCCAGAACGGGTTGTAGTTCTCCATGTCGATCAACTGCTCATCGGGTTTGATCGACGTCAGCCCCATCCAGTAGAACGGGAACAGCAACACGACGAGAATGATGAACAGCGGCAGATAGAGCGTTACCAACCGGCGTGGCAGGCTCTCGAGATAGCTCATGCCCTCGCTGTCGTCGCTTCTAACGACGGCAGCAGCGGCTTGAACCGCGGTTTTGGCCTGATCCTGTGCGTGGGTGGCTGCGGTCTCAGTCATTGTCCGATCCTTGCTGCCACTTGCGGCGCTGCATGCCGAACCAAGAGATCGCGATGGCGGCCAGCAGGAACGGGATCATCGCTGTCGCGATCGCCGCGCCCTCGCCCAGCCGCCCGCTGAGAATGCCGCGCTGGTAGCTCAGCGTCGCCATCAGATGCGTCGCGTTCACCGGGCCGCCACGGGTCAAGGCCCACACCAGTTGGAAATCAGTGAAGGTGAACAACACCGAGAACGTCATCACCACCGCGATGATCGGCGTCAGCAGCGGATAAGTGATGTAGCGGAATCGCTGCCAGTCGGTCGCGCCGTCCAGCGTCGCGGCCTCGTAGAGCGACGGCGACACCGTCTGCAAACCGGCCAGCAACGTGATCGCAACAAAGGGCACGCCGCGCCAAATGTTGGCGAAGATCACACTGGCGCGCGCCATGTTGGGGTCGCCGAGAAAATTGATGTTATGGTCGATAAGGCCGAGCTTGATCAGCGACCACGATATGATCGAGAACTGGGAATCGTAGATCCACCAGAACGCGATCGCCGACAGCACCGTCGGAACGATAAAAGGAACGAGCACGATCGCCCGTATCATCGCTTTGAACGGCATGTGACGGTTCAGCAGCAGCGCGAGATAAAGCCCGACCGCGAATTTGATGGCGCTGGCGATGATCGTATAGAGCAGCGTGTTGAACACCGAGAGCCAGAAGATGCTGTCGCTCCACAACCACTCGTAGTTCTCCAGCCCGATGAAGATGCCGGTGCGGCCGATACGTTCGTCGGTAAAGCTCATCCAGACGCCGAGCCCGAGCGGATAGGCGAGAAACAGAATGAGAAACGCTGCCGTCGGCAGCATGAACCACAATGCCAGCCAATTCCGGTTGGTGCGCAAGCGTTCCCACAGGGATCTGGTGTCCTTATAGACCGCCTGCGCCGGCATCGATGTCTGCATCGTGGTCATTCAGTTCCAGCTCCGACCGAACGAAAAATCAAACCAGCGCCTTCGCGCTGATGCAGCCACGAGCATGATGCCGAAAAGTGCGAAGCGGCTTTCGGACAACATCATGCTCCAAATTCTACACCCCACCCCATCAACGAAATGCCGGCGCGGACGATCCGCGCCGGCATTGTCTCGTTTAACCGCGGAAGATGCGCTTGGCGTTGCGTTCCGCCGAGGCCATCGCCGTTTTGACGTCCTCGCGGCCGGTCGCGTAGTTCGCAAACATGTCGACCACCACGAAGTCCGCGATAGCGGCGGCTGCCGCCTCACCCATCTTGCCGACGCCGGCCGGCGTATTCGCTGTTTGCGCCACGTCGCGATACGGCGTATTTTTCGGATCGGCCGTCCAGATCGGATTCTTTTCGTAATCCAACAGGAACGGTGACAGATAGCCCTGTGCGGCTTCAACCCACGGATTGAACTGCGACGGCTCAAGCATAAAGGCAGTGAACGCCTTACAGGTCTGCGGGAACTTGGTGAAGTTGTAGACCAGGATCGGGAAGCCGAGATGCAGTTCGCGCGTCTTGCCGTCGACACCGGGCGGCAGATGCGCATGGTTCATGTCTTCGGCGATCTGCGGATTTTCCTTCTTCGCCGCGACGTAGATCGAAATGCCGTTGACGGTGAGATGAAGTTGTCCGGCCAGGAACGCCTTGTTGTTGTTGCTGTCGTTCCACGATGCCGTGCCGGGCACGAAGTTTTCGTAAAGCTGCTTGACGTATTCGAGCGCCTTGGCGGTCTCCGGCGTGTTGATGACGACCTTGTTATCCTTGTCGATCAGCTTGCCGCCATGCGCCCACAGCGCCCAGTGCAGCCAGCCGTTGGCGTCACCCGAGGCATGGCCCAGCGCCATGCCGGCCGGCGTGTTGTTCTTCTTCATACCTTTGACGAGATCGAGGAAGCCGCCGAGGTCTTTCGGGAAAGTCTTGTGGCCGGCGGCTTCGGCAGCCTTCACGCGATAGTTCACAAGTCCGCCGGTCGCCGCCACCGGAATGCCGATCCACTTGCCGTCCAGCATGCCGTAGGCCTTGCCGGATTCGGCCCACCCGCCGCACTTCTTGGCGAGATAGTCGGCGACGTCGGTCATGTCGGTGCATTTGGTCGGGAACAGGAACGGCAGCGAATAGAGGCCCCACACCAGATCGAGGCCCTGCCCCGTGTTCGCCGCGACCGAAGCCTTCGGCTGGATATCATCATACGCTTCGTTGGAAACGTTGATGGTAACGTTGTTGGCCTTCTGGAAGGCATCGACGATCTTCATAAAGGCGACGTCTTCGGCTTCGACGAAACGCTTCCAGCGCAGCAGGTTGATCTTGGCACCGGCCTCCGGCTTCCATGGCGCGGTCTGCGCCCATGCCTTGGCGTAACCCAGCAGTTGTTCGCTCGACATGGTGGCCGCGGCGGCCAGCATTGTCGCGCCACCCTTGAGCAGCGAACGCCGGTCGGTGATAAAATTGCTCATCGTCTTCTCCCTGCCTTTGTTTGTGATTGTAATTATGGACGTCCCTCAAAACCCCGATCGTTGTCGTCTTGTTATTGTCGGTTGTGCCGGATCATAGGCGCCGGCCGGTATCCTTGTCGAACAGATGCGCGACGTCCGCGCGCGGGCGCAGGTGAATTTTGTCACCCGGCGCGACCTGATGCCGATCGCGAAACACCGCGATCAATTCCTGCGAACCGATCCGCGCGACGATCTGCGTTTCCGATCCGGTCGGCTCGACCACCGCAACCTCGGCTTCGATGCCGTCGCTGGCGAGGTCGAGATGTTCCGGGCGCACGCCGTAAACCACCGGCCGACCATCGGAGGCGGCAGGCGCCGCGTTGATCGGCAGACGACTGCCATTTTCTGTCTCAACGTAAGGCTGGCCGCCATTCACTTTGAGGTGTCCGTTGAGAAAATTCATCGCCGGCGAGCCGATGAAACCCGCGACAAACTGGTTCTCCGGGTGATCGTACAGTTCGAGCGGCGAGCCCATCTGCTCGACGATGCCGTCATGCATCACTACGATCTTGTCGGCCATGGTCATGGCCTCGATCTGATCGTGCGTCACATAGACCGTGGTGGTCTTGAGCCGCTGATGCAGTTCCTTGATCTCGGTCCGCATCGCCACGCGCAACTTAGCATCGAGGTTCGACAGCGGCTCGTCGAACAGAAATACCTGCGGATCGCGCACGATAGCGCGGCCCATCGCGACGCGTTGACGCTGACCGCCGGACAACTGTCGCGGATAGCGTTCCAACAGCGGCGTCAGGTCGAGAATCTCGGCCGCCTTCTTTACCCGCGTGGAAATGTCGCCCGCTTGCGCGTTCCGCAGTTTCAGTGAAAAGCCCATATTCTGGGCGACCGTCATGTGCGGATAAAGCGCGTAGTTCTGGAACACCATCGCGATGTCGCGCTCCTTCGGCTGTACGTTGTTCACAACGCGGTCGCCGATCGCAATTGTCCCAGAGGTGATGTTTTCCAGGCCGGCCAGCATCCGCAGCAACGTCGATTTGCCGCAACCCGAAGGACCGACCAAAACAACGAAGGCGCCATCCTCGATCGGAATGCTCACGCCGTGCAGAACTTCAAATCCGCCGAAGGATTTACGCACGTCGCTAATTTGCACCGACGCCATCGTTTCCATTCCCTCACGTTTCGGCGTTGTACGGCGCAAACCGTCGCGGCTCTGTTCTCAACTTCCGTTGCGAAAGCTGAATGGGGGCATTGTCCCTAGTTGGGCCGCCATTATCAATGCGGTGGTAGCGCTGTCAATAATCATTTAATCATTCGAACGGCTATGCTATCAGCACCTCATGGCGCGGGCGCGGACCAGTTCTGGGAAAGTCAGATTGACTGAAGTCGCGAAACTCGCGGGCGTCAGTCCGATCACCGCGTCGCGTTTCTTTCGCAACCCCGAAGCACTCTCGCCCGGCAAGCGCGAACGCGTCGAGAACGCAGCGCGACAACTCGGTTACGTACCGGATCTCGCCGCGCGCGCGCTGGCCTCGCGGCGCACCGAAGTGATCGGCGTGCTGATCCCGTCCTTCACCAACAATGTCTTCTCCGACGTGCTGCGCGGCATCTACGACGGATCGGGTGAGAGCCGCTATTCGATCCAGCTTGTCAACACGCACTACAGCATCCTTCAGGAAGAGAAGCTGCTGCAACTGTTCAAGGCGCAGCGCCCCGCCGGGCTGGTGGTGACCGGCATCAACCAAACGAATGAATCGCGCGCGATTCTGGAGTCGATGAACTGCCCCATCGTCCAGATCATGGAGTTGGGTCCCGACCCCGTCGACATGATGGTGGGATTTTCGCACAATGCGGCTGCATTTGATGTGATTTCCCATCTTATCGGATTGAATTTCAAGCGCATCGGGTTTCTCGGCGCACGCATGGACCCGCGCGTGCAGCGCCGCCTCGAAGGCTACACCGACGCCATGAAGCGGGCTTCGCTTTACGATCCGCGCCTGATCATCGCGACGCCGGTGCCGACATCGGTGACGATGGGCGGAACGCTGTTCGCGGACTTATTGATGAAAGCGCCGGATATCGACGCGGTGTTCTGCGTCAACGACGACCTCGCATTGGGCACACTATTCGAGTGCCAGCGCCGGCAGATTCAGGTTCCCGAAGACATCGCCATCGTCGGCTTCAACGATCTGGACTACATGGCATCAGCCGTGCCGCCGCTCAGCAGCGTGCGCACCAATCGCTATGACATGGGCAGGACCGCCATCACGATGGTTATGGACGCAATCGAAGGCAGACGGCCGGCCACGCCGATCGTCGATCTCGGCTATGAATTGATGATCCGCCGCAGTTCCACACCGCGCCGCGCGTAAACCGCCGCCGGCGCGACGATTTTTCCCGCTCCCAGCAAATTTGGTAGCGCTGTCTTTTTGACGTGACTTGGGCCTGCGTCTCTGGAACAATGCCGCCTCGGCGGCCGCACACGCGGTCCGCTCCAGCATCACGCGCAACCATCGCCAAACAACCCAGGCGAGCCCTGCGAACAGCCACGCGGGAGGAAACATTGAACAAGAAAACCGATCAGACCACGTCCGCGAACAACTCTCGCCGCAAGCTCCGCTCGACCGAGTGGTTCGACAATCCGCATAATCCGGCAATGACCGCGCTCTATCTCGAGCGTTATCTCAACTACGGCCTGACGCGAGAGGAATTGCAGTCCGGCAAGCCGATCATCGGCATCGCGCAGACAGGCAACGACCTCTCCCCTTGCAATCGGCATCATCTCGACCTCGCCACGCGCGTCCGCGAAGGCATCCGCGCCGCCGGCGGCATCGCAATGGAATTTCCGGTGCATCCGATTCAGGAAACCGGCAAGCGGCCGACCGCCGCGCTTGATCGCAACCTCGCTTACATGGGTCTCGTCGAAGTGCTGTTCAGCTATCCGCTCGACGGCGTGGTGTTGACCACCGGATGCGACAAGACCACGCCCGCATGCCTGATGGCGGCGGCGACCGTGAACATGCCGGCGATCGTGCTGTCCGGCGGACCGATGCTCAACGGCTGGTTCAACGGCGAACGCAGCGGCTCCGGCACCGTAGTGTGGAGATCGCGTGAGCGACTCGCGGCCGGCGAGATCGACTATGAGGAGTTCATGCGCATCGTGGCGTCGTCGGCGCCATCGGTCGGCCACTGCAATACTATGGGCACGGCCTCGACAATGAACTCGCTGGCGGAAGCGCTGGGCATGTCGCTGCCGGGTTGCGCGGCAATCCCGGCGCCGTATCGCGAGCGCGGCCAGATTGCCTACGAGACCGGCACGCGGATCGTCGAAATGGTGTGGGAAGACCTCAAGCCATCGGACATCCTGACGCGCGAGGCGTTCGAGAACTGCATCGTCGTCAACTCGGCGATCGGCGGATCGACCAACGCGCCGATCCACATCAACGCCCTCGCCCGCCATATCGGTGTCGATCTCTCCATCGACGACTGGCAAAAGTACGGTCACGACGTCCCGCTGCTGGTGAACATGCAGCCGGCCGGGTTCTATCTCGGCGAAGAGTATCACCGCGCCGGCGGCGTACCCGCCGTGATCGGTGAATTGATGCGGCACAAGCGCATCCATGAAGGCGCGATGACCGTCAATGGCCGTACCATGGGCGACAACTGCCGCAATGCGCCGAAGCCCGACGGCGATGTGATCTGGAGCTACGACAAGCCGCTGGTGCAGGACGCCGGATTCATCGTGCTGCGCGGCAACCTGTTCGATTCCGCGATCATGAAGACCAGCGTGATCTCGAAGGAATTTCGCGACCGCTATCTTTCGAATTCGAAGGACCCGAACGCTTTCGAGGGCCGCGCCATCGTGTTCGAAGGTCCGGAGGACTATCACCACCGCATCGACGATCCCTCGCTCAATATCGACGAGCACTGCATCCTATTCGTACGCGGCGTGGGGCCCATCGGCTATCCGGGCGGCTCCGAAGTGGTCAACATGCAGCCGCCGGCGGCGCTGATCAAACGCGGCATCCTCTCGCTGCCATGCATCGGCGATGGCCGCCAATCCGGCACCTCGGGTTCGCCATCGATTCTCAACGCGACGCCGGAAGCGGCTGCAGACGGCGGCCTTGCCATTCTGCAAACCGGTGACATGGTGCGCATCGACCTCAACAAGGGCAGCGCCAATATCATGATTGACGATGCCGAGGTGAAGCGGCGGCGCGTCGAACTCAAGGCCAAGGGCGGCTTCCCGTACCCCGCGCACCAGACGCCGTGGCAGGAGATGTATCGCAACACCGTGGGGCAGCATGCCACTGGCGCCTGCATGGAATTCGCGACGCGCTATCAGGACATCGCCGGCCGCGTCGGCGTCGCCCGCGACAATCACTAAAATTCAAGGAGAACAATCATGTCCGGCCGACTGAAAGGCAAACGCGCATTCGTGACCGCGGCAGCGGCCGGCATCGGCCGCGCCAGCGCCATCGCCTTCGCCCGTGAAGGCGCGACCGTGATCGCGACCGACGTCGACGACAAGCAACTCGCGACGTTGACCAAGGAAGGCATCGCGGAGGTCGCCCGCCTCGACGCTCGCGACAGCGCGGCCGTCGCGGCCATGGCCAAGCAGGTCGGCACCGTCGACGTGCTGCTCAATGCCGCCGGCTTCGTGCATCATGGAACGGTGCTGGAGTGCAGCGATGACGATTGGGATTTTTCGTTCGACCTTAATGTGAAGTCCATGCACCGCACGCTGCGCGCCTTCCTGCCTGGAATGCTCGCCGCGGGCCACGGTTCGATTATCAACATCGCCTCCGCTGCCGGCGTGTTCAAGGCGGCACCCAACCGCTACGTCTACGGCGCGACGAAAGCCGCCGTCGCCGGCCTCACCCGCGCGGTGGCCGCCGATTTCATCGCCAAGGGCATCCGCTGCAACTGCATCTGTCCCGGCACGATCGAAACGCCATCGATGCTCGGCCGCGCCGCCGCGCTCGGCGCCGGCGGCCGCGAAATGTTCGTCAGCCGCCAGCCGATGGGCCGGCTCGGCACGGCGGAGGAAATCGCCTCGCTCGCCGTCTACCTCGCCAGCGATGAAAGCGCCTTCACCACCGGCGTCGCACACATCATCGACGGCGGCTGGACGCTTTAATCACGCCGTTGCCCTTCGAGGCGCGCCGAAGATGACGCGCATCTCAGGGTGACGATCTCTCATTCAAGAGCCGCGTCATCCTGAGGTGCGAGCGAAGCGAGCCTCGAAGGATGGCAACAGGGAGTAAGCCATGAACAAGATCGATCTCAATGGTCGTTGCGCTGTGGTCACCGGCGGCGCGCAGGGCTTTGGCCGGGCGATCACCGAGCGCTTCATCGCCTCCGGCGCGAAGGTCGCAATCTGGGATCACGATATCGCGCTGGCCGAACAGACCGCCAAACAGATCGGTGCAGCGGTGACCGCCATTCAGGTCGATGTTTCGGATCTGGCTGCGGTCGAGAAAGCGCGCGACACGACCCTGACCCAACTCGGCAAGATCGACATTCTCGTCAACAATGCCGGCATCGCCGGCGTCAACAAGACAGTGTGGGAAACCGATTTCGACGAATGGCGCAAAGTGCTGCGCATCAATCTCGATGGTCCCTTCATCTGCTGCAAGGTTATTGTGCCGACGATGGTGAAGCAGAATTATGGCCGCATCGTCAACATAGCCTCCATCGCCGGCAAAGAAGGCAACCCCAACGCCGCGCATTACTCCGCCTCAAAGGCAGGCCTGATCGCGTTGACGAAGTCGCTCGGCAAGGAACTGGCGGGCTATGAGATCGCAGTCAACGCGGTGACACCGGCAGCGGCGAAGACCGCCATCTTCGACCAGATGACGCAACAGCACATCGACTTCATGCTGTCGAAGATTCCGAAGGGCCGCTTTGTGCTGGTGGAAGAACTTGCCGCAATGGTGGCGTGGCTCGCGTCGGAAGACTGTGCCTTCTCCACAGGCGCGGTGTTCGACATCTCCGGGGGCCGCGCGACGTATTGATGGCGTAGCAGACGAACCGCCCTATTCGTCCTTGCGAGGAGCGATAGCGACGAGCCAATTCAACTCTTTAAGAGAACCGAATTGCTTCGCTCGCAATGACACACGAATTTACCCAGTTCAGCACGGCGGTTCTGCCGATGGCCTTAGGACAGTTGAGTCACACAGCCAGAAGATCGAAAACGTATCCACGGATAGAACATATGCATCTCGGCCGGCGCCTCACTGTTTGGCGCCATCAGCCCGTGACGGCAATTGAGGTGCGCCTGCCGCCATAAGCTCGGACGGGCGGTAGCGGGCGCGGTGTCGTCTTTCAGGAAGGCATCGTCGGCCATAGTCCAGACCGTGTGCCCGACACGGTTCTGGATCGTCGCTTCTGGCGAACGGAAGTTCGTTGAGGTTCTTCATTCGCGCGCGGTATCGAGACGGCGGCGCAGCGTGTTGAAAAACAGCCGCACCACTGCAGGACGGAAAAGCCATGTCATCAGCAGCAACGTTGCAGCCCCAGCCGTGCCGCCCATGGCGAGCGATATCAGCACCGGTGCGTCTCGAAGCAAGCTCGCGACGGCTGAAGCGACAATTCCCGTCGCGAGCGCGGTGACAAGCGACAGCGCGATATCGCGCCATGGGATCGGAACAGGCGTCAGTCGCTCGCCAATGATAACGCAAGCCGCGAGAGCCATCACCGCTCCGCCAGCCAACGCAATCGCAGCACCAAGTTCGGCCAATCCGGGGATCAGGATGACCGAGAGCGAAATGGTGCCGACCGATCCCATCAACGTGGCGACGATCAACAGCCATGGTCGCTTGTGCGCATGGATGACGGCGCCATAGACGACGTTCGTCAGATTTGCGCACACCACGGCGAAGGCGATGGCGGGGAACAGCAAACCGGTCCGCCCATGATAACTCTCCGGCAGCAAAAGTTGGGTGATCTCTCCGCCGAGAGCAACGAGCAGCGCCGCGACCGGAAGACAAAGCTGCATCATCAGGGCCATGACCTGCGAGAGCAATGCGCCTGAAGCTCCCGGCCCTTCCTTGTCGAACCGGCTCATCACCTCCGGAAATGTTCCGACATTGATGGCATGCCCGACGATGTCGATCGGCTGGCGCGCGAGCACATAAGTGGCCGCAAAAATCGCGACTGCGGCGGCATCATGAAAAGCATTCAGGAACAGGCGCTCGGAGCTATTCATGCCGAACCCCACCAACGCCACTGCCACCAGCGGAATGCCGAGCGCAAACAACTCGTGCGCGGTGAAACGCGCCGGACCCGGAGTCACTTGTCGCGACGCGACTGCAAAGGCAATGATGCTCGCGGCGAGCATGCCGGCACTCGAACCGAGCGACACCACCAGAAAGGTCTTCGGAAAGATCATGATTGCAGCGATGGGCAACGCCAGTTGCAGCAAGCCGCGTAAGCATTCGAGCAATGAATAGGTCGAATGCCGCTGCTGCATCTGAAGCACAGTCAGCGCGAAGCGCCCGATGGTGCTGACGACCAGATACGTACAAACCGCAATCGCAAACTCCACCCAACGCCCGGGCACGACGAAAGCCGAAGCCGTCGCAGCGATCACCAGTGCCAGCAGCGTCGCGCCAAACATGACCTTGCCGGCCAGAACCAGATTGCCGCGGCTGATCTCTCCGGTGCCGCCTAGTCTGAGCAAGGCAACCCGCAGCCAGTTGGTGACGGCGGCGTCCGTCATTTCTCCCACCGTCACCACCAATGTCAGAAGACCATATTCCTCCTGATTGACGAGGCGCGTGACCACGATCAGCAAAAGCAACGCGGAAATTCGCGTGAACAGGATCGCTGGGCCGTAGATCAATGTGGAACGGAGAAGCAAAGGGCGTCGATTCCCAGAAAATGAAAGCCTGCAGCGTTTAGGTGCGCGGCATCGGCAGTTTGATCACGAATGCTAGAGTTGGAGCCTGAAGCAGCAGACATTGCGATTGTTACCGCCGGCTTTCTCCAAATCGAAGCATCGGATGTTAACCCCGTAACGGTAAAGAGATTGCCGTCCCGACGTATTCATTTATCGTCGTGCGTGAACCCGAGCCTGTCATGGACCTGTGATGGGCTGCGTCGTTTTGCGCACCGGTTCGTCGCCGGCTTACAGGCAAGTCCGGTATCAGCCGCGGCCGGCTTCTTGCCGGCGTATCGAAACATCGGCTGCCGCGCAGCCCTATCCCGAATCCAAGTCCTTAACAGGCGCTAGGGTTACCATGGTCTCTGAAATACTTAACAAAATAGCCGATAAGCTTCACAATATCGACTATGTCACCTGGGGCCTTATTCTAGGGACCGCGCTTGCCTCCGCGCTCATCGTTTATTTCCGAAAAGTAAAAGCAGAAGACAGGTCGCTCCGGGATTTCTTCGGCTTTATGTTCCCCGAAGAAGTCATCCTGCATCCGTCAGCGCGCGCCGACGTGATGTTCTGGGTCACCAAGCGACTGATCATGCCGTTCCTGCTGATTCCGGCCGGCATCACCTTCGTGGCCGCGATGGGATATGCGACAAATCGGGTCATAAGCTGGGTCTTCGGCGTCCATGGACCGCTGATCGACGGCCCACCGGGGCCTATGACGCTGGTGATCTTCACCGCGACCATGCTGCTGGCCTACGACATTTCCTATTATCTCTATCACGTCGCGCAGCATCGCTATCCGTTCCTGTGGGAGCTGCATAAAGTGCACCACTCCGCCGAAGTCATGGTCGGCATCACCAAGGATCGCGTGCATCCGCTCGACGATTTCATGAACCGGATCTGGGACGGCGTGATCCCGGGAATTTGCTTCGGTATCTGGAGCGTGATCGCGCTCAATCCGGTGGAGGTCGTGGTCTTCGGCTTGAACGTTTATGTTCTCCGCAACATCCTGATGATGGATTTCGTGCGGCATACCCATCTCCCGATTTCGTTCGGCCCTCTCGACCACATCGTGCTCTCTCCGCATTGGCACCAGATTCATCACAGCGTCGATCCGCGCCACTACGACAAGAATTTCGGCTTGCTGTTTTCATTCTGGGATCGATTGTTCGGCACGTCGTTCGTGCCCACGCCCGGAGAAGAACTCAAGTTCGGGCTCGTCGACCGGGATGTCAGGGATTACCAGTCGCTGGCGGGCCTCTACATCCTGCCGCTGAAGAAAATGTGGCGTGTCGTCACCGGCCGCTTTCAACGAAATCGTGCGACGCTCGGCGCGCAAACTCGGGATGCCTCATCGTGAAGAATGCGCTCGCATCGGTTAGCGCTGTGACTGCCGAACAGCTCGAGATCGTCGAGTCCACCGAACGCCTGGCGGCCATCAAGAACGAATGGACGCGGCTGTCGCGCGACTGCGATGCTCTCATTTTCCAGAGCCATGACTGGATTTCGGCATGGTGGAAAACCATCGACGATCGGACGCAGACCGCGCTGCGCATCGGCGTGGTCTGGAACGAGGACAGGCTGGTTGCCGTCTTCCCGCTAGCGATCACCCGTCGCAAGGGACTGCGTTTTCTGGAATGGGCGGCCGTCGCATACACTGACTATGGCGACCTGCTTCGCGCGCCGGAATGCTCCGACGCCGCGCTAGATAGATTGTGGACCATGATCTGCGATGCAGGCGGGTTCGACCTCGTGCTCATCACCCGGCTCTTACCGGATGCAGCGGCGTGGCAGGTCTTCAAACCCGGACAAGCGCACGGGATCAAACTCCGGCCGAACCACAGGTACGAAGTCAGTTCACGCATTGCCGGCGACTGGAAAAGCGGAGCAGAATGGCTGGCAAGCCATCCCAAGAAAACCCGCCACAACTACCGCAGGGGAATCAGGATCCTCGAGGAGTCGGGGACCGTGCAGTTCCGCCTGCTCGGAGCCGGTGAACCGCTCGGCCCCGTGCTCGATCGCCTATCCATTCTCAAACGCAAGTGGCTCGAGAAAAACGCCGAGACATCCGATCTGTTCGACGACGGAAGACCCGCTCTGGCAGCTTTGGTCGACGTGCTGGCACGCGCCGGCATCCTGCGACTGTTCGTTATCGAGTTGGACGGCACCCCGGTCGCCATCTCGGTCAACCTTGCCCAACGCAATACGATGATGGCTTGGGTGACGACCTACGATCCGGACTTCGCCCGCGCTTCCCCTGGCATGGGCCTGATCTTCAGCTATGTGCAATGGTCGATCGATCACGGCTTTGGTATGGTCGATCTATTGTGCGGCGGCGAAGCGTTCAAGGATAAGCTCGCCACCGATGTCGTCACGCTGCGCTCCGTCATCGGTGCGGGCACGGTCAGAGGATCGCTCGCGCTTCTCGCTGACGATGTACGTCAGATGTTCCAACAAAAGCGCAATCGCGATACGACACAGGCCGAGCCGGATTGATCAACGCGGCCTTTGAGTCAAGGCATCCGCGACGGACAGAACGTCTCGCTGCCGCTGTTCCTGCCCGGCGTGACCGGCTCGACAACACCGTCCGATTACTCCGCCTATCATATCTTCAAGATGGCGAAGTTCGACGGGAAGGCTTGGAAGTTCTTCGGGGAAAATATCGATACCTCAGCGAAATGACCAAGGCTTTGCCACATATCCAAGTTGGCATCGTTACATCACTTCGATAGGCGGCCGTGCGTCACTATCATCCGTTTTGCCGAACAAACGGTCGCGGTCGCCCATCACGCTGCATTTCGGGAGACACATCGCATGGATTGAAATACGGCCTGTTTCGCTGCACTCTGATAAAGAAATTTATGAGATGGCAGTTCGTTGGAGTTTTGCATCCAATGCCCGCGAAAGCCTTTTTTCGATCAATCCTGATCTGCTCGGCCCTCCTTATGTGTGTAGGCATTACGTGTGTAGGCATTCCTGCCACAACTTCTGCGCAACAGGCCTCCACGACTGTCGAACGCAACGCCAAGGGCCAAGCCGCGAAGAATATCCAGGTCGGCCTCTATATCAACGTCCGGCCGGACTGCACCTCGGGGCCACTGCCGACAATCCGCCTTGTCAATCCTCCGGCAAACGGCACGCTGACGATCCGACGCGGAAAGGTCAACGCCACCAACTACAAGCAGTGCCTGGCACTCGAGGTGCCGGGATTCGTTGCGTTCTACAAATCCAAGGCCGACTTCGCCGGCACCGATGTCACAACTGTCGAGGTGAAATACCCGCAGGGCCGAACCGAAATTCAGCGCATTACAATTACGGTCGGCGCAGGAACCGGCGGACAGAAGATTTAGATCGGCAAGTCGCCAATCTGCTATAGCGCCGCTGCGCATGTTCTTCCCGCAAACTAGCCATCACACCCTACAATAACACCGCGACAGGAGTAGTGGCATACCGCGAGACAGATGCCTCTTGGCAGGACCAGCAGCACAGCCAATGGTTGAATATATACATCACAATCGGAATCACGGTATCGAGTGGTCGCAATAAATCTGTGAGAATCACGTGTTTAGCCCGCTCTAAAGAGTAAAAATTCGGGCAATTCGAACTTTTTACGGCAGAACTGTGTCTCAAAAGTCATATGTAGTTCCGGTTCCGCCTGATAACATTGATCGATTTTACGAGAATCCTCGTGCAATTTCTGTTGGGGCAATTTTAATGAGAAAGCTTAGTTTTTTGGTTGCGGGTGCGGCCTTGGTGATTAGCCAAGCTGCATCGGCCGAACAGTTTTCTATTAATGATGCCTTGCGCCAAGCAGTTAAAACGAACCCCGGCGTCGGCGAAGCCGCCGCCAACCGGCGCGCCACCGAGTCTGAGTTGCGTCAAACTCAGAGCACCCTGCTCCCACAAGTGCGTTTCGAGGGACGTTATGGACCGGAGAAATTCAACGATTTGACGACGGTTCCGCCCGTCGCTGGAACTGGCACTTGGCGCAGCGGCAATGAAAGTTCTGTTGTCATTCGTCAGGTTTTGTTCGACGGATTTGCTTCGATTCATGACATCTGGCGGCAATCCGCTCGCGTGAATGCGTCGGCATTCCGCGTCCGTGAACGAACCGAGTTGATCGCCCTTGATGCCGCTGAAGCCTATGTCGATGTTGTGCGCTATCTGCGCCTCGTCGATCTCGCGCAGCAGAACGTCCGCAATCACGAAAAGATCTTCGGCAACGTCAACTCGCGTTATCAGGGCGGGCGGTCCGGTGAAGGCGACCTCGAGCAGGCTCGGGAGCGCGTCGAGAGCGCTCGTGCGCAGTTGGCCGAATTCCGACGCAGCCTTGACGATGCACGCGCCAAGTATCGCAAGGTCGTTGGCCTGGAGCCGATCAATCTGCGATTCCCTGGCTCGCTCGCGGGGATGCCGCGATCCAAGGATGAGGCGCTCGCCACCACCCTGCGCATGAATCCCACCATCCTGGCAGCCGGCGCCGATGCCGACGCCGCGCGTGAAGCCTTCCGCGTCACGGACGGCGCCTTCATGCCGAACGTCGCATTTGAGGCTCGCGCGACCAAGGCGGACAACACCTATCCATTTATCGGGGTCAATCGCGAGGACTATAGCGGCAAGTTCGTTGTCTCGTGGGATATCTTCCGCGGCGGCCAAGACGTTTGGCGCCGGTCCGAAATGGCAGAACGCTACACACAAGCGGCTTTGGCGCGCTCCCGTCTCCACCGGGATGCACTGGAATCGATCGACAAGGCGTGGGCCGCACGAACGATTACCAACGACAAGATTGCGGCACTGACCCGTCAGCTTCAGGCCGACAGGAAAACGATCTCCGCCTATCAGAAGGAATACGAACTCGGGCAGCGTTCGTTGATCGACCTCCTGAACGCCGAGAACCAATTCTTCAACGCGTCGGTGTCGTTGACGTCATCGCGTGGCGTATTGGTTTTCGCCGACTATCAACTCCTGGCCGCGATGGGAACCTTGCTGCAGTATTTGAAATCGCCGCCGCCGGTGGATGCGGCCCCGCTCGACAAGCTTCCGATGGCGGTGTTCCCCTATTCGTTCCCGACACCGCGCGTGAATCTGCCGGATGTTGGTCCCGAGCCGCTCCAGATGCCGTCGATGCCAGTTGCACCCACGCCCTACGCGACGCTTCCGACGTCTCGCCAAGCTGCGAACGATGGCTTCAAAGCGCGATGGGCCGTTGCGACGGATCCGACGAACACGTCCACGCGTCCCTCATGGACACAACAGGCTCGCCAAACCGCAGCTTCGCCCGATGCGTCGGAGGCTCTTGCCTTCGCACCATCTAACCAGCCGCTTTGGCTGCAAGCAGGAACCGGCGGAGCAAAGCGGTAGGTCGCCTCCTTTAAAATTAATGCTTAATTAATGCGGCTTAAATCGATGAATGATTTAAGCCGCATTATTGCATATGGTGACAGAGGTCGGCGAACGGCCGCGATTGCGTTAATACCTAAGCATATTGAGGCATGGACCGATGCTATTTCGGCCCTCACGATCTCAGGCGGAATCCAGTAAACCGCACCCCGACGCCAATGGCACGGCGTCGGAACAACAGGTTTTGGCTGAAGCCGACAACAAGCCAGATCCATTAGCGGCAACGCTCACCTATCTCGCCGCCTTCCACGGCCGCGCGATCAGCCGTGCTGCCATTTTGGGCGGTCTGCCAATCACCGATGGACGCCTGTCGGTCCCACTATACGACCGCGCAGCTCGACGTGCCGGCCTGGAAACCGAGGCCACCAAGCGGGACCTTGCAGATATTCCGGCGTTGGTTCTTCCTGCCGTCCTGATCATGAAAGACGGCCGCGCGCTTGTCTTATTGGAAAGTGATGTCGCGGCCAAAACGCTGCGCTATGTCGACCCGACCGCCGATACGTCATCGGTGGTGACAGCAAGCGTCGACGCGATCGCGGGCTCCTACACAGGTTATGCCTTCCTTGTTCGCCCCGCCGCGGACACCGACCAGCGAACCGTTGCCGCCGGTGACCTGCCCCGCCCGCACTGGTTCTGGTCCGTCGTCAAAACGCAGATTCCGAACTATACGCACATCGCCATCGCGGCTTTTCTGATCAACATGCTGGCTTTGGCAACTCCGCTTTTCACGATGAGCGTCTACGATCGCATTATCCCGAACGGAGCGATCCCCTCCCTCACCGCACTGGCGATCGGGATGGTCATCGCCATCGTCTTCGACTTCATTCTCCGCACGGTCCGCAGCCTCGTCATCGATGTCACCAGCAAGACCGTCGATGTCGTTCTGGCGGCGAATATTTTTGAGCACGTGATGGCTGTGAAGATGGCGCAGCGGCCGATATCGGTCGGTGTTATCGCCAACCAGTTGCGCGACTTCGATTCCGTACGCGAATTCTTCACCTCCGGCAGCGTGGTTTCGGCAACCGACCTGCTGTTTGCCATCCTATTCATCGGCGTCCTATTCCTCATTGCCGGCCCCCTTGCATGGATTCCGTTAGCCATGCTGCCGATCATGATCGCGGTCGGACTGCTTGTGCAAAAGCCTTTGGACCGGGCGATGAAACGTCTGCAATCCGAATCCGCGGCGCGTCACGGCGTTCTCGTCGAGTCGCTCGGCGGCTTGGAAACCGTGCGCGCTTCCGGCGCTGAATCTCGGATGCAGGCGGCGTGGGAGCGGTCGGTGGCAGCGAGCGCGCGATCAGGCGAAGACGTTCACTTCTGGGCCTCGCTCGCGCTGACCAGCGCCGGAACGGCGCAACAGATTACCAGTCTCGCAATCATGGTCGTCGGCGTGTTCCTGATCCTCAACGGCGAACTGACCATGGGTGCTCTCATCGCCGCCAACATTCTCGCCGGCCGCATCCTTGCGCCGATTGCCGGAATCGCCTCGGTCATCACGCGCGCGACGCAGACGCTGGAATCTCTCAGGGCGATCGACCGCATCATGTCGCTCGAACGCGAGCGCTCACCGCAGCGCCGATATGTCTCTCGCTCGATCGATGAGGGACGGATCCAATTCGACAAGGTCAGTTTCACGTATCCCAACGCGCCTGGGAAAGCGCTCGACAACATCTCCTTCAAGATTGAGCCGGGTGAACGCGTCGGAATCATCGGCCGCGTCGGCTCCGGCAAAACGACGATTGGTCGTCTTCTGCTCGGCTTCTACGAAACCGAGGAAGGACGCATCCTGGTTGATGGCGTGGATTCCCGCCAATACGACCCCTCGGATTTGCGCGCGGGCATTGGATTCGCGATGCAGGATACCGACCTGTTCCTTGGCCGCCTGCGCGACAACATCGCGCTCGGTAAACCTGATGCAACCGACGAGCAGATCCTGGCTGCCGCCCGGCTGTCGGGCGTTGAGAGCTTTATCGCCGGCCACCCGATGGGTTACGACATGCCGATCTCGGAGGGTGGGCGAAGCCTGTCCGGTGGACAGAAGCAGGCTATTGGACTGGCGCGTGTTCTCATCCGGAAACCGCGCATTCTGTTTTTTGACGAGCCGACGGCGCACTTCGATGTGCGCAGCGAAGCGGAATTTCTCGAACGTCTCCGTGCTATCGGCGACGAGCGGCCGACGATCCTCATCTCTACCCACCGCCTGTCGCTACTGAATATGGTCGACCGGCTGCTGCTGTTCGACAATGGACGGCTCCTGGCAGACGGACCGCGCGATAAGGTGCTTGCGCTGCTGCAGGGCAAGCAAACCCCCACTCCGCAAAATCAACAGCCCCAGGCCCAACCGCAGCAGCCCTCCGCGCGGCCGGTCTCTCCCGGAATCAAGCCCAATGCTGTCGTCTGACTTTGCATTTGCGAACGACGTTCGCGCCGCATCGCTGATGCGGACGCCGTACAGCTTGCGCCTGCTGCTTTTCAGCTCGATCGCTCTGTTCGTAGTATTTGTGATCTGGGCTCACTTCGCTATTCTCGACGAAGTTAAACGCGGCGACGGACGCGTGATCCCGTCGCAACAGATCCAGGTCATCCAGTCGCTTGAGGGCGGCATCGTCAACGAAATTCTCATCAGGGAAGGAGCGATCGTCGATAAGGATCAGGTCCTGATGAAGATCGACGACACCAAATTCTCCTCCGAGTATGGCGAATTGCAGGAACGTCGTGCGGCGCTCGCCGCCCGCGTCGCCCGCCTTGAGGCTGAAGCGCGCGGTCGACCCGAGATCAGTTTTCCGGATCAACTTCCGCAAAGTGCCGTCGCTGCCGAAACCAGCGTCTTCAACATGCGCGTGAAGAAGGTCGCGCAGGACGTCGATGTTCTCACACAGCAAGTCACCCGGCTGACCGGATCGCTGAAATTGCTCGATCGCGAACTGACCATCACGCGAAACCTCTATGAAAAGAAAGTCGTCCCGGAAATCGAAATGATCCGTCTTCAACGTCAGGAAACGGAAATGAAGGGACAACTGGCCGAGGCTCAAGCCAAGATCAACAGCATCGTGACGTCCTTTCGCTCACAGGCGGACGAGGATCTCGCCAAATCGCGCGGCGATCTGGCTGTTCTGGAAGAGAATATGAAGTCGGCGCAGGATCGGTTACGCCGTACTGATCTCAAGGCGCCCGTCCATGGCATCGTCAACAAACTCAACGTCACGACTATCGGTGCTGTCGTTCAGCCAGGCGCAAACCTGGTCGAGATCGTGCCGCTCGACGACACGCTTCTGGTCGAGGGCCGCATTCGGCCGCAGGACATCGCCTTCATTCGTGCCGGACAGGACGCGGTGGTGAAAATCTCTGCCTACGATTCCTCGGTCTATGGCACGCTCAAGGGCAAGGTCGAACGCATCAGCGCCGATACGATCGTCGATGACAAACCCGATGCGAGCGGCCGCAAGGAAACCTTCTATCGCGTCGTTGTCCGTACGGATAAGAATTACCTCGGTTCGGCAGAATCTCCTCTACCCATCATCCCAGGGATGGTCACGACCGTCGAAGTGTTAACCGGGCGAAAATCCGTGCTCGACTATATCCTCAAGCCCGCTCGCATCTTGCGTAGCGAGGCGCTGCGCGAACATTAAGAATGTAGCAACGATACTGCGCGGATGCGGCTACTTCCAAGTTAGTGCCACGCCGGCGTTAGGCACATATCCACGAGGACGCTGTAGTCCGCGGACAATTCGGCACGTCTTGTAAGATACGCCCCGTCCAGCACAATGCTGAACGCGATACGAATTTGAATTCAATTTGATCGATCTCCGCAAATCCGGGTTGACCGTTCCCATCGAAACAGTTCCCGCCCTGCCCGTCGATTAACCCGGTTGAAGCCGCTTCCGTCGCACCGTCGTCGCCAACAGAGCGGGGATCGGATCAGCGCAACAGACGCCGACTGATACCCACAAGGGGCGTCGTCATGTTGTCAGGATATTCGCGGCAAGGAATGCTGCTGAGTGCTTTCGCGCTATCAGTCGGTCTGGGTCTCGGGTCCGCGCAGGTCCGTGCCGAAACGCGTTTCTCTCCCTCGGAAAATTCGCGCGACGCCGCAATCGACATGGGACGCGCACCTGCGAAGTTTTTCACCATCAACAGCGTACTCGCGAAACTGGACAGCGGAAAACGATCCGGCTCGGTGCAACTTGCGACAACCTCGCCGTCCGCAACCATTACATCCGACCGCCCGGCTGTCACGACACCCCCTATCGAAGGACACGAACCGTTCGGCCTGTTCGGCTTTCGCGCGCCGGACGGATTGCTGTGGCGAAAATGGAATGCGCTGCGGCCTGAAATCGACAACGACAACAAAACGCTCGCACATTGTCGCGAAGATGCCGCTGCCTGCCCGCCTCACGCGGCACAGTTCGTGCGCATGATCGACGCCGTCCGTGCCAAGTCCGGATTCGCACAACTCGACGAAGCAAACCGCGGCATCAACGCGGCAATCCGTTACGTCAGCGATATGGCTCAGTTCGGCGTACCCGATCGCTGGAGTTCTGCGCTCGCAAGTTTTGCAACGGCAAAGGGCGATTGCGAGGATTATGCGATTGCAAAATACGTCGTGCTTCAGCAGGCCGGATTTCCGCAAGACAACCTGCGCATCGTTCTGGTCCGCGATCGAAGCGTCCGCCAGGATCACGCCGTGCTCGCCGCGCGTCTCGACGACCGTTGGATGATCCTCGACAATCGCTGGTCTCGCATCGTCAGCGACGCGGAAGCGCGTAACCTCGTCCCGCTGTTCGCCCTCAACCAATCCGGCGTCTTCATGCTGACCGCGCCCTATGCGAGCCTCGACATCCTCGATGCGGGTTTAGAAGCTTTCCCGGCTGCCGCAGCAACGGATCGTTCTGCATACTGGAGCGAGGATCCGACCGCTACTGCGGAAACGTCAAGTACCTACGTGGAAGCTCTGTCTCTCCTCCTCTAATAAGACGACGGGCTTTTCGTACCGGCGCTTTCGGCCAGAGAAAGGCGTCGCATTCGAACGACTCAGTCTCAATCAGCTCAAATAAAAGGACGCTACGATGACGTGGCGTCCTTTTATTTCTTTATAGGTCAGCGATATATCAGACGATGTGAATGTCGCTATGCTGCAAGTTGGTCACGTTTTCCAGCTTGGCCATAGCGATCGCCGCGCTACCACCCGCACCATCGGCATCGTAATAGAGCGTATTGTTCATCGTATTGAACACGAACTCCGCAGTCCCCGCAGCTTTCGTGCCTTGGGTCGTCGTTGCGTGCGTTGCATCTACTTCAAAGTTAGCCAAGTTCAACGTGCCGGCCGCCAAACCTCCGAATGCACTACTCGAGAATTGCAACACGTCGTTCCCCACCAGGAAATCCGTGATGGTGTCGAGGCCGTCAGCCATTTTATTGAAGACAAAAGTGTCGTTCCCCGCCCCTCCCGTCAGCGTGTCGTTGCCTTCGCGACCAATGATCACATCGTTGCCATCACCACCACTCAGGACGTCTCCTTTCACACTGCCATAAATCAAATCAGTGTGGTTGGTACCAGTGGTCGTCACCGCAGGACTACCATCGATATCGTTGATAAACCCACCCTGCAGATAGCGCGCCTGCTCGTTGCCTGGCGTAATATCGTCATAAGTCACGGTCCACGTCGCCCCAACCGCTGGCGGATGGCTTGCCAGATAGTCGGCCAGGGAAACTTGTTGTCCACCTATCGTGGCTTTGATGTTGTTGAAGGATACATCGGCTTCCCAGTAGCCGCCAGCATTTGCATTCGTCCCATGCTGGGTCCAGTCAGTCACTCCATTGTTAGCTTGAATGACAGTAAAGACATGACCATCAACCGTCACTGTCACAGTGACCTGCTGTTCGACCTTAGGACTAAGGTTATCGTTGTTGTTCGTTTTGAAATCAGTGATCAATTGAAGCACGGACTGGGAGTAGTTGCCCTGGCTCGCCATTTCCGGGCTAACAAGATAATTTATGGTCTGATCGTTGCCAGAAGTTAGAGGACTATTGCCGTCACCAATTTGCACGGTATCAGTATGAGGCCCTGTACCCAACAAGGTGTGGAGATTCACTGTGCCCATTGCAGAGGCCATGCCGTCGGACACAGTGTATGTGAACACTTCGTTGTCGGCACCCGAAACTGGATTCCCATGTGAGTCGTACGTCGCGATGCCGTCGGGCTTGTAGGTCAACGACAGGAATTGCGCCAAAGTCAGGGTAGCTCCCGCCGCCACGGCATGGAATCCACCGCCATCAACGTAGCCGACCGCACCATGTGCAGGCAGGGAGCCGACCGTGATAGTCAGCGCATTGCCATCAGCATCTGTCGGCGCATTCAATGCCAACGGATAGCCATTGAGATAGATGCCCGTCATTTGATCCGTGGCATCCGGCATGAAGACATCCTTGACGGGAGCAACAACCGGCACATCGTTCGTGCCGTTGATCGTCACCACCACCTGCTGGTCGTCCCACGCGCCCTTGTCGTCGATCACCCGCACCGTATAGGTCTCGTGCACGGTCTGGCCTTCCGCCAGGCCCTGCACCGCAGCGCTGGCGTTGTTCAGCGTATAGGTCCACTTGCCCGTCGCCGCGTCCACGCTGAACGTGCCGTAGGCCGTGCCAGTCCCATCCGGGCTGTTCGGGCTGATGCTCCACGACGCCGTGTGACCCGTGTCCGGATCGCTCGACGCCAGCTGCCCGCTCGTGCTCAGCGTGGTGTCTTCCTTCACGCTGCCGGCGTCGGCGCCCGCCACAAAACTGATCACCGGGCTGTCGTTGGCCCCCGTGATGGTGATCGTCACGTCCTGCGTCGAGGTCGCGCCCTTGTCGTCCGTCACCGTCACCGTGAACGTCTCGGTCTTGGTCTCCCCCTCCGCAAGCGCGTTGGTGTCGGGATCGCCGTTCGCCAGCGTGTAGGTCCACGCACCCGTCGCCGCGTTGATCGCAAAGTTGCCGTAGGTCCCGGCCCCGTTGCCAATGCTCCACGTCGCCGTCGCACCCGCATCCGGATCCGACGCCGTCAGTGTCCCCGTCGCCGACGGCGTCCCCGCCGTCACCGCACCAGGATCCGTCGTCGTCGTGCCACCAATCGCAGTGCCGGCATCCGCATTGCCAGCTTCAACAACCGCACCGCGGCTGTCGCCGCTGATCACCGGAACATCGTTCGTGCCGTTGATCGTGATGACGACCTTTGCCGACGAGGTGTCGCCGTCGCCATCCTTCATCGTATAGCTGAAGCTGTCGGTGAGTTTCCCGCCTTCCGGCAGCGCTTGGATGATTGCCTGCGTCGCCGCATCCGACTTCAGCGTATAGGTGTAGCTGCCGTCCGTGTTCAGGACCAGCACACCATAATTACCTTCGAAGCTGCCGGTCGTGGTCACCGCCTTGCCGCCGTCCGCGCCCGCAACGTCGTTCGCCAATACGCCGTTCAACGCCACAACACTCACACTCGCGTCGTCCTCGCCGATACCGGCCGCATCGTCATGTGCCGTCGGAACGTCGTTGATAACATCGACCACAAGCGCAGTCGAAGCGGCGTCACCATCGCTGTCCATCACAACAACATTGAAGGTGTCGTTCGTTCCGTTGCCGAAAGTGTTATCCGTCAAGGTGTAACTGTAGTTGTACACGCCGCCGTTTAGCGTCACCGTCAAAACGCCGTGCGCGCCCGTCACTGTCCCGCCGACCGTCACGTCCACGCCGCCGATCATCAGCGACTGAACACTGTCGTTCCCCGTCGTGACCGTCAGAACACCCGTCGCCGTTTCGCTGTTCGCAGCGGCATCCGAACCCGCAGATTCGGCAATCCCATTGACCGTGCGCGCCGGCAGGCCGGCTTCGTCCACCACGCTGTGGCCTGATGCATCGGGCGCGCCGGGCACCACTCCGATCGTCGGCGTCGAGTCAGTCAACAGATCGATCGTCACGGTCGCTGTCGACTTGTCGCCGTCACCATCTGTAATCGTGTACTGGAACGTCACCGTTCCTTCTTCGCCCGCACCGGGCTTATAAGTGAAGGTCCCGTCGTTGTTGTAAATCAGCGTACCGGTCGCTGCAGCCGCACCATTCTGCGGAACTGTGTGCGTGACGCCGCTCCAATCGACACCATCCGCGCCCGGCACGTCATTCGCCTTGACGTCAACAATAACAGGTGCATTCTCGGTTGCCTGTATCGCGTGGTCATCATGCGCCGCCGGAACGTCGTCGATAATGTTAATCACAAGCGCCGTCGAAGCGGACTCACCGTCGCTATCCGTCACGACAACATTGAAGCTGTCGCTCGTTGTGTCTCCGGAGGTGTGATCCGTCAGCGTATAGCTGTAGTGATAGACGCCGTCGTTCAATGTCACCGTCAGAACGCCGTGCGCACCCGTCACTGTCCCGCCAGACGTCACATCGACGCCGCCAACCACCAGCGATCGGAGGGTGTCGTTGCCGGTCGTGATATTGAACGATCCCCTGGCCGTCTCGCTCGTATCATCATTGCCGGCTCCACCGCTGGCAGCAAGTTCACCGGAGCCTGCGGACTCGGCACGCCCACCAATCGTCCGCGTCGGAAGGCCAGCCTCATTTGCTTCGCTGTGGAACGATGCATCGGGGAAATCGGGCAAGACAGCGACCGTCGGAATCGCATTCTCAACCGGAGCACTACCTACGATCGGGAACTGAACGACAAAATTACCGAGTTGCTCCTGCCCCAACAGATCGAGCGGATTGCCAACGCTCAAGGCATCGACCGACGGATCGGTAAAATGAGCACCAGTGGCCTGGCTGTTGCCGCCGTCGCCATTCCCCGCCGCCGGCAACACCGACTGATCGGTGGTGATCGGAAAGATACTTGCAAATTCGTTCGTCGAGACATCGCGTCCGGGCGCAACTTCGACCGTGACGTTATTCAATCCATCCTGGCGTGAAGCAAAAAACGGCTCGACCGTAACTGTGGATTTGTTGTCGAAAAGGATGATGAGCTTTTCGCCGATGTGAACCAGCGTCACTTTCTCGTTCGCGATCGATGTGAAATCGACCTTTGCTTTTTGGTCATAACCGAGATTGACAACGACGGCTTGATCGGTCAGCGGCTTCGTCAGCTTGTAAATCCGCAGAGGCGCTTGATTATTTGCAGTTGAAGAACCACCAGCTTGCGCGATTTGAACATGCTGATTCATCACAATCCTCCGCGGACTTTCGTCCTATCAATCGATTTCACAACGAAATAATCGAAAATTTGAACTTTAAGCTATTATTAACCCACCACGCGGTCAAGAAAACCGCATGGTTAATCAATGCTTTCCTTAAAATTGTGGTAAAGATGGAACGGTCAGAAGCTGAGGTATACCGGCTACCACGCTCAGACCGTCCTCAGATCATATGCGGGAGGCGCTTCAAGCCCACTGAAATTGCTGGCAAACGTGGCATACACGCAGCCCGCTCGAAAGCCTCCGCACTCACCCACCCTCAAAAAGCGGGTTCAGCAAAAATCCGCCGCGCTTCGCTGGCAGCAAATCGATTTATTGACGGCCGATCCAGCCGGAGAGCACCGACCAACCGAAGTCGGGCGCGAAGCTAGCCCCTTCCCTAGGCAGGCATACTCTTCGCCAAGCGCTCCATCTGCATCTAAGCCATCGCTTATCTTGCGCCTCTTGCGCCGCGATTGCGATATATTCCCTCAAACCGAGGCATGGCACTGACGACTGGATAAAAATACAACAGGTTCGCTCGAAACGATCGCCCCTCATTGACCCCGTTTGATTATTTTGCTTTCAATTCGCTTTATTTATTGCATGGGCTGGCTTCATGATTCTCAACTTTTTTAAGGCCTCAATCGCTGGCGCGTCATTGAGCATGGTCGCAAGCCTGCTTCCTCAGACAGCTACTGCAGCTGACATGGCGCTCAAGGCTCCTCCTCCGTCGGCCTCAGGCGGTTGCGCGGAATTGGTGATCGCCTGTGAAAATGGGCGGCAATATGCTCTTTGCCCGATCGCCGTCAGCCTGGCTGGCGAAATCGTCACCGCGTCGCTTTCGACCGGTGCGAGAGCTTCCCACGTCCGCCTTGTACCGATGGGCGTAGGCTATCGTTACATCGGCAAGGGGATCTGGCTTGACGGCTTCCGAGATCAAGCACAGCTGAACTTCGGGAAGCATCATCAAGTGGCCTGTACGGTTTCACCGTCCTAAGCCTTTTGTCGGCTCAGGCTAAATATAGCTACCCCTAGGCCCGATTCTTCAGGTCGTAGCGGCCTTAAGTTGCACTGGCGAATGCCGCCCTCCCTCCTCTCCCTCCGTTGTTCTGGAGAGAGGATAGGTAGCTATTGAAAAAGACAGAGAGACGGTCAGTCTGACCAGCTTTTTGCATGTCAGCAAAACAGCCAATCAGCCGTGCGATTCCTGTGAGCCTCGAAGGGATCGAATGTTTTCAACACAAACGCAATCGGACAGTCGGGCGCTGACGGCGAATTGGCATGGGACAGGTTCAGTCGCAATATCTGAAACCTGCCATCCATTGTAAAAGCGGCAACCTCCCGGAAATGGCCGGTTAACACACAGGGACGGCCTATCCGGCAGTACATTCAACAAGACAGCGACTTGCTTTAGCCCCTTACGCGCAGCACCGGACCACGACGATGGCTTCTCGGATACATGTAAGCCGTAGGATGAACCGGCATGGCACATTGGTCATACCAAGCATACTGCTGCCAATTCCACTTCAAACAATCAGCAGCAACGTTGGCATCATCTGACCAATTCAACCGGTACGGCCGGTCACCAAAAGCGTAAGCACCGCCCACAGAAAGCGATAAAAGAGCCAAACTTAAAACACCCAGAGCGAGCGATCTTTGCATGAGAAGCAACCTCCTAAAAACCGTTAAACATTGCCAAATCGGCCTCCATCCTTCAAGTTAATTCATTTCAAGTAGCGCATCCTACAATTAGGCCTCGCACATCGTGAAGATGTAAGCAGTACCGCCATAGGGTAGAAATTCGAGCCAATTTCCCGTTCGTTACTCTGAGACACTCCTGCACCCTTTCATGCATACCTGGTCCAGCCCTTGAAGTTGAATATGTCCATAGTTCTTATAGCTGCTGACGATACTGCTGCGCAGCCCTCGGCGATCGAGCGGAAGATCATCGACGCAATTCCCGATGTTATAAAGATTCAGAGCATTGAGGACATCGCACGTGAAACGCCTAAGCCGGGCGGAGAGTTAACCTACGTCCTATTTCTACCACCGCCTCATAGTACGACCCATGTTGATCGCATCGTTCATATCGCCGAGCGATATCGAGATCGCATCTTCTTCATTATCGTCAGCAGCGACATTTCTGGAAACGACTACAAGAGACTGATCCGAACCGGTGGTGCAGAATGGGTATCCTCAAACGCACCGCCAAATGAAATTCTCGACATCATCGCACAACATAAATCTCACAATCCCGCCGAGCCGGCATCCGCAAACCGTCCCAGCCTCATCTCATTCGTTCCAAGCGCAGGAGGCGTCGGCAACAGCACATTGGCCATCGAGGTTGCAACCCAGCTTATGCTTGGCAAGACCAAGCAGCGGGTCTGCCTGCTGGATCTTGATTTCCAGACAAGCCATGTTTGCGATTATCTGGATATCCAACCTCATCTTCAAATCGAGGAAATTTCAAGCAACCCCGCCCGGCTCGATAATCAGTTGCTGGATGTCTTCATTAGCAAGCATAGCAGCGGCCTTGATGTCTTCGCAGCACCTCGAACCAAGTTCGATCTCTGCACTCTGAACTTTTCAGCTCTCGACAAGCTTTTCGAGATGCTCGCACATCGCTACGACCTCATTCTCATCGATTTTCCAGTCAACTGGTCGACATGGACTCCGAAAATTCTTGCAGCGTCTCAAGCTATAATTGTCACCGGACTGAACTCAATTCCCGGCCTTCGTCAAGCTGCCGAAACGGTTGCGTGTGTCCGTGCACTAGATGGGACGCCATCTGAAATTCAAATTATCATCAACCGGTGTGAACTCGGTGCATTTGGCCGCATCGTTCGGCGGCAATACGTTGAAAGCGTACTGAGGACTGAGAAACTTATATTCGTTCGCGAGGATGCAGCGATAAACGATGCTGCCAATACGGGGACGCCAAACGCAATTAGTGCCCCCCGACGCAATGTCAGCAAGGATATCGCCAAAATCACTCAATTTTGTCAGAACCTCAAAGCCCGACCGGTCAAGAATTGATCTGCACAACATGGCATAGGTGCAGATTTTTTCACTGAACAATGCTGTTCCCAACCGCCTCCATAGCAGCTGGACCTCGGCCGCACGCCTGACTGGCATTAACTATATTGGCCACATCCTTGAAGAGTTAACGCCATCTCAAGAATTCGACTAAACTTCGAGCGGCCTTAGTGATATGATCCGGCCTATTTTAAGGTCCCTGGTGGACGATATTTCTGTTTGTTCGGGATTGTCTTCCGATGAGTTTCTTTTTTTCAGCTCGCCCACCGACAGAGCCGGAAAAGGCTTCTGCTCCTTCTGCGGTTCAGACCCAAATCGACTCGGATCGCTTTTATCAGGAGTTAATCGATCGCCGCCCCGTCCTGATCGACGAAAAATTGAAGCTTCACGCGAAGATCATCGACGAATTCAACCTGGCAATTCTTGAAAAATTGCAACACGAAGAATTCGTTCAACAGATCCGCACATATGTTGCCAACTACGTAAGAGCAGAAAATCTCTCCCTCAATCAAAAAGAGCTTCATGCATTCAGCGAAGAAATCATTGCCGAGATGATTGGCTACGGTCCTATCGAGCCCCTGCTCAAGGACCCAACGATCACCGACATCATGATAAATACGCACGAAGTGTGCTTCGTTGAACGGTTCGGCAAACTTCATGAGACAAAGGTTCACTTCAAAGACGAAAACCATCTCCTTCGTATCATCAATAAAATAGTTGCCGGCGTGGGGCGCCGTGTCGATGAATCGTCGCCAATGGTCGACGCACGTCTTCCTGATGGATCTCGCGTTAACATTGCTATCAGACCGATTGCTGTCGATGGCCCGCTGGTTTCAATCCGGAAATTTTCTGACAAGCCATTCAATATGAATCGCCTGGTCGAACTCGGCTCCGTCCGGCCCCAGATTGCTGAAGTTCTCGAAGCAGCGGTTCAGGGACGAATCTCGCTGATCGTCTCAGGTGGTACGGGCAGCGGAAAAACCACCCTTCTCAACGCATTGTCCCACTATATCCCTGTTCACGAACGCCTCATCACGATCGAAGATGCTGCAGAACTTCAACTGCAACAGCCCCATGTCGGCCGCCTTGAAACCCGACCGGCCAACGCCGAAGGCAAGGGTGAAATTCGACAACGCGAACTGATGAAGAACGCCCTGCGCATGAGGCCGGATCGCATTATCGTCGGCGAGTGTCGAGGCGAAGAGGCATTCGATATGCTTCAGGCTATGAACACCGGCCACGAAGGCTCCATGACGACCATTCATGCAAACTCGCCGCGTGATGCTGTGAAGCGTCTCGAGCAGATGGTCGGTATGGCCGGTTTGCCCATGACCTTGGGAAGTATCCGCAGCCAGATTGCTTCGGCAATCAATCTCGTGGTCCAGGTACAGCGCCTTCCGGATGGAAAACGCCGCCTCACCAGCGTGAGCGAGATCACTGGCATGGAAGGCGAAGTAGTTCAGATGCAGGAAATATTCCGGTTCGTGAAGGAATCGACTGATGAGGCGGGCAACATGCGAGGGTCCTTCCGCGCGACTGGTTTGCGACCAAACTTTCTCAACCAGCTCAAGGCTTACGGGATCGATATTCCGCTGAGTTATTTTGACCCCAGCGTCATCTTGTAGACGGAGCCGGCGTGGACAGTCTTTGGGGCATCTATCTCGCCATCTTCGCAGCCGTCGTACTGGCGGTGCAGGCCATCTATTTGGTGTTCTTCCGGCTTCGTACGCAAAAGAAAGCAATCAATCGACGGCTCGCTCTCGGCAGTGAACTGACCAGTTCCGCAAACGTTCTCGAAACATTGCGGAGAGAGCGGGGATTTACAAACGTCAGCAGTCCCGTTCTTCAAAGGATCAACGATTGGCTGACACAGACCGGCTTGAGCATCAATCGAACGGCGCTTGTTTTTGCCGCAGTCGCTCTCTTCGTTTTCTTGTTCTTGATTATCGGATTGATTTTCAGATACGGCCCGCTCAGCTTCGTCGCATCGCTTTGCTTGGCCTTGTTCGTTGTCTATTTCTATCTTGCGATCGCGCGTAGCCGGCGCATTGCCCGCATCGGCGAGCAACTGCCTGACGCGCTCGACATCATTGTTCGCGGCGTCCGCGTCGGCCATCCATTCCCGATGGCTCTCAATCTGGTCGCGCGCGAAATGCCTGATCCCATCGGCACGGAATTCGGCATGACCGGCGACGAGATCAGCTTTGGACTTGCCATCAAGACTGCCATTGACAATCTTTACAGACGCACGGGCCATGAAGACCTGCTGTTCTTTGTGATCGCAATCAGCATCCAGTCGCAAACTGGTGGTAACCTCGGCGAGGTCCTGCATCGCTTGTCGCGTATGATCCGCGCACGCGCGAAGTTGCGGCTGAAGGTTCGAGCGCTCAGCGCCGAGGGCCGCATGTCCGCTTATGCCCTCACGATCTTTCCTTTCGTCCTGTTCGGTATCATCTCGTTGGTCTCGCCGGAGTACTTTGGATCAGTCCGACACCATCCACTGATCATGCCGGCAGCCGTTGTCGGACTTTTCATGCTCGGCCTCGCGAACATCATTATGTACCGAATGGTCAACGCTAAATCTTAGGAATCCCGAACGTGCTGGATTCGGTCCCATTGCTGGTTGCGTTACTGTCCTTCGGGACGGTGGCTGCGATCGCGTTCGTCGTGGGTCAACAGATTCTGACCCAATCGCGCATTCAGCGCCGTTTGACGACCCCAGTGGATGCATCTGCTTCCGGCACCGAACGCGCCCCGAAATCGCTCGACGCTTTCATTACCCGATATTTCAACGAGCAGCGATTTGGCGTGGACGACTCGTTGCGGGGCAAACTCCGTCGTGAACTGATCCGAGCCGGGTTCTTCAGGAACGACGCGATTAATTATTACATTTTCGCCCGCATCGCAGCGGTGATTGTTTTACCGGGCATGGCCTATTTTGCCATAACGGCGTTCATGCCAGCCACGAAGTTTGCGTGGTTGTTGAAACTTCTCGTTATATCGATCTCGCTCCTGGTGGCCGTTTTCGGCCCAGATGTGTATCTGGCAAGACGCCATCGCGCACTCATCGCCGATTACCGGCGCAGTTTTCCCGACCTTCTCGATCTTCTGGTCGTCTGCGTCGATTCCGGTCTCAGTCTCGAAGCGGCACTGAATCGGATCACCGATGAAATCCTCAAACAGAACCGCGCTCTCGGATCTAATCTTCTGATGCTCGGCGCAGAAATCCGCGCCGGCCGCAGTACGGTCGAAGCGCTGGCATCGTTCGCGGATCGATTGGGCCTCGACGAGGCGCGGTCGTTTGCCTTGGTGCTGCGGCAGTCGGTCGAACTCGGCAGCGATATCGGCGATGCTCTCCGGGTTTTCAGCGATGAAATGCGCGACCGCCGGCTTCTACTAGCCGAGGAACGAGCCAACAAGTTACCCGTCAAAATGGTGTTTCCCATGGCGCTGCTGATCTTCCCTGTCATCATGGGGATGATCATGATCCCGCTAGCCATCCGGGTCATCGCGGCAGTGGTGCGCTAGGGATACACCTTTTGAAAAAAGACACCTAAGAGACGACGACCACCGGCCAGGATCTCCTCACCCGCTTGATTGATCGAGGGAAATGGCGCTCACTGCAGGGAATGGAAGCCTGCGACATTTCGGTCTTCCGGGGGCTACCCGTGAATTTTTTGAAGTTTTTGTTAGTTATTTGTCCCGCGCTGATTCTGGCTGCTTGCCAGACGGTTGACCCGTCGTTGCCTCTCGAGGCCACGCCCCAGCCGCAAACGACGCCGACCCTCCAGCGTCCCGATGAAGCGAAGTATTACCCCTCAGATGAACCGTTGCGGATGGGTATCGAGCAGTTCAACCGGGGTAACTACGGCCTGGCCGAGAACTACTTCCGCGACGCGACCGAGAAAATGCCGCGCGATGCCACCGCATGGGTCGGTTTGGCTGCGAGCTACGACCGGCTCCGCCGCTTCGATCTGGCCGACCGGGCGTATTCAGTCGCTGTCAAGCTGAGAGGCGAGACGCCGGAAATTCTGAACAACATCGGCTACTCGTATATGTTGCGAGGCAATCTGGTGGCTGCGCGAAAGAAATTCCTGAAGGCTTACGAGCGGGAGCCGGACAATCCGATGATCGTCAACAATCTCAAACTGCTCAATTCGAGTTACAAGTTCGTCGAGCGCAACAATAATTAAGCCTTCGAATTAGGTTGCAGTGGCGCGATAGCGGCCGACGGTTCTTTCCTTCCGGCCACGATTTACGAAATTTCAATTCAGGTTTCGTAGCCTTGCGGAATGAATCGCTTGGCTCGTCTACAGCTTATTGGCCCCCTCGCTCTGCTGGCCGCATTGTCGGCGGCCGAGAGCGCAGCTTTGGCGTTGAGTATGTCGCCCACCTCCGAATGGTTGTGGTTCATTAATCTGAGAATGTTCGGGCTGTTTCAAAAAAGTTATTATCTGATCGGCGAAGCGATCTCGTTCCCCTACGCGCAGTTGACGATCGCATTCGCGCTGGCTGCGGCAGCAATTGCCGGAGCCATGTTCGGAAAACGCCTGCTGCTATCGCTTGCCAGCAATCTCAGCTTCTTTTTCGTTTGCGCCACCGGATATGCGGCGGCGACGATGGATTCCTTCTCACCGGCGGCAGCGATGAATGCCGTCGCGATCGCGCCGGCAAGGACGGTGTTGCCCCACGGCACGGATGCCTGGGTGCTGGTGGCACTTCTGGCGGCCACCCTTCCCTCGTTCGTCGTCTCGCATTTGATCTATCTTCGCGCGGCGCGCGCGTCGAACTGATGCAGGCGGCGCTGGCGGCCAACCTGGTGTTGATCGTGACAGCGGGAACGCTGTTCTACGTCGCGGTGACCGACCTCAGACAATTCACGATCCGCAATGAACTGGTCGCGGTGCTGACCGGGCTCTATGTCCTGTGGGCCCTTCTGTCGGGGCGCTGGGTTGCGATGCATTGGCACCTCGCACTCGCCGCCGGCATGTTTGTCATTTTCTTTGTGGCCTACGCACACGGTGTGCTGGGTGGCGGCGACGTCAAGCTCCTCACCATCGCATTCCTCTGGACCGGTATCGAATGCGCGCTCTTGTTTGCAATCGTAATGCTGATCTTCGCCATCATTCAACTTGTCTTCGTTCGGCTAAACTGGATCAGGCACAAGAAAGTCCGCGACCGCAAGAAAATCCCGTTCGGCCCAGCAATTGCCGGCGCGCTGATCGTCACGATCATGTCGGGATGTCTCGAAGGACACGTCTGGTTTGGCGCAAGCTGGCTCGATTACTTGCGTCCGTCCTGGTATCAGCTTCCGGGCGATCGCGACCTGACGATCGACAACCTTCAGCGCCAACTCAACCGCTGAGCTTTCAACGTCCACCTCCACCACCCACCGACGACGAAAAGCCGGTGCTTTGTGATGAAATAGCTGGCGGCGCTTCGGGCAACTTGCTGACGTCGCGATAACGCTCGATGGCGCCGACCATGCGCTGGCCATTGGCGGACAACTGCTTGTTGCGCACATTGCGCGGCCACGGATCAATCATATGGGTCGCGGCGTTCACCCGGCTGGCATCCCCAGCACCGGCGGTGATGGTATCAGTGCGCTGAAGGTAATGCTCCGATGGATCGTCCCAAGCTGGTGGGGACGGCAGATTATAATGGCAGTTCGCGAACCCGATCTGGCAGGCCAGGATTGCGCCGAGCGGCGAGAGCTTCCACATCACGATGTCACCTCTTGTAAACCGGGCCGCTCCTGCCCTCATCGATCTGAATAATGTGACCATAGGGACCATTCACGCCGCCGCCATTGGTTACATAGTCGTTATAGTCCTTCTTCCGCTCGAGCTGGCCCATCAGGAATTTATCGACGTCGTTACCCGGCAGGCGGCTGTCGAGTGGCGAGGCGAGCCGGTCGCCCGGCGCCGCCGGCCGAACCAGATGCGGCGTCACGATGATCACCAGATCAGTTTCGTTCTTCTGATAACCCGTACTGCGGAACAAGGTGCCGAGCACCGGCACCGATCCGATCCAAGGCAGTTGCGAGATATCGCTCTTGTTTGTGGCCTGTAACAAACCGGCGATGGCGAAGCTCTGACCATCGCGCAGTTCGATGGTGGTGCGCGCTTCACGCTTGGTCAGCGACGGAATCTGGAAGCCGGAAATCTGCACACCCTGGGTAAAATCCAGTTCGCTGACGGAGGGAGCGAGCCGCAGATTGATAAGCCCCCGCGCGAGGACGGTCGGCATGAAGGTCAGTTCGACACCGAACCGCTTGAACTGAACGGTAATTGAATTGGTGCCGCCACCGCCGCCGGGCTGCACCACCGGCACCGGGAATTCGCCGCCAGCTAAGAAACTGGCCGTGTCACCGGACAACGCGACCAAGTTCGGTTCGGCCAGCTTGCGCACCAAGCCCTTGCTCTCCAGCGCGTTCACCATCAGATCGACCGTGGTGCCGCTGTTGACCAGATTGGCAATCGCGACGCCGAACGGGTTGCCGCTGGTCGCACCGGCCAGCGCGCCAATCGACTGGAAGATCGGGATGCCGCTGCTGCCGTCATTCACTCCCGGTTGCGTACCCATCACCGGCGCGCCAAGACCTGTACTGATGCCGCGGCCGGCGCGCTGGACATACCAGTTCACGCCCAGTTGCTCGCCCGCCGCGCGAGAGACTTCGAGAAACTGGACCTTGAGCATCACCTGTTGCGAGGGCGCGACCTTCATCGCGTTGACGACGGGTGTATCCTTGGCCAGCCCCTTGGCGACCGTTACCGCGCGGTCGGCCGCCTCGGCGTCACGCGCCTCACCGCTCAGCACCACTTGCCCGCCGGCGCTATTGACGCGAATACCACCGCTATCGGTGCTGGCGCCAATCTTCTCCCGCAGCGTGCCCGTGTCCGGCGTCACGTCGATATCGAGAATACCGACCAAATGCATGCTGGAATCGAACATCGAAATATTGGTGGTGCCGATCTTCTTGCCTTGAATGTAGATCGAATGATCCGACATCGGCAGCACGTCAGCGATTTCGGGAGCGGCAATCACGGCGGTGGCGAACGGCTTGTCGATCCGGAACGTACGTGACTTGGCAAGGGTCACGACGACCTTGTGGACCCGACCACTCTGCACTTCCCGTGCCTGAACCCCTTGCGCTTGTGTCGGTCCGATAGACCCGAAGGTTACACCAGCGAGCAGAACGCCCGCCGCAAACAGCAAGCCGTATGAAAAACTACGACCCCACATCTCGATATCCCCCGAAACTAACGCCCGAACACAGATCGGAACGCATTCAGCGTCCCCCGGCCGCTCCCGAATTGTCGTCCTGTACTACTGTGTACTCTTCACGCTTCATGCCGCGCACAATCGCCACTGTCGTCGTTTCAAGCGATTTCTTTTCCACGACAGGCGCCGGTGCAGGTGTCGACGACTGTGCCGTTGCTGCAGGCACGATAACTGGAGTGGTTTTCTTCTCTGTCTCAGGGTCCGCCAGCGCAAGATCGCGATCCGAGACGCGCTTGCTGGCTTCGACTTCGGAATTACCCGACTGCCGTAGCACCAGTGAGAGCCGGCCGATATTGGCGGCGAGCAGCACTTTCTGCGCCTCTTCGGGCGTCACCTCGAGCGTGACCGCCTTCGCCACTGTCGGCTTTCCGGTGGTATCAGAAGTGGATTGATCCAGCGCGAGGACTTTGACGTTCTGGAGAATGATATCGGAATAAGCGCGATTATTTGCGCCGGACGGCGAGCGGATCAGGACGACATCAACGCGGTCGCCCAGCCGGATCAAGCCAGCAACGCCGCGTACGTCATCGACGCTGACGGTGACCGCCCGCTTGTCGGCATCGAGTTGCGAGGACAATGAGCCGGATTGTCCGGGTGCCGTGATCTTGGTGCGCAGCACCGGCTCATTTCGTTCGATCGCAGCGAGCACCAAGCGCTTGCCGTCCTTCAGCAGATCCTTCTTGCTGGTGAAGGCACCATCCGGCAGCGGCGCCGCTGCTGCCCACGGGATTTCGCTGGTATTGCTGTCCGACAACGCCGAGCCGACGGCGAGCGGGCTGGAGGCGACAACAACTGTCTGTGTCGGCTGCTGGCCGGCCAATTGGCTCTGGCTGCGCAGCCAGTTGACCGCAAGAAATGCCGCAAGCGCACCCATAACCAGGGCGGCAAATGTGATCAAAACATTGCTCGAGCGCATCGAAACGCCTCGTAAAAACCAGACGGCCGGCGCGACCCGACCCGCTGAAATAATTCATCCGCAACTATACCGGCCACCCAACAACAAAAACGGCCCGGACACCACGATTTTCGGGGCGTCCGGGCCGCTTGACTCAGATTTGCATGCTTGAGCGGCAAAAGAGCAACAACTCAGCCCTTTGTGCAGCCGACACCAGTTGTAAGTTTATCGCATAGAGCTGACCACTGCCCGTTGACCCAACCGCCAACCGACACGATTGTGACGATTACCGCAACAACCAGAATGCCCAGCAGCACGGTGTATTCGATGAGGGCAGCACCCTCCTCGTCCTTGAACAAATTTTTCGCAGCCTGGAGATACTTACTCATCTCATTCTCCGTGTAATCAATGAAGTGATGTCTTTGAGCAATGGCGTGGCGTTGAGGCTGTCGGAAAATACTCAGCGCAACCCCAGCATTCTCGTCCGGCGGCTATGCCCGTCGGCAAGGAATGGATTAATAATGCGTTAAACGCGCAATTTTAGTCAATTCAATTTCGAATCGTTCTTAGGATATCCTTAACGCCAGAGCGTGTTAGCGCCGTTAGGTCAGCACTCCCCAAAAGGGGTACCTCCCATGGAGGAGTAAAGCCGCCCGCGTGGCTTGCGCGTGCGAAGGCCCGCCTTCCGCGCCCCCGCCCCACTACGAATGCAGCAGCCGCAGGACGTCGTTGAAGGTGGTGAAAACCATCAGTGCCAGCACGGCGCTCACGCCAGTCAGCATCCCCCATTTCTGAACCGGCACCGGCACCGGCGTCCCGCGCGCCAGTTCGATGCCGAAGAACAGCAGGTGGCCGCCGTCGAGCACCGGGATCGGAAGCAGGTTGATCAATCCAACCGAGACCGAGAGGATCGCCATCAATTCGATCAGCGGGCCGATGCCGATGGCAGCCACCTTGCCGGATAGCTCGGCAATCCGGATCGGACCGCCGAGTTGGTCGACGCCGCTGCGATGCACGACGATATTGGCTACGAAACGTCCGGTCTGAGCGACGATGTACCAGGTCTTGGCGACGCCCTGCGCCAGAGCGTCGCCCGGCCCGACGCGGACCACGCTGACATCAGCGGCGGCACCAGAGCGACGGACGCCGAGGATCGCCTGCTTTGCCTTGCCGCCAAGCCCGTCATCGACCTCGCGCATTTCCGGGGTCGCCATCAGGGTCAGATGCTCCGGGCCACGCGCGACCGTCACGGTGAGCGGCGCGCCGAAACTCGCAGCAACCGCTCGTTGGAGATCATCAAAACTCTTAATCGAGCTGCCGTTCACCGCCAGGACGACATCGCCTGGATGCATTCCCGCTGCTTGCGCCGGACTGCCCGGCTGCACAGCCTCGATCCGAGGGACGATCACGGTGCGTCCGGTCATCATGAGCCCGGTCGCAAACACCGTTATCGCCAGCAGAAAATTCGCTGCCGGTCCGGCGGCGACAATGGCAATCCGTCGCAGCACGGAGGCGCCGTGGAAAGTCCGTTCGGGGGCAACGTCTGCCGGCAATGTCTCCGTCGTGCCGGCGCTGGCCGGATCGCGATCGCCAAGGAATTTCACGTAGCCGCCAAGCGGGATCGCGCAGAGTTTCCAGCGCGTGCCGTGGCGGTCGTTAAAGCCCGCCAACTCCGGCCCAAAGCCAAGTGAGAACGCCGTCGCCTCGACGCCGCACAGTCGGGCAACCAGAAAATGCCCCAGTTCATGAACAAAAATAATGACCGCGAGCACGGCGACGAACGGCACCAGATAGCCGGACAGCCACCACCCCCACGATCCAATCGCATCAATCAATGTCATCTGCCGCTCCTCGGGGGGGGGGCGCCTAGCCCCGCCATAGACCGGCAGTCATTTTCAGCGATTCGCCAGCAATTATGGTTAACGCTTGGAAGCGTCGCCATCGAGCTAAGCCGGAATGGCGCATTTGGCATTGGACGTTACCTGAGATTTGGTACAATATTTCTCAAATCGCGAGATGCCGCTGCTATCTCTGTTTATCGGCAGCCTTGCTCCGACGCTTATTTTAAAAATTGTTTCGAAATGGATTTTGTAGAGGCCGACCGTGTTGGCGCGAAGATTGGGCAGGTCCAGCCTCGGCAGGCTGTGGCGCAATGATGAGGGTACCGCCCTCGTCGAGGCAACGCTGGTTGTGCCGGTGATCCTGACACTCGCCGCCGGCGTTTATGAGTTCTCCTGGTACTTCTACAAACAACAACTGGTCGAAACAGGTGTACGCGATGCCGCGCGCTACCTCGCCCGCACCGCGCCGGATTCCGCGCCCAATCCTTGCAGCGACACAGCCAAGGTAACGATCGCGCAAAATATCGCGACCTATGGAGCTGCCCAGACCACCGACGGCGCACAGCGCGTTGCGACCTGGAATCCCTCCGACGTCACGTTAACTTGCACCGCCATCACCAATTCCTCCGGCAGCTATCTCGGCGCCGCGTCGATCTATATCGTCACCGCCAGCACAAGTTTTCCCGATCCTTCGCTCGGCTTCTTCTCATTGCTCGGATTAAACCCTCCCGACCTCAGCGCCTCTCACGCCCAACGCTCGATCGGACCCGGCTAATGATGCAACGAATTCGCCAGCTTTCGCGCGACGACGCGGGCAGCGTCCTGATCGAAGTGTCGGTGATGATTCCGATCATCTTCGTGTTCGTCCTTGGCGTGGTGGATTTTCTCAATGCGTTTCAGCAGTGGAACGCTGCGACAAAGGCGGTGGAGGTCGGTGCACGGCTCGCGGCGGTATCCGATCCGCTGCCAAGCGGCTTCAATAATCTCGCCAAGGCGGTTGTGACCGCCGGCACAACAAGCGCTGGCAATACGATGCCGACGTTTAAAGTAGATTGCGATGGCGCGACCGGCGCCTGCACCTGTACCGGCTCGTGTAACGGCGTCGGTGGCACCATTCAAACTACGGCAATGAATACGCTGCTCTACGGGCGCGGCAACTCCGCATGCGCAGCAACGCCGACCAGCTATTATTTCACCGGCATGTGCAACTTCTTTCCGGTGACGGCGGCGAATGTCAAGGTGATTTACGCACATGACCAATCCGATGGCCTCGGCTATGCCGGGCGCGAGGATGGTCCCGTTCCGACCATCACGGTCAAACTCAAGAACGTACAATTCCAGTTCTTCTTCCTCGGCGCGCTGATGAACTTTCTCAACATCACGATGCCCGATCAGGCCACGACCGTGACCGGAGAAGGAATGTCGTCGGCCGCTCAATCCTGAGCCAATGCGCGTGCGGTCGCAAAATGCGTCGCAGCGCCGAACGGTTACTTTTTGAAAACCGCCTGCTTATTCAGCGGATCGATGGTCAGCAGAATCGCGGTGCCTTTCCTCATGTCGATCGGCGTCAGCGCATCGAGATTGCCGCTGACGTCGCGCTGGCGGCCTCGGCGCGTGTCGCTCACGGCCGCCGGTTTCGTTTCGGCGGCCTTCTGTAACTGATCTGTCCGCATCGCATCGAGGCGGCGATTGAGGCCATCGATCCTCAGGTCGGTGAGATCGGAACGATGCGCCGCCTTCGTCTCCACGGCCTGTATCCGGCGCCAACCGACGACAAGGAAAATGGCGACCACGGCAAATCCGGCAATCGCGACCGGGATGAACCAGCGATCGGCCGACAACAATTTTCGCGCGATGGCGCGGATGTCGGACGGGTCGAACATCATTGCGCAACTGCCACGAAACTCACCCGCATGTCCATGAGCCCCACGCTCGCCCATATTCCACATTGGTCCTGACCGAACCGTGAGGCAAGACGGCCGGTCTCGCGCAGCCGCTCAGCGATTCAGAACCAGCGTGTTGCCGCGCACTTCATAGCGCGCCAGACGGGAAAGAAAAGACATCCCGAGCAAGCTCACTGTCAGCCCGTTGTCGGGCATGACGACCGCCTCGACCTGACGCACCGTCACATCGCCAATCGAGATGGCGTCCAGCACGACGGGCGCGGCACGAACCACACCGTTCGCGGTGGAAATTTTCGCGATGAAGCGGGACGGGTCGGGCGTCAAGCCGAGCCGGCGCGCATCGCCCCCGGTCAGGGCGACGACACTCGCACCGGTATCGATCACCAGATTGACATCGATATCGCCGATCCGGGCATGGGTGGTGAAATGCCCGGACCGATCGGCCGCGATCACGACCGTGCCGGCCTCTGGCTGTGGCGGACGCGTCAAACCCTTCTTCCGTGCCGCGAATTCGGCGGCGGTTTCGCCGACGAACGGCTTCAGACCGGATTCGGCGTTGGCAGGACGCGCGACGTCGACCGCAAGCACGCTGAACATCGCCACAGTCACGCCCAACACCCAGGCCTTCATCAGGTCACACCGATCGCACGCTGCCCGCTCCCATCACCGGTAGAGTTGCACGTTGTTCTTGGCGTTCTTGTCGAGGCCAACAGCACCGGTCATCTCGCCAATCAGCGCTTGGTTGGAAGTGTCGGCCGGCTGGGTCATGAAAAATTTTCCGAACCCGGCGACTGGAATATTGTCAGCCGTCTGACCGCCAGTCATGGAGCCTGCATTACCAATGCAGTTGATGATCGCAGCGTAGATAACTCGACGATCCCCTCCTCCATCATCAGTGGCTACACCCGGCGGATTGCAAGTTGGACCTCCCACTTCGCCGCCGCCGGCTGGTGCTCCCGGACCGGCGGCGTCGTTAAGGAGCGCACTTTCCATCTGGTAGATACTGTACCGGCTCAAGGTCGTTGGATTGGAAGTCGTCCCCTCACCGCAACCGGTCGGAGGTGTCGTCCCATGGACGATCTTCCAGTAATCTTGGCAGTCCCACTGACCATTACCAGGCGAAACAGTATTGCCGACCATATTAAGATCAAGCGGAAGAGGTACTGCGTTTGCCTGCGCATTAGCATATTGGTCAGGACCGCCAGCAACAATCGTAATCGCCTTCCCTTTTTGTGAGTTTTTTACGCCGACACTCAAGGTAACTAGGGTGCCGCTGATGGACTGAATAGTTGTCCCCGCAGTGACATAGCCGTTCGCGTCAGACACCATTGACCCCACATACAACGGGCCTCCCGGTGTACTCGTTGTTGTAATCAACGTGGTGTCTTTTGAATCGACGGTGCCGTTGATTGTCACCTGCGGAACGATCACTCCGTAAGAAGGGTTTGGGGCAACTAAATTCTGCTCGATCGGGTTGCATGCGCCGCCCTTCCCACTCCCCGGAAGATATCCCTTCCGGACGTTTGTAGCTGGCGCGTAATTTGCGCTGGCCTTGATGCTCCCACTATACATATCAAAACGGACATTGAAGGCATCGAACACAGATTGCATTTGGCCTGTGTTCAAATCGACCATCTTCTTGCGATAGCAGGCCGATGGGTTCTTTCGCGCAATCCAGTCGATCAGACAACTGGCGCCATTGCAGTTATCTGGCGGCACCAAGAAACCGAAGTGGCCGGGGCCGTAACCAGAACCGCCGTTGACAGTCAGTCGCGTCAACTGTTGTTGGTTAGCTGGCAAATTAACCTGCGTCATCCAACGATTATTTGCCGTCGCCTCATCATCGCCGGCCTGTTCATAAGGATTGCAAATAAACACTGGCGGCATATTGCATACCGCAAAGTCGTAGCCGGCGACCGCCATTGCGTCCGCTGAGAGACTCGTGAAGCCGACGGGAAGGATCGTCCCAAGAGAGGCTGGCGATACGGTGACGCCGACATACTTTGCTGCGTTTGAATTTGTGGTTACGACACCGATGCGCGAATCCGTCGCGGCATAAAGACTACTGTAAAAGGTGATCGTTGCAGCCGTGATTTTCGACTGCGTGCCCATGCCTTGCGGCGTATTGCTGATCATATTGTTGATGGCATTGGTCGCCCGGGTGATTGAGCCATTGCTGCCGTCAAGCTCCCTCGCGCCGGCCAGCGCCAGCGCGTCCGCACCGGCCTGCATCTGAGTTTTCAGGCTGCGGAAGCGGGAAGCGTCGAGCGCCAGCCCCGAGAGACCGATGATCGCGACCATCACGATCGTGACGTAGGGAAGAACGATACCATCCTCATCGCGCCAAAGCCGGCGCGCGGCTCTCAAATATCGACCAGAAAAATAGCGCTTCATGGCAACCCTCGAAGCTTCTTAAAATATGCTGAAAACTACCTCAAAGCGTCTTATTCCGCCAGTGGGCGGCACGTACCTCAGGCGCGACCAACTGGCATTGGCACCCAAACCCTGCCCGGCTCTTGACGAGTGCCGTTCGGCCGGCGACGTTTCAATCATTGTGAGGACGTTTTTTATTCTGTTTATTTTAGCCCTTCTCCCGGTCGTTGCGGACGCAGCGGATCCGGAGACGACCTGCCGGGCGAAGGTCGCCGGGGTGCTTCCGAATGTTCGCAACCTCGTCATTGAAAATGAGATGGTCACACCGATACGGGATCGTCCCGCCGATCCGAACGCGCGCTACTTTCTCGTCGACGTCGATTTCAAAGCGGGCGAATTGACCGGGCATCAACGCTACATCTGCCTCGCCGACAACCGCGGAAATGCCTTTCTGAGAGGAGTGGCGCGACCGTAATGGTCATGGACAGCATTGATCGGAAAGCGGTCGGAGCTTTGCCAATAACTTAAATATTTAGAAGGACCAGCGGCGACTTGTCTGTCGAGACGTGCGACTTCAATATCTTCAGGGCACAGGATTTGGCTGGGGAACCTGGATTCGAACCAAGACAAACAGAGTCAGAGTCTGTTGTGCTACCGTTACACCATTCCCCAACGGATTCACGAATTGACACAAGGCTTTAGATACAGCTCTTAAAGCCTTTTCCAACTGCCGGTCGGCAATTTCCAAATCGCGCTCGCTGGCGGCCCTTTTAGATGGACACCTTGCGGTTTGCAAGTCGCCCGGTTTGGTCCCGGTAGACACAGCCTGGAACCAGATCGGTTCCACTCCGTTATCTGGCGCTATCAACTCGAAGGAGCTCCCATGAAGATACGCACAATTGCTTGGGCCGCCGCCGCGGCCTTTGTTCTTGCGACCGCCAGCGCGGCAAGCGCGGCCGCGCCGACTGCCAAACATATCGAAGGAGCTTCCGACCTGCTTCAGGTCCGGGGCGGTCATGGACACGGCCATGGGCACGCGCACGGACATCGTGGTCGTCATCATGGCTGGCACGGCAATCGTGGCCTGCATCGCGGCTGGTATGTCGGCCGCCACCGCGGCTGGTCGCACTCCCGGCATCGCCATCATTGGTAAGATCGCAAATCAACATCCAGTCGAAAGTCTCGCTGCGCCAACTTCTGCCGACAGGAATTTACAGATCATTCACCGAACCCTGTCACGCTTTCCGGGCCAGATAGATGGCCTCCAGTGTTGCGTACAAGAGCCGCCGTCGCTTCGTCCGACGGCGGCTTTTGATTTTCGGAGGCCGCGCCGCAAAGCCGCTCGTCCAACCGGCTTGGCCGGTTAACGATTTCTGAAACAACAGCTCCGATAGTGGAAGAGCTACGGAGCAAGATACAGATTGCGACATGTCTTTTTCGCCACCTGAAACCTCGTTCGGGCGGATCATTTCGGTGCGCGGCTCGCAAGCGCGCGCCGGGCTCCATGCTGGCCAGCACGCCTCCCCCGCAGAGGCGCGGGCGACGGTCGGCCGCTTCGTCAGCATCCGTTGCGCCAGCGTCATCATCGTCGCGATCATCACCGAAGTTACGACCGAACACCTGCCGGATACCGGCCGCTACTACGCTTGTGCGTCGGTCGATCTGCTTGGCGAAATTTACGGCGAAGCGCAGCAGCAGCGCTTTCGGCGCGGCGTCACCAGCTATCCGGCGATCGACGATCCCGTCAGCCTGATCTCCAATCAGGAACTGCGCACGATCTATGCGCCGAAGGGCATCGACCAGATCAACATCGGCGCGTTGCAGCAGGACTCATCGGTCACGGCCTATGTCGACGTCGAGGAAATGCTCAACAAGCATTTCGCGGTGCTGGGCTCCACCGGCGTCGGCAAATCCAGCGGCGTCTCGCTGCTGCTCAACGAAATTCTCAAGGCGCGCCCGAAACTCCGCATCTTTCTGCTCGACGTTCACAACGAATACGGCCGCTGCTTCGGCGAGCGCGCCCTCGTCCTCAATCCGCGAAACCTGAAACTGCCGTTCTGGCTGTTCAACTTCGAGGAAATCGTCGACGTGCTGTTCGGCGGGCGGCCCGGCGTTCCTGAAGAGTTGGAAATCCTCACCGAGGTCATTCCGCTGGCGAAGAGTCTTTACACGCAATACAGCAGCGGGGACCGGCTGGGGCTAAAGCGCCTCGACGGCAAGCACAGCACCTTTACGGCCGATACGCCGGTGCCTTATCGGCTGGTTGATCTGATCTCGCTGATCGACGAGCGCATGGGCCGGCTGGAAAACCGGTCGTCGCGCATCGTCTACCACAAGCTGATTTCGCGCATCGAAACGGTGCGCAACGATCCGCGCTACGCCTTCATGTTCGACAACGCGAACGTCGGCGGCGACACCATGGCGGAAGTCATCAGCCATCTGTTCCGGCTGCCCGCCAACGGCCGGCCGATGACCATCATGCAACTCGCCGGCTTCCCCGCCGAGGTGGTCGACTCGGTGGTTTCGGTGCTGTGCCGCATGGCGTTCGATTTCGGCTTGTGGAGCGATGGCATCTCGCCGCTGCTGTTCGTCTGTGAGGAAGCGCATCGTTACGCCTCGGCGGACCGAACCATCGGCTTCGGCCCCACCCGCAAGGCGGTCTCGCGCATCGCCAAGGAAGGCCGCAAATATGGCGTCTATCTCGGACTGGTGACGCAACGCCCGGCCGAACTCGACGCCACCATCATCTCTCAATGCAGCACGCTGTTCACCATGCGCCTCGCCAACGACCGCGACCAGGCCCTGCTTCGCTCGGCGGTGTCGGACGCCGCAGCGAACCTGTTGTCGTTCGTGCCTTCGCTCGGCACCCGTGAGGTGCTGGCGTTCGGCGAAGGCGTCGCGCTGCCGACAAGGCTGCGCTTCAAGGACGTGCCCGCGCATCAATTGCCGCGCAGCGAATCCACCATCGCCAGCACACCGGTGACGGACAGCGGCCACGACGCGCACTTCCTCAATACCGTGCTCGAACGCTGGCGCGGCGCGACTTCACATCGCGAAGTGCCGAATGACGGCTTCACTCCCCGGCCCGCGCCACGCAGCTTCGAGGCGCCGATGCTACAGCCTTCGCTTGGCCTCGATCCCGATCGCTTTTCATTGCTGAAAAAACCGCTGCGCTGACGCTGTTTCCGACGCAAACGGTGGATGACGGCCCGCGACAGATCTGCGCGCCCGCTGTACCTCAAGCGGGCTTTTTGTTTCCATAACGGTCGACTATGATCCGTAACCTTTCACGCCATTCACGCGGGACACCACGATGACGCCGTCGACCAACAGCCGGTTTCCGATCCCCTCGCTCAAGCAGTTGCCGGATGACATCCGCACGCGGATCGAGGAAGTGCAGGAAAAATCCGGTTTCGTGCCCAATGTCTTTCTCAGCCTGGCTTATCGCCCCGACGAATTCCGCGCTTTCTTCGCCTATCACGACGCGCTGATGGACAAGGAGAGCGGCCTCTCCAAGGCCGAGCGCGAGATGATCGTGGTCGCCACCAGCAGCGCCAACCAATGCCAATATTGCGTCGTCGCCCACGGCGCGATTCTCCGCATCCGCGCCAAGAATCCGCTGATCGCCGACCAGATCGCCACCAACTATCGCAAGGCCGACATCACGCCGCGCCAAAAGGCGATGCTGGATTTCGCGATGAAGGTGAGCGCGGAGGCCCAAAAGGTTTCGGAGCACGATTTCACCGAACTCGCGCGGCACGGTTTCAGCAACGACGACATTTGGGATATCGCCGCGGTCTCAGCCTTCTTCGGATTGTCGAACCGGATGGCGAACGTCACCAACATGCGCCCCAACGACGAATTCTATCTGATGGGTCGGTTACCCAAGACCTGAGGCAAACAAGACCTGATGCAAAACAAGACGTGAGGCCGACGTGGACATCGTGCTGAGCGAAATCGCCTTACGTCTCGGCATCGCGACCGCCGCCGCCGGCGCGGTCGGTCTCAATCGCGATCTGCACGGAAAGCCGATCGGCGTCCGCACGCTCGGACTGGTCGGACTGTCGGCGGCCGTCGTCGTGCTGCTCGCCGACGGCGGCATCATCCATACGACGATGTCGGACGCGACCAGCCGGGTCATCCAGGGCATTCTCACCGGCATCGGCTTCCTCGGTGCCGGCGTGATCGTCCACCATGAGCAAGGCAAGCGCATTCATGGCCTGACCAGCGCCGCCTGCGTCTGGCTCACCGCCTGCATCGGCATCGTCTGCGGCGCCGGACAATGGCGGATCGTACTGGTCGCCGGTGTGCTTGCCTCTCTCGTGCTGTTACTTGGCCGGCCGATCGAGCGCCTCTTTCACCGCTTCTCTCATCGCCACGGGGACAGCGATTCTGGCGGCACGGCCACGGCCGGTCACTCGGATACCGGCCCGCACCAACCCGGCAAGTAAACCGCCTCACTGCTCCGCGCGAGGCTGAGCGCTTTCTCGACGGCTTTCTCAAAATCCGCCACGACGCTTTTCCGCGACAAGCGGCGACGGAAAAAATCGGCCCACAGAAATTCGCTGAACGGCGTGGTGTCCTTGGCGAAGCCGCCGGCACGGCGCAACTCACCGGCAAGGCTACGGAACGGATCGTCCTTCAGGTCCGCGACCGATTTCGGAATGTCCTTGTAGTGATGACGCACGCCCTTGGCGTCATAGGGATAAACCCAGCGCCGGCTGTCGAGCACCAGCCAGAACGAGTCGCGCTCCACCATGGTCAGATCGGCGATGATGGTGACGAGGACATTCTCCACGCCCTCGTCGTGAAGCGCCCGGGCCAGATGGTGATGATCGACGACGTAGTGATGTCCATCCGGGCCGTGGACCACCGGGATCATATGCTGACCCAACGCTTCTGCCTGTTTCTTCTTCTTGTGCTGTCGCCAGCGCCGGCGCTTTTCCTTCACCTCGTGCATCCCGACCGTCATCTGGGTCGGACGTAACGATAGGATTGGAATCGGGTGCAGGATGGGATCGCGGATAGTCATATGCTGATTTCCTCCTCTGATCGCACACGGTCGGAACTTTTGAGGTGTGGGGTGCCGCCGTTGCAATCAAGGCCGGACGGACCTTGAGCCAGGCTTCCGCGGGCCGCCGCATTGCTGTCAAGCTCCGCCGCTGTGCTAGACTGGCTGGACGATCACGACCGACATTGACAAGGACAGGATGAAAGTTCAGGTGCCAGCCCGATCCGAGAACGGTGCGCGCATAGTCAAATTCACCCCGCGCACCCTTTCGACCTCGCCTGCGCAGCGTAGAGCGCTGCGGCCTGACGTCGATGCCGATGGGCCTGCCAGCAACCCTGTCACTAACGATCAGGACGAATTCCGACATCGGATGCTGACGAATCTCGCTGCGTTCGTTTTTACCGCTGGTCTCACCGCGGCGGGAATCTGGCTGGCCGTCAGCATTGCGGAGTTGCGACAGACCCAGGACTGCGTTCTGGCGGGACATCGCAATTGCGCGCCGCTGATTCCGTCCCGCGGCGGGCCGGTGTGACCGTGCGACGGCCGTCGATCCGTGCACGAAACAGGAACCCGGCATCCCCCGCCGCCATTGAACTCCCGGCATGGGTCCGATATACGGGCAATCAACTCGATAAGGCGGCGGGGCATGTCGGGGCGAGCCGCCCTCACTCCGTCATTTCCGCATTTACCTTCAATCTATCAAAGGCTTAATGATGTCCTCCACATTCGATCAGGTTGCCACCATCATTGCGGAAACCTGCGACATCCCGCGCGATACCATCACGCCCGAAAGTCACGCCATCGATGACCTGGGAATCGACAGCCTCGACTTCCTCGATATCGCATTCGCGATCGATAAAGCCTTCGGCATCAAGCTGCCGCTGGAAAAGTGGACGCAAGAGGTCAACGACGGCAAGGCGACCACCGAGCAGTATTTCGTGCTGAAGAATCTCAGCGCGCGAATCGACGAACTCGTCGCCGCCAAGGGGGCTTAATCGCCGCCCATGGATCTGGCCTATTTCCATCTGATCGACCGCATCACCGACCTCGACCTCGACGCGAAAACAATCGTCGTCGAGGCGCAGGTGCCGCAGCACTCAACGATCTTCGAGGGACACTTCCCCGGCTATCCGCTGATGCCCGGCGTGCTGCTCATCGAGGCGATGGCCCAGACCTCCGGTTGGCTGCTCATCGCCCTGATGAAGTTCGAGCGCATGCCGTTCCTTGGCGCCGTCAAGGAGGCCAAGATGCGCGTGTTCGTGACGCCCGGCGAGTTGTTGAAGATCGAGGCCAGCGTTCTGCACGAAGGCTCCGGCTTCGCCATCACCAAGGCCAAGGTCAGCGTCGACGGCAAGCAGCGCTGCAACGCCACGATTACGTTCGGTCACGTCCCTTTCCCGAATCCCGAGTTGCGTGGGCACATGGAAACCATGGCCAAGCGCATCGGCTATCCGCAGCAGGCCATGCCTCATGACTGATACCAGCACATCGAAGACGGGGGCGACCGAGGCCTGGATCACCGGTATTGGTCTCGCGACATCGCTGGGCGAAGGTCTCGAGGCGAACTGGGACGGCCTCGTTGAGCGTCGCGTCAACGTCGACGACAAGGGTTTCGCGCCGTATCTGGTGCATCCGCTCGCGCCGGTCTCCTTCGATGCACAGATCCCGAAGAAAGGCGATCAGCGCCAGATGGAAGCCTGGCAGCGCATCGGCACCTACGCCGCCGGTCTCGCGCTGGATTCCGCCGGCATCAAGGGCAACAAGGACATCCTGGCGCGGATGGACATGATCGTCGCCGCGGGCGGCGGCGAACGCGACCTCGCCGTCGACTCGGCCATTCTCAACGCCGAGGCGCAGGGCAATTCCGCACCGGGCTTCCTCAACGAACGCCTGATGAGCGACCTACGGCCGACGTTGTTTCTTGCGCAACTCTCCAACCTGCTCGCCGGCAATATCGCCATCGTCCATGGCGTCACCGGTTCGTCCCGCACCTTCATGGGCGAGGAAGCCGCGGGCGTCGATGCCGCCCGGATCGCCTTGGCGCGGATCGCTTCCGGGCAGAGCGACATCGCGTTGGTCGGCGCCGCGCATAACGGCGAGCGCAAGGACTTGCTGGTGCTCTACGAATTCGGCGAGTTCAATCTCAAGGACAAGTTCGCGCCGGTGTGGGCACGTGGCAAGGAAGCCGGCTTCGCGCTGGGCTCCGGCGGTGCGTTCCTCGTCATCGAATCGCGCAAGCATGCCGAAGCGCGCGGCGCCAAGCCTTATGCCCGCCTCACGCAGGTCGTCGCTGACCGTGCATCGCGCAAGAACGATGGCGACGTCACTACCAGCCTTTCCAAGCTGTGGTCTCAACTCGACGGCGTCGAGGGTCAAGGCGCCATCATCACCGGTGCGACCGGAGCCGAGCCTGCGACGTCGGAAGAGCGTGCCTTCCTCGCTGCGCATCCAGACTTCGCGGTGCGCGCCACCGGCACCAGCTTCGGCCACACCATGGAAACGCAGTTTCCGCTCGGGCTCGCACTGGCGGCGCTGTCGATCTCCAAGGGCAAGCTGTTTCCGCCGAACGATTCCGCCGGCGTCGAGATTGAAATGACCAAGGCGCCGTCCCAGATTGTGGTGGTCGGTGCCGGGCATTGGCGCGGCGAAGGCATGGCGCTGGTGGAAGCGGTTCGCTGACGCCCGAAATCGCGGCATTAGCGAAACGCGACGATCGATTGACGTGAGCGATTCACGTCAAAACCAATTGGCGGGCGAAGGCTCGCCGTAAATCAGATGGAGCCGCGCAAGCGACCGACGGAGAACACATGTCAGCATCGCGCGATACATTTGGCAGACCGATCGTCGTCGTCACCGGCATGGGGGTTGTGACGTCGCTAGGCGCCGGCAAGACCGACAACTGGGCCAAGCTCTGCGCTGGCGAATCCGGCATCCATACCATTACGCGTTTTCCAACCGATGGGCTGAAGACGACGATGGCAGGCTCGATCGATTTCGTTCCGGTCGACCCGTTCTCATCAACCGATCTGTCGGAGCGACTGGCCGATCTCGCGACCGAGGAAGCCGTGGCGCAGGCCGGCATCGGCAGCAAGGGCGATTTCCCCGGCCCGCTGTTTCTCGCCGTCGCACCGGTCGAGGTGGAATGGCCGCAGCGCCAGGCGCTCGGTCGCGCCATCGGCAACGCCACGCCGATCGATTACGATCAGATGCTGCGCGTCTCCGGCGGCGGCCGGTTCACCGATTTTCATCGCCGCTTCCTGTTCGGCTCGGTCGCCGATCATCTGGCCGATACCTTCGGCACCAAGGGATCGCCAATCTCGCTGTCGACCGCGTGCGCATCCGGCGCAACCGCGATTCAACTCGGCGTCGAAGCGATCCGACGTGGCGAGGCTGACGCCGCGCTCTGCGTTGCGACCGATGGTTCGGTCAATCCGGAAGCCTTGATCCGTTTCTCGCTGCTATCGGCGCTGTCGACGCAAAACGATCCGCCGCAAGGCGCGGCAAAGCCGTTCGCCAAGAACCGCGACGGTTTCGTGATGGCGGAAGGTGCCGGGGCGCTAGTCCTGGAGAGCCTGGAGGCCGCCACCGCCCGCGGCGCGCGTATTCTCGGCGTGCTCGCCGGCTGCGGCGAACTCGCGGACTCGTTCCACCGCACCCGCTCCAGCCCGGACGGCAAGCCGATCATCGGCTGCGTGCGTAATGCGCTGGCGGATGCGGGACTGGACGCAGATCAGATCGACTACATTAATGCGCACGGCACCGGCACGCCGTAAAACGACAAGATGGAATATCTCGGCATCTCGACCGTCTTCGGCGAGCGCGCCGGCAAGGTCCCGGTGTCGTCGAACAAGTCGATGGTCGGACATACGCTGTCCGCAGCCGGCGCTGTCGAAGCGGTGTTCTCGCTGCTGACGCTGGAGCATCAACGCATTCCGCCGACCATCAATTACGACGTTCCCGATCCGGCGATTCCGTTCGACGTGGTCCCGAACAAGGCACGCGACGCGCGCGTCACCACCGTGATGTCGAATTCGTTTGGCTTCGGCGGACAGAATGCGTCGCTGATCATCACCGGCGAGCCGGCCTGAGCCTCGCGCCGGAGCGCAACGTCACCCGATGCAACGTTTCCTGCTCCGTACCAAGGCCCGGATTCGCGATGCGCTCAAGCCGCTCGGCGAAGCGGCTGTCGGCGGCCTCACGGTCGGCCTGCTGCGCACCACGCGTTATTTCGATCCGATCAAGACCGCGAACCTGTTCGGCAAAATCACGCGGCGGATCGGGCCGCTGTTTCGCGAGCACAAGATCGGCCGTGCCAACCTCACCGCCGCATTTCCGGAAAAGTCGCCGCAGGAAATCGACGCCATTCTCGATGGTGTCTGGGACAATCTCGGACGCATCGCGGCGGAATTCGCGCACATCGATCACATCTGGGAACATGACCCGGCGCATCCCGAGAACAGCCGGATCGAAATCCAGCAGCGCACCCACGAACTGTTCGCCCAGCTTCGCCTCGACAACAAGCCGGCGTTAATCTTCGCCAGTCACATCGGCAACTGGGAGCTTCCGGCGTTGGCTGCCGTCGCGCACGGGCTCGATGCCGCCGTGCTGTTTCGTCGCCCCAACATCGAGTCCGCCGACCGCGCCATCGAACGACTGCGATCAGTCAACATGGGCACGCTGATCCCCGCCGGCCGCGATGCGCCGTTGAAGCTGGCGCAAGCGCTGGAGAACGGTCAGCACGCCGCAATGCTGGTCGATCAGTATTTCACCAACGGGGTCGACGTCACCTTCTTCGGGCGCAAGACCAAGGCCAATCCGCTGTTGGCCCGACTGCGCCGGCAGATCGATTGCCCGATCCACGGCGTTCGCATCATCCGATTGCCCGGCCATCGTTTTCGCGCGGAACTGACCGAAGAAATTCCGCCGGTGCGGGACGCCAAGGGCGACATCGATATTCAGGGAACGATGCAGGCGATTACCACGGTGATCGAAGGCTGGATCCGCGAATATCCCGACCAGTGGCTATGGCTGCATCGGAGATGGCGATAAGTCGCGCGCGAGCAATGTCTCAATTTTGTCATGCCCGGGCTTGTCCCGGGCATCCACGTCTTAGCAATATCTCAGCAATAAAGACGTGGATGGCCGGGACGAGCCCGGCCATGACGCGACAGAAGGACCTGTACCAAGCCGCCTTACGACTTTCACCGACCCGTCTTCACCCGCGTCCACAGCCGGTTGATGATGCGCTGCGTCGCCGGATCGCGCGCGGTGATGATGTAGAGGCGGTTCATCGTCGCCTCGTCCGGATAGATCGTCTTGTCGTTGAGAACTTTCGGATCGATCAGTTTCTGGCTGGCGAGATTGCCGTTGGCATAGGACAGGAAGCTGGAGTTCTTCGCCGCGACCTCCAGCCGCAGCAAGTAATCGATCAAGGCATAGGCTTCCGACACGTTCTTCGCGTCTGCTGGAATCGCCAGATTATCGAAGAACATCTGCGCGCCTTCCTTCGGAATCGCATAACCGATCTCGACGCCGTTGTTGGCTTCCGCCGCGCGCTTCTGCGCCTGCTTGATGTCACCGGACCAACCGACCACGAGACAGATCTCGCCGGTCGCCAGCGCGTTGAGATATTCCGACGAATGAAACTTGCGCACCGAGGAACGAACTTGCCCGACCAATGCCGCCGCCTTCTCAAGATCGGCCTGCTTGGTGGAGTTCGGATCGAGGCCGAGATAGTTCAGCGCCGCCGGCAGGATGTCGTCGGCCGAATCCAGCATCTGCACGCCGCAGTCCTTGAACTTGGCGAGATTGGCCGGATCGAACACCAGGCTCCACGACGTCACCTGCGCATCCGCTCCGAGAATTTTATGCAACGCCTTGACGTTGTAGCCGATGCCGGTGGTGCCCCACATGTAGTTTACCGCATGGGCATTATCGGGATCGTAGACTGCCAGCCGCCGCGTCACTTCCGGCCACATGTTGACGAGGTTCGGCAGCTTGGATTTGTCGAGTGTCTGGAAAATCTTCGCGCCGATCTGGCGCTGTAGGAAATAGGCGCTCGGCACCACCAGATCGTAACCGGATTTCCCGGCGAGCAATCGCGTCTCGAGAGTTTCGTTGGCGTCGAACGTGTCGTAGACGACCTTGATGCCGGTTTCCTTGGTGAAGTCGTCGAGCACGCCGGGCGCGACATAGTTCGACCAATTGTAGAAGTGAACGGTCCGTGGCTCGGCCTGGGCCGCCGTTGCTCCGATCACCACGGCCGTAAGGCCAGCCAACCACCGCACCACGTTTCGTGCCGCCAATCACACCTCCTTATCGATGAATCGCATCCGCCAATCGTTCGAGCGCGGCATCCAGCGTGGCGTCGTTCTTCGAGAAACAGAAACGCACCACAGATGTCACCGCGTTGACTTCATAAAAGGCCGACACCGGGATCGCCGCAACCTTGTGTTCGGTCACAATCCGGCGACAGAACGCCTCATCCGTTTCATTCAAACCCAGCACAGAGAGATCGACGGTGAGGAAATACGTGCCCTGCGACGGCAGCACCGGGAACCCGAGGCTGGTCAGGCCGGCAGTGAGACGATCGCGGCTGCGCGCGAGTTCGGCGCGCATGTCATGAAAGTACGCATCCGGCTTACTAAGGCCGTAAGCCACCGCGACTTGAAGGTTCGGCGCCGTGGTGAATGTCAGAAACTGATGCACCTTGGCCGCGACGCGCAGCAGCGGCGGCGCGGCGCAGACGAAGCCGATCTTCCATCCGGTAAGGCCGAAGATTTTGCCCGCCGAGCCGATCTTCAGCGTGCGCTCGCGCATCCCCGGGATCGCGATCAGCGGAATGTGCTCGCGGCCATCGAAGACGACGTGCTCCCACACCTCATCGCAAATCGCAATGGTGTCGAACTCCTGACAGAAACGCGCCAGCAATTCGAGGTCCTCGCGCGGATACACCACCGCCGCCGGATTGAGCGGATTGTTGAACACCACGGCCTTGGTCTTGTGATTGAAGACCTCGCGCAGCATCTCCTCGTTGAGCCGCCAGCCCGGCGGCTGCAAGCGGACCAGTCGCGGAATGCCGCCCGCCTGCCGGATGATCGGCAAATAAGAATCGTACATCGGCTGAAACAGCACGACCTCGTCACCCGGTTCGATCACGGCCAGCAGCGAACTGGTCAGCGCCTCGGTGCCGCCCGAGGTCACCATCACCTCGGTCATCGGATCGAGATCGAGGCCATGCCAGTGCGCATAATGCGTGGCGATGGCCTGCCGCAATTCCGGGATGCCCATCATCGACGGGTATTGATTGTAGCCGCCCACCACCGCGTCGGCGGCGGCGCGGCGGATATCCTCCGGCCCCGGCGCGTCCGGAAATCCCTGACCGAGATTGATGGCGTTGTTGTCGCGGGCAAGTTGCGACATGGCTTCGAAGACGGTGACCGGCAGCCCGGCGAAAACCTGGTTCATCACGATCTCAGCCGCCGGTCCGGATCGGCAGCCCGGCCGCCTTCCAGGCGATTATCCCGCCCGCAAGATGCTTGTCGTAGGGAAAGCCGGCGGCCTGGATCGCGTGCGATATCTTGGCAGAACGGTTGCCGGAGCGGCAGGCGAACACCAGTTCCCGGCCCTGCAAGTCGGGAATGTCCGACGGGTCGAAGGTCGACAGCGGCAACACGACGGCGTCCGGATAGGCTTCGACCGCAACCTCGTTCGGCTCGCGGACGTCGACCAGAAGATAACGCCCCTCCTCGACCCCTTTTGCCACCTCAACCGGCGTCAAATCCTGCACCGTGATATTCCGACCGGACACCAAACTCTCCTCACCGCTTTGCCGCCGAACCTTCGCCGGCGGGCCAAACTCGCGCCTCGCGCGTCGAAAATCAAGCGTCCGCGCGTTGTCCGGCGAGCCGAAAACCACCGCCCGTCGGAGATCAGATCGTCACTTGCGTGCCGACTTCGACGACGCGGCCGGTGGGGATCTGGAAGTAGTCGGTGGCGTCGTTCGCCGAGCGGCTAAGCATAATGAACAGACGATCCTGCCAGCGCGGCATTTCGGACTTCGCCGCGGTCTTGAGCGAGCGTCGCGACACGAAGAACGAGGTCGACATGATATCGAACTGCCACCCGAGCTTGCGGGCGATGCCGAGCGCACGCGGAACGTTCGGCGATTCCATGAAGCCGAAACGCAGCCTCACCGTCGCGAACTTCTCGCTGATGCTCTCCATGTGAACGCGCTCCAGCGGATCGACCCGCGGCGTCTGCGCCGTCTCGATGGTGAGGATGACGTTATGCTCGTGCAGCACCTTGTTGTGCTTGAGATTATGCAGAAGCGCGGTCGGCACGAAATTGGGATCGCTGGTGAGGAAGACTGCCGTGCCCTTCACCACATGAGGTGGACGCTTCTCGAGGCTCTTGATTAAATCCAGCAACGGCACTTCGGTGCGGCGGGTCTTCTCAATCAGCAGTGCCGCGCCGCGCCGCCAGGTCCAGATCACCACCACCATCAGGATACCGAACAGCATCGGCACCCAGGCGCCTTCGAACAGTTTCAGCAGATTGGCGCTGAAGAACGCGACGTCCACCACCACAAGCGGAAACACCAGCGCCGCCGCAGTAGCCGCACGCCAATTCCACAATTTCCAAACGACGACAAAACCCATGATGCCGTCAGCGACCATCGTGGTGGAGACGGCGATACCGTAGGCCGAGGCAAGCCCGCTCGATGTGCGGAACAGCCCGACCAGCAGCAGCACCCCAACCAGCAGCAGCAGGTTGACGCGCGGCAGATAAATCTGGCCCGCGTGGGTTTCGGAGGTATAGCGCACCTCGAAACGCGGCAGGAGGCCAAGTTGCACAGCTTGGCTGATCAGCGAATAAGCGCCCGTGATCACCGCCTGACTGGCGATCACCGTCGCGGCGGTCGCAAGCAACACCAGCGGCAACAGCAACGGCGCCGGCGCCAGCCGGAAGAAGGGATTTTCCAGCGCCTCCGGATGCGCCAGGATCAGCGCCCCCTGCCCGAAATAATTCAGCAGCAAGGCCGGCAGTACCAAGTAGAACCACGCAGATTGAATCGGTTGCCGGCCGAAATGGCCGAGATCGGCATAGAGCGCCTCGCCGCCCGTCACCGACAGAAAAACGAGGCCCATGATGACAAGGCCGATCATGCCATGATTGAGCAGGAAGTGAATCGCGTACCACGGATTGACCGCGAGCAGCACCGTCGGGTCTTCATGGATGTGCAACAGGCCGAATACGGCAATGGTCACGAACCACAAGCACATCACCGGGCCGAACGCTGTTGCCACGCGCGCCGTGCCGCGGCTCTGCACCGAGAACAGCAGGACAAGGATCACCAGCGTCAGCGGGACTACATAATTGTCGAGCGCGGGGGTCGCGAGTTTCAGACCTTCGACAGCGGAGAGCACCGAGATCGCCGGCGTGATCATCGAGTCGCCGATGAACATCGACGCGCCGACCACGCCCAATGCGAGCAGGAACCAGCTTCGCCGCCCGAGCGCGCGTTGCCCGAGAGCCATCAGCGACAACGTTCCGCCCTCGCCGTTGTTGTCGGCCCGCAGCAGCAGCAGCACGTATTTTGCAGTGACGACGATAAATAGCGACCACAAGATCAGCGACAGCACACCCAGCACGATGGCCGGCGTCACCACGCCCTTCTGCGCCGCGTGGCTGACCGCCTCGCGGAATGCATACAGCGGCGAGGTACCGATATCGCCGAAAACGACCCCGATGCTTCCAAGTGTCAGGGCCCAGAAACCGGCCGAAACCGGGGGCTCGGCAGCGGCCTCGGGCGATGTTTCGCTCGCAGTCATGACAAAGGAAAACGCTCTATCAGGTTGGGGTCCGGGCTAATGAAGCACGCGGTGAACGGCGTCAAGTCACCGGCGGTCCGATGCTCGGTTTCGACCGCGGTGGGAGCCTATCCCAAAGGCGCGCGCTAAAAAAGGAGTTGACACTTCCGGAAGTCCCGTCGGGCCGCGAAGCGAAATGCCCAATTGAACCCTGGGGTCCGATCCAACTACGTTGAATCAGACCCGTCGTTGATCTTTTGTTTGAGCACGCCCCCTTCCGAAAACCGGTTCCCGGTTTTCGAGGTCATGCTCTAAGGTTTCAGGTTGGGCGGCAGCGGCGGATCCTCGCGCATCAGCGTGATCGTCACACGGCGATTGGCGGCCAGCGACGGATCGTCGGGAAACAGCGGCTGGCTATCGGCCTTGCCGGACACCGCGAAAATATGGCTCGCCGGCAATCCCTCGCGTTCCAGAATTTGCCGCACGGCATTAGCGCGATCCGCCGACAGATCGAACGCGTCATAATCGCCGCGCGTCGGCACATAGCCCGATGCAGTGTGGCCGACGATCGAGACACGCAACGGCGTCCCCTTCAGCGGCGCCGCGAGTCGCTGCAACAACAACCGCGTCCGTTCGTATGGCACCTTCGAATTTTCTGCGAACATCGAACGGCCGTTCTGATCGACGATCTCGAGATTGAGCCCCTGCTTGGTCTCCTCGAACATCACATGCTTGGAGATTTCCGCCAGTTCCGGCATGTCCTGCAACGCTTGGCGTAACGACGCTGAAGCCAACGCGAATTCGCGATCGGTCTTGAGGCGCGCGCCTTGCGTCTTGCTGCGCTCCTGCTGATCCGGCGTCGGCGTGTTGGAGGCTTCGTCCGGCGGGATATGATCGACGTTCTTCAGCTTCGGGCGCGTCGGCAGGCCGTCGGCTTCGATCATGCCCGAGAAGCGCGATTCCGTCTGCACGCCGAATGCATCGCGCATCGAGCCGGCGACGATCTTGAGCTTCTGCTGGTCCTGATTGGAGAACGCGACGAGCATCACGAAGAAGCTCATCATCAGGCCCATCAGGTCGGCAAAGGTGACGAACCAGCCGTGACCTCCGCCATGCGCATCACCGCGTTTCTTCTTGGCCATGACGTTCGCTCAGCTTCCGGGTTTGCGTCAGGCCGGCACAGTCTCGCCATCTTCATGGCGATGTTTTTCCGGCAGATAGGCGAGCAGCATTTCGCGCACCAGGGTCGGGCTCTTGGAATCGCGGATCATCAGGATGCCGTCGATAATCAAGGTACGGTTGGTTTCCTCGTCGAGCAGCTTGCCGTGCAGCTTATCGGCAATCGGCAGACAGAACAGGTTGGCGACCAGCGCGCCGTACAGCGTCGCGAGCAGCGCCGTCGCCATGAAGGGGCCGAGCTTCGAGGGATCGGTCATGTTGGCGAACATCTGCACCATGCCGATCAGCGTGCCGATCATGCCGAAGGCCGGCGCGCAGTCGCCGATGGCGCGATAGATCTTGCCGCCTTCGTCGAGATGCATCAGGAAGTTGTCGCGGTCGCGCTCGAGATTATCGCGGATGAACTCGAGATCGTAACCGTCTGCAACGTAACGAATTCCCTTCGCGAGGAACGGATCGGCGGCCTCCACCTTTTCAAGCCCTACCGGACCCTGCTTACGCGCAACTTCGGCAATGCTCGCCAGTTCGTCGACGAGGTCCCGCGCCGACAGCCGGCTCATGGTGAAGGCGAATTTGGCGCCGAGCGGCAGGCCGTGAAGAATGGCGCTGAGCGGGAAGCGGATCAGAGTCGCAGCGATCGAGCCGCCGAAGATAATGATCATCGCATGTTCGCTGATGAACATGTGCAGGTCGCCGCCCATGAAGATCATCAGCGTGATGACGATGGTGCCGAAAATCAGGCCAACGCCAGTGGTGATATCCATGGAGAACTCCGACGCACGCAACACACCGCCCTTGCGGCGGTGCGACTCCTTCTGAGCCGATGGAGACCCTACCGGGCGCGCGATTAAAGACGCGTAAAGGTTAAGCGCATTTGGAACCGGCCAAAGCGACGCTGTTGTGCCGACCTCTCGTCGCAACCAGCGCGACAGCGAAAAACGCTAACCAAACAAGCGCGTGCGCCGTTAACGCGGCGCTAACCACGTCACGGCCGTGCTGCGTGCTGTATCGTCTAATGGATTTCGGAAGAGCGCTTCAGCGCGTCGCGCAGTTTGTCGAGCGTAAAGCTATCGCTTCGCGCGATCGCGAGAATCGGCTCCTCGCGCCGGCCGCATAGTTCAGCCGCCTCCGGCAGCCTTTCCGCGACTTCGTGCGGAATCACCACGGCACCATGTCGGTCGGCGTGGATCAGATCGTCGGAGCGCACCGTCATGCCAGCAACCCGCACCTCGCCGGCGAATCGAGTGACATGGACATGCGCATGGGACGGGCCGATGGAGCCGGCCAGCGCCTGAAAGCCCGGCGCCCATTGCGGAATGTCGCGGATCGAGCCGTCGGTGACGACGCCAAGGCAACCCAGCGCCTTGTGCACGGCGCTGTTGACCTCGCCCCAGAACGCGCCGAACCCGGCCTCGGTACCGTCGAGGTCCTGAATGACGCTCATGCGCGGACCGGCGCCCTGCCCGACATATTCGTAATATGCAAGCCGCTGCGCTTGCTGCTCCGCCGACGACAGACTCGATGGCCCGGTGGCTCGGATGGTCGCGGTGCGTGCGTAGCCGACGACCGGCGGCAAATCCGGAAACGGGCAGACCAGCGGCCGCGTGGTGAAGCCGTTCAGGCGCCGCCCCGGCGCCACCACTTCCATCGCATTACAAATGGTCGGGGTATCGTATTTCGCCAGTGCCGCGAGAAGGTCTGCGCTCAACGGTTGATGTGCGTGATCGGTCACGTCTTCTTCTCCGTCTTGTTGTGGCGGCGAAATTGCCCCGTCTTAATGTCTCAATTCAAATGCGTCGGCCGGTTGTCCTGGTCCGAATGGATATCTCCCGAAGGAAACCGCTCGACGGGCGACGCGGCTTTGGCTTCGCCCTCCGTTTCGGTGCGACTGACAAAATCACGCTGCTGATCGCGATACGATTTCCAGCCGAGTGGCAGGCTGCACAGATAGACCACCGACCCGACCGTCAGCATTTGCCACGGATAGGCAATCAGCAGCGCCACGAACAACACCGCCGACACGAACGCCGGCAGCACCATTTCCGGCGGAACGCGCCAGCGCATCGACTTGCCGGAAAACACCGGCAACCGCGACACCATCAGGAACGCGATCAGCACCGTATAGAACGCGGACAGCGTCGCCGGCGGCATCGGCACGCCGAGGAAGCCGAGATAGACCGGCAGCAGCACCGTCAGCGCGCCGGCGGGCGCCGGCACGCCGGTGAAGAAATTACCGGCGAACGGATACTTGCTCGGCTCGTCGATCGCGGCGTTGAAGCGCGCCAGCCGCAGGCTACCGCTGATGGCAAACACCATCGCAGCGATCCAGCCGACGTTATTCAGATCGTGCAACTGCCAAAAATAGAGGATCAGGCCGGGCGCGACGCCGAAATTGACGAAATCGGCAAGGCTGTCGAGCTCCGCGCCAAACCGCGACTGGCCCTTGATCAGGCGCGCGACCCGGCCGTCCACGCCGTCGAGCACTGCGGCGAACACGATGGCGCCGACGGCCAGTTCCATCCGCCCCTCGGTCGCCAGCCGAATGGCCGTCAGGCCGGCGCAGATCGCCAGCAGCGTGATGACGTTCGGCACCAGCATCCGCACCGGAATCGGCCGGAACCGCCGGCGACGCAGCTCGGGATATTCGGGATCGTCTGATGTGCGCATGGCCCCAATATAGCAACCGCGCGCGGGTTCCGCCATGTGCCTCTCGCCTGGCGCATGATGCTTTCGGCCAATTGAGCGGCGGAGGCGATCAGTGGGTGCGGAAAGTCGCATCCCCGGTATTCGGCAGCAGATCAGCCAATACGGTTTCGCCGGCCACCGCCGTCTGCCCGACCGAGACCAGCGCGCGGGTGCCGTCCGGCAGATAAACATCCAGCCGCGAGCCGAAGCGGATCAGGCCGAAACGCTCGCCTGCCCCGAGCAATTGGCCTTCGCGGACGAACGACACGATGCGTCGTGCCACCAAGCCCGCGATCTGCACCACGCCGATGCGGCCGGACGGCGTCGAGATCACCAGCCCGTTGCGCTCGTTGTCTTCGCTCGCCTTGTCGAGTTCGGCGTTGATGAACTTGCCCGGCCGATAGGCGATGCGGTCGACGCGGCCCCCCACCGGGCTGCGGTTCACATGGCAGTTGAACACGCTCATGAAGATCGACACCCGCAGCAGCGGCTTGTCGCCGAGCCCGAGTTCGGCCGGCGGCACTGCCGGCGCGACCATCGAAACACGGCCATCGGCGGGCGACACCACGAGCCCTTCCCGCACCGGCGTCACCCGCACCGGATCGCGGAAGAACAGCGCGCACCAGACCGTCAACAGGGTTCCGATCCAGCCGAGCGGCGTCCATATCCAGAACAGGATCAGGCTTGCCAGCGCGAAGCCACCGATGAAAGGATAACCCTCCGGGTGGATCGGCGGGATCTGCGCGCGGATGGAATGGGCAATCGACATCAGCTCTCTCGAATCCGGTTCTGTTCAGGGGACCATATCACGCAGCGCGGTCATTCCGCAGCCGCTGTAACCACGTCGTCGTTATCGTCGGCCCGTGGCGGCCGGCGATTCGGTGCGTCGCCCTCGTCCGCCACCTGCGCCAGCCGCTCGCGCGCCTGCTCGGCCTCGCGTTGCCGGTTCCACATGCTGGCATAGAGGCCGCTTTTCGCCAGCAGTTCGGCATGGGTGCCGCGCTCAACGATGCGACCGCGGTCCAGCACAATAATCTCGTCGGCGCCAACGATGGTGGACAGGCGGTGCGCGATCACCAGCGAGGTGCGGCCGCGCGACACGCCTTCCAGCGCATCCTGAATCTCCCGCTCGGTGTGGCTGTCGAGCGCCGAGGTCGCCTCGTCCAACACCAGGATCGGCGGCCCCTTAAGGATGGTGCGCGCGATCGCCACGCGCTGCTTCTCGCCGCCGGAAAGTTTCAGGCCACGCTCGCCCACCTCGGTTTCATAGCCCTGCGGTGAGCGGCGGATGAAGGCATCGATCTGCGCCAACCGCGCCGCCTCCTCCACCTCCGCGTCGGTCGCTTCCCAACGCCCGTAGCGGATGTTGTAGCGGATGGTGTCGTTGAATAGCACGGTATCCTGCGGGACCATCCCGATGGACTCGCGCAGCGAGCGCTGCGTGACCTCGCGAATATTTTGCCCGTCGATCAGGATGCGGCCGCCGGACACCTCGTAGAGCCGGAACAGCAGCCGCGAGATGGTGGATTTGCCAGCGCCCGACGGACCCACGATCGCCACCGTCTTGCCGGCCGGCACTTCGAAGCTCAGGCCTTGCAGAATCTTCCGCTCCGGATCGTAGGCGAAATGCACGTCGTCGAACTGCACGCGCCCGCTTGTGACCACCAACGCCTTCGCGCCGGGCAGATCCTTGACCTCCGGGCTGCGTGCAAGCATTCCGAACATCTTCTCGATGTCGATCACCGCCTGTTTGATCTCACGATAGACCATGCCCATGAAATTCAGCGGCTGATAAAGCTGAATCATCATCGCGTTGATCATGACGAAATCGCCGACGGTATTGGTGCCGTTGCGCACGCCGATGGCGCACATCAGCATCGTCGCCGTCAGGCCGATGGTGAAGATGACGTTCTGCCCGATGTTGAGCACCGCGAGCGAGGTGTAGGTCTTGACGCTGGCGCGCTCGTAACGCTCCATCGAGCGATCGTAGCGCGCGGCTTCGCGTTCCTCGGCGCCGAAATACTTCACCGTCTCGTAGTTGAGCAGCGAGTCGATGGCCTTAGTATTGGCTTCGGTGTCGGAGTCGTTCATCCGGCGACGGATATCGATGCGCCACTCGGTCGCGACATAGGTGAACCACATGTAGATCACCACCGTGATCAGCGTTACCAGCACGTAGCGCCAGTCGAACTGCCACAGCAGCACGGCGGTCAGCAGCGTTACCTCGACGATGGTGGGCACCAGTTGCAGGATCACCATGCGCACGATGACTTCGATGCCGAGCCGTCCACGCTCCAGCACCCGCGTCAGCCCGCCGGTGCGGCGCTCGAGATGGAAGCGCAGCGACAGTTCGTGCATGTGCACGAACGTCAGATAGGCCAGCCGCCGCACCGCGTGCATCGCCACCTTGGCGAAGATGCCGTCGCGCCACTGAGTCAGCAGCGCCATCAGGATGCGCCCGGCGCCGTAGGTCGCGGTCATCAGCAGCGGCGACGCGATCAGCCACAACAGCCAATTCGACGGTTGCACCGGCGCGGTGTCGGCACCGGTCAGCGCGTCGATCGCCCATTTGAACGTAAACGGCACCGATAGCGTGGCCAGTTTCGCCAGTAGCAGCAGCACCAGCGACCACACCACGCGCCACTTCAGGTCGGCGCGATCCCCCGGCCAGATATGCGGCCACAGGTTCACCAGCGTTCGGACCAACGACGTACCGCCGTCGGCAGCGGCCTGCGGCGGCGCTTCGGTACTAGACGTAGGATGTGTGGCAGCCATTCATCAGCCTGACGCAAACAGCGGCGAGTCTTGCCGCCGCCGTTTGCCAAAAGAGTTTGCAATCGTGGTGTCATATAGAGGGTTTGCGTGCCGGCCGCACCCTCACCGGCGGATTCTTTTACCGCTCGCGCCGGTTGACGCGGTTTTGAACCCGCGTTAACCGGGCCCCGTCAGGCTTCCGGCCGATCCCGTCTTGACGCTGTCATGGGCCGATGCCACATGAATCGCATGACTGATATTAAAACCGTTTGCGTCTATTGCGGCTCCGGCCCCGGCACTAATCCCCACTTCGTCGAAGCAGCGCGGGCTTTCGGGAAGGCCCTCGCCGAGAACGGCGTCGGTCTCGTCTATGGCGGTGGCTCCATCGGCCTGATGGGCGCGGTCGCGGCGTCGACGCTGGAGCACGGTGGCCAGGTCACCGGCATCATTCCGGATTTTCTGGTGAAGCGCGAGCACGCCATGACCGGCGCTCAGGAAATGATCGTCACCCACGACATGCACGAGCGCAAGCGGCTGATGTTCGAACGCTCCGACGCATTCGTTGCACTGCCCGGCGGCATCGGCACGCTGGAAGAACTGGTCGAGCAACTGACGTGGCAACAACTCGGCCGCCACAGCAAGCCGATCCTGCTTGCCAACATCGACGGCTTCTGGGAGCCGCTGATGGACCTGCTGGCGCACATGCGCTCGACAGCCTTCATCCGTCCGACGCTGTCAGTCGACGTTCTCAAGGCCGAACGTGTCGAAGACATTCTGCCGAAGCTGCGCGCTGCCGCCGCGCAAGTGCCGGAGGCCGAGAAGCAACTCACGCCGAGCGTCGCGCGCCGTCTGTAAGCGTTGACAGCGCGTCTTCACGCGGCGTTGGCGGGTGAAATCAGGCCACCCATTTCCTATTGCATCACGTCTTGCTCATGTCACATGATGAGAAGGGTATGGCCTCGTGGGCAGCTCCGTTCGCGACGGATACGCTTCACGTTGCCAGGTGATAACAACGTGAAAATTGTGGAGGACTGACGATGCCGCGTGGCGCGATGATGCACCTGAAGTTTTGCCTCGTGCTTGGCGCGACCATCGCTTATTCCTCTTTTGCAAGTGCACAGTCGCTGCCCTCCACCAATCCCGATGAGTTGCCGCAACTACGGCCCGGTGTGGTGGCCGGCTATATTCCGCGCGACAAACTGATCGACAGTCTTGCGTTGCTGCCTCCCCCTCCCGACGCGGGATCGGAAGCGCAAGCCAGTGACGATGCCGCCCGCCGCGCGGCAATCGCCATCCGGGAAACGGCGCGCTGGAAACTCGCCGCGCGCGATGCCGATTACACCTCGCCGAAATCGGTCGACGCCTTCGCCTGCACGATCGGCATCACCATCTCGCCGACCGCGACTCCACATCTCAACATGCTGCTGAAGCGCACACTGGTCGACGCCGGGCTCGCCACCTACAAGGCGAAGATCAAGTACAACCGGACGCGGCCGTTCGTTGCCGCCAACGACAACACCACCTGCTATCCGAAGGACGAGGAGATGCTGCGCAAGGACGGCTCCTATCCGTCCGGACACTCGGCCTATGGCTGGGCATGGGCGCTGATCCTCGCTGAAATGGTGCCGGACAAGGCCGATGCGATCATTCAGCGCGGTTTCCAGTTCGGCCAGAACCGCATCATCTGCGGGGTGCATTGGCAGAGCGACGTCAATGCCGGCCGCGTAGTAGCAGCCGCCGTGGTAGCTCAGCTTCACACCAATGCCGACTTCAAGGCACAGTTCGGCGCGGCGCAAAAGGAAGTGCAGGTAGCGCTAGCGAACAATCCGACGCCCGACTGCGCGCTCGAGCACGAAGTGACGGCGCGGTAGCAATCCGAGCGAGCGAAAGACGCGATATTGAGTCTACTCATATCGCTTCGGTTCGCATCAGCAGCAATCGTGCGGCCTCAGTCCTGCGGAAATGTCACCGCTTCGATCCGGTTGCCATCGGCATCGACAATGAACGCCGCGTAGTAACGCACGCGGTCGTGCGGCCGCAGCGAAGGCCCGCTCTCGGAAACCGCGCCGGCGGCCACGGCCGCCGTGTGGAAGGCATCGATTTCGGCGGTCGTTCTGGCGCGCAACGCAATATGCGCCCCGCTGTCGGCCGGCAATCGCACCATGTCGTCGCGCAGATTGATCCAGACTTCCGGATAGGTCTTACCGAATCCGACCATTCGTTCACGCGTCACCAGTTTCGTCAGACCGAGCGGCGCGAAAACGCGCTCGTAAAACGCAGCAGCGCGTGCCAAGTCACTCACCGCAAGCGAGATGTGATCAATCATCGCCACTCCTCTCTCCGTCATTGCGAGCGAAGCGAAGCAATCCAGTTCTTGTTTGTGGCTTTCTGGATTGCTTTGCTTCGCTTCGCTCGCAATGACGAGCTATCTGACAACGTCGCTCCTGTTAAACCGGAGCGTTCGACTTCACCAGTTTGTAGACAATCGAATCCATCAAGGCCTGAAACGACGCATCGATGACGTTCGCCGACACGCCAATTGTGGTCCAGCGGTCGCCCTGCTCATCCTCGCTTTCGATCAGCACCCGCGTGATCGCCTCAGTGCCACCATTGAGAATACGCACGCGGTAATCCGTGAGCTTCAGCCCCTCGATATATTTCTGGTACTTGCCGATATCCTTGCGCAGCGCGACGTCGAGCGCGTTGACCGGCCCGTCGCCTTCCGCCGCCGATATCGTGGTCTCGCCGCCGATATCGACCTTCACCACCGCCATCGCCACCGTGACACGTCGGCCCATGGCGTTGTAACGCTGCTCGACGTTGACGTCGAACTGCTCGACACGGAAATATTCCGGCACCTTGCCGAGCGTGCGGCGCGCCAGCAGATCGAATGATGCATTGGCGGACTCGTAAGCGTAGCCAGCGGCCTCGCGCGACTTCATCTCGTCGATCAACCGGTTGAGCTTCGGATCGTTCTTGTCGAATGGAATGCCCGCCTTCTCCAATTCGGCGATCACGTTGGAGCGCCCGGCCTGATCCGACACCAGCACCTGACGATGGTTGCCCACCGTTTCCGGCGTGACGTGTTCATAAGTCGCCGGGTCCTTCATGATCGCCGACGCGTGAATGCCGGTCTTGGTGACGAAGGCACTCGCGCCGACATAAGGCGCATGACGGTCTGGCGCGCGATTGAGGATTTCGTCGAGCGCGCGCGACACGCGGGTCAGCGTCGCGAGTTTCTGGTCGGTGACGCCGATCTCGAAGGCATCGGCGAATTGGGGCTTCAGCTTCAGCGTCGGGATGATCGAACAGAGATTGGCATTGCCGCAGCGTTCGCCAAGGCCGTTCAATGTCCCCTGAATCTGCCGCGCACCGCCGCGCACCGCTGCGAGCGAATTCGCCACCGCCTGTTCGGTGTCGTTATGTGCGTGAATGCCGATGTGATCGCCGGGAATGTGCTTCACCACCTCGCGCACCACCGCCTCGATGCGATCCGGCATGGTGCCGCCGTTTGTGTCGCACAACACCACCCAGCGCGCGCCGGATTCATAGGCGGCCTTGGCGCAGGCAAGCGCGAATTCGGGATCTTCCGTGTAGCCGTCGAAGAAGTGCTCGCAATCGAGCATCACTTCGCGGCCGGCGTTCTTCGCCACAGTAACACTGTCGCGGATCGAGGCGAGGTTCTCCTCTTTCGTGGTCTCAAGCGCGACACGCACCTGATACGCCGATGATTTCGCCACGAAGCAGATCGCATCCGCGCGCGCTTCGAGCAGCGCGGCAACGCCGGGATCGTTGGAGACGGAGCGCCCTGCCCGCCGCGTCATACCGAAGGCGGTGAAGCGCGCATGCTGAAATTTCGGCTTCCTGGAAAAAAATTCGGTATCCGAGGGATTGGCGCCGGGATAGCCGCCTTCGACGTAGTCGATGCCGAGTTCGTCGAGTAGCCCCGCGATCAGTTGCTTATCGTGCAGCGAGAAATCGACGCCGTTGGTTTGCGCACCATCGCGCAGCGTAGTGTCGAACAGATAAAGACGTTCGCGGCTCATGGATTGGATTCCGAATTCGGCGCGCCGTTCGCGGCCAGTGTTTTCTGCATCGTGGTGTTCGCCAGCCATTCGCCGTCAATGGAAATGCTGTTGCGTTGCTGTGCGACATAGCCGCGCTTGAGAAACAGCGGCTCGGCGGTGTCGCTGGCATCGACGGTGAGTTTCGACGCGCCGCGCGCGCCAGCCAATTTTTCCAGCGCATCGCACAGCATCGCGGCGACGCCCTGCCGCGCCACGCTTGGATGCACGAACAGCATGTCGATATGATCCGCGCCTTTCAGCGATGCGAAGCCGACCGGCGCGCCGTTGATGGTGGCCACCAGCGTCAATTGCCCGGCAAGTTTTTTGCCGAACGCCTCTTCGTCATCGGCGCGGCTCGCCCATGCCGCGCGCTGCGCCTCGCTGTAATCGTCCTCGGCCAACTCCTCGATGCTGGCGACGAAAATTGCGGCGAGCACCGGCACGTCGGCGGGAAGAAACGGACGCAGCGCGGGTGTTGCCATCGCCTGTCCCATCACCACACTCCGAACAGTTTCAATGCGATTGCAACCGCAGCCGCGATCACGGCCCACTTCAACGCGATGTAATACGTGCGATGCTTGGCGAACGGCGTGTCGGACTTGGTCATCGCGCCACCTCCCACGTCGTCACCGGCTTGCCGTCGGCATCCCTGCCGTCCTTCAGCACGATGCCTTTCGCGGCGAGTTCATCGCGAATGCGATCGGACTCCGCAAAATTCTTCGCTGCGCGCGCGGCGGCACGCGCGGCGATGTAGCCGTCGATCTCGTCGCTGCTCGGAAGAGCACTGGCGTCAAGTCCGTAGTTGGCGATCTCGTCCGCCGTCTCGCCATTCCAAACGCCGAGGAAGCGCAGCGTATTGTGCAGATGCGCGGCTGCCTCGGCACTTCCGGCTTTGGCCTCGCGATGAAACGCGTGGAGCATCGTGACGACGCCTGGCGTGTTCAGATCGTCGGCTAAAACCTCCAGGGATTCTTGCGGCAAAACCGTGGCGGACGGTTTGGCCGCCGCCGCGACGTTAATCCACTCGGCCAGCGCCTTCCGCACCTCGACCAACCGCTCGGCGGTCCAGTCGATCGGCTGGCGGTAGTGCGTCATCAGCATCGCCAGACGCAACACCGCGCCATGCCACTTGCTTGCGCCGAACGCCGTGGTCGCCAGCAACTCGCGGATGGTGACGAAGTTGCCGAGCGACTTCGACATCTTCTCGCCTTCGACTTGCAGGAAGCCGTTGTGCATCCAGACATTGGCCATGCGGTCGTGATGGAAGGCGCAGCACGATTGCGCCAGTTCATTCTCATGGTGCGGAAAGACGAGATCGATGCCGCCGCCGTGAATGTCGAACTGTTCGCCGAGATGCTTCCACGCCATCGCCGAGCATTCGAGGTGCCAGCCCGGCCGCCCTTCGACGGCGATGCCGCCCGGTGACGGCCATGACGGCTCGCCCGGCTTCGACGGCTTCCACAACACGAAGTCCATCGCGTCGCGCTTGTAGGGTGCGATATCGACACGCGCGCCGGCCAGCATCTCGTCGAGGGAGCGCCGCGCCAGCCGTCCGTAGTTCTTCATCGAGGCGACGGCGAACAGCACGTGATTCTGCTCGACATAGGCGTGGCCGCCTTCGATCAGCTTTTCGATGATGGCGCGCATCTCGGGAATGTGCTCGGTGGCGCGCGGCTCGACGCTCGGGCGCAGGCATCCCAGCGCGTCGACGTCGGCGTGAAACTGCTTCTCGGTCTCCACGGTGACCTTGCGGATCGCCTCGTTGAGCGGCAGGTCGGGAAAATCCCGCGCGGCGCGGGCGTTGATCTTGTCGTCGACGTCGGTGATGTTGCGGACATAGGTGACGTGGTCCGCGCCGTAGACGTGGCGCAGCAGCCGGAACAGCACGTCGAACACGATCACCGGACGGGCATTGCCGATGTGGGCGAAGTCGTAGACCGTCGGCCCGCAGACATACATGCGTACGCGGGCCGGATCGAGCGGCCGGAACGGCTGCTTCTCCTTCGTCAGGGTATTGTAGAGGCGAAGTTCCATCGGTCATCAGTCCAGAAACGAGAAGCCGAGGCACGAAACCAAGGCTTGAGGCCAAAGGCATACGGTCCCCCGGGCCGGGCGTCCGCTCATGAATCGATGAGAATAGACAGCCTCAGCCAGCGAAAACGCTAGCTAATAATCGAGCGGCAAATGCCACAATCGGTGAGGAGGCGATCCATGACGGCACCATGTGCCAGACCGGGGGATGGCGTCAAGTCCCTGCGAAAGCGTCGTTTCCAAGATTTTGGCGGCCGGGCCTTCAAGGTTAATCATTTTTAACCTTTCAGGCGTACCGATGACATGACGCTGTCATTCCGGTGCCTCATGAAATCGACCCTGTCTCTGGTTGCTCTGGCTGCTTTCGCTGCCCTCTCCGCTGCTGCGCCGGCTCACGCCGACAACCGGGTCTTCATCATCGCCAACCAGTCGGACGGCTACGGCATCGATGAATGCCTCGCCAACGGCCAGACCTGCGGCGCCCATGCCGCCCGCGCCTATTGCCAGTCGCGGGAATTCACCGAAGCGACCGCATTCCGCCGGGTCGATCCCGACGAGGTGACCGGCGCCATTCCGGCCTCGACCGGTGCCCACCGCCGGGGTTCCGGTAGCGCCGAATTCATCGCCATCACCTGCCACCGCTAAAAGGCCCGCAATTCAACGTGGTCGTCACGGGATCGTGCCCGCGGCCGCCACACTCACGCCTTGGAACAACGTGACAGTGGCCAAGTCGTCGCTCGGCCGGACCGGCCGCGGCCGCGATGCCCTGCATCGTGGCCCGACGATGCTATAAGGGCGTGCGATTCAAGGCTTGGCGATTCGCGCGGCCGACATCCACTTCGATCGAAAATGGCTCAATCGACTGCATCATGCTGGATTCCCTGATCGTTTCCACCTCACGCTGGGCGTTGGCCGGTGCAATCCTTGCGAGCATCGTGGCGTTCGGCGGTCCAGCGGACGCGCAGAATTATCCGCCGCCGCAAGCCGGCGGTGCGGCCAATCCGATGTGTGCGCGGCTCGAAGCGCAGCTCGCCGGCATCGACCGCGGCGGCGGCGATCCGGCCCGCGCCGAGCAGATCCGCCGCTATCAGGACGCCGCCACTCGGCAGCAGCATGAGCTCGACCGCGTCACCGCGCAGGCCAAGCGCATGGGCTGCGATAGCTCCGGTTTCTTCTCGCTGTTCAACGGGCAATCGGCGCAATGCGGCCCGGTCAACAACCAGATCCAGCAGATGCGCGCCAACCTCGACCAGATGCTCGGCAGCCTCGAACAATTGCGCGGCAGCGGCGGACACGAGCGCGACAGCCAGCGCCGCTCGGTGCTGGCCGCGCTGGCGCAGAACAATTGCGGCCCGCAATATGCCAATGCGCCGCGCGGCCCCGGGGGCTTCTTCGAAAACCTGTTCGGCGGCGGCAACAACAACCCCAATCCGGGCGAAGCCGATCCGAATATCGCGCCGCCGCCCGGCGCGCCGTCAGGCACCTATCGCACCGTCTGCGTGCGGAGTTGCGACGGCTATTACTTCCCGATTTCGTTCGCGACAGTGCAAAGCCGCTTCGGCGACGACGAGCGGGCCTGCAAGAACCAGTGTCCGGCGACGGAGGCCAATCTCTACACTTATCGCAATCCCGGCGAGGACATGAACCAGGCGGTGTCGATTGCGGGTCAGCCCTATACGTCGCTGCCTCATGCGTTCCAGTATCGCAAGACGTTCGATCCGAACTGCACCTGCAAGGCCAATGGCGAAACCTGGTCGCAGGCGTTGAAGCATCTTGACGACAAGGCCTCGCTGCAACAGGGCGACATCATCGTCACCGAGGACCGCGCCAAGAAGATGTCGCAGCCGAAGGCCGCGCCGCAGAAGAAGGGCGCGGCAACGGCACAGGACAACGGCACGGCAGCCGCTCCCGCCGCTACGCCGGGCAATTCGCCCGCCGCGAACACCGACAAGAACGGCATTCGCACCGTGGGTCCGACGTTCCTGCCGACGCGCTGATGCGTTGAGGTGCGCGTAACGGCTGATGCAGAGCCGAGCGGTCGTTTATTGACAGACATGCAACTCGATCAGCGTCGTCCCCGCGAAGGCGGGGACCCAGACGCCGTGTCGCGGATGACGCGCACTGCGATAGTCACTTTTGACAGACCGTCAGACCCACAATCGCCAGGGATTCTGGGTCCCCCCTTCGCGGGGACGACGCTGAGGATTTTGTGACGGTGTACGCACAAGCGACCTTGTCGGCGCGTCAAAGACGTGGATGGCCGGAATAAATCCGGCCATGACGACGGAGAGGCCCTCGCCTTCGCGGGGATGACGCTGGCTCAACCCTCGAACACGTCCGTCGACGCCTTGCCGCTGCGTGGGGTCAGCGTTGCGTCGGCGGGCGGCAGCAGTGCGCCGGAGTCGCGGAAGCGGTTGGTGATCGGATAACGGCGGTCGCGGCCGAAGTTCTTGCGCGTCACCTTGACGCCCGGCGCGGCTTGACGTCGCTTGTATTCCGCGATGTTCAGGAGACGATCGATCCGCACCACAGTATCGCGCTCGAAGCCGCCTGCGACGATGTCGGCCAGCGGTTGCTCGCGCTCCACCAGCCGCTCAAGGATGGCATCGAGCACGTCGTAAGGCGGCAGCGAGTCCTGATCGGTCTGGTTGTCGCGCAGTTCAGCGGTCGGCGGCCGCACAATGATGTTGTTCGGAATCACTTCACCCGAAGGCCCGAGCGCGCCGTCCGGCTTCCACGTATTGCGGAGACGCGAAAGCCGAAACACCTCGGTCTTGTAGATGTCCTTGATCGGATTGAAGCCGCCGTTCATGTCGCCGTAGAGCGTGGCGTAGCCGACCGACATCTCCGACTTGTTGCCCGTAGTCACCACCATCGCGCCGGTCTTGTTGGACAGCGCCATCAACAGCGTGCCGCGCGTGCGCGCCTGCAAGTTCTCCTCGGTGATATCGCGCGGCAAACCCTTGAACGTGTCGGCAAGGATCGCCTCGAAGCCATTGACGGCATCGGCGATCGGCAGCACCTCGTAGCGAATGCCGAGCGCCTTGGCGAGCTTCGCCGCGTCGTCGAGCGACACCTGCGCAGTGTACTTGAACGGCAGCATGACGCCGCGCACGCGCTCCGCCCCTAACGCATCGACAGCGATCGCCGCGCACAGCGCCGAGTCGATGCCGCCGGAGACACCCATCAGCACGCCGGGGAAACCGTTCTTACCGACATAGTCTCGCAGGCCGAGCACGCAGGCGGCGTAATCCGCCTCATCGTCATCGGGCAGCGGCGCGACCGGACCCTTGCAGCGCCATCCCTCCGCACCTTTGGTGAACGTGAGCGTCATGATGTTTTCAACGAAGGCCGGCAATTGCGCGGCGAGCGAACGGTCGGCGTTGAGCACGAATGACGCGCCGTCGAACACCAGTTCGTCCTGCCCGCCGACCTGATTGAGATAGACCAGCGGCAGTTCGCTTTCGGTGACGCGCGCCACCGAAATCGACAGCCGCATGTCGGTCTTGCCCTTGGCGTAAGGTGAACCGTTCGGCACCACCAGAATTTCCGCGCCGGTCTCCGCAAGACACTCGACGACGTTCTCGTAGTCGGCCGATTCCTCGAGCCAGGTGTCCTCGCAGATCGGCACACCGATGCGCACGCCGCCGATCGTCACCGGTCCCGCGACAGGTCCCCGCGCGAACACGCGCTTCTCGTCGAACACGCCGTAGTTCGGCAGGTTGACCTTGTAGCGCAACGCCGCGATGCGGCCTTCCGCCAAGAGCGCGCAGGCATTGTAGAGCTTGCCGTTGTCGACCCAAGGCGAGCCGATCAGCATCGCCGGGCCGTCCACGCTTTCACGCGCGAGGTCTTCGATGGCGGCGCGGCAGGCCGCCTGAAACGCAGGCTTCAGCACCAGATCTTCCGGCGGATAACCGGCGATGAACAATTCCGGCAGTACGAGCAGATCGGCGCCGGCGGCTTTCGCCTGCGCCCGCGCTTCGCGCGCCTTGGCGGCATTGCCGGCGATGTCGCCAACCGTGGGATTGAGTTGCGCCAGCGTGATCTTGAATTCGGTCGCCATCAATTCACCTGCCTCGCGCAATTCATCACAAACCACATCCCCACCCACCGGGTCGTCCCCGCGCAGGCGGGGACCCATAACCCCTGGCGTCAGTTATCATAAGATAACTTCGCTTTGGTGATAGAGCCGAAACGCTGCGGCGTATGGGTCCCCGCCTGCGCGGGGACGACGCTTTTCGCATTGGAAGTCGGTCCACCAAACAAATTTCGGATTGGACACTCAAACCCACCCCAGACATTCAGCCAGCGCCAAAAGCCAGACCGCGCCCGCGATGATCAGGGTGACACCGACCGCCGCCGAGCCCATGTCCTTGACGCGGCCGATCTGCGGATCGTGATCGGTGGTCAGCCGGTCGGCCAGTTTCTCGATAGCCGTGTTGAGCAGTTCGACGACCAGCAGCAGCAGGATCACCGCCACCATCTCGATCCGCCGCGCCGGTGTGATACCGATCAGCCATGCCAACGGCACCGAGAGGATCAGTGCCGCCAGTTCCTCGCGGATCGCCTGTTCGGAGCGGATGGCGAAGGCCAATCCGTTCCACGAATTGACCGTCGCCCGCCACGCCCTCAGCACATCACATTCCCGCAGCCGCCGGTAGCGGTTGCGCCTTGCCGGCGCGCTCCTGCTTGAGCAGTTCGGCGATCAGGAACGCCATGTCGATCGACTGCTCGGCATTGAGCCGCGGATCGCAGACCGTGTGATAGCGGTCGTTGAGATGCTCGTCGGTGATCGCGCGCGCGCCGCCGAGACATTCCGTGACGTCCTGCCCCGTCATCTCCAGATGCACGCCGCCAGCGTAGGTGCCTTCCGCCGCGTGCACGTTGAAGAAGCCCTTCACCTCGGACAGGATGCGGTCGAACGGCCGCGTCTTGTAGCCTGTGGTCGAGGTGATGGTGTTGCCGTGCATCGGATCGCACGACCACACCACGACACGCCCTTCCCGCTGCACCGCGCGCACCAGCGGCGGCAGGCCGTCGGCGACCTTGTCGGCGCCGAAGCGCGAGATCAGCGTCAGCCGGCCCGGCTCGTTGTCCGGGTTGAGGATGTCGATCAGCTTCAACAGTTCGTCCGGCTTCAGCGACGGACCGCACTTGAGGCCAATCGGATTCTTGATGCCGCGGAAGTATTCGACATGGGCGTGATCGAGCTGACGGGTGCGGTCTCCGATCCAGATCATGTGGCCGGAGGTCGCGTACCAGTCGCCTGTCGTCGAATCGACACGCGTGAACGCCTGCTCGTACCCGAGCAGCAGCGCCTCGTGGCTGGTGTACATCTCGGTCGCCCGCAACTCCGGATGGCTCTCCAGATTGAGGCCGCATGCGCGCATGAAGTTGAGCGCGTCGGAGATGCGGTCAGCCAGCTCCTGATAGCGCCGCGACTGCTGCGATCCCTTGACGAAGCCGAGCATCCACTCGTGCACGCTGGCAAGGTTGGCGTAGCCGCCGGTCGCGAAGGCGCGCAGCAGGTTCAGCGTCGCCGCCGACTGGCGGTAGGCCATCACCTGCCGGCGCGGGTCCGGGGTGCGGGCCTCGGCGGTGAAGGCGATGTCGTTGACGATGTCGCCGCGATAGCTCGGTAGCTCGACACCGTCGACCTTCTCCATCGGCGACGAGCGCGGCTTGGCGAACTGGCCGGCGATGCGGCCGACCTTCACCACCGGCAGCGCGCCGGCATAGGTCAGCACCACCGCCATCTGCAGCAGCACGCGGAAGAAGTCGCGGATGTTGTTGGCACCGTGCTCGGCGAAGCTCTCGGCGCAATCGCCGCCCTGCAACAGGAAAGCCTCGCCCTTTGCGACTCGGGCCAGAGACTTCTTCAGGTTGCGCGCCTCACCGGCAAAAACCAGCGGCGGAAACGTCGCGAGTTGCGCCTCGACGTCGGCCAAGGCCTTCGCATCGGGATAGGCCGGCATCTGCACCACCGGCTTGTTGCGCCAACTGTCGGGTGTCCACCGCTCGGACATGGTCTTCAACTCCCAGAAAATAAGACGCCGCGGCCGTGCGACCGCGGATCGGCGGGTTATACACAGGTCGCCCGCCTCTCGCCAGTTGGAAATCAGCGTTGCAGGACAAGGCCTTGCGGCGCACGCGAAATTCGCATTTGCTGCGGACGATCGGACAGGTGGCGCGCCCGAGGTCGAAGGTCAAGTTCTGGCCTTCAGGCATGCGGCCTGCGCGGGCCGACCGGCCGGACGACAAGGGAGCTACGGACTTGAGTTTGGCGCTGAGGCCTCGCGGACAGGAGCCGGCGAAGGATGTCGCACCGGCACCTCTCGACGACGTCTACTCCGACGACATCTCAATTCCCGCCACTGATGGCTATCAACTCGCCGCCACGCTCTATCTGCCGCGCGGGGCCAAGCATCATGCCGTTCTCATCAACTCGGCGACCGCCGTGCCGCGCGGCTATTACGACGCCTTCGCGCGCTATCTGACGCGGCAGGGCTGCGCGGTCCTCACCTACGACTATCGCGGTATCGGCGGCTCGCGGCCGAAACCCGCCGCCGGCGGCAGGCCGCCGTCGCTGCGCGGCTTCGCTGCGTCGATGACGGACTGGGCCGCGAAGGATGTGACCGGCGCGGTGACATGGATGCGCCAGCGTTACGGCAACGTGCCGCTGCTCTATGTCGGCCATTCGTTCGGCGGCCAGGCGCTGGGATTATTACCCAACAACACCGAGGTGACACGTGCGCTGTTCGTGTCGGCACAGGCCGCCTACTGGAAGCTGATGCCGTCGCCCGAGCGCTATCGCGTCTACCTGTTCATGAACTATCTCGGTAGGCCGGTGGCGCGAGTCGCAGGCTATCTGCCGGGCCGCATGATGCTCGGTCAGGATTTGCCCAAGGGCGTATTCCTCGAATGGACGCGCTGGGTCATGAACGAACGCTATTTGTTGGGCGATGCGACGCTCACAGCGCTGCCGAACTTCGCCAACTACAAGGCGCCGCTGCGCGCGCTCGCCTTCACCGACGATACCTGGGCGCCACGTCCGGCGGTGGAGTTGTTGTGCTCCGGCTTCACCGCGACGACGCCCGAGGTGGTGTCGATCGCGCCGAGCGATGCCGGCGTGAAGAGCATCGGCCACATGGGCTTCTTTCGCCGCGAACATCGCGGCACGCTATGGCGCAATGCGGCCGATTGGCTGGGTGTGATCGAGTAGCCGGTTCCAACAAACGTGGTCATCGTCCGCGGAGGCGGACGATCCAGTAACCACGGCAAACGCAGCGAAAACTCGAATCGACATTGAATACTGGATACTCCACCTTCGCGGAGTATGACGGTCTTCGTGTTGCAAGCGCAATTCGCTCGCGCGGCGGTGCCCTACTCCGCCGCCTCGCGCACGTAGCGGGCGGTGCGGGTGCGCATGGTCACCAGTTCTTCGGCCGAGGTCGGGTGCAGCGCCATGGTGGCGTCGAAGTCGGCTTTGGTGGCCTTCATCTTCACCGCGATGGCGATCACCTGAACGAGTTCGGCGGCTTCCGGTCCGACGATGTGACAGCCGAGAACGCGGTCGCTCGCGCCGTCCACCACCAGCTTCATCAGCACGCGGGACTGGCTACCCGACAGCGTCGCCTTCAACGGGCGGAACGTGGTCTTGTAGACATCGACGGTGGCGAACTGCGCCCGCGCCTGCTCTTCCGTCAGGCCGACGGTGCCGACCTGCGGCTGCGTGAACACCGCCGTCGGGATATCGGCGTGATCGACTTTCACCTCGCGCTTGCCGAACACGGTGTCGGCGAAGGCATGACCCTCGCGGATCGCCACCGGCGTCAGGTTGAAGCGATGGGTGACGTCGCCGACCGCATAGATATTCGGCACCGAGCTTTGCGAGAATTCGTTGACGGCGATGCCGCCGTTCTTCGGGTTGATGGCGACGCCCGCCTTCTCCAGCCCGAGATTGGCGACGTTGGGATGGCGGCCGATGGCAAACATCACCTTGTCGGAGGCGATACTGGAGCCGTTCGACAGATGCGAGGTATACTCGTCGCCGTGCTTCTCGATCCTGTCCACCGTGCAGCCGGTGAGGACGGTGATGCCGTCCTTCTCCATCTCGGCGCGGACGTGGGCGCGGACGTCATCATCGAAGCCGCGCAAAATGTTGTCGCCGCGATAGATCACCGTCACGTCGGAGCCGAGCCCGGCGAAGATGCAGGCGAATTCGAGCGCAATATAGCCGCCGCCCTGGATCACGATGCGCTTCGGCAACGCGGGCAGATGAAACGCCTCGTTGGACGAAATCACATGTTCGATGCCGGGGATCATCTTGCCGTGGTTCGGCGCGCCGCCGGTGGCGATCAGAATGTATTTCGCGCGGACCTTCTTGCCGTCGTCCAACACCAGCGTATGCGGGTCCTCGAACACCGCGCGCGACCTGATCACCTGCGCGCCGGACTTCTCGACGTTTGAGGTGTACGCCGCCTCGAGCCGCGCGATCTCCTTATCCTTGTTGGCGATCAAGGTCGCCCAGTCGAAGGTCGCGGGCGGAACGGTCCAGCCGAAACCGGCCGCATCCGCAAAGTCGTGGCTGAAATGCGAGGCGTAGGCGAACAGCTTCTTCGGCACGCACCCGCGAATGACGCAGGTGCCGCCCATCCGATACTCTTCGGCGATCATGACGCGGGCGCCATGGCCGGCCGCGATCCGCGCGGCGCGTACGCCGCCCGAGCCGCCGCCTATAACAAACAGATCCGTGTCGAAATCCGCCATCGCCGTTTCCTGATCCCGTTCCGGTGACACCCGGCTCCGGTTACATAATGGGCTTGTTGCGCTTCTTCATCTGGTCGCGAAATTGTTCGCCGACTTTCTCAATCATCTGCTGGCCCCACTGATTCATGAAGCCCACGCTGGCGCCGATGGCATGCGGTTCTTCCGTCAGCAGCTTGTGCCCAAGCGGAGTCTTGTAGAAGGTCACCAGATCCTTCAGCTCCTGCTCGGTGAAGAAGTTGGCGTAGATCTTCGCCATCTGGTCGGCGACTTCGGATTCGCGGCCGGCGAACTCCTTGGCGATGACAAGCGCGACCTCATCCAGATCCTTCTGATAGTTGAGGTTGTTCTGCAACAGATTGGCCTTGGTGCGCTGAACGATGCCCGGGATGGCGTTGGCATACATCGCCTGCGCGTTCTTCAGAGCAAGCAATTCCTTGGCGGCTGCCATCGCCGACGGCGACACCGGTTTGAGTTCCTGCTTTGCCGCTGGCGCGGCCGTCTGCGCCTGCGCGGCGGCGCCCGACAACGCAAACCCGACAGCGAGGCCGCCGGCGATCAACATCTGGCTGAGATACTTCATGTGAACTCCTTGATTTCCAATTCGACCTAGCGCCGTTCGACGACGCGAATTCCATTGGCTCCGGCCAGCACCACCGTACTGGCAAGGCCGACAAACAAACCATGCTCGACGACGCCCGGGATCGATGCCAGCGATCCGGCCAGACGCGGGGCGTCCGGAATGGCACCGAGGTGGGCATCGATGATCCAGTGGCCGCCATCGGTGACGAAAGCATGGCCGGCGGCGGCCTGCCGGACGCGCAACTCGCCCGCCACGCCGCAGGCCGTCATGGCTTTCTCGATGCCGCGCCGGGTGGCCGCGAGCCCGAACGGAATGACTTCGATCGGCAGCGGGAAGCGGCCGAGCCGCTCGACCCACTTTGTATCGTCGGCGATCACGATCATCCGGTCCGACGCCGCTGCCACGATTTTTTCCCGGAGCAACGCGCCGCCGCCGCCCTTGATCAGGTCGAGCGCGGGATCGACCTCATCCGCGCCGTCCACCGTGAGATCGAGGTGATCGATGTCGTCCAGGGTCGTTAGCGGGACGCCGCACTGTTCGGCCTGGATGCGGGTCGCTTCCGAGGTCGGAACGCCGATTACCTTGAGGCCACCCCGCACCCGCTCGCCGAGAAGGTCGACGAAATGCTTCGCGGTCGAGCCGGTACCGAGCCCGAGCTTCATGCCGTCGCGGACGTCTTCCAGCGCACGCGCAGCCGCCTGTCGCTTCCGGTCATCGAGATTCATCGTCGTGCCCACTCCGAAACGGCGCGCCAGCGGGTCGAGGCTTCGCCGGAAATTGCGCTTCTATCTAGCGTCGGCCGGGGTTCCTGAACAGGCCAAATGCCGGTTCCGTGACCCGTTACCCAGCCTTGAGAACAATTTCGGCGCGGCCGAGGAACGTGACGATCGATCGGCCTTGCAACGGCCGGGTCCGCCGGTTAGCGATCGCACATGAAAAATGCACCCGTCATTGCCTTCGATCTCGATGGCACCCTGGTCGATACCGCTCCGGACCTCATCGGCGCTCTCAACCACATTCTCGTGCGCGAGAAGATGTCGCCGCTGCCGCTTGATTCCGCGCGCAATCTGATCGGGGCCGGTGCCCGGCGGCTGCTCGAACGCGGTCTGGAAGTCGAGAACCGGCAGGTGACGCCGGCGGAAATGACGAAGCTGACCGAGGATTTTATCGCCTATTACGCCGATCACATCGCCGACGAATCCCGCCCCTTCGAGGGGCTGGAAGCAGCGCTCGACGACCTCGCCGGGCGTGGCTATCGGCTGGCGGTCTGCACCAACAAGCTGGAATGGCTGTCGCGCCGGCTGCTGGACCGGCTCGGGCTGACGCCCCGGTTCGCGGCAATCTGCGGCGCGGACACGTTCGGCGTCTCCAAGCCGGACCCGATCATCCTGCGCCAGACGGTTGCGAAAGCCGGCGGGACGATCACCTCCACCATCATGGTCGGCGACGCCGGAACCGACGTCGGGGTGGCGAGGCGCGCCGGCGTTCCGGTGATCGGCGTCTCTTTCGGCTACACCGAGGTCCCGATCGCGGACCTCAAGCCGGATCGGCTGATCGACCACATGAGCGAGCTTTCGGACGCCGTCGAAAGCCTACTGAAGATTCCTGTAAAAGATTAGATATTTCAAATAAGATACTGATTTTATTCGTATCTATATCATTTCACAGCCTGATGGACTGCTGCCGGCGGCATATTGCGCGCCGCTTCGCACCCTCCTATTGTTCGCGCGGGGTCTGTGGCTGGGTGCCGCAAGAGAACGGGTGGATGATGCGCAGTGTGATCGTTATCGCGGTCGCCAGCTTCGGCTTGGCGGGCTGTTCGGGCTTGTCTATGGATTCCTTCAAGCCGACGCCGAAGACCGTCCAGCTTCAGGTCGATTCGGTGCCGCCGGGCGCCGACGCCACCAGTTCGCTCGGGCCAAGCTGCAAGACGCCCTGCGCATTGGCGGTGCCGGAGAACGCCGAGAGCTTCAGCATCGCCTTCACGCTGCCGAACTATCAACCGCTCACCGTGCCGGTGCAGGTGACCCATCATCCCGGCGACTATTTCACCTCGCAACCAGCGACCACCTTCGATCCGACCCCGGTTGTCGGCGAACTGCAAGCCGAACCGCCGAAGCGGCCGGTGCGGCGGAAGCCGCGCAAGCGTGCGGCTCCCAAGGCGGCGCCGAAAGCCGCCGCAGCGGCCCCCGCGCCCGCCGCCTCTGCGTTCCCCGCTCCGCAAACGACGCCTGCTCCCGCCCAGCCGACCCGCTGAGCGGACGCCGACCGCGACAATGGGATAGATTGCGGAGCCGGCTGATCGCCCCTAGATTTAGAACGAGAATAATGCGGGGCTGAAAATCGCCCCCTGAGGAATCCTGGGGGATTCATGCCTGAGGCAGGTGTCGCGCGATGTCAGGGCCTTTAGCCAATCATCCGGGAACGATGACCGACCCATTCGGCCGGACCATCACCTATCTGCGCGTCTCGGTGACCGACCGCTGCGACCTGCGCTGCTTCTATTGCATGTCCGAGGACATGACCTTCCTGCCGAAGGCCGATCTGCTGACACTCGAGGAACTCGACCGGCTGTGCTCGGTCTTCATCGAAAAGGGCGTGCGCAAGCTGCGACTGACCGGCGGCGAGCCTCTGGTTCGTCGCAACGTGATGTCGCTGGTCCGTTCGCTGTCGCGCCATCTGGATAGCGGCGCGCTCGACGAACTGACGCTGACCACCAACGGCTCGCAACTCGCCCGCTTCGCCAACGAACTGCGCGACTGTGGCGTCCGCCGCATCAACGTCTCGCTGGATACGCTCGACCCGGCCCGTTTCAAGGCCATCACCCGCTGGGGCGATATCGACAAGGTGCTGGCCGGTATCGAGGCGGCGCGCGCCGCTGGCCTCGCGGTGAAGATCAACGCAGTGGCGCTGAAGAACGTCAACGAAGACGAGATTCCGGCTCTGATGGAATGGGCCCACGGCAAGGGCATGACCCTGACGCTGATCGAGGTGATGCCGATGGGCGACATCGGTACCGGCCGCATCGACCAATACCTGCCGCTATCGCTACTGCGCAGCCGGCTGGCAACCCGCTACACCCTCATCGACCTCGACGATTCCACCGGCGGCCCTGCCCGCTACGTCAAGGTGAGCGAGACCGGCGGCAAGATCGGCTTCATCACGCCGATGACCCACAACTTCTGCGAATCCTGCAATCGTGTCCGCGTCACCTGCACCGGCACCATCCATACCTGCCTCGGCCACGAGGACGCCTCCGACCTGCGCCGGCCGCTGCGGGCCTCGCCCGATAACGAGCTTCTCAGCCAGGCGATCGACCGCGCCATCGGCCTCAAGCCGAAGGGCCATGACTTCGTCATCGACCGCCGCCACAACCGCCCGAGCGTCAGCCGCCACATGAGCGTGACCGGGGGATAAGGTCCCTCCAATGCCCACTCCGTGGGCACTCCCACGATTGTCCCGCCCCATCGTCAAACTTCCAATTGACGGCGGCGTATCGCGCTGAAATGGTGCAGCCACTTCAAGCCGCTCGAATAATAAGCGCCCGGCCCCAAGATGCCGACGGGATGGCGGAAGTTGAAATCGGGGAGACCATCCGTGCAATCGCTCCTGAAACTCAGTCAGGGGATCGACGCGATCAATTCGTGGATCGGCCGCCATTTGTCGTGGCTGATCCTCGTCGCCGTCCTGATCTCGAGCGCCAACGCCACCGTCCGCAAGCTGCTCGACGAATCGTCGAACGCCTGGCTGGAATTGCAGTGGGTGCTGTTCGGAATCGTCTTCCTGCTCTGCGCGCCGTGGACGCTGCTCAACAACGAACATATCCGGATCGATATCGTCAACAGCTTCTGGCCGAAGAAGGTCCGCGACACCATCGACGTCATCGGTCACACCTTCTTCCTGATCCCGCTGTGCATCGTGATGATCCTGACCAGCGTGCCGTTCTTCATCCGGTCGTGGGAGATCAACGAGCAATCGGGCAATGCGGGCGGGCTGCCGCAATGGCCGGCGAAGTCGCTCCTGATGATCGGATTCACGCTGCTGCTGTTTCAGGGCATTTCCGAACTGATCAAGCGCATCGCGGTGATGCGGGGGCTGATCCCGGATCCTTACGAGGCGCAGCCGTCGAGCTTAGAGGCCGAAGTCGAGCATCTGGTCGAAGCCATCAAGAAAGATTGAGGGAGCCGGTGACGGCTCGGGGGACTCCATGATTGCTTTTCTGATCGAGAACATGGCGCCGATCATGTTCGTGGCGCTCGTCGTGTTTCTGCTGCTGGGCTATCCGGTGGCCTTCTCGCTCGGCGCCGTCGGCCTGCTGTTCGCCTTCATCGGCATCGAACTCGGCCAATTCCATCCCAACTTCCTGCAAGCCTTGCCGGAACGCGTCTACGGGGTGATGAATAACGACACGCTGCTGGCCATTCCATTCTTTACATTCATGGGATTGGTGCTGGAGCGATCCGGCATGGCGGAGGACCTGCTCGACACCGTCGGCCAATTGTTCGGCACGGTGCGCGGCGGCCTCGCCTACGCGGTGATCTTCGTCGGCGCGCTGCTTGCCGCGACCACCGGCGTCGTCGCGGCCTCGGTGATCTCGATGGGCCTGATCTCGCTGCCGATCATGCTGCGCTACGGCTACGACCGCCGCGTCGCCACCGGCGTGATCGCGGCGTCGGGCACCTTGGCGCAGATCATCCCGCCCTCGCTGGTGCTGATCGTGATGGCCGACCAGCTCGGCCGCTCGGTGGGCGACATGTACGAGGGCGCGTTCATTCCGGGCCTGGTGCTGACCGGCTTGTATGCGGCCTATATTCTCCTCGTCTCGCTGCTATTTCCCAAGTACACGCCGGGCCTGCCGGCCGAAGCCATCGGCTTCCGTGAAGACAGCGGCAGTCGCGGGTTGGCCTCGCTCGGCGTTCTCACCGTCGTCAGCGTTGCGTTCGCCTGGTTCATGATGCGGCATTCGGACACCCATGGCGCCGACTTCGTCGTCATCAGCATGATGTACGGCATCGTCTTCGCATTCGCCGTCGCGGTGTTGAACTGGATCGTCCATCGCCTGTTCGGCGTCCGCTTCCTGTCGCGGATGGCGCAGCAGACCACCTTCGTGATGGTGCCGCCGCTGTTCCTGATCTTCCTGGTGCTCGGCACCATCTTCATCGGCGTCGCGACGCCGACCGAAGGCGGCGCGATGGGCGCGACCGGTGCGCTCTTGCTCGGCGCGGCGAAGAAGCGCCTGTCATGGGACTTGATCCGTCAGGCGGTGCAGTCCACCGCGAAACTGTCGGCCTTCGTGATCTTCATCCTGGTCGGCGCCCGCGTGTTCTCGCTGACGTTCTACGGCGTCAACGGCCACGTCTGGGTCGAGCACTTGCTGACCTCGCTGCCCGGCGGCCAGTTCGGCTTCCTCATCTTCGTCAACGTCTTCGTCTTCATCCTGGCGTTCTTCCTCGACTTCTTCGAACTCGCCTTCATCATCATTCCGCTGCTCGGGCCGGCAGCGGAGAAGCTTGGCATCGACCTGATCTGGTTCGGCGTCATCCTCGGCGTCAATATGCAGACCTCGTTCATGCATCCGCCGTTCGGCTTCGCGCTGTTCTACCTGCGCTCGGTCGCACCGAAGGAAAGCTACGTCGATCGCGTCACCAAGAAACGCATGGAGCCGGTCACCACCGGACAGATTTACTGGGGCGCGGTACCGTTCGTCGTGATCCAGGTGGTGATGGTGCTGCTGGTGATCCTGTTCCCCTCGATGGTCATGCACTACAAGGGCGCGGCGTCGACTATCGATCTCAACAAGGTGAAGATCGAAGTGCCGCAGATCGAACTTCCGCCGCTCGATTTCGGTCCACCGAAAATCCAGTGACGCCGTCAGGCAAAATGAAAAGCCCGGAGGTCGCTCTCCGGGCTTTTTTTTACTTTAGACGGGATCGTCATTTCGTCATGACGATCCCGCCTTGTTCCGTTCCGTTCAACCGCTCGAATGGCGTGCGAGAAAGGAGTCGTTGGCAACTTCGGCAACCTGGAACCACTGGTAACCATTGTTGGAGAAATCGGTCATCGACTCGTAGACCTTCTTGAAGTTGGCGTTCGACTTTGACACCTCCGCGTGCAACTCCTTCGCGGCCTTGAAGCAGGCTTCCATGACCGGCTGCGGGAAAGCATGCAACTTGGTGCCGTGCCCCAGCAACTTGCGCAGCGCCTGCGGATTTTCCCTGTCGTATTTCGCCATCATCCAGTTGTTGGCGTAGTGACCGGCGTGCTCGAGAATCGCCTGATAGGATTTGGGCAAGGCGTTCCACTTGTCGAGATTGATGAAGCTCAGCAACATCGGCCCGCTTTCCCACCAGCCGGGATAGTAGTAATGCGGCGCGACCTTGTAGAAGCCGAGCTTTTCGTCATCGTAAGGGCCGACCCATTCGGCGGCGTCGATCGTGCCTTTCTCGAGCGACGGGTAGATGTCGCCGCCGGCGATCTGCTGCGGCACCACGCCAACCTTCTGCATGACGCGACCGGCGAAGCCGCCGATCCGCATCTTCAATCCCTGCAGATCGTTGACCGACTTGATCTCCTTGCGGAACCAGCCGCCCATTTGGCATCCGGTATTGCCGGCCAACAGCGAGACGCAGTTGTAGTTCTTATAGAAGGCGTTCAACAGGTCGCGGCCACCGCCGAGCATGTACCAGGCCTGGTTGATGCGCATGTTCGGCCCGAACGCGACGTTCGAACCGAGCGCGAATGTGGGGTCCTTGCCGAAATAGTAGTAGGACGCGGTGTGACCGATCTCGCAGGTGCCGCTCTGCACGGCGTCGAGCACCTGGAGGCCGGGCACGATTTCGCCGCCGGCAAATGTCTGAATTTGAAACTTGTTGTCGGTTGCCTCGGCGACCACCTTGGCCATGATCTCGGCACCGCCATAAAGCGTATCGAGGGACTTCGGCCAGCTCGTCGGCATCCGCCATTTCAATTCCGGCATTGACTGCGCAATGGCCGGGACTGCGACCGTCGTGCTTGCCGCAGCAATACCGGTCACCTTCAGAAAGTCACGTCGCTTCATTCTGAATCCTCCCAGTTGGAAAATGATTGATTGTGATCGTCCTCTTGGCGGGACGGTTCGACCAGATTGACGCGAACCCGTGCGCAAATCCATCCCGATTGCAAAGGGTGCGCAAAAAAGCCCGGCCTTCCTGGGCGGAAAGCCGGGCTTCGTTTGTAATAGCTTCACGCTGGAGGCTTGGACCCAAGCCTCCGGCGGGAAAACCTCGGATCAGTTGCGCGTACGCGAGCGGATCATGAAGCTGTCGTTGGTGTATTCGGCGACCTGCCACCACAGGTATTCGTCGCCGCGATAGGCCTGCATCGCGTCGATCACCTTCTTGAAGGTCGGGTTCTTCGAGGAGATGTCCGCCCACAACTCGTTGGTCGCCTTGAGGCAGGCTTCCATGATCTCGGTGGAGAACGGACGGAGTTGGGTGCCGCTGGCGACCAGTTGCTTCAGCGCCTTCGGGTTCTGCATGTCGTAACGCGCCGGCATCCACAGCGTGGTGTTAGCGGCAGCGTTGCGGATCACAGCCTGATAGTGCTTCGGCAGAGAATTCCACTTCTCCTCGTTGCAGAAGGCGTGGACCGTCGGGCCACCTTCCCACCAGCCGGGGTAGTAGTAGAACTTGGCGACCTTCTGGAAGCCGAGCTTTTCATCGTCATAGGGGCCGACCCACTCGGCCGCGTCGATGGTGCCCTTTTCCAGCGACGGATAGATGTCGCCGCCGGCGAGCTGCTGCGGCACAACGCCGACCTTCTGCAACACCTGACCGGCAATGCCGCCGATGCGCATCTTCAGGCCCGACAGGTCCGCAACGGTCTTGATTTCCTTGCGGAACCAGCCGCCCATCTGGGTGCCGGTGTTGCCGCACGGAATGGCGACAACCTTGTACTGCTTGAAAAACTCATCGGCGAGTTCGTTGCCGCCGCCCTGATACAGCCAGGAGTTCTGCATGCGGGTGTTGAGGCCGAACGGCACCGACGCGAAGATCGCGAAGGTCGGATCCTTGCCGACGTAGTAATAGGAAACCGTGTGGCTCATCTCGACGGTGCCGTTGGCGGTCGCGTCGAATGCCTGCAAGCCGGGGACGATTTCGCCAGCCTGGAAGAGCTGAATTTGAAACTTGTTGTCGGTCATTTCGGCGACTTGCTTCACAAACTGTTCGCCGCCGCCATAGATGGTGTCGAGCGACTTGGGGAAGCTCGAGGTCATGCGCCATTTCAATTCCGGCGACGACTGGGCGATGGCCGGCGAGGCCACAGCGGTCACCGCGGCGCCGGCGGCAGACACTTTGAGAAAATCACGACGCTTCATTCAGCTTCTCCTTGCTTGCGTTTCGCTTGCGTTTCTGACGCCGACGGGGTGACCACAACGGCGATTGGAAGGCGACCAAAGGGGACGCGCTGGCATGCTCTGTAACACGGAACATGCATAGCAGAAACGCATCCCGACCCGTTGTCGGGGAAATTCAACGAAAGTCTCATGCGTTGTTCGGCGGCGCGATGCGGGAGCGCCGCTTCAATCCGCGGCCATCGCCAGCACATCCTTGAGTTGATCGCGCACCTGCGTCGCAATGGCGCGGTAAATCGCCGCGTGCGGGCCGTTCGGCTCGCTGACCACCACGGGCGTGCCGGCATCCGAGGTCTCGCGAATCGACATGTGCAGCGGCACCTCGCCGAGGAACGGCACGCCGAGCCGCTCCGCTTCGTGCCGCGCGCCGCCGTGGCCGAAGATATCCGACCGCGTGCCGCATTCGGGACACTGGAAGTAACTCATGTTCTCGACGATGCCGAGCACGGGCACGTTCACCTTCTTGAACATCGCCAGCCCGCGCCGCGCATCGATCAGCGCCAGATCCTGGGGCGTCGACACGATCACCGCGCCCTTGAGCGGAACGTTCTGCGCCAGCGTCAATTGCGCGTCGCCGGTGCCCGGCGGCATGTCGACGACGAGCACATCGAGCTTGCCCCACGCCACCTCGCGCAACATCTGGGTGATCGCCGACATCACCATCGGGCCACGCCAGATCATCGCGGTCTCTTCCTCGACCAGGAAGCCGATCGACATGATCGACAGTCCGAAGCGTTCGATCGGGATCATCTTCTTGTGCTCGTTCACCACCGGCTTGTCGTGAATGGCGGTGAGCCGCGGCACCGAGGGGCCGTAGATGTCGGCATCCATCAGCCCGACCCGCAGACCGAGATCGCGCAGGCCCAATGCGAGATTGAGCGACGTGGTGGACTTGCCCACGCCGCCTTTGCCCGACGCCACCGCGACGATCGCGGCGATGCCGGGGACCGGCGCCTGCTTCGCCATCGGCGAACCCGACGCCGCATGCGGCGTCGGCCGATGGGCGGAGGCCGGCGGCAGGCCGCCCCCTGCCCCCGACACGCGGCGATACGGCGCGGGCGCGGCGCCCGCCGCTGCCGTCGGCTTACGCTCGGCTGTCAAAACCACCATCGCGCTGGTCACGCCGGGCATGCCGCGCACGGCAGCTTCGGCCTTGGCCCGCACGTCACCCCACGCGGCCGCGTTGGCGGCGTCGACGTTGATGGAAAAATACGCCTTGCCGTCGTTGATGGCGATCTCCGACAGCACCTTGGCTTGCGTCAGCGGGACGCCGTCGGGCGACAGGACATTGGACAGGACATCGCGAATTTGCCGTTCGGTGACACTCAATTTTTCTCTCCTCGCGCCCGCCGATCATCCGGCAATAATCCGGAGCGGCGCGCTCGTCCTTGCGCCGCGTCAAACCGATCGGCTGGCGAATTTTCCCGGGCCCTATAGAGCAATAGCCATACCCCGGCGCAATGGTTCCTTTGTCGCGAGGCGTCGCATTCGACCCTCAATACGCCCTCGCCGCGTCTCGCCTGACGCGCACCGATGCGGCATCGCGAAAGCGATTTTCCGGGGCGGGCGTTGCTCTGCGGGCCTGACGGACTATGCTGCAACTCTCACTCGGTCCGGGCCGTGTCCGCGCCCTCTCCATCGTCAAACAACACGGCACTTCTCAAGCAAATGCCGGCAAACACCCAAGGTTTCCATCATGGCTAAAGTCGCTTTCATCGGTCTCGGCGTCATGGGCTTCCCCATGGCGGGGCATCTCGTGAAGAAGGGTCAGCACGAGGTGACCGTCTACAACCGCACGGCTGCGACCGCGAAGGCCTGGACCGACAAATTCGGCGGACGCGCCGCCCCCACCCCGAAGGCCGCCGCCGAGGGTCAGGATTTCGTGATGGCCTGCGTCGGCAACGACAACGACCTGCGCGCGGTGACCATCGGGGCCGACGGCGCCTTCGCCGGCATGAAGAAGGATGCGATTTTCGTCGATCACACCACCGCCTCCGCCGAAGTTGCCCGCGAACTCGACAAGGCAGCCACCGCCGCCGGCTTCCATTTCGTCGACGCTCCGGTGTCGGGCGGACAGGCCGGCGCCGAGAATGGCGTCCTCACCGTAATGTGCGGCGGCAGCGAAGCGGCGTATGGTCGCGCCGAACCGGTGATCGCCGCCTACGCGCGGATGTGCAAGTTGCTCGGCCCCGCCGGCTCGGGGCAACTCACCAAGATGGTCAACCAGATCTGCATCGCGGGGCTGGTACAGGGGTTGTCCGAAGGCATTCACTTCGCCAAGAAGGCCGGGCTCGACGTCGAGGCCGTCATCGCCACCATCTCCAAGGGCGCGGCGCAATCCTGGCAGATGGAGAACCGCTACAAGACCATGAACGAGGGCAAATACGACCACGGCTTCGCCGTCGAATGGATGCGCAAGGACCTCTCGATCTGCCTCGGCGAGGCCCGCCGCAACGGCGCCAGCCTGCCGGCGACGGCGCTGGTCGACCAGTTCTATTCGCAAGTCGAAAAAATGGGCGGCCGTCGCTGGGATACGTCCAGTCTGCTGGCTTTGCTGGAACGCTGAGCAACCAGCGCCAAGCCCCTGTATAATCAGCGATTTAATGGGGCCGGCCACCTGTGCCGGCCCTCGCATTTTAAGATTTCATTAAGAAGATTATCTCGGCGTTTAAGGCTGCTCTTAATGATTTGGCGTCAGAGATTAAGAAGAAGAAAATGCACCGCGCTCGTGCGCGCAGGATCAGTATTGCGTAATGAATTCGTCCGTCGAACAGCCCGAGGTTGTTCAGCTCCCGGCTGAGGAACCGGTTGTGCCCCCGGCGCGCAATCGCCGCGTGGCCGCGCAACGGGTGCGCGAGGCGAGAGACCGCCTGACCTCGACCAGCGGCACGCGCCCGGCGTTCGACCGCGAATTGCTGCGGCAATACGCTCAGACCCGGCAGTCCGCCTCTTACGTCGTGATGATGCTGGTGTTCGCCACCGGCGTGCTGTTCGGCGTCATGGTGCAACCGGTGTTCGCCGCTGCATGGACCGTCGGCACGCTGCTGATCCACGGCATCATCGTTCACACCGGCACGAAGTATCTCAGCGAACCTCCTTCCGCCAACAGCACCCGCAAGTGGCGGATTCGCTTCATCCTGCTCGATCTGGTGTACGGCCTGTGCTGGACGACGATCCTGGTGCATCCGGCGGGGTACGACCTGGTTTCCGGCACTGTCATGATGTTCATGATGCTGCTGATCGTCGCCGTGTCGAGCATGCTGGCATCGAGCCTGCCGATCGCGGCGTTCGCAGCGACCGCGCCGGTGACGGCGGCCATCGCCATCACCTTCGTCATGCGCGGCACGCTGGAGGCCTATATTCTGGCCCTGCTCGCCATCGCCGCCGAAGCCTATTTCGCGTTGCTGGCGCACCGGCTGCATTCGACCACGTTGGCAACGCTGGAAGCCCGCGCCGAGAAGGACGCGCTGATCGGCGAACTCGAACAGGCCAAGGCGATCTCCGACGAAGCGCGGCATCGCGCCGAATCCGCCAACGTCGCCAAGTCGCGCTTCCTCGCGCAGATGAGCCACGAACTGCGCACCCCGCTCAACGCCATTCTCGGATTTTCCGAAGTGATGAAGAGCGAGATTTTCGGCGCGCACGCGGTGGCCGCCTATAAGGACTACTCCGCCGACATCCACAATTCCGGCGTCCACCTCCTCAACCTGATCAACGAAATCCTCGACCTGTCGCGGATCGAAGCCGGCCGCTACGAACTTAACGAGGAAGCGATCTCGCTGGTGCACATCGTCGGCGATTGCCACCACCTGCTAAAGCTGCGCGCCTCGAGCCGCGGCATCACCATCCACGAGATTTTCGAGCAAGGCATGCCGCGCGTCTGGGGTGACGAGCGCGCGATCCGGCAGGTGGTGCTGAATCTGTTGTCGAACGCCATCAAGTTCACCCCGCAGGGCGGCGAGATCTGGCTCAAGGCCGGCTGGACTGCGTCCGGCGGGCAGTATCTCAGCGTCAAGGACAACGGCTCCGGCATCGCCGAGGATGAAATCCCGATCGTGCTCGCCTCGTTCGGACAGGGCTCGAACTCGATCAAGTCCGCCGAACAGGGTGCCGGCCTCGGCCTGCCGATCGCGAAAAGCCTGATCGACATGCATGGCGGCACCTTCTCGCTCAAGTCGAAGCTGCGGATCGGCACCGAAGTCCTGATCACGCTGCCGCCCGAGCGCGTGATGTCGGCGCTGGCGCCGATGGTCGAGGAAGCGCCGGCGTTGCAGCCGGACGACTTCAGCGGAGCCGAGCCCGTTGCAGCCACGGCACGTCGGCTGCGCCGTTCACCCATCATGAATGCGGGGACAGGATTGTAGATTGCGCGCTTGCGCCAGCGCGCGAATACGCATCACTATCAAGTATGAGCACAGAAAGCCCGTGTATCGCCGTCTGCATGATCGACCCCAAAAGCCGCCTGTGTTTCGGCTGCGGTCGCACATTGCCGGAGATCGCGCGGTGGGGCCGCATGGAGTCCGGCGAGCGGCTGACGATCATGGCGGAGCTTCCGGCGCGCATGGCAAACGCCGGATTGCAGCCACCAAAACCGGCGGCCAAGGGCGGTGCCAAGGCGACCTGATCCAAGGCGACCTGATCCAAAACAGTCCGATGGCAGGTGGATCATGATCCGCGTCCTGCTCATCCTGTTCATCGCCACCGCCTGCGCCGTGCTCGCTTATGGCGATCCCGCGAAGATCACCACCGCCCGCACCTCGGTGACGGAGATGATCCAGCACCGCACAGCCGCGCATGCCCGCATCCAGCAGATTCCGCGCGGCAACGGCGGCGAGTTCAAGCTCGATGCCAAGATCAACGGCGTCAAGGTGCCGATGGTGATCGACACCGGCGCGACCTCGGTGGTGCTGACCTACGAGACCGCCAAGGCCGCGGGCCTGCCGCTGGAATTGCTCGACTACAACGTCCCGCTGGAAACCGTCGGGGGCAACACCAAGGCCGCGCGCCTGACCCTCGACCGCCTCGCCGTCGGCCGCCTCGTCGAGCATTCGATCCCGGCGCTGGTGGTGCCGCGCGGGCAGATGAAAACCAACCTGCTCGGCATGAGTTTCCTCGACCGGCTCGAAAGCTGGGAAGTCCGCGCCGACCGCCTGATGCTGCGCGGGTATCCGTAGTTTACTTCGTCATTGCGAGCGAAGCGAAGCAATCCAGTTCTTTCTTGCGGCTTTCTGGATTGCTTCGCCTCGCCCGCAATGACGGGCAGGCAATGCATCGACCTCTCGCGTCGATAGGCCTACGCAGCCGCCGACGCCGTCGCTCGCGTCCGCACCAACGCCAACGCATCGCGCAGCACATCCACACCCGCATCCGATTTCACACCATGCACCGACAGATGACGGCGAAACGCGCGCGCGCCGGGAATGCCGTGGAACGCACCGACGAAGTGGCGCGTGATGGCGTGGAGCCGCGTGCCGCGCGCCAGTTGCTCGGCGATATACGGCATCATCGCTTCCAGTGCGGCTATCATGTCGTCATGCGGCGGCACCTTGCCGAAGATGTCGCGATCCACCACCAACAACCGCCACGGCTCCTGATAGGCGGCGCGGCCGAGCATGACGCCGTCGACATGATCGAGATGCCGTTTTGCGTCTTCAATGCTGCCGATACCGCCGTTGATGACGATGGGCACTTGCGGCATCGCAGCCTTCAAACGATAGACGCGATCGTAATCGAGCGGCGGAATGTCGCGATTTTCCTTCGGCGACAATCCATTCAGCCACGCCTTGCGCGCGTGCACGATCAGCATGTCCGCGCCGGCCGCCACCACCGCATGCGCCAGCCGATCGAGCGCCACCTCCGGGTCTTGATCGTCGATGCCGATACGGCACTTCACCGTCACCGGAATTTGCACCGCGCGCTTCATTGCCGCGACGCCGTCCGCGACCAGATCCGGCTCCGCCATCAGGCAGGCGCCGAAGCGGCCCTCCTTCACCCGATCCGACGGACAGCCGACATTGAGGTTGATCTCGTCGTAGCCGAAATCCTCGCCGATCCTGGCGGCGGTCGCGAGATCGGCGGCATTCGACCCGCCAAGCTGCAACGCCACCGGATGCTCGCTGGGATCGAATCCAAGCAGACGCGCGCGGTCGCCATGGATCACGGCCCCGGTCGTCACCATCTCGGTATAAAGCCGCGCACGCCGCGTCAGCCGCCGGTGAAAGACGCGGCAATGCCGGTCAGTCCAGTCCATCATCGGCGCGACGGTAAATCTATGCGATTGATCTAGCGGCATTTTCAACTTATCCGGAAAGGCACGATCCCGAGCCGGGCCCGCCATCGCGCCCTCCTCATACGACGTCTTTCGCAGCTTTGCGACGCTTCTGTGGAGCGGCCCATGCCGGATATGGTCAACGGGCCGCGGCCGAACAACGGACCAGCCAAGATGAACGAACCCGCCAACCCGCCAGTCTCCCGCAGTTCGCTGCTAGCGGTCGAGGATACTGAATTCCTGCTGCGCGACGAGATGCGTTCGATCCGCTTCGCGCTCGAATATTCCAAGCCGGAACTCGAACTGCGCGATTGGGGCATCCGCTCCACCATCATCGTGTTCGGCAGCGCGCGCATCGCTTCGCCGGAACAGGCCGACGCCGCGGCGAAGGCGGCGAGCAACGACGCCGAGCGCGCCCGCGCCGAGGCGATGCGCAAGCAGGCTGAGCTTTATCAGATCGCGCGCGAGTTCGCGCAGATCGCCTCCCGGCGCGGCGGCTCGTTCGCGCCGAAGAACCGCTGGCGCGACAATGTCATCGCCACCGGCGGCGGCCCCGGCATCATGGAGGCGGCCAATCGCGGCGCACACGACGCCGGCGCGCCGACCATCGGCTTCAACATTACGCTGCCGCACGAGCAGGTGCCGAACCCCTACATCACGCCGGAACTGTACTTCCGCTTCCATTACTTCGCGATGCGCAAGATGCATCTGGCGATGCGCGCCAACGCGCTCGCCGTGTTTCCCGGCGGCTTCGGCACCATGGATGAGTTGTTCGAGGTGCTGACTTTGCAACAGACGCGGAAAGCGCGCCCTACCCCGATCGTGCTATTTCGCGAGAGTTACTGGCGCAAGATCGTCAATTTCGACGCTTTGGTCGAGGAAGGCATGATCGCGGCGGAGGATTTGAAGCTGTTCGAATTCGCCGAAACCGCGGAGGACGGCTGGGATTCGCTGGTTCGCCGCGGGCTCGATACCAACGGCACGACGGCGGGATGACGACGGCGGCGTCCTGAGCGTCTGACTGAGATTTTGTTTTGCACGCAGATTTGCAACACGAAATCGTCGTCCCCGCGCAGGCGGGGACCCAGACGCCGCAGCGGTTGTGAAGCGAGAAACGCCAGTTGTTTTGGCATCGCACGCTCTGCACCACGACGGAGACAGGGAGTCTGGGTCCCCGCCTGCGCGGGGACGACGGCGAGCCTACCGCGACTTGCCGTTGCCCGCGTTCTTCTCCGCCGCGCGGCGTAGCGCCTCGGCCAACGCGCCGCCGCCACTCGATGCGGATTGTTGCTCGCGGCGTGGCGCATCGCGGCGCGGCCCCTGCCCGCGCGAGCCTGTATCGTTGCGCGTACCGGACGCGCCGGCGCGATCCTGTTTGCCGATCTCGTCATCGAGCCGCAAGGTCAGCGCGATGCGCTTGCGCGGCTTGTCGACGTCGAGCACCTTCACGCGCACGATGTCGCCCGGCTTCACCACCTCGCGCGGGTCCTTGATGAAGGTCTTCGACATCGCGGAGACGTGCACCAGCCCGTCCTGATGTACGCCGATATCGACGAACGCGCCGAACGCGGCGACGTTGGTGACTGCGCCTTCGAGGATCATACCCGGCTTGAGATCGTTGATGGTCTCGACGCCTTCCTTGAACTCAGCCGCCTTGAACGCGGGACGCGGATCGCGGCCGGGCTTTTCCAGCTCGCGCAGAATGTCGGTCACCGTCGGCAGACCAAAGGTGCCGTCGACGAAATTCTGCGGCTTGAGCTGGCGCAGCGCGACGGCGTTGCCGATGATCGCCTTGATGTCGCTCTTGGTCGCTTCGAGAATCCGCCGCACCACCGGATAGGATTCCGGATGCACGCCGGACGCATCAAGCGGATCGTCACCGTTCGGGATGCGCAAAAAGCCCGCGCATTGCTCGAACGCTTTCGGCCCGAGACGCGGCACGTCCTTCAGCGCCTTGCGTGACTTGAACGGCCCGTTGGCATCGCGATACTGCACGATGCTTTGCGCCAGCCCCGTGCCGATGCCGGAGACGCGCGCAAGCAGCGGCGCGGAGGCGGTGTTGGCATCGACGCCGACGGCGTTAACGCAATCTTCCACCACCGCGTCGAGCGAACGCGACAGTTTTGCCTCGCCGAGGTCGTGCTGGTATTGCCCGACGCCGATCGACTTCGGGTCGATCTTCACCAGTTCCGCCAGCGGGTCCTGCAAGCGTCGCGCGATCGACACCGCACCGCGCAGCGTGACGTCGAGCTCGGGCAATTCCTCGGACGCAAACGCCGACGCCGAATAGACCGACGCGCCGGCTTCCGACACCACGATCTTCGACATCTTGAGGTCGGGCAAGAGCTTCACCAGTTCGGTCGCGAGCTTGTCGGTTTCGCGCGAGGCGGTGCCGTTGCCGATGGCGATCAGTTCGACATTGTGCGCTTTCGCGAGCTTGCCGAGGACGGCAAGCGATTCATCCCAACGCCGCTGCGGCTCGTGCGGGAAGATCGCGGTCGTCGCCACCACCTTGCCGGTGGCGTCCACCACCGCGACCTTGACGCCGGTACGATAGCCGGGATCGAGCCCCATCGTGGCACGCGTGCCGGCGGGCGCGGCGAGCAGCAGATCGCGCAGATTGGAGGCGAACACGCGCACACCCTCGTCTTCCGCCGCCGTCCACAGCTTCAGCCGCATGTCGATGTTGAGATGAATCTGAATCTTGGTGCGCCACGCCCAGCGCACGGTGTCGATCAGCCAGCGATCGCCGGGGCGGCCGCGATCCGCGATAGCGAAGCGATGCATGATGCGCAGTTCGTAAGGATTGGGCGCGGTGGTGCCGGCCGATGCAGCCGCCGCCGGATTTTCCGGCGCGATGTGCAGGTCCAGCACTTCCTCCTTCTCGCCGCGAAACAGCGCAAGGATGCGATGCGACGGCAGTTTCGTCAGCGGCTCGCTGAAATCGAAGTAATCGCTGAACTTCGCGCCGGCTTCCTTTTTGCCGTCGCGCATCTTCGACGTCAGCACGCCGTTGCCCCAGAGCTGTTCGCGCAACGAGCCGATCAGGTCGGCGTCTTCGGCGAAACGCTCGACCAGAATGGCGCGCGCGCCGTCGAGCGCGGCGGCGGCATCGGCCACCTGCTTCTCGGCATTGACGAACGGCGCGGCGGCGGCCTGCGGATCGTTCTCAGGTTGCGTCAGCAATTGTTCGGCCAAGGGTCCGAGCCCCGCTTCGCGCGCGATCTCGGCTTTGGTGCGGCGCTTCGGCTTGAACGGCAGATAGATGTCTTCGAGGCGGCCCTTGCTGTCGGCCGCCATGATCGCCGATTCCAGCGCGTCGTCGAGCTTGCCCTGCTCGCGGATCGAATTGAGGATGACGGTGCGGCGGTCTTCCATCTCGCGCAGGTACGTCAGCCGCTCTTCCAGCGTGCGCAACTGCGCGTCGTCGAGCGCGCCGGTGGCTTCCTTGCGGTAGCGCGCGACGAACGGCACGGTGGCGCCGCCGTCGAGCAATTCAACGGCGGCCTGAACCTGCTGTTCGCGAACGCTGAGTTCGTCCGCAATCCGGCGATAGATGGAATTCGTCACGCGTCCCTCACTTCACAATCGACCGAGAGACGACGATGAAACGGTCCCTCGGGGGAAGCGGATATGACCCAGCGGACAACGATTCTTCAACCCCGCGGAACCGCTAACAATCAGCCGAATCCGAACGAACGCGCTATATTGTAGGTGATGAGGCTCGCGACATAGGCCAACGCCAACATGTAGAAGAACGTTATCCACATCCAGCGCCAGCCGCCGGTCTCGCGCTTGATGACGGCAAGCGTGGACGCGCATTGCGGCGCAAAGATGTACCACGCCAATAGCGACAACGCGGTGGCGAGGCTCCACTTGGTCGCGAGCACCTGACCGATCTGCTCGGCCGCTTCCTTGCCGCCTTCGATGGAATAGACCGTACCCAATGCCGCCACCGCCACCTCGCGCGCGGCCATGCCGGGGATCAATGCCACCGCGATCTGCCAGTTGAAACCAAGCGGCGCCAGCACCGGCTCGATGAAGCGGCCGATGATGGCGGCGAGGCTGTAATCGATGCCGGGATCGGTTGCGCCCGCCGGCGGCTGCGGGAACGATGCTAGGAACCAGATCAGCACCATCATGGCGAAAATGGTGGTACCGGCACGTTGCAGGAACATCATCGCGCGGGTGTAGATGCCGATGGCGATGCTCTTGAGCCGCGGCAGTTTATAGTCCGGCAATTCCAGCATGAACGGGGCCGGCGCATCGTCGCGCCACATGAAGAATTTGATCAGCGCCGACACCGCCATCGCACTGGTGATGCCGGTGACGTAGAGCCCGAACATCACCAGGCCCTGCAAGTTGATCCAGCCCCACACCTGCTTTGCGGGAATGAAGGCGGAGATGATCAGCGTATAAACCGGAATGCGCGCCGAGCATGTCATCAGCGGTGCGATCAGTATGGTCGTCAGCCGATCGCGGCGATTGTCGATCACGCGCGTCGCCATGATGCCGGGAATGGCGCAGGCGAAACTCGACAGCAGCGGAATGAAGGCGCGGCCATGCAATCCCGCGCCGCCCATGATGCGATCCATCAGGAACGCCGCGCGCGCCATGTAGCCGAAGTCTTCCAACAGCAGGATAAACAGGAAGATGATAATGATCTGCGGCAGGAACACGATGACGCTGCCGACGCCAGAGATCACGCCGTTCTGGATGAAGCTTTGCAGCAGGCCCGAAGGCAACGTCGCCTGCACCCATTGCCCGAGCAACTCGAAGCCGCCGGCGATCAATTCCATCACCGGCTGCGCCCAGGCGAACACCGCCTGGAACATCACGAACAGGATCGCAGCAAGGATCACCAGCCCGAACACCGGATGCAGCACGACGGAATCGACCCGCGCCGTCCAGGTGTCCGGCCGCGCCGGCAGGCTGACGGTGTCCTTGATGATGCGATCCGCCTCGCGCTGGGTGGCGCGCAGTTCGGCGACGCTGTGCGGCCGCCAGTCGTTCTCGCGCGCGGCCTGCGTGGCTTCGGCGGCGATGGTATCGGTCAGTTGCAGCAGTTCGTCGGTGCCGCCCTTGCGCACCGCGATCGAGGTCACCACCGGGATGCCGAGCGCGGCCGACAAGGCCGGAACGTCGACGGTGACGCCGCGCCGCTTGGCGATGTCGAACATATTGAGCGCCAGCACCATCGGTCGGCCGGTGTGCTTCATCTCCAGCACCAGCCGGATCGCCAGCCGCAGGTTGGTGGCGTCGGCGACGCACAGCACCAGTTCCGGCAGGGTTTCGCCCTTGGCGCGGCCCAGCACCACGTCGCGGGTGATCTCCTCGTCCGGGCTGCGACCGCGCAGCGAGTACGTCCCCGGCAGGTCGATCAGCGACACCTGCCGGCCGCGCGGGGTGACGAAGAAGCCCTGCTTGCGCTCGACGGTGACGCCGGGGTAATTGGCGACCTTCTGCCGGCTGCCGGTTAGCGCATTGAACAGCGAAGTCTTGCCGCTGTTCGGCGTCCCGACCAGGACGATGTTATAGAGTGCAGCTTCCATGGCGATCCGCGGACGCCGTCAGATGACGACGACGGCCATTGCCTCCCGCCGGCGCACGGCGACCGTGATGTTCTCGACCCGAACCGCGATCGGATCGCGCCCGATCAGGCCCTCGTGCAACACCTCGACGCGCGCGCCTTCGACGAATCCCAATTCGATCAGCCGGCTTTCGAGCTCGGCCGCGTTCAGGCTGGACTCGGCATTGCCGCCCTTCAGGGCATGAACAGTGCCGGAAAAGCCGCGCCGGGCATTTCCGAGCAGCCGAACCGCGCCGGACTCGTGGAGGTCGATGGTCATGCGTCGCTTGTTTCAACCGGCGCTTCGAGGGTCAAGTGCGCCTTTTGACCGCGCGCGGTTGTTTAGAGCGATTTTAAGCCGCGTCGGCGGCAAAGCCGGACGGGCCGCCAAAGCTCCGGCCGCCGGAGCTCTGGAACCGGCCCTCGCCTTCCGGCGTTAAGACCGCGAACTGCTTTATTGATTTCGCGCCGACAACCCTTTTCCTTAAACCGACGTCAGGTCACCGATGGCCACCGAAGAGACCGTCACCGCCACCATCAAAGAGGAATATGCGCGGGACGGGTCGCTGGAAAGCACGGAAGCCACCCTCGCCAAGACCACCACCGGCGCCGCCGACGATACCATCGATCTGCCGTCCGATCCCATTACGGTCATGCTGGCGGCGCTGCTGTTGATCGCGGTGCTGGCGGTCGCTTATTTCGCCGCCCCCATCGTGCTGCCGATCGTGCTGGCGCTGGTGCTCAACCTCTTGTTTCAGCCCGGCATGCGCGCATTGGAAACCATTCGCCTGCCGCGCGCGCTGGCAGCGCTCATCCTGATCCTGATCTTTTTCGGCGCGATCGTCGCCATCGGCGCGGCGGTCTCCGGCCCCGCGACCGAATGGGCGACGAAGCTGCCCGACGGCATCCCGCGCCTGCAGGAGCGGCTGAAAGTTCTCAGCCAGCCGGTGGCGACGCTACAGATATTCCTGCAACAGATCGATGGCTTCATGTCCGGCGGCGGCGCCCCCCACGCCGGCAACGGCCCTTCGGGCTCGGCGATCGCAACGATCCTGTTCACCGGCACCACGCATTTCGCCAGCAGCTTCTTCGAGACGATCCTGATCCTGTTTTTCCTGCTGGTCTCCGGCAATACCTTCCTCAAGCGCACGGTGGAGATCCTGCCGAGCTTCAAGGGCAAGCGGCAGGCGGTCGAACTGTCGCAACAGGTCGAGGAAAACATCTCGATCTACCTCGTCACCATCACCGTCATGAACGCGGCGGTGGGCGTGGCGACCGGGCTTGCGATGTGGATGGTGGGCCTCGGCGATCCGATCCTGTGGGGTGTCGTCGCCTTCTTCCTCAACTTCGTGCCGATCATGGGACCGCTGTTCGGCGTCGGTATCTTCCTGCTGGCGGGTTTGCTGGTGCTCGATCCGTTATGGATGGCGATGATGCCGGCGGCACTCTATCTCGGCATTCATGTGATCGAAGGCGAGATCGTCACGCCGATGCTGCTGGCGCGGCGCTTCACGCTCAATCCCGTGCTGGTGATCATCTCGCTGATCTTCTGGTTCTGGATGTGGGGCGTCCCCGGCGCCATCCTCGCAGTGCCGATGCTGGCGATCACCAAGATCGTCTGCGACGGCATCCGCCCGCTGGCGGCGATCGGGCATTTTTTGAGCGGTGATGAGTGAAGCTCCAGCGAATCTAATCGAGCATTCGTTTTGCGCGCAAACTTGCAACATAAAGATCGTCGTCCCCGCGTAGGCGGGGACCCATAACCCCTGGCGGTGATAGTTAGCGGGACTGATCCTCAATAATTACGACCGCCACTCACATCATAGGCGACACGGAGTCTGGGTCCCCGCCTGCGCGAGGACGACGCTGAGAGTATTTGATTCCACAAACTACATATCGAGAACGCGCTGAATACATGGGCAGCCTGAGCCGCAGGCTTCAAAAGCAACACTCCAAACAAAACGGCGGCCGATGGGATCGGCCGCCGTCGAATATTGTCAGCGTTCATCGGATCGATCAGTCGCCGGTCTTCTCGATGTTCCAGAACACCGGGGTCGCGGGACCGTCGAGCACGCCCTTGAGCGACTTGCGCCAGACGCTCGGCTGCTCGAACTGTCCGAGCGGGATGTAGATCACTTCGTCATAGACCCGCTTCTGGATTTCAGCCGCAAGCTTCTTCTGCTCATCGGCCGAGGTCGAGCGGGCAAACTGGTCGCGCAGCTTCTCGATGGTGGGATCGTCCGGCCAGCCGAACCAGCCGCCGTTCTTGCCCTTGCCGTTGGTCGAAACGTTGGCGACCGGGTTCATGATGTCCGGGCCGGCCCAGTTGGTGAAGAACATGTTCCAGCCGCCTTCCTTCGGCGACTTCTGGCTGGCGCGTCGCGTCACAACCGTCTGCCAGTCAGTGGCCTGAAGATCGACCTTGAAGCCGGCATCACGCAGGAACTGTGCGAACACGATCGGCTGCGCCTTCAACTGTCCGACGTCGCCGGGCGCCATGACGACAACCGGCGTGCCGTCATAACCGGATTCCTTGAGGAGCTTCTTCGCCTCCTCCATGCCGTTGCCCTTGATCAAGGTCTCGGCACCGACGTCACTCGCCAGCGGCGTGCCGCAGCCGAACACGGCGCCGCAAACCTTGTAGTACTTCGGATTGCCGATCAGCGCGTCGAGTACCGGCTTCTGGCTGGCCGCCAGGAAGGCCGCGCGGCGGATCTTCGGATTGTCGAACGGCGGATAGAGAAAATTCATCCGGCCGAGCGTCTGGAAGCCCAGCGGGCTCAGCGTGTGGATGACAAGATCCTTATCGCCTTCAAGAATCGGCAGCAGGTCGTAGGACGGCGTTTCGGAGAAATCGATATCGCCGGACTGGATCGCGTTCACCACCGTCTGCGCGTCCGGCATGGTGATCCATTCGACGCGATCGACCTTCACCACCTTGCCACCGGCGGTCCAGCTTGGCGGCTCCGAACGCGGCACGTAGTCCTTGTTCTTTTCGTACACGGCCTTCACGCCGGGCTGGAATTCGCCCTGCACGAACTTGAACGGGCCCGAACCGATCTGCTCCGGAATGGCCTTGCCGGCCGGCGTTTCAGCGAGCCGCTTCGGCATCATGAACGGCACCAGCGACGACGGCTTGCCGATCGACTCCAGCACCAGGCCGTAGGGCTCCTTCAGCTTCAACACGATGGTCTTGGCGTCCGGCGCTTCGATGCTGGCGGTGAAGTCCATCAGCTTCTGGCCCATGCCGTCGGCCTTACCCCAACGCTTCAGCGAGGCGACGCAATCCTCGGCGGTGACCGGCGTGCCGTCATGCCACTTCAAACCGTCGCGCAAGGTGAAGGTGTAGGTGAGTTTGTCGTCGGAGACCTTGTAGCTCGCCATCTGCGGCTGGATCTTGAAATGCTCATCCATCGCCAGCAGCGTGTCGTAGACCATGTAACCGTGGTCGCGGGTGATATAGGCGGTGGTCAATCCGGGATCGAGCACGCGCAGGTCGGAATGCATCACCGCGCGGATGGTTTTGGTTTGCGCCAGCGCGGGCGAACCCAGCGCCGTCGCAAGCAGGAAGGCCGGCAACGCCGCCTTCAATGCCATGCTCAATTTCCCCACTTTCGTGGACATTCTCGGAGGCGTGACGTGCAACATTCGATCTCTCCCGACTTGAACGCAATTTTCTGATGATGAATCGCGCTGATTGCTTTTAATGGCATCGGAAGCGACGACAGCAGCGTCGCTCCCGATCACTCACGTGGTTTTATTGCGCGCAAGACTTGCATCAAGTTCGTCGGGCGTCAATCGGTGTCCGCTTCGCATCCGCACAAGGCGCTGCGGTTCGCAGCCGCACACGCAAAACGGCCTGAGAAAAGCGATCACTTGCAACGTTACGCTGGCAATTTCCGTTGAAGTCTCCATTATGACCGCGCGTAATGACGTTCGGTGTTTTCCTGGATTAGTGACGGTTCACTATTCGCTCCATCGAAGGGTTGGATTCTCCGCTCCATGTCGTGACGCGCGTATCAAATTTCGAACCTCGCTGGAAACCTCCATTGTTCGTGATCCTCCCGCTTCAACATTCGTCAATGACCGCATCACATCACGCGCGTTGAAGTCGGATCACCAAAAGAAGAAGGCATCTGGAACGCCATGAATCCCGCCAACCTCCCGTTCGATACCGAAACCATGTTGCAGGGCCTGCGTCAGTGGGTCGAGTGCGAAAGTCCGACGTGGGATCGCGCCGCCGTCAATCGCATGCTCGATCTCGCCGCGCGCGAGATGGCGCTCGCGGGCGCGACCATCGAGCGCATTCCGGGACGGATGGGTTTTGGCGATTGCGTTCGCGCCCGCTTCCCGCATCCGAAGCAGGGCGAGCCCGGCATCCTGATCGCCGGCCATCTCGACACCGTGCATCCGATAGGCACACTGGAGAAGCTGCCGTGGCGGCGCGAGGGCAACAAGTGTTACGGCCCCGGCGTCTACGACATGAAGGGTGGCAACTATCTCTCGCTCGAAGCCATCCGCCAATTGCAGCGCGCCGCCTTCACCACGCCGCTGCCGATCACGTTCCTGCTGACCCCCGATGAAGAAGTCGGCACGCCGAGCGTCCGCGATGTCGTCGAGGCGGAAGCCGCGCGCAACAAATACGTGCTGGTGCCGGAACCCGGCCGCGACGACAACGGCGTCGTTACCGGCCGCTATGCCATCGCGCGCTTCAATCTCGAAGCCACCGGTCGTCCGAGCCATGCCGGCGCGACACTCTCATCCGGCCGCTCCGCGATCCGCGAGATGGCGCGACAGATCCTTGCCATCGACGCGATGACCGGCCCCGACTGCACCTTCAGCGTCGGCGTCGTTCACGGCGGACAGTGGGTGAACTGCGTTGCCACCACCGCAACCGGTGAAGCGCTCAGCATGGCCAAACGGCAAAGCGATCTCGACCGCGGCGTCGAACGCATGCTGGCGTTGTCGGGAACCCACGATGATGTCACCTTCACGGTAACGCGCGGCGTCACCCGCCCGGTATGGGAGCCGGATGCCGGAACCATGGCGCTTTATGAGAAAGCGCGCGGCGTTGCCGAACAAATGGGCATGAAATTGCCGCACGGTAGCGTCGGCGGCGGCTCCGACGCCAACTTCACCGGCGCCATGGGCATCCCCTCGCTCGACGGCCTCGGCGTGCGCGGCGGCGGCGTCCACACGCTCAACGAACATATCGAGGTGGACAGCCTTGCCGAGCGCGGCCGCCTGATGGCAGGCTTGCTGGCAACGCTGGAATAAGACGGCGGCAATTCCCTGCTCGCGAAATATTCGATGGCATGGAATTGGCTTATCGAACTGACATGAAGCAACCGGCGCTGGATTTCCGGGTGGATATGCCCGCGCCGGGTGAAACGGGGAACGAGATTGTTGACAACATCCCGGCCGTCACGGTCATCATGGATGTCATTTCAGGGCGTGCGACGAGGTAGGGACGAATGCTGGGATACCTGATCCGCCGAATCCTCGCCGCCATCCCTGTGATGGGCGTGGTGGCGCTGTTCGTGTTCCTGCTGCTGCGGCTGACGCCGGGCGATCCCGCCGCCATCCTCGCAGGCGATAACGCGACGCCGGAACAGCTCGACCGCATCCGCACCTCGCTCGGCTTGAACGAGCCGCTCTACACCCAATTCTTCACCTGGATCGGCAAGCTGTTGCACGGCGACTTCGGCGTCTCGCTGATTTCCAACGTGCCGGTCATCACCATGATCGGCAATCGCATCGAGCCGACCATCAGCATTGCGGTCGCGACCATCATCTTCACCGTCATCGTCGCGGTGCCGCTCGGCGTGATCGCGGCGTGGAAGCACGGCACCTGGATCGATCGCTTCGTGATGGCGCTGTCGGTGATCGGCTTCTCGGTGCCGGTGTTCGTGATCGGCTATGTGCTGATTCAGGTGTTCGCCATCGACCTGCGCTGGCTGCCGGTGCAAGGCTATCGCAGCTTCGCGCGCGGCTTCGGCCCGTTCTTCGAACGCATCGCCCTGCCGACGCTGACGCTGTCGTTCATCTATATCGCGCTGATCGCGCGCATGACCCGCGCTGCAATGCTCGACGTGCTCGACGAGGATTATATCCGCACCGCGCGCGCCAAGGGCATCGCCGAACACGGCGTGTTGCTACGGCACGCGCTGCGCAACGCGGCGGTGCCGGTGATTACCGTGATCGGTACCGGCTTCGCGCTCTTGATCTCCGGTGTCGTCGTCACCGAGACGGTGTTCAACCTGCCGGGCATCGGCCGCCTCACCGTCGATGCGGTGCTGGCGCGCGACTACCCCGTCATTCAAGCGATGATCCTGTTGACCAGCGGCATCTATGTCGGGGTCAATCTGCTGATCGATCTCTCCTACACCCTGCTCGATCCGAGGATTCGTTACTGATGGCTGTCGATGCTCTGCCAGACCCCTCGCTCCGGATCACGCCGCGCCGGCTTGGCCGCAATCTGTTGCGCGCGAATCCGATCATCGCCATCGCGGTCATCTGTCTCGTCATCATTGTACTGATGGCGATCTTCGCGCCGCTGCTTTCGCCGCACGATCCGCAACTGCTGGCGCCGGCGCAGCGGCTGAAGCCGGCGAGCGCGGAGTATCCGCTCGGCACCGACGCTTTCGGCCGCGACGTGCTTTCGCGCATCATCTATGGCGGCCGCATTTCGCTGCTGATCGGGCTTGGCTCCGCGGTATTCAGCGTCGCGATCGGCCTCCTGATCGGGCTTGTCTCCGGCTTCTTCAAATGGGTCGATGCCGTGATGATGCGCGTCATGGACGGCTTAATGGCAATCCCCGGAATCCTGCTGGCGATTGCGGTGGTGTCGCTGTCGGGCGCGAGCCTGATGACGGTGCTGATCGCCATCACCATTCCGGAAGTGCCGCGCGTGGCGCGACTGGTGCGCTCGGTGGTACTGTCGGCGCGCGAAGAACCTTACGTCGAGGCCGCAATCTCGGTCGGCACCAGCCTGCCGAAGATCATGTGGCGTCACCTGGTGCCGAACACCGTCGCGCCGCTGATCGTGCAAGGCACTTACGTCTGCGCCTCCGCCATCCTCACCGAGGCGATCCTGTCGTTCCTCGGTTGCGGCATCAGTCCGGAAATTCCGACCTGGGGCAATATCATGGCCGAGGGTCGCGCCTTCTTCCAGATCAAGCCCTCGCTGATCTTCTGGCCCGGCCTTTTGCTGTCGATCACCATTCTCTCGGTCAATCTGATTGGCGATGCCGCGCGCGACGCTCTCGACCCGCGCATGAAACAGCGCGAGGCTCACCCATGACCGCCAACACCACCGCGACCTCCTCCGCTCCCGTCGTTCTCGACGTCAACGATCTCGCCATCTCGATCGGCAAGAAGGCTGACGCGCATCGCATCATCGACGGCGTCTCGATGCAAGTGCGGCAAGGCGAAACGCTGTGCGTGGTCGGCGAAAGCGGCTCCGGCAAGTCGGTGACGTCGCTGACCGTCATGGGCCTGCTGCCGAAGAAAGTGCTGGTGCCGACGCGCGGCAAGATCACGCTGGCCGGCGAAGACATTCTTTCCGCCAGCGACCGCCGGCTGCGGCAGTTGCGCGCCACCACCATGGCGATGATCTTTCAGGAGCCGATGACCGCGCTCAACCCGGTGGTGCCGGTCGGCAAGCAGATCGACGAAGTTCTGCGCGCTCACACCAATCTGGATGCCCGCACGCGGCGCGAACGCATACTCGCGATGATGGAACAGGTGCGACTGCCGGACGTCGCGCGCATCTTCAAATCGTATCCGCACCAACTTTCCGGCGGGCAGCGCCAGCGCATCATGATCGCGATGGCGCTGGTGCTCGAACCGAAACTTCTGATCGCCGACGAGCCGACCACCGCGCTGGACGTCACCACGCAGAAGCAGATCCTGGCGTTGATCCGCGACCTGCAACGCGATCACGGCACCGCCGTGCTGTTCATCACCCATGACATGGGCGTCGTGGCGGAAATCGCCGACCGCGTCGTAGTGATGCGCAAGGGTAAAGTGGTGGAAACCGGCGCGCTCGACGCCGTGCTGCGCGCGCCGACCATGGAATACACCCGTAACCTGCTGTCATCGGTGCCGAGCCTGATCCCGCGCGCGGCACGTCCCGCCTCCAGCGAACCGATCGTGCTGGAGACCGAAAGCCTCGGCAAAGTCTATCGCCAGCGCTCGACGTTCGGCGCCGCGCGCGAGGTTGCCGCCGCGCAGAACGTGACACTGACGCTGCGCAAGGGCCGCACCCTCGGCATCGTCGGCGAAAGCGGCTCGGGCAAATCCACGGTGGCGCGTTGCATCGTGCGGCTGATCGATCCGACCTCGGGCGAAGTCCGCCTCGCCGGTCAGGATATCTCGACCTTATCGCGTCCCGCGTTGCGGCCGCATCGCAAGCGCATTCAGATCGTGTTTCAGGACCCCTACCGCTCGCTCAACCCGCGCGTCACCGTCGGTGAAACCATTGCCGAAGGTCCCGTCAACTACGGCGTGCCGCATGCCGAAGCGATCAAGCGTGCCGGCGAGTTGCTCGAACTGGTCGACCTGCCGGCCGATGCCATCTCGCGCTATCCGCACCAATTCTCCGGCGGTCAGCGCCAGCGCATCGCGATTGCCCGCGCGCTGGCGCTCGATCCCGACGTGCTAGTGGCGGATGAAGCCGTCTCCGCGCTCGACGTCTCGGTGCAGGCGCAGGTCCTCGACCTGCTCGACGAGATTCAACAGCGGCTCGGCATCGCGCTGCTGTTCATCACCCACGACCTGCGCGTCGCCGCCCAAATCTGCGACGACGTGGTGGTGATGCAGCACGGCCGCGTCGTCGAACAAGGTCCCGCCGGCGAAATTCTCACCAATCCGCAACAGGCCTACACCAAGCAGTTGCTCGAAGCCGCCCCCGGCCGCCACTGGGATTTTGCGAATTTCCGGCCGGTGAATGCAGAAAGCGCCATGGCCACGTCTGGAGCGAGTTGAACTTCAAATGAAGTTGTTATCCTGAGTGCCTGACCGGAAAGTCGTTTTGTGTGCGGATTCGCAACATAAAGACCCGTCGTCCCCGCGAAGGCGGGGACCTATAACCCCTGGCGGTGCAATTGATGGGGTGCCTATCACAGACCACAATCGCTTTCCGCATCACAAACGACACGGCGTATGGGTCCCCGCCTTCGCGGGGACGACGCTGAGTATGACGTTTCGTCGCTTGCGCTCCTCGCGATGACGCGACTAACGTTGTCGAATAACGACACTTCATCGGAATGACTTCATGACCCGTATCGCCGTCGGCGGCTTTCTGCACGAGACCAACACCTTCGCGCCCACCAAGGCAACCTATGCCGATTTCGTTCATGGCGGCGGCTGGCCGGCGATGACCCACGGCTCCGACGTGCTGAAAGTGATGCGCGGCATCAATGTCGGCCTCGCCGGTTTCGTCGATGATGCGGTCGCGCGCGGCTGGGAGTTGATCCCGACCATTGCCTGCGGCGCCAGTCCCTGCGCACATGTGACGAAGGATGCCTATGAGCGTGTCGCCAGGGAAATGGTCGACGGCATCGCCAATACCGGCGCGCTCGACGCGGTCTATCTCGATCTGCATGGCGCCATGGTCACCGAACATCTCGACGACGGCGAAGGCGAACTGCTGGCGCGCGTGCGAAAGGTGATCGGCAAGGATTTGCCGCTGGTGGTGAGCCTCGACCTGCACGCCAACGTCACGCCGGAAATGGTGCAGCATGCCGACGCGCTGATCGCCTATCGCACCTATCCGCATGTCGACATGGCCGACACCGGCCGCGCCTCGGCGAAACATCTCGCGCTGCTGCTGCAAAGCAAGCAGCGTTTCGCGAAAGCATTTCGCCAGTTGCCGTTCCTGATCCCGATCAGTTGGCAATGCACCTTCGATCAACCGACCAAAGGCATCTACGACAAGCTCGCGGCGCTGGAGAACGACGCGGTGCCGACGCTATCGTTCGCGCCGGGCTTTCCCGCCGCCGATTTCCCCGGCTGCGGCCCCACCGTGTTCGCCTATGGCCGCACGCAAGCGGATGCCGATGCGGCGGCCGATGCCGTCGCGCAACTGGTGATCGGTCACGAGGATGATTTCGACGGCAAGATTTATGCGCCCGACGAAGGCGTACAACACGCGATGCAGTTGGCGAAGACCGCGCGAAAACCGATCGTGATCGCCGACACGCAGGACAATCCCGGCGCCGGCGGCGATTCCGACACCACCGGCATGCTGCGCGCGCTGGTGCGCAACAAGGCAACCCGCGCCGCGACCGGCGCGATCTACGACCCCGCGTCTGCGAAAGCGGCGCACGAGGCCGGCGAAGGCGCGACCGTGACGCTTGCGCTCGGGGGCAAGTCCGGCATTCCCGGCGATGCGCCGTATGAGGCCACGTTCGTCGTCGAGAAGCTGTCGGACGGCCGGTTCAACGCGCCCGGCCCTTACTACGGCGGACGCGACATGGACATGGGCCCGTCCGCCTGCCTGCGTATCGACGACGTCCGCGTCGTGGTGTCGTCGCACAAGGCGCAACTCGCCGATCAGGCGATGTATCGCTATGTCGGGATCGAACCGACCGAACAGGCAATCCTCGTCAACAAAAGCTCGGTGCACTTCCGCGCCGATTTTCAGCCGATCGCCGAGACGCTGCTGATCTGCGCCGCGCCCGGCGCGATGCCGGCAGATACCGCGTCGCTGCCATGGACGCGATTGCGCCCCGGCATCCGGATCAAGCCGAACGGGCCGCCCTTCGCACCGAAAGGCTGAGAGCACCCCGGCCTCATATGGTTAACCGTTGGTTGACGATCCTGCTTTAGCGTAGGGAACCCTTCGCGAGCGGGATTGACCATGAAACGCGCGCTTTTCGTACTTGCAGCCGCCGTATTAGCCGGGACCGGGCCGTCATATGGCGAGCCCCCCGCGCCGAAGCCGGCAACGCCAACGCAAACCGCCAAGGAAAAGCCCGCGCCGCAGGCCATCGCTCCGACGCCCGCGACCAAAACGACGAGCAACCTGCCCGGATCGATTGAGCCGACCTTCGATCAGGGCACGGCCGGACGCCTCAAGGAGGCGATCCAGAAATATGCCGCCATCGCCGCGCGCGGCGGGTGGCCGAAGATTCCAACGGACGCGAAATTCGCGGTAGGCACGGCCGGCGCGAACGACACCCTGCTGCGCCAACGATTGATCGCCGGCGGCGACCTCGCCGCCGATCAGGCATCGGGCGCATTCGACGCCGAGATGGTCGCGGCCATCAAGCGTTTCCAGACACGCCACGGGCTTCCGCAGACCGGAACGGTCGGTCCGAAAACCATGGCCGCGCTCAACGTCCCCGTCGAGGAACGCCGCAAGCAACTCGAAGCCTCGTTGCTGCGCACCTCCGCGATCGGCTTCGGCTTCGGGACGCGGTTCGTCGCCGTCAACATTCCGGCCGCCTATGTCGAGGCGGTGGAGAACGACAAGGTCGTCCATCGCTATCGTGTCGTCGTCGGCAAGACGGAGAAGCCGTCGCCGACGGTTTCGGCGGAGATCACCGACATCAATCTCAACCCGCGCTGGACGGTGCCCGCCTCGATCACGAAGAACGAAATCGCCAACCACATGCGCAAGGATCCGACTTACCTCAGCCGGATGCACATGCAGCTTTACGACGAGCACGATGCCGTCGTCGATCCGGCCACGGTGAACTGGAATGCCGACAAGGCACCGGGCGTCGTCGTGCGCCAGGATCCCGGATCGTGGAACGCGCTGGGCGAACTGAAGATCAACATGCCTAACGCCTATGCCGTCTACATGCATGACACCAATCAGCGCAGTCTGCTGAGCCGCGATTACCGCTTCGACTCTCACGGCTGCGTCCGCGTCGATCAGGTTCGCGATCTGGCGGCATGGCTGTTGCAGGACACTCCCGGATGGGATCGCGCCAAAATCGACTTTGCGATCGCCTCCGGCGAACGCCAGAGCATCGCGCTGGCGAAGAAGGTGCCGGTGGCGTGGATCTATCTCACCGGATGGATGACCCGCGATGGCGTCGTTCATTTCAGGGACGACGTCTACGATCAGGACGATCAGTTGCTGGACGCGACCGCCGAGGAGAAGGCGTTCTTCGAACAGGCCCAGCGCAACTCCGACAAGAGCACGAACTGAGGTCGACGACACGAACGACGCCGGCAAAGCATTGTCGCATCGCAAGCAGGATAGCACCCGGCCATGATGCCTTTTCCCGGTAGCGTCGGAAATGTCGATAACATCGCGCTGCTGATATCGGCGGTCGCCGCGGTTCTCTATTTGCTCATGCTGGGACGAGGAACCTCGTGGTGGCTCTCCCTCGCTAAAACGCTATCGACCTCCCTCCTTGCACTCATCGCCTGGCGCATGGGCGGCCCCGTGTTGCTTGTCGCGGGATTGGCTCTGAGCGCCCTCGGCGATCTGTTCCTGTCACGGGACGGTGAAAAAGCCTTTATTAGCGGACTGGTCAGCTTCCTCGTCGCGCACGTGGCCTACATCGTGCTGTTCGCCAGCATTGGGCAAAGCCCGGCGGTGCTTTTATCCATGCCGCTTGTTCTGCCGGCGGTGGGCTTGATCGCGATCAGCCTGGCTCTGCTTCGGATCATCTTGCGACACGTCTCGGACGAATTACGCCTGCCGGTGATGGTCTATTGCACGGCGTTGGTGCTGATGGGGCTGACGGCACTTGCCACCGAACGATCGCTGCTGATCGCCGGCGCGATGATGTTCGTGGCCTCGGATGCAATCCTGGCGTGGGAGAAATTCGTGGAGCCCGCGACATCCCCGCGCAAGCCGCCGATGCGGTTCGCGGTCTGGGTGCTTTACTACGCCGCGCAGGTCACGTTCCTGCTTGCCTTCGCGATGCGCTGATCCCGAGCAAGCGACAAGTCACAAAACCCCGGCAATTTTGGTCCCCACCGTGTCGCCGGCGCGCAAATCCGAGGGTGATTGCAGGACAGCGCGGGCAATGGTGCGGGCGACCGGAATCGAACCGGTACAGGCCTTATGGCCCTACGGATTTTAAGTCCGTTGCGTCTACCAATTTCGCCACGCCCGCCTGCTTTTCTTTTCAATGACTTAGAAAAGAAAAGCAACCGTCTCCGTGCAAAACATCCATGGGGAGACGGTTGGTTACAGACTTGGGCGAAACGTAGCGTCTTGCGTGAACACGCGACACCGGATGACGGGGCAGTCGGTCCTATCGCGCAAGTCAGCGTTTCCCGAGCGCTTCACCTGACTGCCGATAAGATCCCGCCGCCCCGACCATCACATCAAATTTCAGCTATCGCCAGCCGCCGTAAAAACGAGGGCCGTAGTAGCTGTGCCGGTAGTGACGGTACGGCCCGCCGTAATAGCCGTAGCGCGGCGCGCTGTAGCCATAGTAGCCGTAGGAGCGATAGGGATTTGGCCGCCACCAGCATCGGCCCCAGTCGTTGCAAACCCAACGGACCTGATCGACGCCCGCTGGCGCTGAGACTGCGGGCGCTAGCGTCATGGCATTCGCGGACGGCGCGGTCGACAGGCCAAAGGTTACGGCAACGGCGAGAGCCGCCGCGCCGCTGGTGAGAGTGTTCTTGATCGATGACATGGTCGCCTCCATTGAAAGAGCGACCATCTTGTAAATGACATCGATTGAAGCCATGCTGAACCCGCCGTTGCCGGACATTCATCGAGAATCGAACACGGACGCACGGGACTGCCTCACGGTTGTGAAAGGCAGCCCTCTTCGCGCATTGCCCCGATGATCGCGACCCGCGCGCCGCAGACAGCCCGCCAAGCGTGGAGCAGCCATGAATGGCACGGCCGCGCATTGACTTGACCCTCGCGCGGGCGCGGCCGAAGATGCGTTCCGCATGATGCACGGAACCGGCGCGCAATGGCGACGATCCCGATGCATCCGCGCCCGCCGCAGGCCAAAATCACAGACGAACGGAAACACCCATGCCCACCATCGAGCGTATTGAAGGCTTTGCCGACGAACTGACCGCGATCCGCCGCGATCTTCATGCCCATCCCGAAATCGGCTTCGAGGAAAAGCGCACCTCCGGCATCGTCGCCGACAAGCTCGCGCAATGGGGCATCGAAGTGCATCGCGGGCTCGGCGGCACCGGCGTGGTCGGCGTGCTCAAGGGCAACGGCAGCGGCAACAAGCGGATCGGCCTGCGCGCCGACATGGACGCACTGCCGATGGAGGAAAACACCAACCTGCCGTGGCGCTCGACCATTCCCGGCCGCTTCCACGGCTGCGGCCACGATGGCCACACCACCATTCTGCTCGGCACCGCGCGCTATCTCGCGGAGACGAGGAATTTCGACGGCACTGTGCATTTCATCTTCCAGCCGGCCGAGGAAGGCCTCGGTGGCGCGCGCGCCATGCTGAAGGACGGCCTGTTCGAGAAATTTCCGTGCGACGAAATCTACGGCATTCATAACGCCCCGGACCTCAAGCATGGCGAGTTGGTGATCTCGCCCGGCCCCAGCATGGCCAGCGCCGATTTTTTCGACATCACCATCACCGGCTTTGGCGCGCACGGCGCGATGCCGGAGCGTTCACGCGATCCGGTGGTGATCGCGATGAATCTCGGCCAGGCCTTGCAAAGCATCGTCAGCCGCAACGTCGATCCGCTGCACGCCGCGGTCCTGTCGATCACGCAGATCCACGCCGGCTCCGCCTACAACGTGATCCCGAACGAAGCCACTCTCGCCGGCACCGTCCGCACTTTCGACCAACCCACCCGCATGCAAATCCGCGAGCGCATGAAGACCATCGCCGCCGGCATGGCGCAGGCGTTCAATGTGGAGATCAAGGTCGAAATTCGCGACATCTTCAGCGTGCTGATCAACAGCGACGAGCATTCCAAGGTGGTGTTCGACGTTGCGCGCACCGTGCTCGATCCCAAGAACGTTGCCATCAAGGAAACGCCGCGCATGGGCAGCGAGGATTTCGCCGACATGCTGCTCGCGGTGCCCGGCGCTTACTTCTGGCTCGGCCACGACGGCTCGGTGCCGGTGCATAATCCCGGCTTCACCCTCGACGACAAGATTTTGCCGATCGGCGCCAGCATGTTCGCGCGCATCATTGAGACGCGACTGCCGGTGTCGGCATGACGGCACTGCACGACCTAAGCGCCGTCGAACTGCTGGCCGGTTATCACGGCAAGCAGTTCTCGCCGAGCGACGTGCTTGAAGACGTCTTCGCGCACGTCGCCCAGTGGGAGCCGCATATCCACGCGCTCTATGCGTTCGATCCGGACGGCGCGCGCGTGGTGGCCAAAGCCTCGACCGAGCGCTGGCGCAAGGGCGAGCCGATCGGCTCGCTCGACGGCGTGCCGATCACCATCAAGGAGAACATCGCCACCAAGGGCGTGCCGGTGCCCCTCGGCGCGGCGACCACGACGCTCGTGCCCGCGCCCGTCGATGCGCCGCAGGCCGCGCGCGTGCGCGAAGCCGGCGCGGTGATCTTCTCCAAGACCACGATGCCGGATTACGGCATGTTGTCGTCGGGCCTTTCCAGCTTCCATCCCCTCACCCGCAATCCGTGGGACGTGCGGATGAACCCCGGCGGCTCCAGCGCCGGCGCGGGCGCGGCCGGCGGCGCGGGTTACGGCCCGCTGCATCTCGGCACCGATATCGGCGGCTCGGTGCGGCTGCCCGCCTGCTGGTGCGGCATCGTCGCGCTGAAGCCGAGCCTCGGCCGCGTGCCGATCGATCCGCCCTATGTCGGCCGCGTCACCGGCCCGATGACCCGCACCGTGGATGACGCCGCGCTGTTGATGAGCGTTCTGTCACAGCCGGATTGGCGCGATGGCATGAGCTTGCCGCCCGCTGATATCGACTGGCCTTCGCTCGACGTCTCGCTCAAGGGCAAGCGCATCGGCCTATTGCTCGATCTCGGTTTCGGCGACAAGCTGGAAAACGAGGTGCGCGCCACGGTGACCGCCGCCGCTCGCGCCTTCGAATCCGCTGGCGCATCAGTGCGTGAAGTCTCCGGCGTCATCACCCGCGAGACCCTCGATGGGCTCGACGCCTTCTGGCGCGCGCGCTCGTGGGACGACCTGTCGAAGATGCCGTCAGAGGTTCGCGCCAAGGCGCTGCCTTACATCTATCAATGGGCGGAAGGCGGCGCGAAACTTTCCGGCGTCGACGTGGTGCGCGGCTTCAACGCCACCATGGCGATCCGCGCCGCGGCGGCGCAACTGTTCGCCGATCTCGACTACGTGATCTCGCCGGTGTCACCGGTGGTGAAATTCCGCGCCGAACTCGCGGCCCCGCGCAACGATCCGCAAAAGCCGTTCGAGCACATCATCTACACCGTGCCCTGGAACATGGCGGAAAATCCGGCAGCATCGATCAACGGCGGCTACGATGCCGACGGCTTCCCGATCGGCGTGCAGATCATCGGCCGCCGCTTCGACGACCTTGGCGTGCTGCGGATGGCGAAGGCCTTCGAAACCCTGCGTGGCCCGCAAAAACCATGGCCGGTGCCGCCGGAAAACTGAGTTGGTCCCGTCATCCTGAGGTGGCGACGCGAAGCGGCGCCCTCGAAGGATGAACGGCCGAACATCGCAACATCATCCTTCGAGGCTCGCTGCGCTCGCACCTCAGGATGACGACCACCCGTTAGAGCAAAAATCCAACAGAGGACTTTCCATGGCCTACGAGACCATCAAATACGACATCGCCGACCAGATCCTGACCATCACGTTGAATCGCCCCGACAAGCTCAATGCATTCAACATGACGATGATGAACGAACTGATCGACGCGTTCGACAAGGCCGATGCCGACGACAACGTCCGCGCCATTATCGTCACCGGCGAAGGGCGCGGCTTCTGCGCCGGCGCCGATCTATCCTCGGGCGGCGACACCTTCGACCGCGATGCCAAGCGCGGCCCGGCCAAGCGGCTCGCCGGCGGCGCCGTCGATTATAGCGATCCCGGCATCCGCGACGGCGGCGGTCAGGTGACGCTGCGCATCTTCAAGTGCTTAAAGCCGGTGATCGGCGCCATCAACGGCCCCGCGGTCGGCATCGGCGTCACCATGCAACTGCCGATGGATATCCGCATCGCGTCGGAAAACGCGCGGTTCGGCTTCGTGTTCTCCCAGCGCGGCATCGTGCCCGAAGCCGCGTCAAGCTGGTTCCTGCCGCGCCTCGTCGGCATCACGCAGGCGCTGGAATGGTGTTACTCCGGCCGCGTCTTCCCGGCGCAGGAAGCGCTCGCCGGCGGTCTCGTCAGCAAGGTGGTGGCGCCGGATCAACTGATCCCGACCGCGCGCGAACTGGCGCGCTCGTTCATCGACAAGACCGCGCCGGTGTCGATCGCGCTGATCCGCCAGCAGATGTGGCGGCTGATGGGCGCCGACGATCCGATGGAAGCGCACAAGGTCGACAGCCGCGGCATCTACGCACGCGGGCGCTCCGACGACGTCAAGGAAGGCGTGATGTCGTTCCTCGAAAAGCGCCCCGCGCAGTTCAAGAACAAGGTCTCGACCGACATGCCCGACTATTACCCGTGGTGGACCGAGCGGGAATACAAGTAAGCACAACGCGACGTGTGTCTCCGTCATGGCCGGGCATAGCCATTCGAAGAACGGCGGCGCTTCGCTCGCCTATGTCCCGGCCATTCACGTCTTTGGAACCTACGTCTTTCATCTTTGGAACGCGGCCCTAACGGAGAAGGCGATTTCGCACTTTTACTGCCTAGTCCGTCACGATGCCTCAGTAAGACGTGGATGGCCGGAATAAATCCGGCCATGACGGGCTGAGAGGTTTCCTCAATAACTCACTTCGTCGAGGGTGGAATGCAATTCGACATATGCTTGCGTTCAAGCACCAGTCGACTGCCGACGCCACCTTCGCCGTCGATTAACTACCTTTTCCTGATTTGTCCGACGCTCGGTGACGCATACTGGCCGAAGGCATAGATTATCGACATGCCGAAGGATGATCACGCATCCGTGAATCGCGTCGAGGCGCTCGATCTCCTGCGCCTCGTCGCCGTGCTCGGCGTGGTTCTCTATCACTACGGCTTCAGAGGTCCGAACATCGGCGACCACGCATGGGCGGCGCTACCGTATCTGTCGCCGTTTGCGATGTACGGTTACCTCGGCGTGCCGGCGTTCTTCGTGATCAGCGGCTTCGTGATCGCCTACTCCGCGGAAGGCAGAACCGCCCGCGAATTCGCCATCGCCCGCTTCAGCCGCATCTACCCGACATTCGTGCTTTGCATGACGATTACGGCAGCGGGAATCTTGATCTTCGGCGGTGAGCTTTTTCAAGTCTCGTTCGCGCGATGGGCGGCCAATTTGGTGATCGCATCGCCGGCGCTGGGTTTCTCCTACATGGACTCGGCCTATTGGTCGCTGGTGATCGAGGTAACGTTCTATGCCTGGGTCACCGTCTTCATCGTCACAGGCCTTTTTCCACGACGGCTCGATGCGCTGGTGCTCGCATGGCTGTTTCTATCGATGGCCAACGAATTGACGGCGGATTCCGGCATTCTTGAAAGGGTCTTTCTGACCGATAACGCTGGTTACTTCGCCACTGGCTTGATGCTCTATGAATTTCATCGCGGGCGGCGCGACCTGATGTGGTTCGGCATCTTCGGTCTGTCGGTGGGCATCGCGGTCTTTCACGCCATCCATTCGCTGGGATGGCTGCACGCGCACTCCGAGGTCGTCTTTCAGCCCTCGGTGGTGGCGACGATCTTCCTGACATCGGTGATCGCCATTTTCCTGGCGACGCGGCTGAATGTTTCACTGTTTCCGTCGAAGATCACCACCGCCATCGGCGCGTTGACCTATCCGTTCTATCTGCTGCATCAACAGCTCGGATATGCGATCTTGTCCCGTCTCCCATCGCAGTATCAATCCACGGCGACGGTCTGCCTGATAGTTCTGACGATCGCCGCGGCATCATGGGCGATCTGCCGATATATCGAGACGCCGCTGCGAACGTCGACACGACACCTCTTGTCGAAAGCATTGCCGATCCGCGCGGCGGCTTGATCCCCGCGCCTACTCCATCGTCAACGCGACGCGGCCGATGGCTTTGCGGTCGATCAGAAGCCGCATCGCCTTGGCCACATCCTCGAACGGCAGGCGATGCGAGATGTTGGGGCGAATCTTGCCCGCCTCGGCCCACTCGAACAGCGCCTTCATGCGCGCCTTGCCGAGTTCGGGATCGCGCCGTACCGCCTCGCCGGCACGCACGCCGAGCACGCTTGCACCCTTGATCAACAGCAGGTTGGTCTTCGCAAGGCCGATGCCGCCGGTGAAGCCGATCACCATCATCCGCGCGCCCCAGGCGATGCAGCGCTGGCTCGCTTCAAAAATTTCGCCGCCGACCGGATCGAATACCGCATCGACGCCACGCCCGTCCGTCAGGCGCTTCACCGCATCCTGAAACGGCTCACGCTTGTACAGCACCAGGTGATCCGCGCCCCGCGCCTTCGCCACCGCGAGCTTCTTTTCGCTCGACGCTGCCGCGATGACCGTCGCGCCCAACAGCTTGCCGATCTCCACCGCCGCGAGCCCGACGCCGCCGCCCGCGCCGTGCACCAGCAACGTCTCGCCCGGCTTGATCTGCCCGCGATCGATCAACGCGTGATAGGCGGTGCCGTGGGCGGCGAGGAAGGTCGCGCCCTCCGCGTAATCGAAGTTCGACGGCAACGGCGCGAGATGCTCCGGCGTCACCGCGACCCGCTCGGCAAATGCGCCGTTCCGCAATTTGACGATGACGCGCTCACCGACATTCACGTCACGAACGTCGCTGCCGACCTCGATCACATCGCCGGCAGCCTCCATGCCGGGAATGAACGGCAGATCGGGCTTGAACTGATATTCCCCCGCCACCATCAGCACGTCGGGAAAATTGAGCCCGGCGGCGCGGATGGCGACGCGGACCTTGCCCGGCGCGAGCGGCATCGAGCAGCGGGTTTCGACCCGCAACACTTCCGGCGCGCCGAGTTCACGACAGATGACCGCGCGCGACATCAGTTTTTGCCTGCTTTGCGGCGCAGGATCGCTTCGCGGATCAACGGCAGCCGGTCATTGCCGAAATACATGTCGGTCTTGTCGACATAGATGGTGGGCGAGCCGAAACCGCCGCGTGCGATTACCTCGTCCGTGTTCACCTTCAACTGATCCTTCACCACCTGCTCGCCGATGCCGGCGAAGAATTTTTCCGGATCGATGCCGGTGGCCTTGCAGATGTCGCCGAGCACCGCATCTTGCGAGATGTCCTTGTCGTCGCCCCAATAGGCTTTGAACACGGCAGTTGCGAACGGCACCATCGCCTCATTGCCAAGCCAGATGCAGCCGCGCATCGCCTTGACGCTGTTCACCGGAAACACCGTCGGCGGCATCTTGATGGCGAGGCCGGCGGAGCGCGCCCAATCGCCAAGATCCTTCTTCATGTAGCGCGCCTTCGGCACCACCGGCTTTTCGCGCGACGCATAGACGCTGGGATTGACGGTGTTGAACACGCCGCCGACGAGGATCGGCCGCCAGGCGATCGGAACGTTCAGTTCCTTCGCGAGCGGCTGGATGTTGTGAAAGGCAAGATAGGTCCATGGACTGGAGCAATCGAAAAAGAACTCAATCATTGGACCTCCGTCTCATTGCGCCGCGAAAGCGGCGCTGTCGATTGTTGTCTCGCCGCGACACGGGACTATTGCTGCGGCGCCGGCGCGGCGCCCGTTCCGAACATGATCCGCCGCGCGTCCTCGCTGAACGGCTCCTTGACGAACTTGCCCACCGCGAGCCCGGCCTGCACCTGCGGCCGTGCCCGCACTTCCGCATACCAGCGCTTAACGTTGGGATAATCGTCGAGAGTGAAGCCTTGAGCTTTGTGTGTCATCGTCCAGGGAAAGCAAGCGATGTCGGCGATGGAATAGTCGCCGGCGACATAGGCGCCGGTCTTGCCGAGTTGGGTATCGAGCACGCCGTAAAGCCGCGCCGCCTCGCGCCGGTAGCGATCGATGGCATAGGGAATTTTCTCGGCCGCATAGAGCAGGAAATGCCCATGCTGGCCCAGCATCGGGCCGAGCCCGCTCATCTGCCACATCAGCCACTGGATCACGCGCGAGCGACCGCGCGTGTCGGAGGGCAGAAACCGTCCGGTCTTTTCCGCGAGATAAATCAGGATCGCCCCGGTCTCGAACACGGAGATGTGTTCGCCGCCATCGGCCGGCGCACGGTCGACGATCGCCGGAATCCGGTTGTTGGGGCTGATGGCGAGAAATTGCGGCTTGAACTGATCGCCGGCGCGGATATCGACCGGGATCACGTTGTAAGGAATGCCCAGTTCCTCGAGCATGATCGTGATCTTCCAGCCGTTCGGCGTCGGGGCGTAGTGCAGATCGATCATGCGATGTCCGATGTGGGATGCGGGTCCCATCCTAACCCGCTCTCAGCACTTCGACCAACACCCCACGCAACATATGTACGCGGCGTCGTGGACATGGCACACCAGAGCCCGCGCAAACAACAAAAGATCCGATTGCGCCAATATTTTCCGGGAGACGAGAGATGCTGTTTCCAGCCACCAATGCCGGCTCGTTGCCGAAGCCCGAATGGCTTGCCGAGCCCAACACGCTGTGGGCGCCGTGGAAATCCCAAGGCGCCGAACTGGCGCGGGCGAAGCGCGACGCCACCGTGCTGGCGCTGAAGCTCCAGGAGGATGCCGGCCTGGACATCCTGACCGAAGGCGAGCAGTCGCGGCAGCATTTCGTCCACGGCTTCCTCGAAAACGTCGAGGGCATCGACTTCGCCAACAAGGTCGAGATGGGCATCCGCAACGATCGCTATAAGGCGATGGTGCCGCAGGTGGTGGCGCCGCTGCGGCTCAAGGGCCGCGTTCATGCCGCCGAGGCGCAAGCGGCGCGGGCCCACACCCGCCGACGACTGAAATTCACCCTGCCCGGCCCGATGACGCTGATCGATACCATCGCGGATCGCTACTACGGCGACCGGGTGAAGATGGCGTTCGCCTTCGCCGAACTGCTCAACGCGGAAGCCCGCGCGCTGCAAGCCGACGGCGTCGATCTGATCCAGTTCGATGAGCCGGCCTTCAACGTCTACATGACGGAGGTCAACGACTGGGGCATCAAGGCGCTGGAGCGCGCCGCGCAAGGCCTGACCTGCGCCACCGCCGTGCACATCTGCTACGGCTACGGCATCCAGGCCAATATCGACTGGAAGCATGGGTTAGGCGCCGAGTGGCGGCAGTACGAGCAGATTTTTCCGGCCATCGCCAAGAGCACAATCCAGCAGGCCGCGATCGAATGCGTCAATTCGCGGGTGCCGCTCGATCTGTTGAAGCTGCTCGACGGAAAAATGATCCAGGCCGGCGTCATCGATGTCGCCACCGACGCGGTGGAGACGGCGGAGGGCATCGTCAAGACTGTCGAAGCGGTGATGAGGTTTGTGCCGAAGGAGCGCATCGTGCTCACCACCAATTGCGGCATGGCCCCGATGCGCCGCGAGATCGCAGAGGCGAAATTGAACGCACTCGGCGCGGGCGCGAAGCTGGCAAGGGAGCGGCTGGGGTAACTCTCAACACAACCTCGGCGTCGTTCCCGCGCAGGCGAGGACCCAGACTCCACGGCAGTCGCGATGTGTAAAGCGCATCTTGCCCGCGCCTGTTCAAATAGCGAAGGCCAGGGGTATTGGGTCCCCGCCTGCGCGGGGACGACGACGATCATGTTGAGCGTCCTTCCCAAAAACAACGTTCCAACCAGATGCTCAGGATGACGTAGTCTTCGCACTTGGATGGAGCACCGGCCGATAACCCGCCCGCAAGGCGCGCAGCGTCGACGGCGGCGTGATCAGTTGCACCTCATCGGTCGACATATCAGCCGGCCGATAGCCATCGAACGACCAGCGCAGCGTCCTGCCCCCAGCAATCACAAACACTTCGCCATCGGCACGAACCATCGTGCCATCCGGCAACCTCTCGACCGGCTCGCGCAACACATGCAGCCGTTTGGCGCTTCCCTCGAGACGTTGGCTATGCAGCACATCGTCCATCTCTCTCGCGCGCGGCTTGGGCACGGCGTTGCCTTCCGCCCACGCGGCGCGAAACCGGTTGGCGTCGTCGCGGCGGCAAAAGAAGCATGGGCGATGCCCCGCCGCCAATGCCGTCGCCTCATCGAGGAAGAACAGTTCTGTCCAGCTTTGCCGCGCCATCACTTCGCGCCGCCAGCCACGAAATTCACAGACGCAGGTGATCCACGCGCGGCTCGACCAGCGGCGCCTCAATAGCGTCTGCGTCGCCGGATTATGGATGATGCCGCGATTGCCGGTGAACAGGCCGCGCTGCGGCACGGCGACGATGTCGCCAAGCGGCGTGACGCGGTTTTGCAGGGGCATCTCGGTATCCTTGTCCCGGACGCGATGCAGCGTCCTTCACGATGCATCGCAGAGCCGGGACCGTTTCAAAAAGGATTCCCGCCGCAACGCCCCCGGATCAGCAACGCATCACGCCTACGGCGCGCTGCATTGCATCCGGGGCACCAGGGCTACGCATTCGAAGTTACGCCGCGCCGTCGCGGATCGGCGGCTGGAATGAGAGGCCGGTGTCCCATGGAAAGAAAATCCAGGTGTCCTGCGAGACTTCGGTGATGAACGTGTCCACCAGCGGCTTGCCCATTGGCTTGGCGTAGATCGCCGCGATATGCGCCTGCGGAAACATCTCGCGCACCACCTTCGCGGTGGTACCGGTATCGACCAGATCGTCGATCACCAGCAGCCCCTTGCCGCCCTCGCCGCATAGCCGCGAGATCTGTTCGGACACGCCCTTGAGCAGCTTGATGTCGCCTTTCGTGGTGTGGTCGTAGCTCGCCAGACAAATCGTATCGATGGTGCGCAAACCCAATTCGCGCGCCACGATGGCCGCCGGCACCAGCCCGCCGCGCGTCACCGCCGCCAGCGCCTGAAACGGTCCCGCGCCGTTGAGCCGCCACGCCAGCACCCGTGCGTCGCGGTGAAACTGATCCCACGACACTGGAAATGCCTTGTCGGCGCGCGCTTGCGCATCGCTGTTCGAAACCTGGCCGGCCATAAGCGTCTTGCCTCAGAGCGTCGTCTTCAACCCCGCGAGCATCGCCTTCACCGCGTCCATCGCGGCCGTCAGCTTAACCTGATCGCGCGAGCGCACCACGAGATTGGTATTCGGCTTCTGATCTTCGTCGAGGAACGGATAGCTGCCGATGATCGTATCGGGATGCGCATTGGCGACCTCGCGCAGCGGCCCGCCGATGTCACCCTCGCGTGCGTTGGCGCGCACCGAGTCCGACAGCATCCGCACGCCGGTCTTCAACTTCGGCGCGACGATATCCATCATCGCCTGCATGATCGACGGCACGCCCGCCATCACGATGACATTGCCGAGCATGAAGCCAGGCGCAAGGATGGTGGCGCTTTGAATCAAATCCGCGCCGTCGGGAATCCGCGCCATGCGCAGCCGCGCCTCGTTGAGGTCCTGCCCGGCAAAGCGCTCGCGAAACCGCGCCACCACTTCAGGGTGATGATCGATGCCAACGCCGAACGCCTTCGCGACGCTGTCGGCGGTAATGTCGTCATGGGTCGGGCCGATGCCGCCGGTAGTGAAAACATAGCTGTAGCGCTTCCGCAGCGCATCGAGCGCCGCAATGATATCGGCCTCGTCGTCGGCGACCACCCGCACCTCTTTCAGGTCGATGCCGATATTGGTGAGGTATTCGGCGATGAAGCCGATGTTCTTGTCCTTGGTGCGCCCGGAGAGGATCTCGTCGCCGATCACCAGAATGCTTGCCGTCACCACGTCGCTCATGATCGCCTCACCTCGCCAGTTCGCGTCGTCATCTTTAGCAGAAGCCGCGCGGCCATGCATAGGCAGGACGACGATCCGGAATGGACTCCCGCTTTGCGATCTGCGCAGACTCCGGCTATGGATTTCATAACAAACCGGACAGCAAACAATCCAGGGCGGGAAAATGGCAGCACCAGTTTCACATAAGGTCGCATTGGTCACCGGCGCAGGCTCCGGGGTCGGCCGCGCCAGCGCGCTTGCGCTGATAAAAGCGGGCTTCGCGGTGGTCCTCGCCGGGCGCCGCGCCGACGCGCTGAACCAAACCGCCGACGCCGGCAAAGCCTTCGGTCAATCGCTGGTGGTGCCGTCGGACATGACCGATCCCGCCTCGATCGCGGCGCTGTTCGCCAAGACCAAAGAGACTTTCGGCCGGCTCGACGTGCTGTTCAATAACGCCGGCATCGGCGCGCCGCCGGTGCCGTTTGAGGATGTCACCGTCGAACAGTGGAAGGCGGTGGTCGATACCAATCTCACCGCGCCGTTCCTGTGCACCCAGCACGCCTTCCGCATCATGAAGGATCAGACGCCGCGCGGCGGCCGCATCATCAACAACGGTTCGATCTCGGCTTACGCACCGCGGCCGTTCTCGGCGGCGTATACCTCGACCAAGCATGCCATCACCGGCCTCACCCGCTCGACCTCGCTCGACGGCCGCGCCTACGACATCGCCTGCGGCCAGATCGACATCGGCAATGCCGCCACCGAAATGACTGCGCGCATGGCAGACGGTGTGTTGCAGCCGGACGGCCGCAAAATGATCGAGCCGCGCATGGACGTCGAGAACGTCGCCGAGGCCGTTGTATTCATGGCGACGCGCTCACTCGACGCCAACGTCATGTTTCTCAACGTGATGGCAACCAAGATGCCGTTCGTGGGCCGAGGTTAGTTTCTCGTCATTGCGGAGAAGCAATCCAGCCACAAAGCAAGAACTGGATTGCTTCGTCGCTTGCGCTCCGCGCAATGACGGATAGAGAGTGAGGGCGCGCCTTACCCCAGTCAGTCGTTTGCGGCGGGGAAACGACGTCAGCCGCAACAGCGCCGCGATAACCGCTACCCCGCGACTTCGACCGTTTCGAAATCCGCCGGCAGGATGATTTCCAGCAGTTCGGCATCCTCGGAGTAATCGTTGATCTTGTGCTTGATCATCGGCGGCTGCGTCCAGGCACTGCCCTGCCGCATCATCACTTCGCCCTCGCCTTCCAGTTCGGTCTTTACCCAGCCCTTGAGCACGTAGACCATCTGGAATTGGGTGTCGTGGAGATGCAGTTTCGACACCACGTCCGGATCGCACGGTTCGACGAACCGCAGCACATGCGCGCGCACCATCCCGTGGGTGGCATCGACGATGCCGAGATCGCGATACTGCGCGTAGGTGCGCAGACCGGATTCGAAATCGGCGTTGTTGTAGTGGCTGACAGCGACGCGCTGCGGCGGATGCGCCGGCTTCGCGGCGGGCCCGGGAATGGCACGCTGCGCACGCGCTTTCACGGCAGTCTTCTTCGATGATCCACGCGCGGATTTGGCTAGAGATTTTTTCGCAACCTTGGGCGCCGGCTTCCGCGCAGCAACGGCCTTCACCTTCTTTGCCTTGGCCGCTTTCGCCGTGCCGGCTTTCGCGACCTTGCGCTTGCTGCCCTTCGCTGCGACGCGCGACGATTTGTGCGCAGTTGTTTTCTTCGCGGGCTTTCTGGCCATCGACGATCTCCCTGCCGTTGTTGGCGACGCCGATCGCAAAGCGCGAGTCGGCTTCACATCCAGCGAGGTTAATCGCGCGGCGCGGGAACAACAACGCGCGCGGGCTTCATATCAGTGCAGACGAAACACGCCGTCCACCGCACGCAATTCCGCGGGCTTCACCAGTCGCGAATGCGCGACCGTCACCGAGACCAGCGGCCCATCCAGCGAGTTTGTCCAGAACGCCAGGAAATCTCGTAGCGCCGGGAATTTCGGAAACAGGTCGTAGGCCTGCCAGACGTAGGATTGCAGCAGCCAGCGATGATCCGGCCGGCGATAGAGGATTTCGGCGGTGGTCAGGCCGTAGCCGAGCAGCGCCTTGCGGAAATCCTCGGAGACCTCACCGCCCTTGGCGAACCGAGTGTCGGATGCAGCGTCCGCAGCGACCAACCCCTTCGAGACCAATTCCTTCGAAGTCATGTCAAACCTCCTGTCCGGAGCGCGTCTGACAGAGTGGTCGCCGACCGAGCACCACTCGGTTCGAAAATGCGCTCACGTGAACGAAATGTGACGCACGACAAGACCTAATCACAAGCTTAAAAGTTTAATAATGTGTTGAGATGTCCAGCATTGGCAGCGACTTACCGCAACTGCTAACAACAGCCGCGCAACGTCCCGCGCCTCGCCCATATATCGCAGCCGAAACTGACTGAGCTCAGGGTGAACCCGTGTGATCGTCATGGCCGGGCTTGTCCCGGCCATCCACGCCCTTAAACTTGCGAGGCTTTCAAGACGTGGATGCCCGGAATAAAGTCGGGCACGACGGATGGGCTGAGCCCATCATGATCTGGCACTCATTCATCTTGAGTGCTGATTTTTTCCCAAGGCCCCCTTGCCGGAAACGACGCGTCGGCCTATGTCCCGTAGCAATTGCGGTGGCACTCGCCCGCCGTGATTGCCAATTCAGAAATTCCAATACCTTCAAAAAGTTAGGAGGACTGCATGAAATTCCGTCCGCTTCACGACCGCGTCGTGGTCAAGCGCATCGACGCCGAAGAGAAGACCGCCGGCGGCATCATCATTCCGGACAGCGCCAAGGAAAAGCCCTCGCAGGGCGAAATCCTGTCCGTCGGCCCCGGCGGCCGCGACGAGGCCGGCAAGCTGATCCCGATCGACCTCAAGGTCGGCGACATCGTACTGTTCGGGAAGTGGTCCGGCACCGAGGTCAAGATCGACGGCCAGGACGTTCTGATCATGAAAGAGAGCGACGTCATGGGCGTTCTCGAAGGCACCGCCGCCAAGAAGAAAGCCGCCTAAGTCGACGTCTCGTCATCCTGAGGCGCTCGACCGCAGGTCGAGCCTCGAAGGATGACACTCCGCCAACCCAATCACCCTTCGAGGCTCGACAACTTCGTTGCCTCGCACCTCAGGGTGACGACGACCCCAACGAAGGAAAACCTACATGGCTAGCAAAGAAGTCAAATTTGGTGTCGAGGCCCGCGACAAGATGCTGCGCGGCGTCGACATCCTCGCCAACGCGGTGAAGGTGACGCTGGGCCCGAAGGGCCGCAACGTCGTGCTCGACAAGTCGTTCGGCGCGCCGCGCATCACCAAGGACGGCGTCACCGTCGCCAAGGACATCGAGCTTGACGACAAGTTCGAGAACATGGGCGCGCAGATGGTGCGCGAAGTTGCCAGCAAGTCGGCCGACCTCGCCGGCGACGGCACCACCACCGCCACCGTTCTCGCCCAGGCGATCGTGAAGGAAGGCGCCAAGTCGGTTGCCGCCGGCATGAACCCGATGGACCTCAAGCGCGGTATCGACCTCGCGGTCGAAGCGGTCGTCGCGGACCTTCAGAAGAACTCCAAGAAGGTCACCTCGAACGACGAGATCGCCCAGGTCGGCACCATCTCGGCCAACGGCGACAAGGAAATCGGCGATTTCCTCGCCAAGGCGATGGCCAAGGTCGGCAATGAAGGCGTCATCACCGTCGAGGAAGCCAAGTCGCTCGACACCGAACTCGACGTCGTCGAGGGCATGCAGTTCGACCGCGGCTACATCTCGCCGTACTTCGTCACCAACGCCGACAAGATGCGCGTTGAATTCGACGACGCCTACATCCTCATCAACGAGAAGAAGCTCTCCTCGCTCAACGAACTGCTGCCGCTGCTCGAAGCCGTGGTGCAGTCGGGCAAGCCGCTCGTCATCGTCGCGGAAGACGTCGAAGGCGAAGCGCTCGCCACCCTCGTCGTCAACCGTCTGCGCGGCGGTCTGAAGGTCGCCGCCGTCAAGGCGCCGGGCTTCGGCGAACGCCGCAAGGCCATGCTGCAGGACATCGCGGTGCTGACCGGCGGTCAGGCCATCAGCGAAGACCTCGGTATCAAGCTCGAGAACGTCACGCTGCAGATGCTCGGCCGCGCCAAGAAGGTGATGATCGACAAGGAGAACACCACGATCGTCAACGGCGCCGGCAAGAAGGCCGACATCGAGGCGCGCGTCGCGCAGATCAAGGCGCAGATCGAGGAAACCACCTCGGACTACGACCGAGAGAAGCTGCAGGAGCGTCTGGCCAAGCTCGCGGGCGGCGTCGCGGTGATCCGCGTCGGCGGCGCGACCGAGGTCGAGGTGAAGGAGCGCAAGGATCGCGTTGATGACGCGATGCATGCGACCCGGGCGGCGGTCGAGGAAGGCATTGTCCCGGGCGGCGGCGTCGCCCTGCTCCGCGCCTCCGAGCAGCTCAAGCGCATCAAGACGCAGAACGACGACCAGAAGACCGGCGTCGAGATCGTCCGCAAGGCGCTGTCGGCTCCGGCCCGCCAGATCGCGATGAACGCCGGCGAAGACGGCAGCATCATCGTCGGCAAGATCCTGGAGAAGGATCAGTATGCGTACGGCTTCGACTCGCAGACCGGCGAATACGTCAACATGATCTCCAAGGGCATCATCGACCCGACCAAGGTGGTGCGTGCAGCGATCCAGAACGCGGCCTCGGTCGCGGCGCTCCTGATCACCACGGAAGCGATGATCGCCGAACTGCCGAAGAAGAATGCCGGCGGCCCCGCGATGCCTCCGGGCGGCGGCATGGGCGGCATGGATTTCTAAAGTCCATCAGCCTTCCAAGCTGAATACGCAATGCGAAAGCCCGGGAGAAATCCCGGGCTTTTTCTTTGGTCATTGCCGGACTTGATGCGGCAATCCATTCGTTTTTCGACGATCGATGGATACGCGGGTCAAGCCTCGTATGACGCGGCAGATGCAAAACCCCGGCAGCGAGGCCTGACGCTTATCGCCAGCGGTTCACGATCGACAGTGCGCCCCATGATCCCAGCACCGCAATGGCCATGGTCCCAACGAGCGAGACAGCCATCACCGCCCCACCCGAGGCTGCGAGCGACGACCCGCTCATAAACGGGCTGAGGACGATCACCATCACCAGGCCACCGAGTTGAGCAGCCACGAACGTCCCGACGAACGAGGAGACGATGTTGACGATCCAGCCGAGCACGCCTCGTCCTTTCGTCCATGCCTCATGGATCGCAACGGCCAGCGCCGCGGCAAAAAAAGCCAGTGCGATCACCATCGGCCCGCCGACGCTCGACAACGGAATCGCGCCGCTGACGTAAAGCAACAGCACGCCGATCACGGCGATGAGCAGGATGTATGGCATGACGTTCGCTCCGGGCGGCCTGATGTGAATGTCCACATGGGTCTGCGGACCGACGTCACAGGTTCAGCCGGTTGCCGGACGATCGGACGTCCTGACAAAAAAAACTGGTCAAACGCGATGGCCGACTGTTGTTTGGACCATCAATGCGCGAATGGCGCGGGCGCTAAGCAGGAAGCTGTTTGACAATCCAAAACGAAACCAGACGTATCGTCACAATCGATATATTGCGCACAGCGAAGACCGTTCACGCCGGCATCGCGTTCCCCTCGCCCTTCCATTGCCGCCGCAGCATGTAGAGATCGCTCGCGGTTTTCAGCGCTACCAGCAGCGCGAGAAACGCGAAGTTATTGCCGAACACCGTGACCAGAAACGCGCCGAGCAGGATCGAGACGTGCATGATCATCACGCGCTTGTAGGGGCCGAACATGACGTTGCCGGCGCTTCCGGCATCGGCTTCCTCACGCAGCGGCACGCCCTGCCAGCGCCGGCGCAGCCACGGCAGCAGAAAGCCGAACAGAAAGCCGAGGCCGTGACTGATGGCGAGGCCGATCAGCGCGACCCACAGCCCGTCGGCGACGATCATGTCGTGCAGCCGCGCCGGGATCGCGGAAAGGCTGCCGCCGCTCCTGTCGCCGAACATCATGTTCAGGAAGACGAAGTGGCCGGTCATGAAGCCGCCGAAGTGCACGATGAAGAACGGCACGACGAACAGTGCGAACCAGCCGGCGGTCAATGCCATCTGCATGATACTGAGGCCGCCGATCACCAGCGTCTCCAGCCAGTAGATCACGATCAGATCGAACAGCTTCCAGCCCCACAGCGCGACGCCGACCAGCGGCAGCAGGTTGGCGACCAGCAGCACCACGAGCGACAGCAGCACGCGCGCCTTGCGAATCGATGGATGCAGCAAGAGCGGCGTTGTTGACACCGCTCGCGCCTCGCCTCTCACGCTTTGCTCCACAGTGCCCCCGCTTTTGCCGTCTGCATCGTCTCGCATCGTGAGTGTCGTGCGGCTCCCGGTGCGTTCATCAAGGGTTCATCCGTAGCGGACAACAGTGCGCACGGGAACGTAAACACGGCGTTCCCCACAATGAAGGAGATATCGCGTGAAAAAAACCGCCCTTGGATTCGCCGCCGCCATTGCATTGGGGCTGGCTTCGTTCTCGGCTCCCGCATCGGCGCTTCCCGCCGCGCCCGGCATTGCCGCGCATACCTCGTCCGATGTGACCACGGTGCAGTATCGTCACCGCCATCGTCCGCACTGCACGATGAAGACCATCGTCAAGCGCGGTCACCACGGTCATCGCATCGTCAAGCGCGTGCGCGTCTGCCGCTAAGGGCAGCACCTCAACGATATCGACGGCGGCCTCACGGCCGCCGTTTGCATTTGAGGCCTGCGTTATTCGGAGGAACTGCGGCCGCTCATTTCTGGCGGCGGCGAATTGTCCAGCGCCTCGCCCTTTGCGCCGTCGAGCAGCGTGAGCTGATAGGTCTCGATCACCAGCGGTCCGCGCTTGCGCACGACCTCACCCACCGGCTCGATATGGGCGAAACGTTCCGCCAGCTTCGCCTGCTCTGCTGGCTTCGGCTCATCCACCAGCAACAGCTTGCCGCGCCGCGTCGCGGCATCGGGCCCCGGCATGTTCACCCAGCGGATGCGCTCGTTCACTTGCAACACGCAGGTGCCTTTCGGCAGATAGAACATCAGCCAACTCGTGGTGCCGTAGTCGTTGGCCAATACACACTTTGCGTCTGTGCGCGCACGCGCCGCTTCGATCTGTGGCACCATTTCGCGCCAGCCGACGCCGATGCTGCGCACAGTGGCATCGCGACGGTAGCCGCTCAGCAAGCCGGTGTTGGCCTGGATCACGAGCAGCGCGAACATCGCAATGCCGACCGGCGCAGCCCAACGCAACGAGAAACGCGCCAGCCGTTTGCCGCGCTCGCTCCAGTTGACCACATGCGCAGCCACCGCGGCGACGATAGCGAAGGCCGGATAGATCGGGCTGAACCAGTTGGCTTCGACCCGGCTATGCAGCGAATGCCAGGTGAAATACAGCACGATGATCCAGATCATCGCATTGAGCAGCGCCCGCGCCACATAAGCGCCGCCGCGTTTGGTGGCGATCGCATACAATCCCATTGCACCAAGCACGAACACCAAGGGAGAAGCGAACAGGATTTGCGTCGGCACGATCTCGGCGACGTAACGCAACGTCAGATGGGTGATGCGCGCGCGGCCGAACTGCTTGATGAACGACACCCAGTGATGCTCGGCATTCCACAGGATCACCGGCGCGCACACCGCGAACGCCAGCACGCCGCCGAGATAAGGCCACGGCGACAGCAGCCAGCGCCGCATCTTCGGGACCACGACGAGCCAAATGAGAATCGCGGGACCGAAGAACAGCGCGGTGTATTTCGACACCAACGCTAGCCCCACCGCGAGGCCGACAGCGAGCCACCACGCGCCGCTCTCCGTCGTCGCCACTTTCGCCAACGTGTAGAGAACGAAACTCGACGCCACCATCAGCGGCGCGTCCGGCGTCACGATCATGGTACCGACCGCCGCCATCAGCGTGACGTTAAGCAGGACCGCCGCAGTGGAGGCAACGCGGCGGCCGCCAAACAGCATCGCCGCCGTCTCGTACACTGCCCAACTCATCGGCAATGCGAGCAGCACCGACACAAGGCGAACGCCCAATTCGGTATCGCCGGCGATCAGGGTGCCGAGGCGGATCACCACCGCCACCATCGGCGGGTGATCGTAGTATCCACCGGCGAGATGCTTCGCCCAGGTCCAGTAATAGGCTTCGTCGAAACTCAGCGGCGTCACCGCCGCCGCGACGAGGCGAACCAACACCAGCGCGGCAATCGCAAACCAGGTTTGACGCAGCAGCCGCGCGTCGCTGGCCGTCATGGCAAGCTCACCGCTTGCGCCACACGAACAGGCCGGACATCGCGTAGTTCCAGACCACGCCCATCAGCGCGCCGGCCGCGCCCGCGAGCCACCAGATCGGCTGCTGGCCGTAGACCGAGAACGCGACGCCGACATTGGCAAGCAGCCCGACACTGCACACCAGATAGAACATCAGCAAGCCGCTCACGATCGCCAGCCCCTTCAGCCGCTGATCGCGATAGGTCAGGAAGTTGTTGAGCAGGAAGTTGCTGGTCATGGCGGCGACCGCGCCGATCAACTGGGATTGCGCGAACGAATAACCGAATGCGTTGAAGGAGACGTCCAGCACCGCGAGGTGCACCACCAGACCGATCGAGCCGACCAGCGCGAACAACAGGAAGCGCAGCGAGACAGCATCGCCCGTCATCTTCGCCAGCAGCAGGCCGAGGAAATCGAGCGCCACCATCGAGTCGAGCTTGCTCTCGCCGTGCAGCCGCGATCCGAACGCATAGGGAATTTCGACGACGCGCAGCTTGCCGTGCGCGGTCGCGACGATATCGAGCAGGATCTTGAAGCCCTGCACCGACAATTTCGGCGCAAGCTGCTCGAACCGATCGCGACGGATCATGAAGAAACCGCTCATCGGATCGGCGACCTCGACGCGCAGCAGTTTCTTCGCCAGCGTGGTGGCGAATTCGCTGGCACCGCGGCGTTGACGATTGAAGCTGTCGGCGTTGCCGCCGTCGATATAGCGGCTGCCGACCACAAGTTCCGCCTCGCCCCGTTGCAGCAGGCCGAGCATCTTCGGCAGTTGCGTTTCGTCGTGCTGCAAGTCGGCATCCATCACGGCGACGCAAGGCGCGCTCGACGCCAGAATGCCCTCGATGCAGGCGCCCGAAAGTCCGCGCCGGCCGATGCGGCGAATGCAGCGCGCACGCGGATCCCGCTGCGCCAGTTCCTGCACCGTCTGCCAGGTGCCGTCGGGAGAGTTGTCGTCGACGAAGATGACCTCCCACGAGATGCCTTCGAGGGTTTCGGCCAGCCGTTCGAACAGCACGGCGACGTTGTCGCGCTCGTTGAATGTCGGCACGATGACGGAGAGCTGACGGGCGCCCGCCGCTTGTGAGGCATTCGCGAGTTTATCGGCCCGCGAGATATGCTGGGGCGCCTGCCCGACCATCTGATCCATGGCGCCAGCATATATCCGCGACATCTCGCCCTGCCAAGGCGAGCGATGACATGCCGCGGTGATTACCGCCGGAGCTTCGGACATATCGCGAATGCAGAAATGCCAACGGCCACGAACGGCAGGGTCCGCGTACATCCGGCGTGACCGTGCTATGTTGTGGCCGTCTCGGTAACGGAGCCCTGAGAGCGTCGACGTTGCCGTTGTTTGCTAGATAGGAACGCGATCCGCTTTGCGCAAGAGGGCGTCTAAATGACCAAAAAGGCTGGAAAAATCCATCTCGGCATCGGCGGCTGGACGTTCGCCCCGTGGCGCGGGGTGTTTTATCCCGACAAGCTCCCGCAGGCGAAGGAACTCTCCTACGCCGCCAGCCACCTCACCTCGATCGAGATCAACGGCACCTATTACGGCTCGCAGAAGCCGGCGAGCTATCGCAAATGGGCGAGCGAGGTCCCTGACGGATTTGTGTTCTCGCTGAAAGGCCCCCGCTTCGCCACCAACCGCCGGGTGCTGGCCGAGGCTGGCGATTCGATCAAACGCTTCTACGATTCCGGCGTGCTCGAACTGGGCGACCATCTCGGCCCGGTGCTGTGGCAATTCGCACCGACCAAGAAATTCGACGATGCGGATTTCGGCGCGTTCCTTGAACTGTTGCCGCGCGAACTCGACGGGCGCGCGTTGCGCCACGTCGTCGAGGTGCGCCACGACAGCTTTTGCACGCCTGACTTCGTGGCCCTGCTGCGGCAGTTCGAAATCCCGGTGGTGTTCTCCGAACACGCCACCTATCCGGCGATTGCCGACGTCATCGGCGATTTCGTCTATGCGCGATTGCAGAAGGGCAGCGACGACATCACGACCGGCTATTCGCCGAAGGCGCTCGATGCATGGGCCAAGCGGCTCGCAACGTGGGCAAGCGGTGGCGAACCCGACGACCTGCCGCGCGTTGGCCCGGCCGCGCGCAAAAAGCAGCCGCGCGACGTATTCGCTTACGTGATCCACGAAGGCAAGGTGCGTGCGCCCGCCGCAGCTATGGCCTTGATTGAGCGGGTGAAATGAGGCCAACCAAGCGGATGCAAGATCGTTAAATTTTAGTTCAAGTTCTCCAAACGTTCTGGTTGCAACACTGGACCAGACCACAACGCTAGGCTTCACTCTCATAGGTAGTTCTACGTAGTCCACGTAGCGGCGTGAGTGTGATGCCAAGGTTGCGGAACCGGAGTTGGGGCTACGTTATCGCTGCGGCTCTCCTCGCATGCAAATCCGTCACGGCATCCGCGCAAGCACCGGCGTCTTCTGCTCCCGACGACCTGATCGGCGGCGCGGCACCCGAACGCTTCCTCTTTTACAGCGGGTTCGATCTCTGGAACTTCGGCTATGCGGGCTATGCCGGCGCGCAGTGGGCGCCGGGCTCGCTGAACAGCGATGGCTTCGTTCTCAGCGCATTCGTTTCGGACGGCATCGAGCGCTTCGATACGCCGACGACGCGGTATCGAACCGCAATCCTTCGTGCGTCAATCCTTCCGGGCTGGCGCTTCAAGCGCGGCAACCTCGAGGTGAAGGTGTTCGCCGGTCCGGATTTCGAATACGACGCCTTCTCGCCAACGCATGCCTATCGCCTGCCCCATCGCAGCAGCGTCGGCGCGCGCGCCGCGGTCGACCTGTGGTGGGAGCCGACTGCGATGACGATGTTGTCCGTGTCCGCGTCAGCCACCAGCATCGCCAGCGGCTACAGCACGCGGGTTGCGGGTGGTTGGCGCATGTTCGAGACCGGCTGGATCGGACCGGAGATTGCGATGTCTTCCGATCGCTTCAGCGAGCAGTACCGCGTCGGCGCGCATCTCACTGGCCTGCGAACAGGTGCATTCGAATGGTCGCTCGCCGCCGGCTATGTGCAGGACAGCTTTCGCCGTAACGGCATGTATGGCCGCATCAGCGTGTTGACGCGGCGCTAAAGTAGGTTTCGTTCACGTTCTTCTGACTGACTGGCCGTTAAGACGTGGATGCCCGGCACAAGGCCGGGCATGACCGACTGAGATGTTTCCGTCAAAACGTGAAACGCTCTAAGCGGACTTGCGCACCGCGTTGTCGACCAGCGTTTTGCCGAGCGACCAGATCGCGCCCGGCACCTGATGGCTCGCCGCAATCGTCGTATCGAATGCGCTCTCGATCCACTTGCAGTCGTCAGCCGTCACCGTCAGCGACGGCAACAGCTTGACGGTGTGGCTCCCGTGACCCGCCACCTGCGTCAGGATCTTGTGATCCTTGAACAGCGGCACGGTGATCAACTGACAGAACAGCCCCTTGTTGGCGCTCTCGAGCAAATTCCACGCGGCCTTGAGGCGGAACGACTTCGGCGGTCCGAATTCAACGCCGATCATCAATCCCTTGCCACGAACTTCCTTGAACATCTCGTAGCGCGGAATCAACGCAGACAGCGCGGTGATCAATTGTTCGCCGCGCGCGGCGGCGTTCTCGATCAGCTTCTCGGCTTCCATCACTTCCAGCGTGGCAATGCCGGCCGCCATCGCGAGATCGTTCTTGGCGAAGGTCGAACCATGAACCACGGCGCGGTCCATGCGGTTGAAGATCTTGTCGAAGATGCTTTTGCGCGTCAGCACCGCGCCGACCGGAACGTGCCCGCCGGACAGCGACTTCGATAGCAGCACCATGTCAGGCTCGACATTCCAGTGCTCGACCGCGAGGAATTTCCCGGTGCGCCCCATGCCGCTCTGGATTTCGTCGGCCACCATGATGGTGCCGTAACGGCGACAAAGCGCCGCAGCGCCGGGCAGGAAATCGTCGGCGGGCATGTTGACGCCCTTGCCCTGGATCGGCTCGACGATGAAGGCCGCGACCTGACGCGTCGACAGCGCCTGTTCCAGCGCCGCGAGATCGTTGAACGGCACCACGTTGCAATCCGGCAGCAGCGGACCGAAGCCGCCGCGGAAATTATTATCGGCGGTGAGCGACAGCGAGCCGTAGGTCAGGCCATGATAACCGTGGTCGCAATAGACGATGCCTTGACGCCCGGTCGCACCGCGCGCGAACTTAATCGCGGCCTCGACGCATTCGGTGCCGGAATTGGCGAAGAATACCTTCTCCAGATACGGCACGCGCGCGAGCAGCCGTTCCGCGAGAATGCCGGCGAGCGTCGATACGTCCATCTGCACGAGGTTGGGGAGATCCGCATCGAGCACGCTCTTGAGCGCCTGACGCAGCGCTGGATGGTTCCGCCCGACGGCGAACACACCGAAGCCGCTGAGCAGATCGAGATAGCGCGCGCCCTCGCGGTCGAACAGATACTGTCCCTCGCCGCGTTTGAACCCGACATCGTATCCGATCGTCTTAAGAACCCGGACGAGTTGTTCGTTGAGATATCGCGTGTGCAGAGAACTGCGCTCCGCCTCGCGATCCACAAACATCTCGGAAACGTCTAGATTTGAATATACCATCGTCTACATATTTCGGTTGATGTGCTGCGCGTCAATAAAAAAGCCCGTTATGGCGCTCTCGATTCGCCGCAGTCAAACTGGTCAAATCACAGGGTTCACCATGTTGCAGTCTCCCCGATCCGCCAAGCGCATCCTCGCCTACTGTGGCTTTCTTCTGGCCGTCAGTATGACGCCGGCGCTGGCCGGCGATCCCACCGGCGACTGGCGTGTCGAGGACGGCGTCGCCAACATCCGAGTCGCCGCATGCCACGGTAGCATGTGGGGGGCGGTGGCGTGGGAGAAAACCCCCGGCGGCCGCGACAAGAACAACCCCGATGCCACGAAGAAATCACGTCCGACGCTCGGCATGCCGATCCTGCTCGACATGAAAAAGAAGGCCGGCGCCGATCAGTGGGAAGGCCAGATCTACAACGCCAAGGACGGCAAGCTCTACGAAAGCACGATGACGTTGAACAATCCGAACCAGCTCGAGATCGAGGGCTGCGTACTTGGCATCCTGTGCGGCGGCCAGACCTGGACACGGGTAAGCCCCCCTATTCCGAGCAGCCCGTCCAATACGGCCGCAGCCGAACCCGCCGCGAAATCGACGCCCGCCGCCAAGGGCCATCACTCCGCGCCGACGAAAAGCGCCGGCAAGGCACCGCCGAAAACCGTCGGCCAGAAAGGCGCGACGGAGACCGGCGCAACCGCCGATCCCGTCGGCGATATCTGCCTACTTCCCGGTATCGCGCGGACGACCCATTAGCGCCGGCTGGAACAGCAGCACGGCGGCGAGAGTCGTCACCAGCGATAGCGCTAGCAGTTTGCCCATGCTGGCGGTGCCGGGATGGCTCGACAGCCACAGGCTGCCGAACGCGGTTGCCGTCGTGAGTGCGCTGAAGAAGATCGCGCGCGTCAGGCTCGATTGCAGCAGATTGGTGTGCCCTGCCCGCCACGCCACGACGTAGTAGATCTTGAACGCAACGCCAACGCCGAGCAGCAGCGGCAACGCGATGATGTTGGCGAAGTTGAGCGGCAGCCCGATCAGCACGCAAATTTCCAGCGTCAACGCACCCGCAACCAACAACGGCACCAGCGTCATCAAGACATCGGTGATCCGTCGCAACGCGATCCACAACAGAATGCTGATCGACAGCAGCGCCCACAGGCCGGCATGAATGAATGCCCTCACAATGGTGTCGCCGGACTTGAGGATCGAGACCGGCCCGCCGATGGCGTTCGGCTCAGCCACCAACACTGCGTCAGCAAAGCTGCGCAAGACTTCGTTGTCGTTGGAATCGCCCTTCGGCGAAACCTCGACACGCACCTGGCCGTCGGCGGTCTTCCACGACTTCACCAGATCCTGCGGTAGCGTCTCGAGACTCACAGGCTGCGCCTGCAGTGAGTTGCGCAACTGATCGAGCATGATCTGCAGCGGTTTGACGAACACCGTCTGCACTTTGTTGCGCACGGCCTCGGTCGCGCTCGCCGTTTTGGTGAGCGCATCGGCAAGCCGCCGTGCCGCGACCGCGCCCGGTCCCTTTTGACCGCCCGCAGTCTTGCGCAGATTTTCCGCCGCGCCCTTCAGTGCCTCGACGTTCTCCGCATCGGACGGCGCCGGATCGATCTGATCCGGGTTGATAGCCGGATTGATTACACGAGCGCCGGCTTCGATCAGTTTCAGCTTGGCCGGCTGGTCGTCGGGCACAAAGCTGTCCAGCGACATCACGCGCATGACTTGCGGCAGTTTGGCGAGTTTCTCTTCGATCTGCTTCGCGCCGGCTTCGTTCGGCGCCATCACGTTGATGGCGTTGGCGCCGGTGTTGGGATCCTTGCGCAGATCGAGATAGGTCGCAATGGATTCGACCTTCGGATTGCGCAAATGAATCGGATTGAAATCGAAGTGCAGGAAATACAGCAGCGGCAAGCCGCCGATCACAAGAAGCAACGTGCCAACGATGATCGGAACGCGATGCTTCTCGAGGAAATGATCCACCGGAGCGAGGAAGGCATAGCCCACCGCATCCTTTTCACCGGGCGGATTGAGCAAGGTCAGCAGCGCGGGCAACACAGTGATGCTGGCGAAGAACGCCACCATCATGCCGACGCCGGCAATCACGCCGAGTTCTGACACGCCCTTGTAATCGGTCGGCAGGAACGACAGAAAACCAGCAGCCGTCGCCACCGCCGCCAGCGAGAGCGGCACGGCGGACCGCTTCGCCGCGCGCAACAGCGAGAAGCGCAGATCGTCGTGCTTGAAGCGTTCCGACCGATAACGCACGCTGTACTGAATACCGAAATCGACACCGAGACCGACGAACAGCACCGCGAAAGCAATCGAGATCAGATTCAGCGCGCCGACCATCATCAAGCCGGCCGCGGTGGTAGTCGCAAGACCGACCGCGAGCGTGGTCGCCACAGCGAAAATGATCTTCGGCGAGCGCAGCGCCAGCCAGAGGATGAACAGCACCACAAGCACCGTGCCGATGCCGTTGACGAGCGCGCCCTCCTGCACCGTCGCGAACTCTTCATTGGCGATCGGCACCGGGCCGGTCAGGCGCACCCGCGCGCTGTATTCGCCTCCGAGGTTGATGTCGTTCGCTGCCTTGCGGATCGCGTCGGTCGCGGCCTTGCCGGGCTCCAACTCGTCGAAGTTGAGGATCGGCTTCACCTCGATGAAGGCCCGCTTATCGGCGTCGGTGAGCGGGGTGTCGCTGATCAGCCCACGCCAGGAGAAGGTCGCATTGCCCTTGTCGAGCGTCTGCTCGACCGTGCCGGCGATGGTGTCGAGCGGACGCGCCGCCGAGTCGAGCGTGAACTGTCCGCGTTTGATGCCGGTGAGCGCGATCTCCAGCGCGCCGGTCAAGCCGCGCAGGCTGGGATCGCCGGCGATGACTTCGAGCAAAGGCGCGGCCGACTGGAATTGGCCGGTGATTTGCGCGACTTCCTTCGTCGGCAGGAACAGCAGTCCGTTCTTCTCGAAGAACGAACCGCCGCCGAGACGCCGCACCGATTCAAAATTGACGTGGTTCTCCTGAAGCTTCTTCTCCAGCGCCGCGCCGGCCGCGCTGGCGAATTCCGGCGTCGGCGCTTCCACCACCGCGATGATCAGGCGCTCCTGATCGAAGGCCTTCTCGAAAGCGATATCGCGTTGCCGCCAATCGAGGTTCGGTGAAATCAACTTGTTGATGTCGGTGTTGATCGCGAAGTTATTGACGGCATAGACACCCGCGAACGCCGTCAAGAGGACGGCAACCAGTACGGTCGGGACCGCAAATCGCGTACAAAACCCGACGATGGAAACAACGAGGCGTGTCAGCACGGTCTTTCTTTCTTTTGGCAATCAACTTGAGAGCGGGAATCGAAGTCCATTCAACGCGGGGCTGTCTTAGCAAACTTCAGATATGAAGAAATGTTCGACCGCAGGCGCTGCGACGACGTGACGTGACTTTCCTTGAAAGGCTCACGGTCATTTCCCTGAGGATCATTCCGACGATCCCCGGGGCCTACGACACGCGGGCTATGCGTGAGGTTCAGCGCTTCATCTTATTGAGCGGCGATTTGTCGCCCGCCCTGAAAATTGGCCGCGAAGCCCTCGCGGGAACCGAATAGTCAGGACTAAGTGGCGGCAAGATGACGGAAGCCGCGCGGTTCCATCTGGGCGGAACCTGCATTATAATACCGTAGCCCGGTAACCATCCCGTCAACTGGGCGTTCCGCAGCGGCGCCATGGTTTGGCGGAACCGGGCTGAACCCTTATATGGCGGGGAACGACTAATAGCTCTCGTTTCCGTCTTATGGAGAACCCGATGCGCATGGCGCATCCTGGCTGAAGGTCCCGCAATGGAAGTTTTTCTCGCTCAACCCCGAGGGTTTTGCGCCGGTGTCGTGCGCGCCATCGAGATTGTCGAACGTGCTCTCGAGAAATACGGCCCTCCCGTCTATGTCCGGCACGAAATCGTTCACAACAAGTACGTCGTCGAAAGCCTGAAGGCCAAAGGCGCGATTTTCGTCGAGGATCTCGACGAAGTGCCGCCCCGCGCCGTCACGGTATTCTCCGCCCATGGTGTCGCCAAGAGCGTCGAGGAGGAAGCCGCCAGCCGTGGGTTGCCGGTCCTCAATGCAACCTGCCCGCTCGTGACGAAGGTTCACAACCAGGGCAAGCGCTACATGTCCAAGGGCCGAATCGTCATCCTGATCGGCCATGAGAGCCACCCCGAAGTGGTGGGAACCATGGGCCAGGTCCCCGGCCCGGTCCTGCTGGTGCAGAATGTCGCAGATGTCGCCGCCCTCGACCTGCCCGCCGACGCCCCGGTGGCCTACATCACCCAGACCACACTGAGTGTTGATGACACCCGGGACATCATCGCGGCGCTCCAGGCCCGGTTTACAGACATTCAAGGCCCGGACACCCGGGATATCTGCTATGCGACACAAAATCGTCAATCTGCTGTAAGAGACCTCAGCAAGCTCGTGGACGTTATCCTCGTGGTCGGCGCGACAAACAGCTCGAATTCGAACCGTTTGCGCGAAATCGGAGCCGAGGCGGGCGTCCCAAGCTATCTCATCGCGGATGGCAGCGAACTAAATCCCGATTGGCTGGCGAACGCAAAAGCTGTAGGCATCACCGCTGGTGCTTCGGCTCCCGAAGTGCTGGTGGACGACGTGATCGAGACGCTGCGGCGAATCGGTCCGGTGGCCGTATCGGTACTGCCCGGCCGCGAGGAGAACATCGAATTCCGGCTTCCCGCCGAATTGACACGGGCCGACGTCGCCTAACGGCGAGATGTGGTGCGGCCAGAAAGAACCTTGAGAATGGCTATACCTTTTCTGAAAGAGATCCGTATCGGCGGCTACATCATGAAGCAGAAGCTCATGGGCCGGAAACGCTATCCGCTCGTGCTAATGCTCGAACCGCTATTCCGCTGCAACCTGGCCTGCGCCGGCTGCGGCAAGATCGATTACCCGGACGCGATCCTCAACCGCCGCATGTCGGCGCAGGAGTGCTGGGACGCCGCCGAGGAATGCGGCGCACCGATGGTGGCCATTCCGGGCGGCGAGCCGCTGATCCACAAGGAGATCGGCGAGATCGTGCGCGGCCTCGTGGCGCGCAAAAAGTTCGTCTCGCTCTGCACGAATGCGCTGCTTCTTGAGAAGAAGCTCGATTTGTTCGAGCCCTCCCCGTACCTGTTCTTCTCGGTGCATCTCGACGGCCTCAAGGAGCACCACGACAAGTCGGTGTGCCAGCAAGGCGTGTTCGACCGCGCGGTGTCGGCGATCAAGGCCGCGAAGGCCCGGGGCTTTACCGTCAACGTCAACGCCACCATCTTCGACGGCTATCCGGCCGAGGAGATCGCGAAGTTCCTCGACTTCACCGCGGAGCTGGGCGTCGGCGTATCGATGTCGCCGGGCTATGCCTATGAGCGCGCGCCGGATCAGGAACACTTCCTCAACCGCGCCAAGACCAAGAACCTGTTCCGCGACGTCTTTGCGCTGGGCAAGGGCAAGAAGTGGAACTTCATGCACTCCAGCCTGTTCCTGGACTTCCTCGCGGGCAACCAGACTTACGAATGCACGCCGTGGGGCATGCCGGCCCGTAACATCTTCGGCTGGCAGAAGCCCTGCTACCTGCTCGGCGAAGGTTATGCGAAGACCTTCAAGGAGCTGATGGACACCACCGACTGGGACACCTACGGCACCGGCAAATACGAGAAGTGCGCGAACTGCATGGCGCATTGCGGCTACGAGCCGACCGCAGCCGACGCCGCCTTCCGCAATCCGCTGAAGGCCGCCTGGGTGGCCCTGCGCGGCATCCGCACCACCGGCCCGCTGGCGCCTGAGATCAACCTCGCGAACCAGCGCCCGGCGCAGTACATCTTCGCGCAGCAGGTACAGAAAACGCTGTCTGAGATGCGCCGCGACGAAGCAGCGGAAGCGGCTGCCAAGCAGAAGGCCTCGACCGCCGCGTAAGCGAGCGGCCTGCTTTTCGATATCTCTAAAGCTCGATAAGCCTCGTTTCCAACGCACTGGAAGCGAGGCTTATTATTTGGGATGACGAGGGAATTTGCTTGAATCGTCATTGCGAGCGAAGCGAGGCAATCCAGAAGGCCAAGAAGCAAGGACTGGATTGCTTCGTCGCTCCTCGCAATGACGACTAAGGTGAAATATCCAACGTCAACTCATCCTGCTCAAAGATGCAATCATGGCGCAGAATGTCTACGACGATCCCGATTTCTTCGCCGGGTACAGCCAACTGAGTCGGCAGACGCACGGGCTGGATGGCGCGCCGGAATGGCCGATGCTGCGCGATTTGCTGCCTCGCCTCGCCGGCCAGCGCGTCGTCGATCTCGGATGCGGCTTCGGCTGGGCGGCGCGCTGGATGCGCGAACAAGGCGCCGCCTCGGTGCTCGGGCTCGACCTGTCGCAGAACATGATCGCGCAGGCGAAAGCCTCCACGACGGACTCCGCAATCTCGTTTCGCGTCGCCGATCTCGATACGCTGGACCTCCCGACGGCCGCTTTCGACCTCGCCTTCAGTTCGCTCGCCTTCCACTACGTGGCGGATTTCGCCCGCCTCGTCGGCATGATCCATCAGGCGCTGCCCCCGGGCGGACACCTCGTCTTCTCGATCGAGCACCCGGTGTACATGGCGGCGACTTATCCGCACTGGATCGCCGATGAGGAAGGCCGCAAGACCTGGCCGGTCAACCGCTATTCGATCGAAGGCGAGCGCCGCACGGAGTGGTTCGTCAAAGATGTGCTGAAACATCACCGCACGCTCGGCACGACGCTGAACACCTTGATCGATGCGGGCTTTCAGATTCGTCGCGTCGTCGAATTCGCACCCACGACGGAGCAGATTGCGCAGACGCCGGAATTGGCCGAAGAACTGGAACGGCCGATGATGCTTCTGGTGTCGGCCCAGAAATAGCTGATCACATCTCAGACCCGTCATGCCCGGCCTTGTGTCGGGCATCCGCGTCTTGAAGTCCCTGTACGGTCAAAGACGTGGATGGCCGGGACGAGCCCAGCCATGACGAGTTGCTTCTATCTGAGCGAAATCCGCCTTAACCCGCGCTCTTAAGAACCCGCCGCGGCGAGTTGACGGCCGATCGCGGAGATCGCTTGCGCAGCTTCCGCTGGCCGTCGCGCGACGGCGTGATTGCGGTTGTGGTGGGCCTGCGCGAACACCGTAGTCCGCTGCATCATCAGCGCCGGCTGGCAGCCGCGCAGGCTGCGCAAGGCGCGGTTGAAATCGCGGCCGGTCGCCATCAACGCACGGACCACCATCGGATTGCGCGCGATGCCGCGCAGCACCGCGCCAAGATTGATGTTGCCGTCGGGCTTCACGGCGTTGACCGCCAGCGCCGGCAACGCGCGGCTCGCCGGATCGCTGATGACACGCAAGGCTGCAAACGGCAGACCGGCCTCGGAGGCGTAAGCAGCGGCGATGTGGCTTTCCATATCGACCGCGGCAGCTCCGGTCTCGCGGCGCAGCGCAGCCTTGGCGGACCGCGCCGGAACAACCTGCTCGACGCCCACGAGACGCGCACGAACGATCCGCCGCCCCCCAAGCCCATTATCGTCGATCAGTTCTTCGCTCAGCGCCGCACCGGCCAACCAGCTTTGCTGACCTGCGGTGACGTCGGTGGCGACAACGACGTCGCCCGACTCCAGTTCGGGATCGAGACCACCGGCCACGCCGAAGCTGACCACGCCGCGAACCGTGCTCGGATCGAACCCGGCTAGGAGCGAACGAAGCTGCATCGGATTGCTGCTGCTGCAAATGACGGTCATGCCGGGGCCGGCGGCAATGCGCGCCTCCTGCATCAGACCAGTCACGATCAGGACGGGCCGCGAGTCGAATTCACCCGCAGGCACAACTCGGTCCCCTGTCCCCAAGATCACATCCCGACCCCTACAAGCCTGCTGTTCGTCGAATGAAGGTTGCGGTATCGGGCTAGCGCCCAAAGGGGGAAGAACTTCCGATAACCGTGGTACCTCA
>JBQCHY010000006.1:0-30544 GCA_051954235.1 Xanthobacteraceae bacterium
TCTGGGTGGGCATTGTATCTCCTCTGATTCGCCCTCGTTATCACGCGAACCATATTGGAATGGCCCTGCAAAAAGCGGGATATCCTGCGCCTTTGCACAGCTTTGTTTGCTGGAATCGCTATTTTTAAGGGGTAAACGGCCCTTTTGCGGTGTCGGGTGCCGGCAAACCGCTTGGATAAAGCGGTTTGCGGCGCCTTGCCACTCCCCGATTCACCGCGCCGGAAGCCGCGTCAGGTCTCCTTGACCGACTCCATCACGACGTTGGTGGAGGTGCTGGCGACGAACGGCAGGCTGGAAATCGTCTCGCCGAGCACGAGACGATAACGCCGGATATCCGGCGTGCGTATCTTCAGCAGGTAGTCGAAGCGCCCCGCGATCATGTGGCACTCCTCGACCTCGCGAATCTTCATCACCGCCTCGTTGAAGCTTTGCAACGCCGCGTCGCGGGTGTCGCTCAGCTTCACCTCGGCGAAGGCGACGTGGTCGAGGCCGAGCTTCGCGGGATTCAGCACCGCGCGAAACCCGGAGATATAGCCCTCCGCCATCAGCCGTTGCAGCCGCGCCTTGCACGGCGTTTTCGACAGCCCAACGCGCTCCGACAGCTCGGTGATGGAGATGCGGCCATTCGCGGCCACCACGTCGAGGATTTTGCGGTCAAATTTGTCGATTTCACCAAAATTATCTGTCATATCGCCTAAAAATCCTGAAATTTACCTATATTTTAGACCATTCGGATGCCAATCATCCCGAACAAAGTCAAATCGATTCTTCAGATCCTGCTATTTTCGGCCGCCTCTCCTATGTCTTCTTCCTGCCTCTCGCCTTGAGGGATCGCCGATGACATCGCTGCCGATGCCGCAGACCATTCCATTGCCGTTCTCGTCCTTCGCGCCGCCGATCCGCCCGCCGAGCCCGCTCCGCGCGACCATCACCGCCGCCTATCGTCGGCCGGAAGCCGAGTGTCTGCCGCCGCTAGTGGAGGTCGCAACGCTGAGCAAGGCAGCGCGAGGTCGGATCGCGGCAACCGCCCGCCGGCTGATCGAAGCCTTGCGCGGCAAGGACACCGGCTCCGGCGTCGAGGGGTTGGTGCAGGAGTATTCGCTCTCGAGCCAGGAAGGCGTGGCGCTGATGTGCCTCGCCGAAGCGCTGCTGCGCATTCCCGACACCGAGACACGCGACGCGCTGATCCGCGACAAGATTGCCGAGGGCGACTGGGCGTCGCACCTCGGCCACCGCCGCTCGCTGTTCGTCAACGCCGCGACCTGGGGCCTCGTCGTCACCGGCAAGCTGACCGCGACGGTGAACGACGGCAGCCTCAGCGCGGCGCTGACGCGACTGATCGCGCGCTGTGGCGAGCCGGTGATCCGGCGCGGCGTCGACACCGCGATGCGGATGATGGGCGAGCAGTTCGTCAAGGGCGAGACCATCGACGAAGCGCTGCGCCGCGCGCGAGCGCAGGAAGCGCGCGGCTTCCGCTATTCCTACGACATGCTGGGCGAAGCCGCGATGACCGCGACCGACGCCGCGCGCTACTATCGCGATTACGAAGCCGCAATCCATGCCATCGGCGCGGCATCTGCAGGGCGCGGCATTTATGCGGGGCCGGGAATTTCGATCAAGCTGTCGGCGCTGCACCCACGTTACAGCCGCGCGCAGGCCGAGCGCGTGATGCGCGAGTTGCTGCCGAAGCTGACGGCGCTGTGCGAACTCGCCAAGCGTTACGACATCGGCGTCAACATCGACGCCGAGGAAGCCGATCGCCTCGAATTGTCGCTCGATCTGCTGGAAGACCTTTGCAACGATCCGGCGCTCGCGGGGTGGAACGGCATCGGCTTCGTGGTGCAGGCCTATGGCAAGCGCTGTCCCTTCGTCATCGATTTCCTCATCGACCTCGCGCGCCGCACCAAGCGCCGCATCGCGGTGCGGCTGGTGAAGGGCGCCTATTGGGATGCCGAGATCAAGCGCGCGCAGGTCGACGGCCTCGCGGACTTTCCGGTCTTCACGCGAAAAATTCATACCGACGTGTCCTACATCGCCTGCGCGCGACAACTGCTCGACGCGCGCGACGCGACCTTCCCGCAATTCGCCACCCACAACGCGCAGACGCTGGCAACCATCCTCGAGATGGCTGGGCCGGACTTCCAGCCGGGCGACTACGAATTCCAGTGTCTGCACGGCATGGGCGAACCGCTCTACGACGAGGTCGTCGGCGCAGACGAACTCGACCGGCCTTGCCGCATCTACGCGCCGGTGGGCACGCACGAAACGCTGCTGGCCTATCTGGTTCGCCGCCTGCTGGAGAACGGCGCGAACTCGTCCTTCGTCCATCGCATCGCCGATCCCACCGTGTCGATCGACGACCTGACTGCCGATCCGGTGGAGGCCGTGCGCGCGATTCCGATAATGGGTAGCCCGCATCCGCGCATCGCCTTGCCCGCAGCGCTTTATGGAGACGCCCGCAAGAACTCCGCCGGCCTCGACCTCTCCGACGAAACCACACTCGCAAATCTCTCGCGCAATTTGACGGATAGCGCGCGCATCGCGTGGCGCGCGGCGCCGGTGCTGGCCGATGGATCGAATGGCAATGGCGCACAACGCACGGTGCGAAATCCCGCTGACCATAACGACATCGTCGGCACCGTGATCGAAGCAACGGAAGCCGAAACACGAACAGCGGCGATGCTGGCAGCAGAGCACGCGGCGACATGGGCCACCGTTTCGTCTTCCAAACACGCGGCGATCATGGAGCGCGCCGCCGACCTGATGCAGGCGCGGATGGAAACGCTGATGGGCATCGTCATGCGCGAGGCAGGGAAGTCGGCGGCCAACGCCATCGCCGAAGTCCGCGAGGCCATCGATTTCCTGCGCTACTACGCGCAGCAGGCGCGCGACACGCTGGGGGCAGTGCAAACGCCGCTCGGCCCCATCGTCTGCATCAGCCCGTGGAATTTTCCGCTGGCGATCTTCACTGGGCAAATCGCGGCCGCGCTGGTCGCGGGCAATCCGGTGTTGGCGAAACCCGCCGAGGAAACGCCGCTCACCGCAGCCGCCGCCGTCGATATCCTGTTCGATGCCGGCGTGCCGCACACTGCGCTGCAATTGCTGCCGGGCGACGGCCGCATCGGCGCGGCGCTGGTGGCGGTGCCGCAAACCTGCGGCGTGATGTTCACCGGCTCCACCGAGGTGGCGCGCTCGATCCAGCAGCAACTCGCGCAGCGTCTCTCTGTAAGCGGGAAGCCGATCCCGCTGATCGCGGAAACCGGCGGGCAGAACGCCATGATCGTCGATTCCTCGGCGTTGGCGGAACAGGTTGTCGGCGATGTGCTGATGTCCGCGTTCGACAGTGCGGGGCAACGCTGCTCGGCGCTGCGCGTGCTGTGTTTGCAAGAGGATATCGCCGACCGCGTGCTGGCAATGCTCAAGGGTGCGATGGCCGAACTCCGCGTCGGCAACACCGAGCGGCTGAATGTCGATATCGGCCCGGTGATCACCTCGGAAGCGAAAGACAACATCGAGCAGCACGTCGCGAAAATGCGCGCACTCGGCCGCAAGGTTGAACGGTTGGCGTTGCCGGATGAAACAGCGGTGGGAACGTTCGTTGCGCCGACCATCATCGAACTGCAATCGATGACCGATCTCGATCGTGAGGTGTTCGGCCCGGTGCTGCACGTCATCCGCTATCGCCGCCGCGATCTCGACCGCCTCATCGATGCGATCAACGCCACCGGCTACGGCCTCACCTTCGGCCTGCACACGCGGCTCGACGAAACCATCGCGCATGTCACCAAGCGCATCAAGGCCGGCAACATCTACGTCAACCGCAACGTCATCGGCGCGGTGGTCGGCGTGCAGCCGTTCGGCGGCCGCGGACTCTCAGGCACCGGCCCGAAAGCGGGCGGGCCGCTTTATCTCGGGCGACTGGTCGAGCGCGCGCCCACCATGCAGCACGACGCGGCGGCCAATCCAATGCTGACGGAGTACATCGCATGGCTCGATGCCAACGGCCTTGCCGCCGAGGCGAACATCGCGCGCGATCTCGGCCGCGGCGCGGCGCTTGGCTTCACCACAGAGCTGAAAGGCCCGGTCGGCGAACGCAATCTCTACGCGCTGCATCCGCGCGGCAAATTACTGTTGATGCCGCAGACTGCCGCTGGCCTCTATCACCAACTTGCCGCAATGCTGGCGACAGGGAACACCGCGACCATCGCGGCCGCATTCGATCTCGAACCGCTACTGCGGACGCTTCCCGCGCAGATCGCCACGCGCATTGCGTGGCACACGGATTGGGAAGGCGATGGTCCATTCGCGGGAGCGCTGATCGAAGGCGCTGGTGAGCGCATCGGTTCGATCAACGCCCGGATCGCGCAATTGCCGGGGCCGCTGGTCCCGGTTCAAGCGGCCTCATCGCACGACCTCGCAACCGATCCTGACGCCTATTGCCTCGACCGACTGCTGGAGGAAGTCTCGACCTCGATCAACACCACCGCCGCCGGCGGCAACGCCAGCCTGATGGCATTGAGTTGAAGCGCCTCGCTTCGGAACCTGATTCAAAATGTAGCTTGTCGTATCAACGTCCTCGGAGTCGTCCCCGCGCAGGCGGGGACCCAGACGCCGCAGCGGCTCGGCTCTATCAACAATCAGCGCCGTTCTTTAACGCATGATTTGCTGAGGTTGAATCGTCATTGCGAGCGAAGCGAAGCAATCCAGAAAAGCCACGAAGCAAGGACTGGATTGTTTCGTCGCTTACGCTCCTCGCAATGACGACAAAATGAGCGATCGAACCTAAATTCATCCCGCTCTAGAACAACCAATGCCAAGGGTTCTGGGTCCCCGCCTACGCGGGGACGACTCTTTTCGTGTTGCAAACCCCAGCGCGCTGCGTTTCTCTCACGCCCCCTTCGCGAGCGCCACGTTGAGCGTGGCGCTCGGACGCATCACGGCCGCGCACTTCTTTGCGTCGGGAAGATAGTAGCCGCCGATATCCGCCGGCGAGCCTTGCACAGCACCGAGCTCGGCGACGATCTTCTCTTCGTCGCGCGCGAGCGTTTCGGCCAGCGGCTTGAACTTCGCCGCGAGTTCGGCGTCCTCGGTCTGCGCGGCCAACTCCTGCGCCCAGTACATGGCGAGGTAGAACTGGCTGCCGCGATTGTCCAACTCGCCGGTGCGCGGCGACGGCGACTTCCTGTTGTCGAGCAGCTTGCCGGTGGCGGCATCAAGCGTCTTCGCCAGCAGCTTGGCCTTTGCATTGTTGGTCTTGAGGCCGAGATCTTCCAGCGAGACCGCGAGCGCGAGGAATTCGCCGAGCGAATCCCAGCGCAGGTGGTTCTCCTCCACCAGTTGCTGGACGTGCTTGGGCGCGGAGCCGCCGGCACCGGTTTCGTACATGCCGCCGCCTGCCATCAGCGGCACGATCGACAGCATTTTTGCCGAGGTGCCCAGTTCCATGATCGGGAACAGGTCGGTGAGATAATCGCGCAGGATGTTACCAGTGGCGCTGATAGTGTCGAGGCCGCGCACCACGCGCTCCAGCGTGTAACGCATCGCCCGCACCTGGCTCATGATCTGGATATCGAGACCGGTGGTGTCGTGCTCGTGCAGGTACATCTTCACCTTGGTGACGAGCTGCGCCTCGTGCGGCCGATACGGATCGAGCCAGAACAGCACCGGCATTCCGGAATGACGCGCGCGGGTGACGGCGAGCTTGACCCAGTCGCGGATCGCGGCGTCCTTCACCTGACACATACGCCAGAGATCGCCCTTCTCGACGTTCTGGCTCAGCAGCACTTCGCCGGTGGCAAGGTCGGTAATGTTGGCGACGCCGTCTTCAGGAATTTCGAAAGTCTTGTCGTGCGAGCCGTATTCCTCGGCCTGCTGCGCCATCAGGCCGACGTTGGGCACCGTGCCCATGGTCTTCGGATCGAACGCGCCGTGCCACTTACAGAAGTTGATCATCTCCTGATAGATGCGGGCGAAGGTGCTTTCCGGCATCACCGCCTTGACATCCTTGAGGCGGCCGTCGGCGCCCCACATCTTGCCGCCATTGCGGATCATCGCCGGCATCGAGGCATCGACGATGATGTCGTTCGGCGAATGGAAATTGGTGATGCCCTTCGCCGAATCCACCATCGCCAGTTCGGGACGATGCTCGTGGCAGGCATGCAGGTCGCGGCGGATTTCGTCCTGCATGCTTTGCGGCAGGGTGGCGATCTTGGTGTAGAGATCGACCATGCCGTTATTGACGTTGATGCCAAGTTCGTCGAACAGCGCGCCGTGCTTCTCGAAGGCGTCGCGGTAGAAAATCTTGACGCAGTGGCCGAACACGATGGGGTGCGAGACCTTCATCATGGTGGCCTTGACGTGCAGCGAGAACATCACGCCGGTCTTGTAGGCGTCCTCGATCTCACGCTCGTAGAAGTCCAGCAGCGCTTTCTTGCTCATGAACATCGAGTCGATGACTTCGCGGTCCTGCAACGCCACCTTCGGTTTGAGCACGATGGTCTTGCCGCTTTTGGTGAGCAGTTCCATCTTCACATCGCGCGCCTTGTCCAGCGTCATCGACTTCTCGCCGTGATAAAAATCGCCGTGATGCATGTGCGAGACATGCGAGCGCGAGGCCTGGCTCCAGTCCGCCATGCTATGCGGGTTCTTACGCGCGTAGTTCTTCACCGCCAGCGGCGCGCGGCGGTCGGAATTGCCCTCGCGCAGCACCGGGTTCACGGCGCTGCCGATGCACTTGGCGTAGCGGGCGCGGATCGCCTTTTCCTCGTCCGATTTCGGATTCTCGGGATAGTCCGGGATCTTGTAGCCCTTGCCCTGCAATTCCTTGATCGCCGCCATCAACTGCGCCACCGAGGCGCTGATGTTGGGCAGCTTGATGATATTGGTATCGGGCAGCAGCGTCAGCCGGCCGAGTTCAGCCAGATTGTCGGGCACGCGTTGCGCTTCGGTGAGGAATTCCGGAAACTCGCCAAGGATGCGTGCGGCCACCGAGATGTCGCTGGTGGTGACATCAATGCCAGCTGGCGCGGTGAAGGCGCGCACGATGGGCAGGAACGCGGCCGTTGCCAGCGCCGGGGCCTCGTCGGTCAGCGTGTAGATGATGGTGGGAGATGTCGTGCTCATGCGCGGGCTTTCTTGGCGTGACGGGGACCGGATGCGAAAGGAAGCATCGGTTTTGGATTTATGCGGAGAACGTGTGACGGGACAATGGGGGTGATCAGAGGACAGGCCTTTCCGGCGACTGAACGGGTTCAATCTCGCGGAATCTGACACCAAACCGCCGGCCGGGGCAACAGCTTTGCGCCAGCGAGGCCGGGGCAAAGCCGGCCTGCCGCCCTCAAGGCAGGCATCTATTTTCGATAGTGCAAAATACCGCCGGGTCACAGAATCCGGCAAGCACCGGACCGGTTCGCCCGACGCCGATCCGTCACGCCGCGTTGGCGCGCGCCAGTGCTGCAGTCAGATTGGCCTGGGTCACTTCCGACTGGAAGTTCTGGACGTAGGGCGCGTCCGCCAAGGTGCGCGCGGCGATGGTCTCGATCGCCGCCGCCGCACCGTCGCGCAGGCCGAGATCCGTCAGCGACACCGGCAGGCCGACCGAGCGATAAAATGCCTTCATGTCGGCCAGGAAGTCATCGGAACGCCGCTCAAGACACAGTTGCGCCAACAGACCGAAAGCTACCTGCTCCCCGTGTAACGCCCCGCTCAGGGCCGGAATCGCCGAGAAGCCGCGCGTCAGCGCGTGGGAGATCGACAACCCTCCGCTCTCGAAGCCGAGCCCGCTCGACAGAATGGTGGCCTCGACCACGCGTTCGAATGCCTCGTTCGGCGCCTTCGCGGTCACCGCGTCGAGCGCCGCAAGCGTATCCTCGCGCACGGTGCGATAGCATTGATCGGCGATCGTCAGCGCCAGCGAGGTCGAACGTCCCTTATAGAAGTTGAGGCCGCCGGCGCGCACGCACTGTTCGACCTCGAACTTCTTGCTGAGCGCGTCTCCGACGCCGGCGACGAAAAAGCGGCGCGGCGCACCGGCGATCAAAGCGGTATCGACCACCACCGCATCCGGATTGGTCGCCATCAGCCGCACTTCGCTGAGCGAATGATCCTCACGATAGAGCACCACGAGGCGACTGGTTGGCGCATCGTTGGAGGCGACCGTGGGGACGATCAACAACGCGCCGCCGCGCGCGATGCGCACGCCCTTGGCGTTGTCGATGGTCTTGCCGCCGCCGACGCCGATGATGACGTCGCTCCTTGCGGCTTCCGCCTGCCGCGCCATCTCGTCGATCTTTTCCGCCGTGCATTCGCCGCTGAACGCTGCGAACGTCGGTGTCACGTCGGAATTCGCGAACACCGCTTCCAGCTTCGCCCGGATCAGGTCCATCACTGCCGCATCAACGATGACAAACGGGCGGCGGCCATACAGCGCAACCAGCGGCGCCAGTTCGGCGAGTGCACCGGGGCCCTGAACGTAGCGGTGCGGACCGCCGAAAACGCGCATCGTCATGTGTCCCCCCAGACAAAATCGCGACGGCCGCCATCCATGCAGATCAGCGCGCCGTTGATGAAGGATGCCTGCACCGAGCAGAGATAGGCGATCAGCGCGCCGACTTCGCTCGGCTGGCAGAACCGCTTGAGCGGATTCTGGCCGGCGATCACCTCGCGCTTGGCGTCCGAGAAACCGGCGATCAGTTCGGTCTCGACATAACCCGGCGCGATGGCGTTGACGGTGATGCCGTCGCCGCCGACTTCCTTGGCCATGGTGCGGGTGAAACCGATCACGCCCGCCTTGGCGGCGGAATAGTTGGTGACGCCCGGCCGCCCGCCGCCAGTGACATTCATTGACGAGGTGTTGACGATGCGGCCATAGCCGGTCTTGCGCAGGAACGGCACCGCGAACTTGCTGCACAGGAAGGTGCTGCGCAGGTGCGTATTCATGATGATGTCCCAGTCGGACACCGACATGTCGGCGGCATGGCGACCGAGATATTTTCCGCCCGCGCCGGCGTTGTTGACGAGAATGTTGAGCCCGCCCAGCCCCTCGGCGGCCTCGCCCACCACGCGCTCCGCGCTCGCCTCGTCCGAGACGTCGCCGACGCAGACGACAGCCTTCACGCCGCCCGCACGCAGTTCGGCGGCGGTTACTTCCGCGGCGGCCGCGTCGATGTCGTTGATGGCGATCGCGACGCCTTCGGCGGCGAGCGCGGTCGCTTCCGCCCTGCCGATGCCGCGCGCCGCTCCGGTCACCAGTGCGGTCTTGCCTGCAATCCCTAAATCCATGTCGTCTCCTTCAGCCTTTCACCGCGCCGGCGCCAAGGCCCTGAATGAAATACTGCGACATCAATGCGAAGGCCGCGAAGAGTGGCAGCGCGATCAAGGTCGAGCCGGCCATGATCTCGCCCCAGCGCAGGTCGAACGAGCCGACCATCGAGGCAAGGCCCACCGGCAATGTCTTGTTGGCGTCGCTGCCGATCATCACCAGCGCAAAGGTGTAATCGGTCCACGACAGCAGGAACGAGAAGATCGCAACCGTGATCAGGCCCGGCAGCGCCAAGGGCAACACCACGCGCAGGAACGCGCCGAGCCGGGTGCAGCCGTCGACCATCGCCGCCTCTTCCAGTTCGAACGGCATGCTCTTGAAGAAACCCCACAGGAACCAGACGCCGAGCGGCAAAGTCAATGTGAGATGCGAGGCGATCAGGCCGGTCAGCGTATCGCTGAGGCCGAGCCGGGCGAAAATCGTGAAGATCGGGATCGCAATCAGGAGCGGCGGAAACATATAGGCGTAGAGCATCGCGCCGACGATCACCTTCTTGCCGCGAATGCGCTGGCGCGTCACCGCATAGGCGATCATCACCGAGAACACCATCGTCACCAGCACGGCGACGACCGCGACGATGACGCTGTTCATGAAGTGGCGCGGATAGTCGGTGAGCTCGAGCAGGTTGCGATAGGATTCCAGCGACAGCACGTTGGGGATCAGTGACACATTGGTCAAGAGTTCGGTCGGCTCGCGCAGACTCGACACCACCATCCAGTAGATCGGGAACGCCGAATAGACCGCGATCACCAGCGCGGCGACGTAAAGGCCGAGACGGCGCGGCAGCGTTTTGGCGCGACCCATCAGTCGTCCTCCAGCGGGAAAACCCAGAAATAGACCAGCACCGCGACCGACAGCAGCGCGAAGGAAATGGTGGCGATGGCGGCGCCGCCGCCGATGTCGAACAGGTTGAAGGCGTGGCGATAGGACAGGATGGCGAGGTTTTCCGTTGCGCCCACCGGCCCGCCGCGCGTCAGGAGCCAGATGACATCGAATTTGTTGAACATCCAGATCGCGCGCAGCAGCACCACCACGGTCAGGATCGGCTTCAGCATCGGCAGCGTGATGTGGAAGAAGCGCTGCACCGCCGTGGTGCCATCGACGCGCGCGGCCTCGTAGAGCGACTGCGGCACGGTCTGCAACGCGGCAAGGAAGCAGGTCGTCACGAACGGCGTCCACATCCAGACGCTGACCAGAATGGTCGAGGCCATAGCCGCGCCGGGGCTTTCGAACCAGTTGATCGGCGGCAGCCCCATCGCCTCCACCGCCTTGGTGACGATGCCGATGCCGCCGTCCACCATCCATTTGAAGGTGAGGATCACCACCACCGTCGGCAGCAGATACGGCAGGATCGAGAGGCCGCGCACCAGATTGCGGCCGGGAAAGGCTTCGTTGAGCACCAGCGCGAAGCCGATGCCGAGCACCACCTGAAAGACGATGGAACCCAGCGAGTAAATTGCGCCGTTGACGAGCGCACGCCAGAACTCCGGCGCTTGCAGCACCGCTACATAGTTGGCGAAGCCGACCCACTTCGGTGCGCCAACGAAGGAATCCATCTGGTAGAAGCTGAGGCTGACCGCATACACCGCAGGCGCCACGATCAGCGCCAGCGTCACCGCCAGGCCGACAAACAGAAACCCATAGATCGTCGCTTTCGAACTCACGGCAGGCGCCTCGCATAGCGACCCGGCCGGAGCGATCCGGCCGTGCCATTTCGAGTGAGAGAGCCGATCAGGCGATCAGCTTGCGCATCTTGTCGGCGGCGGTCTTGATGCATTCCGCCGACGACATGTTCTTCAGGATCTTGTTCTGAAGCATTTCCGGGATGACGAAGCCTTCGAACACCTTGCCGGGACGCAGGTCCGGCGCCGGGCCTTCGGTGTCGATCGAGGTCAGGATCACCGACTTGTCGGTGATGAAGCCTCGCATCGTCTCCACGGCCTCCTTGTGCTTCTCGATCAAGGGATGCGCGCGCCAGCGCGGATCGTCGTAGACGTCGAGGCGCGGCGGCTGGAAGTGCAGCGGCGCGGTGTGCAGGAAGTTGATGTACTGGTTCTCGGTGAACCACTTCATGAACTTCATCGACTCGTCGGAGTTCGGCGTCTTCAGCACCACCCAGCCGTCATAGCCATGGTTGACCGCCTTGGCCTTGCCGGTCGAGTCCATGTAAGGCGTGATGCCGTACTGGGTCGCCAGCTTCGGCGCGTTGCGCTCCAACGCTTCGATGATGCGGCCGGCATAGGCGGCGTGGCCGACCTTGTCGGAGGAGAAGTTGCTCAGCACTTCGCCGAAGCTCGCCTGGCTCGCGCCGGACGGCATGGTCTTGTAAAGCTCAGCGAAGAAATCGAGGTAGCGCGTCACGCGCGGCGCCATCTCGGCGTTGTCGAGCGCGACGTTCCATTTGTCGTCGAACAGCTTGACGCCTTCCGCCCACATGAAGCCGGGCGCCAGCCAGTTGGTCGCGCCATTGCTGCCGATCGGGAACAGCGAGCCGAAGCGGCCGTCGGCGGTGAGCGTCTGCGCGTTCTTCAGCATCTCGGCGTAGCTCTTGGGCGCGCTGAGGCCGTGCTTCTCGTAGAGATCCTTGCGGTAGTAGATCCACGCCAGATTGTAGTCGTAGGGATACCAATAGACCTCATCCTTGACGGGGAAGAGAATCTTCGGACCCCACTTGTGCTTGCTGGTCAGTTCGGTGAGCGGCATCAACTGCCCCTCGGCCTGCAACAGCAGCACGTGGCCGACGAAGGCGAACGTCGCGATGTCGTAAGGCTGACCGCCGCGCAGCGAGGTCGTCACCTTGGTGAAGGCATCGTCGAGCGGAACCGAGTCGACGATGACTTGCGTGCCGAACTGCTTCTCGTATTCGGCGCAGGCGACTTTCAGCGCACGGATGCTGTCGATCGAGGTTTCGGTGTTGAGAAAGCGGATGGTCTTCTTGCCCTGGCCCCACACGGCGGGCGCGCCGATGGTACCGGTGGCGAGCGCGGTGCCGAGCGCACCGGCGGACTTGATCAGCATGCGACGGCTGACGCCGCCCGGCTTCGTCATGGTCTTGTCGTTGGTCATGGCCTTCCTCCCGTTATAATTGGTCATGGCTTGGCGGTCTCAACGCGCTGACCGCTCGATTTGACGAACAGATGCAGTTTTGCGGCGGGGAAGCGAACGCCGATGCTTTGCCCCGGCGACCAGTGATCGACGCGGTCGACAAGGATGCGCAGCCGCTCGCCGCCGGCCTCGCCGACGCATAGCGTCTGGGCGCCGAGTTGCTCGATCACCCGCACGGTGAACGCAACGCCATCGGCATCGCTGGTCAGCGCAAGATGCTCGGGGCGAATCCCGAGCACCACTTCGCCGCTCGCCTGCGTACCGGCAGGCAGCGCAACGCGGAGATTGCCCGCAACGAAATGGCCGCCTTCGATGCGCCCTTCGATCAGGTTCATTTCCGGTGAGCCGATGAAACCGGCGACGAACAGGTTGGCAGGCCGGTCGTAAACTTCCAGCGGCGCGCCGATCTGCTGCACATGGCCATCGCGCATGATGACGATGCGGTTGGCAAGCGTCATCGCCTCGACCTGATCGTGGGTGACGTAAACCATGCTGGTGCCGACGTCCTGATGCAGGCGCGCGATCTCCTCGCGCATCCGCACCCGCAGCTTGGCGTCGAGATTGGACAGCGGTTCGTCGAGCAGGAACACGTCCGGCTCGCGCACCAGCGCGCGGCCGAGCGCCACGCGCTGCATCTGGCCGCCGGAGAGCTGCTTGGGCTTGCGGGCGAGGTAGTCCTCCAGACCCAACATCCGCGCGGCCTTCTGCACCCGCACGTCGATCTCCGCCGGGTCCATCTTGCGCATCCGCAGGCCGAAGGCGAGGTTGTCGTAGATGGTCTTGTGAGGATAGAGCGCGTAGTTCTGGAACACCATCGCGATGTTGCGATCCTTCGGCTCCAGTTCGGTGACGTCGCGCGCGCCGATGCGGATCGTGCCGGACGTCACCTCCTCCAGCCCCGCGATCATCCGCAGCGTGGTGGACTTGCCGCAGCCGGACGGCCCGAGAAACACCACGAACTCGCCGTCGCGAATGGTGAGATCGACGCCATGCACCGCAACGACGCCGCCATAGGCCTTGCGGACCTGTTCAAGGCGGATTTCAGCCATGAGCCACCCTGCTCCCTGCGCGCGCCGGCATCACGACCCGCCTTTGACAAAATCGTGGATACGATGATTGAGCGGCGCCAACGCCGCCTGAATGTCGCGATAGATCGGAAATCCGCGATCGTAAACCGCCGCGCGCGCCGGATCCGGCGTCGCCCGCGAGACGATCTGAATCACTTCGGCCGCCGCGCGTTCGTCGGCATAGACGCCGACGCCGACGCCGGCGAGCAGCGCCGCACCGAACGAGGCATCGGCCACTGCCGGCAATTCCACTTCGACGTTGAGCACGTCGGCAACGATCTGCCGCCACAGCGCGCTGGTGGAGCCGCCGCCGGTGAGGCGCGCGGTCGCGAAGCTCAGGCCCTTGGCGCGCAGCACATCGCGGCAATCGCGCAGCGAATAGGCGACGCCTTCATACAGCGCGCGGACAAAATGACCGGGGCCATGATTGAAACCGGCGCCGACGAAATCGGCGCGCAGCAGCGGATCCCAATACGGGCTACGCTCACCGTTCAAATACGGATGGAAGAACAGGCCTTCCGCACCCGGCGCGACTGCCGCCGCCATGCGATCCATGGCGTCGAACACCGCGCGGCCGTCGTCGCCCTCGCGACGGAAGAACGTGTCGCGCAGCCACTTGTGCGCCGAGGCGCAGGAATTGGTCGCGGTGATGATGTACCAGTGGTTCGGCACCACATGGTAATAATTGATCAGTTCGAAGTCGGGGCGCGAGGTCGGCGACAGCACGTTGACGGTGGCGGCGGTGGCGAGTTTCACCACGCCGAGGCCTTCGCGCACCATGCCGGCGCCGTAGGTTTCCGCTGCCGTATCGGAGGTGCCGCACACCACCGGCGTGCCTTCGGCAAGTCCCGTCGCGCGCGCGGCCTCAGCCGTCACCTTGCCGACCACCGCCGTCGGCGCGACGATCGACGGCAGCGTATCGAGCGGCCAGCCGATCATCTCGCAGAGGTCTTTCGACCACTGACCGCTCTTGGCGTCGAGCATCAAGGTGCCGAGCGCGTCGATGGTGTCGGTTTCCCAGGTGCCGGTGAATTGCGCGCGCAGCCAATCCTTGGCGACATAGAGCCGCTTCACGCGCGCATGCGCGTCCGGCTCGTGGTTGCGCAGCCACAGCATCTGCGGCAACGTCCAGGTGGCATTGGCGCGATTGGCGCCGATCTCGAGAATGCGCGCGTCGGCCTGCTTGCGCAGCGCGGCGACTTCGGCGTGGCTGCGCTGGTCGTTCCACAGAATCGCCGGGCGAATGACTTTTCCGTCGGCGCCGGTCAGCACCTGCGTGTGCGCGCCGGCCGAAAACGCGATGGCAGCGATGTCGGTCGCGGGCCGCTTGGTCAGCGCCAGCACGCGCGGCAACGCCTTGCACGCAGCGCTCCACCAGTCGTGCGGATCCTGCTCGCTCCAGCCCGGATGCTTCGACGTCGTCGGCACCGCCTCGGAGGCTTCCGCGACCAGCGAGCCATCGGCCCGGATCACGCTCACCTTGAGCGAGCCCGCGCCGAGATCAATGCCGACCAGCAATGGATCAGCCCCCATGACCGGCCTCCGTATTGTTACGACGAGTCGCCTTAGCCACCACGCGCACCTTTGGCATGGATGTCCTTGGCGCCGGGCCGCGCGCGCAAACCGAGCTTGCCGGGATTGAGCAGATTGTCGGGATCGAGGGCGTCCTTGATCTTCTGCAAGACGTCGAAGCCGGTGCCGAGTTCGCGCGCCATCCAGCGGCCGCGGAACAGGCCCGCGCCGTGATGATGCGCGATCGACCCGCCGTGATCGAGCGTCAGGCCCTCCACCGTGTCCCACAGCTTCGCGTGCAGCGGAAACGCCTGCGCTTCAGGCATCGGCGGCAGCCGCATGGTCATGTATTGGCACGCGCCTTCGGGATAGACGTGCGACCAGTGCGCGCCGAAATGCACCTCCGGGTGCACCGCGCGTACCGCGTTGGCGATGGCGTCGTAGAGCGCCGGAATCTTCGACCAGTTCGCCGTCACCTCGATGGTGTCGTTGAAGTAGCCCTTGTCGTGCCACATCTGCGAGTAAGCGACGTAACGGTTCTGCTTCCAGTGATGATACGGCCCGTCTGGCGCAACCTCACCGCCGAACGACGCCGCGATCTTCAGCGCCATCTCCTGCTCGACGCTCACCATCGGCTCGCTGCCGCAGAACGCCAGCACCGCGAGGATAGGCTTGGTGCGGAACAGCGCGATGTCCTTGGTGCGGTCGTCGCTTTCCGCGCGATCGTAGAGACGGACGATCTGCGGGCGAATTTCCGCCTGCATGATGGCGCGCGCGCAATCCCACGACGCCTGCAACGTCGGAAACGCCAGCACCACGCCGCGCTCGACCTCCGGCTTCTTCCAGATGCGGAAGGTCACTTCGGTGATGATGCCGAACGCACCTTCGCTACCGACCATCAGATCACGCACCGACGGGCCGACCGCGCGGCGCGCCACCGGGCGCACTTCCAGCGGCGTGCCGTCCGGCAGCACCGCCTTGAGGCCGACGACGATGTCCTCGATCTTGCCATAACGGCTGCTGGCCTGGCCGCCGCCGCGACATGCGGCCCAGCCGCCGACCGTCGAAATCTCGATCGATTGCGGATAATGGCCGGTGGTGAAGCCCTGCGCGTTAAGCTCCTGTTCGAACACCGCACCGTTCATGCCGGCCTGCACCGTCACCGTCGCATCGACGGGATTCACGGCAACGATCTTGTCCAACCGCCGCAGATCCACGGTGATTTCGCCGCCGAGCGGAATGGCGCCGCCGAGCACGCCGGAGCCGTTGCCGTAAGGAATGATCGGAATGCCGGCGGCATGCGCATGCGCGACGACCCTGGCGACTTCATCGGCGCTGCCGGGGCGCACGATCAAGCGCGGCACATCGCCCGCGATCTCTCCGGCACGTTCCTCGAACACCGCGAACGGCAAACGGTCACGCGCGTAAGCGAGGCGCTCGTCGAATGATGTCAGAACATGATTGTCACCGACGATGGCGGCGAACGCCTTGGCGATGTCCGCGTCAATCCGGTCGCGCTGGCGTACCGCCGCGATAGTGCTCGCTTCCAAGGCCGTTCTCCGCAAATTGATTCCATTGACACAACGCAACGCGGCGATTGCCGGCAATCATTCCGTCGACAATCTTCCGTGAGCAATCGTTTGTTCAAAAGGTGACCGAAACCGGCCATGGCGTCAATCCCTAATTTTCAGATCGATGCGGGGCCGGTGGACGACCGGATCACCATGCCGTCGGGCGGCAGCGGGGCGATGGCCTCGGGCGTGCGGCCGTCGACCAATGCGATCAACAGATCGGCGGCAAGTTCGCCCATGCGCTCGGTCGGCATCCGCACTGTGGTGAGTTGCGGATAGAGCATGGTGGCAACCGGCGCATCGTGCAGGCCGACAACTGAAACATCCTGCGGAATCTGCAAGCCCGCTTCATGCAGCACCGCCATCGCGCCGGCCGCCGTCACCAGCGTCGCGCCGAGCACCGCCGTCGGGCGCATTGCAAGCAGTTGCCGCATCGCTGCGGCACCACCCTCCGCGGTATAGCCCGCCACCGCGACCAGCGCCGGATCGAACGCAATGCCGTGGCGCTTCAACGCGCCGCGATAGCCGGCGAGACGCTCGCCGGCGTTGAAACCGCCGGGGCGTCCGGCGAGATGCGCGATGCGGCGATGGCCGAGCGCAACGAGGTGATCGACGGCGATTTCGGTAGCGGCGCGGCTGTCCAACACCACCGCATGCGGCGCGCCGGCCAGTTGGCGATTGAGCAGCACGAACGGCACTTGCGCGGCTTCCAACTCATCGCGCAACAGTTTGTCGTCGTCGAGACTCGCGACCAGCAGACCGTCGACACGGTTGCCATGCGACATCCGCTGATAGACGGAATCGGTTGCATCCGATCCGCGATGCGCGATCAGTAGCGAATAGCCGTGACGCAAGGTCGCCTTCTCGGCACCGAAGATGGCGGAGGCGAACACCGGGTTGTCAAGCTGCGGCACCACGATGCCGAAGGTTGCCGAGCGCGCCATACGCAGGCCGCGCGCAAGCTGGTTCGGCGCGTAGTTGAGGGTGCGGGCGCTTTGCAGCACACGCTCGCGGGTTTCCTCGCGGATGCGCTGGGTCGCTTCGCCGCGCAGCACGCGCGACGCCGTCGAGACATCGACCCCCGCCAATCGCGCCACGTCCGCCAGTTTGGTCCGCACCAACGCTCCCTCACCTCGCGCTGCCATGTCAGACGAGGTGAATACCCCGCCGCAAACAGGGCGTCAAAGGCGCGTTGCGATTCACAGATCCAGCCGCGGGGCGGCAGGATAGAGGACCGTCCGATCCGGTTGAATGACGGCATCGGGCGTCAGGCGCGCCGTATCCAGCCGCCCGCCATCCATGATGTGCACAACGGTCTCGCCGTTGGCGATCAGATAATCGGTGACGATGCGGCGATGACACCGCCACCACACCGCCTCCGAACACATGATCACGCTACGCCGCCGATGCCCCTCTTCAATGAGATGCATGAGGCCGGCATGGAACGTCTCCGACAACGCATAGTCGGCGTAGTTGTGGAAACTCTCGTTAGTCCAGAAACCGTTGATCTCGGGCGGCAGGCTTCGCGACTTGCCGCGCAAGCCGCCGAGCGCGGCGACGTGCTCGTAAGCAATGTCGAAGGCCGCCAGCGACTTCGGCAATGCATCCTTGTTGAATTGCGGATTGGTCCGCGATCGCGGAATCGTGCGAATGTCCGCGACAAGCTGGATTTCGGCGCCGGTCAGCAATTCGGCGAACGCCTCAAACGTCCGGTTGGAATGGCCGATGGTGAAGAACGGCAGCTTCAACGCCCGTACTCATTCAGGCAGTCGTTCAAGAGCACCGCCCTTGTGGGCCGCGATGTGATCGGTCTTGTCGCTCTTGATTTCATATTGGGGATCGTCGTCCGATGCGCGGTGCATATGTCCCTTGTAGTCGAAATCCCGCGCATGCACCGCAATGATGGTCCCCGATACCCGCCCCGCCTCGGAATTCCAGGTGACGTGATCGCCGAGCTTGAACCGCTTGGTCATGGCATCACTCCTGTCGTTCACAGTGCAGACCGCGCGCTCCGGATTACAAACGCACCCAATCTCTATTTTTTCGGCGGTGCCAGGACGACAGCCGCTTCCGTCGTCAACAGACGGAAGGTGAAGGTCTCCAGAAAGTACAGGTCCACCGACGTGGCGGAATGGCTGGCATAGCCGATCGAGACATCCTGACCGATATCGAGCTCGAAGTCGCCACCGCGCGTCGTCAGCACGAAGCCGCCGGTGATGGCCGGTGCCCAGATGATGCCGCCTTCGACGATGCGTTCGATATGGTGATAGACCGGATAACCCTCGTCGGTGCCGCCGCTGACGGCGGTATAGGCGTCCGCGCCGAGCACCAGCGCATAGGGGCCCTGGCAACCGGCCAGCCGCAACTGGCTGACCGCCTGCGCGACCGCTGCCGGATAGGCGCGCACATTCGACGGCAGCACCACGCCGGGGGTGCTGGCGCCGGCGCGAATCCCCTGAATGCCGGCGGCGGCATAGCCGTCGAATACCGCACGATCTTCGGCGAAAGCGATCTTGCGCGCCGCTTCCTTCAGCGGCGACCAGTCGGAATCGTCCGCCCCACGCTCCACGTCGTCGATCGCCTGCCGCGTCAGCTCGAACGGAACGCGCAGCTCGACAATCGCCTTCGCCTCGCGTTGCGCGGCGAGGATGCCGTCGCCGGGCGACTGGATCTGATGCAGGTGCCCGGTGCCCACCGCCGCGAGGCCGAGGCCCTTCGGCTCCGGAACATCCACCACCCGCCGCGCCGCGAGATGACGCTTGAGTGTACGGGACGCCTCCTCCCCGATCTGAGCCCAAGCCGCATCCGAGATCGGCGCCAGTTCGCGATGGAGATTATTCATGTCCTGCCTCTTTCTTCAGGGAACCGATACCGAGCGATCCATCGCCCGAGAATGTACGCGACTGCGCCTTTGCCGCCTGATTGTCATCCGCGGCCGGCGGCGGCGCAACGTCGGTCACAACATCATCGAGGAAACTCGCTGACGGCACGAAAAACAGACAGCCGGTGACGGCACGGCTGAAATCGAGCAGCCGGTCGTAAGTGCCCGGCGGCTTGCCGACGAACATGTTCTCCAGCATCTGCTCGATCCGCGCCGGGGACCGCGCATAGCCAATGAAGTAAGTGCCGAACTCGCCCTTCCCGATCTGGCCGAACGGCATGTTATCGCGCACGATCTGAAGCTCCTGCCCGTTCTCCTCGATCGAGGTCAGAACGTTATGGGCATACGGCTTCTTCTCGGAATCGAGTTGCTCAATATCGGACAGCTTGTGCCGGCCGATGATATTTTCCTGCTGCTCGACGGGCAGCGCGTTCCAGCCTTTCATGTCATGCAGATACTTCTGTACGATGACGTAACTGCCGCCGGCGAAAGCACTGTCCTCGCCGCCGATGATCGCGGCGTCGATGGCGGCCTGATCGACCGGATTCTCGGTGCCGTCGACGAAGCCGAACAGGTCGCGATCGTCGAAATAGCTGAAGCCGTGCACTTCGTCCGCCACCGCGACCGCGCCATCGAGCCGCGACACGATATGCGTCGCAAGTTCGAAGCACAAATCCATGCGGGTGGCACGGATATGCAGCATGATATCGCCCGGCGTCGAAACCGCATGATGCACGCCGCGGATTTCACGAAAGGAATGCAAGTCCTTCGGCCTCGGCGCGCCGAACAGCCGATCCCATGCCCCCGAGCCGAACGCCATCACGCATGACAGCCGTCCCTCCAGGTCGCGAAAACCCACCGCGCGGAGCAGCGAGGAGAGATCGGCGCACAGCGCGCGCACCGTCGTCTCGCTTTCCTTTCCGGAATTCAGCGTGAGGACAAGAAAAATGGCCGCCTTCGTCAATTTGGCGACGACCGGCTGTGACACCGTGGAGGGCAGGCTGGCGTTCATGGTGGAATCCGTTGGACGAGAACCCGATTGAAACACGATCCGGTTGGCGTCGGAAGCCCCCATATGGCTGACCTGCAATGTCGGTCGTCAACGTCGTAAGCGAATGCTGTGGGAGCCGGATCGGCGCGACCCTGCGGCCCCGCAAATATCCGTCAGCTTTCGCCGATACGGTATCCGATGCCGGGCTCGGTGAGGATGATGCGGGGCTCGGCCACCTGATCCTCGATCTTCTGGCGCAACTGCCCGATATAGACGCGGAGATATTGCGTATCCTCGGTGTGCGCGGCGCCCCAGACCGCAGCGAGAATCTGCTTGTGGGTGACGACACGCCCGGCGTTGCGGGCCAGAAACGATAGCAGATCGAATTCCTTCGGCGTCAGCTTCAATTCCTTTCCGGCGCGCAGCACGCGGCGGCGGACCGCATCCACCTCGACGTCGCCGACGCGCAGGATCGGCGTCTCGGCCTTGCGCTGCAGCCGGTGGCGCCGCGCGGGGCGCATCCGCGCCATCAACTCTCCGACATTGACCGGCTTGTTGACCTAGTCGTCCGCACCGAGATCGAGCGACTCGATCTTCTCGATCTCGCGGTCCCGCGCCGACAGCACCACGATCGGCACATCCGACCATTCGCGCACGCGCTTGATGACGTCCTTGCCGTCGCCATCCGGTAGCCCAAGATCGAGCAGTACGATGTCCGGTGCGTCCGCCGCGATGAGCTTGACGGCTTCGGCCACGGTGGCCGCACTGATCATCTCGTAGTTGTTGGCCTCCAGCGCCGGCTTGAGAAACCGCAGGATGGCGACTTCGTCATCGACCACCAGCGCGCGCGTTCGCCCAGTCATGACGCTGCTCCCTCCCGTGGAAAGATCATGCTGAACCTGATGCCCCCGTGCTCGTCGACCGGGCTCTCCGCGACGATCGAACCGCCGTGCGCTTCCACGATTCCCTTGGCGATCGCAAGCCCAAGACCGGTGCTTTCGCCGCCGTCCCGTGTCCCGACTTTCGGCGCGCCCACTGCGAACCGGTCGAAGATTTTCGGCAACAGGCCGGGATCGATGCCCGGCCCATCGTCGGTGACGTGCAGCACGACCTGAGCGTCCTGCCCATCCGCGTCGATCATGATCGTCGTTTCCGGTGTGGTATGCTGGATCGCATTCGCGAGCACGTTGCCGACCGCCTGTTCGATCAGCGTCGCATCGGCCCGGATCATCGGCAGATCGTCGGCGAGCGCAATGCGGATCGTCTGGGGCACGCCACGCCGCCGCGCGGCATTGGCAATGCGATTGACGATCTCCCGCAGATCGATCCAGTCACGGCGTAGCTCAAGCGCTCCCGCATCGATCCGCGTGATCGCGAGCAGGTTCCGCACCATCTCGTCGAGCCCTTCGGCCTCGTCCTTGATCTGGCCGAGCAGGTCAGTCTTGGCAGCGGCGTCGAGCTTGTCGCCATAGCTGATCAATCCGGTCGCGGCGCCGAGAATTGACGACAGCGGCGTGCGAAAGTCGTGGGAGATGGAAGCCAGCAGCGTGTTGCGCACGCGCTCGGTCTCGGTGGCGGTTCTGGCGCTCACCATTTCGCTCGCCAGCGCGGCGCGCTCAAACGCGGCCGCCGCCTGCCCGGCCAACGTGTCGAGCAAGGCCAGCGTTTCGGAATCGAACGGCGCTTCGTCTTTCTCCTTGGCGACGCCGATCACGCCAAGCGCCTTGTCGCCCATTCGCAGCGGCACGAAGTACCAAGCAATGGTCGGCAGCGTTCCGGTATCGGCACCGGCGGCTTCGGCATGAGTATGCGCCCATCGCGCCGCGGTCGCCGATGCCGCATCGAGCTCATCTTCCGGCGGCCACGCCGCCGCGAGAACAAGGTCATCGTTGCGCGGCAGCAATACGATAGCGGGCCGCGCAAGGCTGGCGTGGATTTCGCCGACAGCGCCTTCCGCAATGCCGTCCGGCGTCGCCAAGCCCGACAGACGCCGCGTGAATTGATACAGGCGCCGCATCGCGCGCACGCGCCCTGCCGACACCCGCGCCTGTTCGCGAACGCGGCCGGCCATCGCCGAACTGACAATCGCCACCAGCAGGAAGATCACCAGCGCGAGAAATTCATACGGCTCCGCGATGGTGAAGGCATAGAGCGGGGGGATGAAAAAGAAGTTGTGAACGAAGAAGGCCAGAACCGACGCGTAGATCGCCGGCCAGATGCCGAAATTGATGGCGCTGAACAACACCGCCATCAGAAACACGATCGACAGGTTGGGAACCGGCGTCAGTTGAACCAGCGCCTCTCCGGCGGCCAACGCCACGGCGACAGCCAGCGTCGCGTAGACGAACTGGATCGGCCGCAACAGCGAACGACGACGGGCCGGCTTATTCCCCGTCGAATCCGGCGTCTCGCCCTGGCGTGTAACCAGATGCACCTCGATATCGCGGGTTCGCCGCACCAGTTCATAAGGCAAGGATCGACGCAGCCACTCCGACAGAAAGCCGCCGCGCGAATGGCCGATCACGATCTGAGTCACATTCTCGAACTTCGCAAAGCGCAATAGTTCGTCAGGAATGTCGGCACCTGTCAGCGTCTGCGTTTCGGCACCGAGGCTTTCCGCCAGTTTGATCGCCTCATCGACCTGCCGTCGCGCCGCATCGCCAAGGGCAATGCCGGGGCGCTCCACGGTGACGGCGATCCACGGCGCATCCATCAGGCTGGCGAGGCGCTTGGCGGTTCGCACCACCATCGGAGACACCGGGTCCGGCCCGATGCAGGCGAGGATGCGCTCGCCCGCGGCCCATGGCCCCTCGATGGCCTGAGCCTGCATGCGCTCAAGCAAATCGGCATCGACACGTTCGGCGGCGCGCCGCAGGGCGAGTTCGCGCAACGCGGTGAGGTTTTGCGGCTTGAAGAAATTATCGACAGCGCGGGCCGCGGTGTCCTGAACGTAAACCTTGCCTTCCGCGAGCCGCTTCAGCAACTCATCGGGCGGAAAGTCCACCAGGATGACTTCGTCGGCCTTGTCGAATGCCTTGTCGGGCACGGTCTCCCGCACCCGCACCTTGGTGATCTTTTGAACGACATCGTTGAGGCTTTCGAGATGCTGGATGTTGAGCGTGGTCCAGACATCGATGCCCGCGAGCAGCAACTCATCGATATCCTGCCAACGTTTCGGATGGCGGCTGCCGGGAATGTTGGTGTGGGCGTATTCATCCACCAACAGCAGCGCCGGCCGGCGCGCCAGCGCGGCATCGATATCGAACTCTCGCATCACTTGATTGCGATAGACGATCGGCTTGCGCGGCAAGATCTCGAAGCCGGTCAGCAACTGTTCGGTTTCAAGCCGGCCATGGGTTTCCGCTAGGCCGACCACCACGTCGCGTCCGCCCGCACGCTCGCTCCGCGCGGCCGACAGCATCGCATAAGTCTTGCCGACGCCCGGCGCGGCGCCAAGGAAAATCTTCAGCCGCCCTCGCCCTTCCCGGTTGGCGAGGGTGAGCAGTGCATCCGGGGAAGCTCTAATCGGTAAATCGCCGGACATGCCGCTCCTCGGTTGCGGATTTAAGGCTTCATTCTATCCAGTGCGAGATTGAGCTTCAGCACATTTACGCGAGGCTCGCCCAATATCCCTAATGTGCGCCCTTCGACCTGCCGCCCGATCAAGGCCGCGACGCTTGCCTCTGGCAATCCGCGAGCCGCCGCGACACGCGGCACCTGAAACAACGCCGCCTCCGGCGAGATATCGGGATCGAGGCCGCTGCCCGACGCCGTGACCAGATCGACCGGCACCCGAGCCGAAGGATTCTCCTTCTTCAACGCCGCAACGTCCTGCCCGACGCGCTCAGCGAGCGTCTTGCTGGTTGGCCCAAGGTTCGAGCCCATCGAGTTCGACGCGTTGTAGGGCGCGGCAACGGTTTTCGACGCGTTCCGCGGGTCCGGCGCCGTGGTGGCCGACGGGCGGCCATGAAAATACTTCGCTTCGGTAAAGGACTGGCCGATCAAGGACGAGCCGATCACCTTGCCGTCGCGTTCGATCAGGCTGCCGCGCGCCTGATCGGGAAACAGCACCTGCGCGAGGCCGGTCATGGTCAATGGATAGACCAGCCCGGTGATCACGGTAAGCGCCAGCAAAGTCACGATGGCGGGACGGATTTCCTTCAACATGACGACACCTCTCAAGCCAGATGCAGCGCGGTGACCGCGAGGTCGATCGCCTTGATTCCGACGAACGGCAACACGATTCCCCCGAGCGCATAGATCAGCAGATTTCGCTTCAGCAACGCGGCCGCGCCGACCGCGCGGTATTTCACCCCCTTCAGCGCCAGCGGAATGAGCGCGATGATGATGAGGGCATTGAAGATGATCGCCGACAAGATCGCGCTTTGCGGCGTCGACAGTTGCATCACGTTCAGGACGCCAAGTTGCGGATAGAAGGCGACGAAGATCGCGGGAATGATGGCGAAATACTTAGCAACGTCGTTGGCGATGGAGAACGTCGTCAGCGCCCCGCGCGTCATCAACAGTTGTTTGCCGATCTCGACCACCTCGATCAATTTGGTTGGATCGGAATCCAGATCGACCATGTTGCCGGCTTCGCGGGCTGCCTGCGTGCCGCTTTGCATCGCCACGCCGACATCGGCCTGCGCCAGCGCGGGTGCGTCATTGGTGCCGTCGCCACACATCGCGATCAGGCGGCCGTTCGCCTGTTCGCCGCGGATGTAGCGCAGTTTGTCTTCCGGCGTGGCCTCGGCGATGAAATCGTCGACGCCCGCTTCGGACGCGATCGAAGCCGCCGTCACCGGATTGTCGCCGGTGATCATCACGGTCTTGATGCCCATGCGGCGCAGCGCAGCGAAGCGCTCCTTGACGTCCGGTTTCACCACGTCCTTCAAATGGATGACGCCGAGAATCCGGCTGCCTTCCACCAGGCCGAGCGGTGTACCGCCCGCGCGGGCGATCTTGTCGACGGCGGCGCGAAACGCCGGCGGCTCAGCAATATCGTGGCCGGCCTGCTCGCGCGCGAATGTCAGCACCGACTCGATCGCCCCCTTGCGCAATTTGCGTGCGCCGAGATCGACACCCGACAGTCGCGTCACCGCCGAGAATGGAACGAACCGAGCCTCATTGGCCAGAGATACACGCGCGACACCATAATGTTCCTGCACCAGCGTGATGATGGAGCGACCCTCCGCCGTTTCATCCGCATCGCTTGCCAGCAGCGCGGCGCACGCGGCCTCTTGCTCGGCGACGCCGGGCACCGCGATGATCTCCGTCGCAAGGCGATTGCCGAAGGTGATGGTGCCGGTCTTGTCGAGCAGCAACGTATCGACGTCGCCCGCGGCTTCGACCGCACGCCCCGACATCGCCAGCACGTTGAAGCGCACCAGACGATCCATGCCGGCGATGCCGATGGCTGACAGCAGCGCGCCGATGGTCGTCGGGATCAGCGTCACGAACAGCGCAACGAGAACGATGACGGAGATGGTGCCGCCGGCATAGGCAACGAAACTCGGGATCGTCGCGGTCGCAAACACGAAGATGATCGTGAGGCCAATGAGCAGAATATTCAGCGCGATCTCATTCGGCGTCTTCTGCCGCGCCGCGCCTTCCACCAGCTTGATCATGCGATCGAGGAACGACGATCCCGGCGACGAGGTGATGCGAACGACGATCCGGTCGGAAATCACCGTCGTGCCGCCGGTCACCGCCGAACGGTCGCCACCGGATTCGCGGATCACCGGCGCGGACTCGCCGGTCACTGCTGCCTCGTTCACCGAGGCGATGCCCTCGATCACCTCGCCGTCGCCGGGAATGATGTCACCGGCTTCGCACACCACGAGATCGCCGGCCTCAAGCTGATCGGCCGCAACGCCTTCGTACAGGTCGCGGTTGTCGGGCATCAATAGCCGCTTCGCCGGCGTCTGCGTGCGCATAGTCCGCAGCGTGTCGGCCTGCGCCTTGCCTCGCCCCTCGGCGACCGCTTCCGCGAAATTCGCGAACAGCACCGTGAACCACAGCCAGACGACGATCTGCACCTCGAAGAGAATCGTCGGCGCACCCGTCACGATATCGCGGATCAATAGCAGCGTGGTGAGAGCGGAAACGACCTCCAGCACGAACATCACCGGATTCTTGGCGAGCGTTCGCGGATCGAGTTTCACCACCGCTTCGCCGATGGCCGGAAACACGATGGCCGGATCGAACATCGCCACCGTGGCCGAGCGTTTGCGCATCTTGTGAGTTTCCATGATCAGGCTCCGCCTTAGGGTCAGAACAAGCCGCCGGTGCCCATCGCCAGATGTTCGGCGATCGGCCCAAGCGCCAGCGCCGGAAAGAACGTGAGGCCGCCGACGATGACGATGACGCCGACCAGCAAGCCGACGAACAGACCGCCTGTTGTCAGGAAAGTGCCGGACGAAGCCGCGACGGTTTTCTTCGCCGCGAGCGACCCCGCGATCGCCATTGCCGGCACGATCATCCAGAAGCGCCCGATGAACATCGCGACCGCGCCGGCGAGATTGTAGAACAACGTATTGCCGCTCAGCCCGGCGAAGGCCGATCCGTTGTTCGCGGTCTGCGACGTGAACGCGTACAGCACCTCGCTGAAGCCATGCGGCCCCGCATTTCCCATCGATGCCGCCGCCGGCGGATAGGCCACCGCAATCGCGGTCCAGCCCAGCATCATCAGCGGCAGGATCAGGATCGCCAGCATCGCCATCTTGACCTCGCGGGCCTCGATCTTCTTGCCGACATATTCCGGCGTGCGTCCGACCATCAGCCCGGCAACAAACACCGTGACGATGACGAACAGCAACATGCCATAGAGGCCGGCGCCGACGCCGCCGACCACGATTTCGCCAAGCTCCATGTTGATCAGCGGGACCATGCCGCCGAGCGCCGTGAATGAGTCGTGCATGGCGTTGACCGCGCCGCATGAGGCCGCAGTGGTCACCACCGCGAACAAGGCCGATGCAACGATGCCGAAGCGGACTTCCTTGCCTTCCATATTGCCGCCGGCCAGCCCTTGTGCGTTCAGCAGCGCCGAACCATGTGCTTCCGCCCAGTAACAAACCGCGACACCAGCGATAAACAGGAGGCCCATCGCCGCCAGGATCGCCCAGCCCTGACGCGGATTGCCGACCATGCGGCCGAATACATTGGTCAGAGCCGCGCCGAGCGCGAAGATCGCCAGCATCTGCAACAGATTCGACAGCGCCGTGGGATTCTCGAACGGATGCGCCGCGTTGGCATTGAAGAAGCCGCCGCCATTGGTGCCGAGCATCTTGATCGCGACCTGCGACGCCACCGGGCCGATCGCGATGGTCTGCCGCGCGCCTTCGAAGCCGGTCGCCGTGACGGACGGGCCCAATGTCTGCGGCACGCCCTGCCAGACCAGAAATAGCGTGAACACCACGCAGATCGGCAGCAGCACATAGAGCGCGCAGCGGGTGACATCGACCCAGAAATTGCCGATGGTCTGCATAGACTTGCGCGCGAAACCACGGATCAAGGCCACCGCCAGCACGATGCCGGTTGCCGCCGAGAGGAAATTCTGCACCGTCAGGCCAAGCATCTGGCTGAGATAGGACAGCGTACTTTCGCCGCCGTAGTTCTGCCAGTTGGTGTTGGTGATGAAACTCACGGCCGTGTTGAACGCCAGATCCGGCGCAACGGCCGATTGCGACATCGGATTGAGCGGCAGCACCGCCTGCGCGCGTAGCACGACATAAAGTACCGCGAGCCCGCCAACATGAAATAGCAGCATCGACAGCGTGTAGGATACCCAATGCTGTTCGCGCTTTTCGTCGAGGCCCGCGATGCGGTACAGCACCCGTTCGCAGGGCCGCAGGACCGGAGACAACAACGTCCGCTCGCTGTTGAAGACGCGCGTCATATATCCGCCCAAGGGCACGACGAGCGCGAGTACGAGCGCGCAAAACAACAGTATTTGCATCCAGCCGATGACGGTCATGGACGTTCTCCTAAAAGCGCTCGGGCCGCAGCAGGGCGTAGGTGAGATAGATCAGCACGCCGACCGTCACGGCAGCGGCGAGGACGTAGTCGAAAGACATCGCCACCTCCTCACAGCCAATCGCAGGCGAAGGTGTAGGCGGCCGTGATCGCGAAAAGGCCCAGGCCCAGCGCCACCATCAGAACATCCAGCATCGAAGCATCTCCCGATCGTTTTGGACCTTCGATGCAGATAGGCCGATCCAAATCAGGAAACGATTGGGAATGCAGGGACGGCGCATAAAGGCCGCATAAAGACGGAGCTCGGCCCCGCCTGCCCCGACGTGTGGCTCTTCCCCGTGCTGCGTCTTCGGAAGGCCGGATCACGGCATGCCAGCGGCGGCGTCATAAGATTGTGATCCATCCGGCCAATAAACCACAGGCATTGCGGCACAAGCATTTGTCACCGGCCGCCGGGACCACTAAACAGAACGAACCATCTGGCGTTTTTCGGATCACGGCGGAACACATGGCACGGCAGGCGTCCAGAGTTGACGCGGCGTCACGTCTGCGACGTCCGGCGTTCTTGTTCGCGCTTCCGTTGTGCGTTTGGCTGATCCCAGCGTCCGGCCGCGCTGAAACCATCGCCGATGCGCTGGTGAAGGCTTACCAGACCAATCCGCAGCTCAATGCCGAGCGTGCCCGCCAGCGCGCCACCGACGAGAACGTGCCGCAGGCGCTGGCCGGCTACCGGCCGCAGATCATCGCCAGCCTGAGCGGCGGCATGCAGGCCGTGCGCAACCTGCTGCCGGACAACTCGATCCAGACCGCGACGCAGAAGCCCTGGACCATCGGCGTGACGGTGACGCAGACGCTGTTCAACGGCTTCAAGACCGCCAACAGCGTGCGCGTCGCCGAGCTTCAGGTCAAATCGGGCCGCGAGGCGCTGCGCAACGTCGGGCAAGGCGTGCTGCTGGACGCCGTCACCGCCTATACCAATGTGCTGGCCAACCAGTCGTTGGTGGATGCCCAGCGCGCCAACGTCGCCTCGCTCCGGGAGACGCTGAACGTGGCGCAGCGGCGGCTCAACGCCGGCGACGTGACGCCGACCGACACCGCGCAGGCGGAGGCGCGGCTCAACCGCGGACTGGCGGACCAGAATGCCGCCGAGGTGGCGCTCGCCGTCAGCCAGGCGACCTATACACAGGTCATCGGCCAGGCACCGGGCCGGCTCAGCCCGGCCGAGCCGGTGGAGCGGCTGGTGCCGCGCAGCCGCGACGAGGCGACCGCGCTTGCCTTCCGCGCCAATCCGGCGGTGCTGGCGGCGGGCTTCGACGCCGACATGGCCGAGAAGACGATCAATGTCGCCGAAAGCAGCCTCTACCCGACCGTGACCGTGCAGGGCGGCGTCAGCCGGTCGCGGCAAGCGGATACCACGCTCGGCACCAACGGGACCGATCAGGCCTATGTGCTCGGCCAGATCACGGCGCCGATCTATGACGGCGGCACCGCCGCCTCGCAGACCCGGCAGGCCAAGGAACTGGCTTCGCAAAGCCGGCTGGTGCTGGAGCAGGTGCGAAATCAGGCGCGCACTGCCGCCATCGCCGCGTGGGTGTCCTATGAAGGCGCGCGGATCGCGGTCGGCGCGGCGGAATCCGAAGTGCGCGCGGCCACCGTCGCCCTCGACGGCGTCCGCAAGGAAGCACAGGGCGGCCAGCGCACCACGGTGGACGTGCTCAACGCACAGCAGGATCTGGTGGCGGCCAAGGCACGGCTGATCGGCGCGCAGCGCGACCGCGTCATCGCCTCCTACACGTTACTAGGGGCGGTCGGTAGCCTCGATGTCAAAACCCTCGGCCTGCATACCCCGGACTACTTGCCGGAGGTGCACTACCACCAAGTGCGCGACGCCTGGCATGGCCTGCGTACGCCTGCGGGGAGATAGGGCCGCAGTTGCTCCTACAGCGTTTTCAATTTTGATTATCCGTTGACCGCAAAGCGATGCGCGCCCCCTCTCCCATTGGGAGAGGGTTGGGGTGAGGGGTTACCGACTCAGCGGCGAAGGTGGGGGGGGGGGCGCCCCCCGCGCGGCGAGAACGACACACCCCACAAGAAGAGTGTGAGTTAAAAAGAGCAAAAAACAAA
>JBQCHY010000007.1:0-12803 GCA_051954235.1 Xanthobacteraceae bacterium
TCCGCGCAATCGTCTCCACGATCAGCATCCCCGACCACCTGCTTCATGACAAAGCAGGCAGCGCAACAGCCAACCTGTAGGGGGTCAATTTTGGACGCCGATCCCCCGGCTTACGGGGTCAATATTGCAGGCCGAATGACAGTGTTGGCCGTTGCTCGAACTGCTTACAGGTTACGGCTAGTAAGGGTGTCGGTAGTTCATCCGCGAGCCCGGATCGCTAGGCGGCACTTGGGACGGACAATTTGCGGCTCGCTCAGGGCGCCACCTTGTGTGAGGTGGCGCCTTCCGCGGGCGCGCTGTCGGCATGATCGCCGTTTGGATCGCCCAAGCTGTTGATCCAGAGCTCGCGGGCAATCGTTAGGGGCGTAATCTTGAGATTGGCCCACCAGGCCGGTTCGTTGCCATGGCGGTGCAGGTCGTTGTGATGTGCGCGACATAGCGGAACGGTGAATTCGTCACTCACCTTGCGGCCTAACGCCTTGGGTTGCGCGAACTTGAGATGATGGGCGTCGCATGGCGTCTGCTGGCAAATCAAGCAAGGCTGGGCCGCGACGAACGTGAGATGGGCTTTATTGCGGTGCTGCGTCAGCTTGTTCCGAGGCGTGACTAACGCCGATTGGGTTAGTTCGCGGTCGCTCGTTGCCGCTGAATCTGATGAGGAAGCCGAGGTTGCGACGGGAGTTACTAAGTCGTCAGAGGACGGCATGCCACGGTCAGTTTGCCAGGAAGACAACCGCGACTCGCAAGCGGTTTCAACGAGGCGAGCATCGTTTACGGCGAGTGTATTCTTGTCGGCCATCCGCCGGTGTGCCCAAAGCGCCAGTGCATCGCCGTCTTGCAGGTGGTCGATTTCTTCGAGCAATTGGTCGCGTAATTGTGCGGATTGGGTGCCATCCAGCACTGGCGGTCTGTTCGGGACGACTTTCGTGGGTTTTCGCGACGGCTGCGGCACCGGCGCAAGAGACGGTGATGCGGGCGCAACCAACGTGGGGGGAGCGTCCAGATCGTCTTCACCGGCAATGCCAATTAACGCAAACAGCGCATAGCGGCGTGCATAGGTGAGGGCGGCCCCCATACGATGTGGAGCCTCGACCTGGCTTGCCGGACAAACAGGCCAGTTGGAGGATATCCACTCCCCAGACGCATGCAGGAGGACTGTCGTCAGGCTGATATATCCAGTTGTCTCATCAATTGCGGTGGTCTGGACCACCGCGATCTTTTGTTGCCCGAGGCTTTTCCGGGCAATATCGAGACCGCTCGCCAGCGAGGCATAACGAAACGTCCGGTCCGATTCACGAGGAAATGGCGATTGAATATTCGCAAGCTGGGTCTTCTCGGGGTTGTTGAGTTTGCGTTGGGCCTTTGCCAAGGCGGTAGCAATGGCGCCGATCGTGTCACTGGAGCGGTGCATTAGGAACCTCCATGTCCATCAGATCGAAGCTCACAGCGCCGCTCTTTGAGCGTTTAGCGCGCACGCCGTGGCCGATTGCTTCCTTCGCATCTTCGGGCAGCAGCTTTTTCAGTTCCGCCTTGGCATTTTCATGTTCGAGGAATGCTGGGCGGGTCTGGCGATAGACCTCTGCGAAGTCAGCCCACGAATTGGAACTGCTCATATCAACAATACGGACCGCTGCGAGGCGTGGTCGGGGCGGTTCGACCCCAAACAGATGAGGAGTTTCGCCGCTCATCACGCAACGCCAGAATTTCTTCTCCGCAGTAAGCAACAGGTGTTGGTACATCGGGTCGGCGAGGATCGTGAGCTCAACCCATTTGCCTCCGCCTGTGATGATCGACAGGACCGCCGATTTGGTGTCCACGACCCACATATTGTGCTGCAGTTGAGCCATGTGCTTTTCAGCGGCTGCCTGTTCAGAAAACGACCATGGCAGCATGAACTTGGCTTCGAACACCGCCCCATTCGATTCCACGATGCCGTCCAGCGTCGCTGCCATCCAACTGATTGCGGGATGGTGGAGGCGGCGCTGGACATCCCGGATCACCTGACCGGAATTGCGCTCATACCAGAGGCGGTTCAGATCTTCCGTGGCGTTTCCCAATTGAACGACCAGATTACCGCTCAGGTCCTCCGGCGCCGCTTCGCCACGCTTCTCGCGCCACAATCGCAACAGCGCTGATTCGTCATTGCCCATAATCGTGCGGGCGTCCGATCCTCCGATAAAGCTTCGGCGTTCATTAGAAAGCTTACTCATGCCAGTCTCCATTGTGTCGAAAAGCGATACAAATGATGATAATGATCATTTTCGACATGTCAATCGATTTGCGACATAAGTGATGAAATCAGGAGAATCTTTTGATGATCACTGCGTCGCAATGCCGAGCAGCGCGAGGCCTTCTTGACTGGAGCCAACTAGAGTTGGCTAAGCAAGCAGGGGTCGGCGTAGTTACCATCCGTCAATTGGAAGCAAGTAGCCATGAGCCTCGGAGAGCTACGCTGGATGTAATCCGTCGCGCCTTCGAAACGGCGGGTGTCGATTTCATTGACGGGGATGGAAGAGGACCGGGCGTACGTCTGCGGAAGCCCCGACCTGATTGAATTTAAAGGTATCAAGCTGCAAATAGATTTGACTTCAGTAAGAGTGCAGCATGCTCTACCCATTGATATTCAGCTTTCGATCTAGGGATCGGATTAGAGAGCATCAACACGCTGCACCGAATTGAATTCGGCTCTCCATTTCGTGAATCGGAGAAGCTAAATGCCAACAATCCAAAAGCCGCAGTTGGATCACCGAGGGTTTCATTGGTGCGAAGACGCTGTACGGTTGCACCAAGCCTTGCTGCAGCAAGCGCCCGCCATTCTTTGTGCGGCAGGCTTGCGCAAGAAGCCGCATGACCTTCCGCAATCCGGGAAAGAATTGAGCGAGGAGGAAGCCGATTTGCTCCGTCAGTGTGCTGGCGCCCTTGCGAAGGCTGCTTCGATTGCACTTGATGCCGGATACAAGGCGCCAAATAAGATCATTGCGACGCTCAAGGAAATTGCGAAGAACCCCACGCTTGTCTTCGAGCGTTGTATTGAACCAGAAGCGCTGGGAGTGTTGTCTTTATCGTATCAACGCGACAATGAAGCTCCTGGAACGCATTGTTATGATTTTGAAGGCTTGGAGGGGGCGCCGACACCGAATGCGCAACAAATTCGAGCGGCTGCCCTCCGGGCGATTGAAACTCTTGAAGCTGAGGCATCCAAAGGACGTCCAAAGAATATCGCCGTCCCCGAATTAGCTCGCCAACTTTTAGAGATTTATTTTAGCATCAATCCCAAGGCTGGGCGCCGCTCTGCAGTTAGCTCGAAAAATGGCCGGGAGATACAGATCGAAGATAGCAGGCTCGTGCAGTTTTTAGAGCTAGTCGTAGCTCCCCTGAACCAATTTTACGCCGAGTGTCCAACTGAAAGTCGCCCGGCACCGGTCTCTGCAACGCAATTGGCGCGGGTAGGTCTGCGGGAACGAGCCCAGAAAGTTAAGTGAAGCGACGGAGATTTGCGAGTTCTCCACATACCCAATTTCGCCCATAACCAATTTCTTTTCGCAAGCCACGCCTCGTGTTTCGTGTCGGGTTCAACCACATCAAATACGAGGTCACGTCATGAACGAAAATGTCATCGAGAAACTTCTTTCCGATCTCCAGATGGGCAAGGAAATGCAGCCGTTTGTGGCCAAGTCGATCCCGCGGATGCTTCCTGGGGAATCGGAATTGGACTATGTGAACCTGCTCGTCTTGCTGGTCGAGGACGTGGATCCACAGACGAACATCGAGTGGCTGTTGCTGCTCGATATCGCGTCGATCATGTGGGAGATCCACCGCTATCGCCGCTGGAAGAACGCGATCTTGTACACCGGCCGGAAGGCCGCCGTGGCAACGGCGTTTGCTAAGGTGCACCGCGGCAATTTGGTCGCCGGCAGTGGCAGCGCGATTCGCGCTGAGGCGAAGATGGACGCGGAAGCTTGGCATCATGATTCCAGCAAGCGCGCAGCACTGGACGCCAAGCTCGCGAACGGCGGCTACGATGCCGATGCCATCAATGCCGAGGCGTTCATGGAAAGCCTGCTTCCGGTTAACGCGATCGAGAACCTCTTGTTGTCGGCGCGGCGGCAAGTGACGGGGATGCTGCGCGAGATTGGCGTTCGTCGTGAATTTGCCCTTCGCGCGCGCGAGACCATCGACAAGCTGTACGAGGAAAAAATTGCCGCCGATGAGGAAATGAAGGTGATTGAAAACAAGTCCAACTAGCGAATCGCCTTCGATGACGTCGATGCGGAAGGTCGAATCGAACAGACGTAACGCCTCCTTGAGTTCCGGCCCACGGACTCAAGGAGGCAAGCTGCGTTCAAGGCGCAACGCCTTTCGCCATGGGCTGGCATCACCCATCGGTAATGATCTCGATGAACGCGCCAACGTTGAACGTTTGGCGCTTGTTCTTTCTGGCCATACCAACGATTGGCGCCGTCTCGAGGAAGCGCGGATCTCGGCAGAGTGCTATTTCGATTTGCAGCGAATCCGCAATGCGAGGTTCGAGGTTTTTCGTGCGCTGGGCGATGTTCAGACTGCAACCAGCGATCAACTTGCTTTGGCGACACGGGCGATCGAGAAAATCGCCCGCTATGAGCGACGAGCGTTGTCGAAACGGAGGACAGCACTAAAAGAACTATCGGTCTAAACGAAAGGGCTCTGTAATATTTAACAGACGTCGGGATTTTTGGCAGAACGAACCCAAATTGATTGGCCAGAGCCGCGACATATGCTCGCAGATCAGGCGATCTGATCGAAAATGTCGGCTGCTAGGTTGAATGCGGTTTCTGCTTAGCCTGCTCGCTCGTCCGCGATCGCCTTGCCATCGTTCGGCAGCGATCCGCTGGTAACCAGTTCGGCCTTGCCGCCGAGTTTGGTGACGGAGCGCAGCGTGGCGCTGACGGCCTCGGCCAAAGCCGCCGATGCGGTTCTGGTTTCGGCTTTCAATGTCATCACGTCAGTTTTGCCGTCGCGGCTAACCGCCAGCCGCAGGTACCCTAGTTCGGGATGGCGCTTGCCGATTTCGACAACCTGTTCAGGCCGGGCGAACATGCCCTTGCCCCCAGTGCTCTGGTCGGCTCGGCCGATCCAGTTCGTCCTTCTGTTTGCCCAGTTCGGTCTCGCGTTTGGCGAAGCCCATCTCATCGTTGCGCTTGCTCGAACTGCTTGCGGGTTTTGGCCAACAGCGCTGCAGCCCGCGAATCCGTCAGCCGGATCGCGGTTCAGCATTTGAGACAGACGATCTGCGGCTACAAACGATGGGTTCGAACATCGCCTTTTGAACTCCCGTTCAGCAAGACCATCGACGGAACCGCTCATTTCAGCACCGACCTCCACCGAGACGTCGAAAATTTGGAAAGTCTCGGCATTTATGCCGATGGTCATAGCGAACGTTTATTGGCTTGGTGTGCGATAACGACGTCCTCGACGATCCGGTGCACGTTGTTGTTGCAATCTGCTCTGACAGAATGAGCTTCTGGTTGTGACCGAAGCTGGTCGCGGCGGCATTCGCGCCATCGTGCTGCTGCCAGGAGCGTGATATGATCCAGCCAAGACAGATCGAGTAACGGGTGGTTCGCTGCGGGCTGCGAACGCGTCGTTCGTAACAAGCATAACGAAACAGGGCCTCTGACTTTTTCAATTTTGACGTTCTTGCGATTGTTTTTGTGACAAGGCTTGCGTCATGATTTGCTCATCCTGCAATACCGGACTTCTGGACAAGGATGGGCACTGCGCGGTTTGTGGCCTCGACTTCCCACTCAATTGTTTCACTTGCGGGACTCCCAATCTGCGCGGTTCGCGATTTTGCAACGCGTGCGGACAGAGGCTCGATCAGGCCGAAGCTCCGGCCGAACGCAAAGTTGTCACCGTGCTGTTCGCCGACATCGTCGGCTCGACTGAACTGATCGGCGAGAAGGATCCCGAACGCGCGCTCTCGCATCTTGCGCCGGCACTCGCGCGCATGGGGCTCGCGGCCAACCAATTCCACGGCGCCGTGTTGCGCACGATGGGCGACGGCATCATGGTGCTGTTCGGGGTGCCGCACATTCGCGAGGATCATGCGCTGCTGGCCTGCCGCGCAGCGCTGGCGATGCAGCAGGCGTTGCAGGACAACGGGCAGGTCTTGCGTATCGGGTTGCATTCCGGCGAAGTTGTCACCGGGCTGACGCTGAATTTCACCAACGAGCAGAACGCTTATGGCGCGGCGATTCATCTCGCCAGCCGGCTCGAGCACATGGCGTTGCCGGGCGAAATTTGCATGACGGAAACCACTTTCCGGCTGGTGCGTCCGTTCTGTGATGCGGTTTTGCTCGGAGCCCAGGAGATAAAGGGCTTCGCCCGGCCGGTGACCGTCCATCGTCTCGTCCGCCTGAAATCCGCTGGCACCAGCGAGCAGTTCGGCCATGCCGTGCTTGCCGCCTATCGCGGTCGCGGCGAGGAGTTACGACGACTGGAGCGAGCCTTGCAGGATGCCAGCAGCGGGCATGGCAACGTTGTCGGCATTTGCGGATCACCCGGCCTCGGCAAGAGCCGGCTCTGCTTTGAACTCGCCGAGCGCTGTCGCGAGCGTCACATTCCGGTACTGGAGGCGCGTGCCTCGCCTTATGACTACTCTGGTCCCTTGCAGCCGCTGCTGGAGTTTCTCCGCTCGTTCTTCCGTATCCAGCCGCAAGACAGCAAGGAGGCTGCGCGTGCGCGTATCATTGCCGGACTCGAAGCGATCGGCTCGGCCTTATCCGATGATATCGCTGCATTGACGGATATTCTCGGCGTTGCAGCTGCAGCATCTGCGGCGCCAAAACTCGATCCCAAGGCCAAGCATGCGCGGTTGGTAAAAGCCATCGGCAATCTGGTGCGCGAAGGCGGACGGACGCCGGCATTGACCATCATCGAGGATATCCATTGGCTCGACGAAGGCAGCCAGGCCATTGTCAACACACTGGTCGACGCAGTGGCGCAAACCCGTGTGCTGGTGTTGCTGACCTATCGTCCGAATTACGATCCGCCCTGGAAAGCAGCGGCGCATGTGCAGGAATTGCGGCTTGGGGAATTATCGCAGCAGGACGTCGCGGCATTGGTTGCGGAATCCGTCGGCAATCATCCGCTGGGGCGCGACTTGCGCCGGCGTATCGTCGATCGCAGCGGCGGCAATCCGTTTTTCGCCGAGGAACTGGTGCGAGCGCTTGTGGATCAGGGCGGACTGCTGGGCGAATCCGGGCATTATATCGTCACTGACAATGCCCCGGTGGACACGCTTCCGACGACTGTGCAAGGCGTGATCGGCGCGCGTATCGACCGCTTAGGTGAACGCGACAAGACCATACTTCAGATCGGCGCCACCATCGGGCGCGAATTTCCCGTTGCGGTGCTGGAGGAGGTGGCCGACCTGGCGCGTGAGCAGGTCGCCGACAGCCTGACCCGGCTGTGCAACCTCGACTTGCTGCGGCACGCCGTGGGCGCCGACGGATCGATGTTCTACGCGTTCCGGCATCCGTTGATTCAGGAGGTCGCCTATGCCATGCAACTCAAAGCCCGGCGCACCTCGCTGCATGCCGCTGCCGCCAGGGCCATTGAGCATTTCCATGAAAGCCGCCTCGACGAATATGCCGGGCTAATAGCCTATCACTTCGAAGCCGCCGGCGATGTCGATGCGACGGCCAAGTACGCCGCCCGAAGCGCATTGTGGATCGGCACCACCGACATCGGCGAAGCGCTAAAATCCTGGCGCAAGGTGCGGGCGCTACTGGATCGGCAGCCGCGTTCGCCCGACAATGATCAGTTGCGCATATTGGCCTCAGGCCAGATCGTCAGTCTTGGTTGGCGCGAAGGCATGACCGCGGATGAAGCCGCGCCATTCGCCGGGGAGGCGCTCGGGCTGGCGCGTGAGACGCACAACGCCTCGGCGGAAATGCTGCTGCTGGCCGGTTATGGCCGTATCCTTGCCGCCAGTGGCTCGGCGGATGCATACGTTGCCCATCTCGAGCAGGCCTATGCGTTGTCGACCGTTGGCGACGCCAGCCATCGAACGCTATTGCAAGGCTTGTTTTGCCAGGCCTATGGGCTGGCGGGAAGGATGCGCGAAGCGCTCGCCGCCAGCAACGCCGCGCTCGGTGGCATCGCGCACATCGACCGTTATCACGAGCAACTTCTGGGCTTTAATATCGAGCGCTGGGTGCAAAGCCTGCGCGCGCGCATCCTGGTGCGGATAGGGGATTGCACGGCGGGTCGGCACGATCTCGAAAAGCTTGTCGCCGGCGAGCCGGAGCATCCCGATCCTGCCGTGCAGTTCATCCCGCACCATGGACTGGTTGAACTGGCCTGGCTGACGTCCGACGCCGCCTTGGGCCAAATTCATGCGCGCCGCCTTACTGAGATCGCGCGCAAGAGTGAACTGCCGTATCTTAAGGTCTATGCGGACGCCTGCGAGGGGCTGGCATGTTCGCTTGCCGGAGATCATGCGACCGCAATCGTTTGGCTCAAGACGGCGCTGGAGTTTGCGCGGCAACGCCGCGCGGCGCTCGACTACGAGTCGGACATCATGGCGTGGTTGGCCGAGGTGTATCGCCGCAGCGGCAATCTGGCCGAAGCCATCGCAGCGGCGCGGGCGGCAATCGCGATGGCCCGTGAGCGTGCCGCGCGGCTGGCGGAGACACGTGCGCTGGTGACGCTGGCCGCATCATTGCCCGGCGATGCCGAGGGTGAAGTGCAACGGCTTTTGCGCAATGCTGAGATGATGATCGCGGAAACGGGCGCTAAGGCTTACGAAATCCTGATCGAACCGGTCATTGCAGCGCGGCAGGTGTTGGCGGCGGAATCCGCATCAAGAGTGTGAACTCGCGCATGCCATAATCTCCAACGATTTCGACAATGCAGCCGAGTTCGGTGCAATAGGCGATCCAACGATCCGGATCTGTGCGATAGAGTTCGTTCTCCATTAGTTGTCCGTCGCGCGGCAGCATGAAATTGACGGCGAAGCCGCGCCGGCTCGTCGCGCGCAGGTTGGCGAGGATTGATGCCACATAGGCTTCCCATGCCGGCAGCGGATGGCCGAGCCGGACATTGCAGACGCCGCTGGCAATGCTGTAGTCGGCCATCGTCGTGCAGCGCGAACTATGTTCGAACGTCGTTTGCGGCCGAGCGGCCCAGCGGTTGCGTGCGGCGTTGATTATTATCTTTGAAACATCGATGCCGCGATAGGCGACATTGGCGTCGGGGTGCCGGAGCGTCAGGAACTCCAGCAATGCGCCGTAGCCGCAGCCGAAATCGTTAAGGCTGAACGGCGCGTCGAAGTCGCATAACTTCAGCAACTGCACGAAGCGCAAATACTGCGTTGCGACGCTGGTCCAGTCGACACCACGTGGTGTCGGCCCATAACGTTGCGCGATCCCCGAGTAATAATCATCAACGCTGTTGATGATGATGGTGTCCATGCTGCCGTCAGGCACTTTTGTTCTTGCGGCCGCGCGCCCGGCCGGTCGGCACCGAGATGGTGATGTACTCCGTGGTGCTGAAGCTGAATGCCGGTTCGGTCGTGACGGTGACGCCGGCCTCGGATTGGACCGGGTGCCAGGTGAAGTGCACCTGCATCGGTGTTTTGGCTTCCAGATTCTTCTTCAGTGCCAGGATGATGCGATCATGCCCGGTCATATCGGCCATATCCGACGGTACCTTCTTCAGGTCGTCGAGAAAACGATACCAGCCGCGACGATCCTTGGCTTCCGGTGGCGCCAGATTGAGCAGGGCCGCGGCGCTGGCGAGCGAGTGATGTTGCGAGAAAACCTTGAACTCCTTTTGGAGTGCGATCATTTCGATGAGAGCTTCGTCCTGAAATCTCAAGTCCAGTTGGACCGAGATAAACGGAACGTATTTGTCGGCAACGAATCCACCCATGGCAATGCTCCTTGATGAAAGTTGCAATTCGCCTTGAAAATTCTGCCTGCGCGCGCGTTACACCTGTATCCAGAAACCGAGCTCGCCTCGTTCCGCAGTGGCCTCCGGAGGAAATGATGGCTTGAACGCACCACCCGAAACTTGCCTTTACTCGTGATCTTTTCGATCTCTGCCTTTGTAGAGAATATCTGTTGAAGTCGGACGCTAACCTCTAAGCTATGTTACCAGTCCGGTCTCGGCCGGTCACTTGGGTTGGTGAGAACCAACAACATCGGGACTTTTAATAAGTTCGATGCATAGCGCTATCGGTTTGGTCGGGATCGCGACCGAAAGGTTCACCACGGTGGCGGGCAGGGCGAGCCGATGTGGTAATGAATCTGACCTATCATAGCGATCTGCCTTCGTGTGGGGGGTACTATCGCCGGTTCAGGATCAACCCCGTTCGTCCGCGATCGCCTTGCCGTCGTTGGGCAGCGATCCGCCCGCGACCAGTTCGACCTTGCCGCCGAGCTTGGTGACGGCGCGCAGTGTGGCGCCGACGGCCTCGGCTAGTGCTGCCGATGCGGTTCCGGTTTCGGCCTTCAAGGTCATCACATCGGCTTCGCCGTCGCGGCTGACCACCAAGCGCAACCGCCCCAGTTCCGGATGGCGCTTGCCGACTTCGGCGACCTGCTCGGGACGAACGAACATGCCCTTGATCTTGGTGGTCTGGTCGGCGCGCCCCATCCAGCCCTTGATGCGCAGGTTGGTGTGGCCAGCGGCGCTGGGGCCGGGCAGGGTGGCGGTCAGGTCGCCGATGGCGAGGCGAATCCAGGGATGATGCGGGTTGAGCGAGGTGACGACGATTTCGCCCACGTCGCCTTCGCGTACCGGATCGCCGGTGCCGGGTTTCACGATTTCCAGGATGAGGTTCTCGTTCACCACCATGCCGTCGCGCGCCGACGTCTCGAACGCGACGATGCCGAGGTCGGCGGTGCCGAATGATTCATAGGCGTCGATGCCTCGCGACTTGATCTCGGCACGCAGTGAAGGTGGAAAAGCCGCGGCGGAGACCATCGCGCGTTTGATCGAGGAGACGTCGCGGCCGGTCTTCTCGGCATTGTCGAGCAGGATTTTCAGGAAGTCCGGCGTGCCGGCATAGGCGACCGGCCGATAGGCTTCGATCAGTTCGAACTGCTGCTCGGTGTTGCCGGGGCCGGCGGGGATCACGGCACAACCTAGGGCACGCGCCGCGGAATCGAAAATGAATCCGCCGGGCGTCAGATGATAGCTGAAGGTGTTCAGCACCACGTCGCCGGGCCGTAGCCCAGCGGCAAAAATCGAGCGGGCGCTGCCCCAGGAATCCGTCTCCGCCGCCTGCGGTTCGAAGATCGGTCCGGGCGAGGTGAACAGCCGTCCGAACGAGCCGAGCGGCGCGCTGACAAACCCGCCGAACGGCGGCGCGGCTTTGTGCAAAGCTGGCAGGTCGGATTTCCGCAGCACCGGCAGCGCGGCCAGCGCGGCGCGGCTGGTGACTTTTGCGGGATCGATCCCCTTGAGGCGCTCGGCATAAGCGGGCGCCGTCATCGCCGCGCGGAGCACATCCGGGAGCCGCGCGAACAGATCGGCCTCGCGCTCTGGCTGCGTTCGGGTTTCGAGGGCGTCGTAGTGATCAGCCATGGTGGAATCCTGTCGTTGATGCGCGGTGTTTGTTATTGCGCGCTCTCTCGTGGGAGAGAGCGCGATGTCCTGAATGAAAGCTCAGAGCCAGCGCTTGCGGCGCTTGAAGCTCTTGAGGTTCTTGAAACTCTTGCGCTGATGGTCGCCGCCGCCGAGGTAGAATTCCTTGACGTCCTCGTTGTCGCGCAATTCATCGGCGGTGCCGTCGAGCACGACCTTGCCTTGCTCCATGATGTAGCCGTGACTTGCGACTGACAGCGCCGCGCGGGCGTTCTGTTCGACCAGCAGGATGGTGACGCCGAGATCGCGGTTGATCTGGCGGATGATGGCGAACACCTCCTTCACCAGCAGCGGCGAAAGCCCCATCGACGGCTCGTCCATCAGGATCATCTTGGGACGGGCCATCATGGCGCGGCCGATCGCCAGCATCTGCTGTTCGCCGCCGGAGAGATAGCCGGCGAGGCCGGTGCGCTCCTTCAGGCGCGGGAAATACTTGAACACCATATCGATGTCGGCGCTGACTTCGCCGTCGCTGCGGGTGAACGCGCCGAGCCGCAGGTTCTCCAGCGTGGTCATGTCGGCGATGATGCGGCGGCCTTCCATCACCTGGAAGATGCCGCGGCGGACGATGTGATCGGGATCGATGCCGTTGATGCGCTCGCCATTGAACATGATGTCGCCGCGCGTGATTTCGCCTTCCTCGGTTTTCAGGAGGCCGGAAATTGCCTTCAGCGTCGTCGATTTGCCCGCGCCGTTGGCGCCGAGCAGCGCCACGATGGCGCCTTTCGGCACGTCCAGCGAGAGGCCGCGCAGCACCAGGATGACCTTGTCATAGACCACCTCGATGTTGCGCACCGAGAGCAGGGGAGCGGTCGCGGTTGGCGATGACGTACGTGCAAGGGTTGCGGTGTCGCTCATGAGAGTGTCCGAAGAATGCGGCGCTTGTCGAAGTGCCCTCTCCCCTTGCGGGAGAGGGCAGAACAAACCTGCTCGACTTACTGATGGGTGAGGGGTACCCCTCACCCGGTTTCTCACTGCGTTCGAAACCACCCTCTCCCACAAGGGGAGAGGGGGAAAGAACTTACCATCCGAGCCATTCGGCCTTGCGCGGCAGGTCGATGGTCTTGACCTTCTCGAGCTTGATGGTGCCCTTGGCCATCAGGTCGTTGAGGTCACCCTCGGTCGAACCCGAAACCTTGGCGCGATAGAGGTCGACCTTCATGGTCGGC
>JBQCHY010000008.1:0-69449 GCA_051954235.1 Xanthobacteraceae bacterium
CCCCCGGGGGGGGGGCTCCCCCGACCCGCGGGGTTTTGTTTTTTTTGGTTGGGTGTTTTTTTTATAAAAACCCCCGCGGTTTGGTTTTTGGGGCCCCCGCGGGGGGGGCCCCCACGCCGAGGTTTGTTTGAACATTTGGCGACAACAAAGGATCGCTGATCCATGCGCACGCGCTTCTTCTACGGCTGGGTGATCGTCGCTGTCACCTTCGTGACGATGGCCATCGGCGTCAACGCGCGCACGGCGTTCTCGTTGTTCTTCCCGTCGATCGTCGATGAATTCCACTGGGAGCGTGGTCTCACCGCCGGTGCGTTCTCGTTCGGCTTCGTCGTCTCCGCCGTCTTCAGCCCGCTGATCGGCCGCATGATGGATCGCTTCGGTCCACGCGTGGTGATGGAAACCGGCGTGCTGCTGATGGCCGCCGGCCTGCTGCTGGCGCCGCTCACCACCGAGATCTGGCATCTGTATCTCACCATGGGGCTTCTGGTCGGCGGCGGCAGCGTCTGCCTCAGCTACACCGGCCAGTCGCTCTATCTGCCGAACTGGTTCGTACGCAAGCGCGGCTTGGCGATGGGGCTTGCTTTCGCCGGCGTCGGTATCGGCTCGATCATCATGTTCCCCTGGATGGGCTATGTCATCGCGCATGCCGGCTGGCGTTCGGCCTCGACCGCGCTCGGCATCGTGATGCTGGTGGTGCTGGTGCCGATCAACCTGATGGTGCGCAAGCGTCCGCAGGACATGGGTTTGATGCCTGATGGCGATGACCACAGCGACAGCGCGGCGATGCAAGCGAAGCGTCCGACGGTGGTGATCGTCGATTCGGCGTGGGCGGCAACCGACTGGACGTTGTCGCGCGCGTTGCATACCGCGCCGTTCTGGTGGCTGTCGCTCGGATTCTTCTGCGGATTGTATTCGTGGTACGCGGTCCAGGTTCACCAGACGAAGTATCTCGTCGAGGTCGGTTTCAGTTCCAACGTCGCGGTGTGGGCCTTGGGGCTGGTCAGCCTGCTCGGCATTCCGAGCCAGATCGTCCTGGGTGGTCTGTCGGACCGGATCGGCCGTGAATGGATATGGACCATCAGCGGTCTGGGTTTCGTCATCTGCCTCGTTGCGCTGATCGGGCTCGCTTACGTGCCCAGCATGGCGCTGGTCTATCTGATGATCATCGCGCAGGGTTTGATCGGCTACGGATCGACGGCGGTGATGGCCGCGGTTGTCGTGGAGATTTTCGAGGGCAGGCACTACGGCAGCATTTTCGGCACGATCATGCTGGCGGGGCTGGCCGGCGGCGCGGCCGGGCCGTGGGTCACCGGCCTGCTGCACGACTGGTATGGCGACTACACCGCGGCGTTTCTGCTGGCGATCGCCTTCAGCTTCCTCGGCTGCGCGGCGATCTGGTTCGCCGCGCCGCGCAAGGTGCGCGCGGTGGCCGGACGTGCGCACCTGTTCGAGCAACCCGCCAAGACGGTGACCTCCGACGCGACATAACGTTGCGGTTGTGCTTTCCGTCATTGCGAGGAGCGCAGTGACGAAGCAATCCAGTCCTTTTGTGGCTTTCCGGATTGCTTCGCTCGCAATGACGTAAAGTGTCCTCTGGATTGTTTCCTCCCCAATGACGGGATTGTGAGTCCATGCGCAGCGACGCTGTGACTTTGCCATACTTGTTGCTATAAGTTTGCTCCCGCCGGATGACGCTGAGAGGGAGACGCCGTGCAGACGACCCTGCTCGGACTGGCAATCGCTTTTATCATCGCGCTGGTCGCGGCCCTGGTCGGTCCTCACTTCATCGATTGGACCCGGTTTCGTCCGCAGTTCGAGGTCGAGGCGAGCCGCATTCTCGGCGCACCGGTGCGCGTCAGCGGATCGTTGGACGCGACATTGCTGCCGACGCCGTCGCTGCGCCTTCAGTCGGTCGTGGTCGGCGGCCCCAACGATCCCGGCCGCATTCGCGCCGACAATCTCGCGGTCGAATTCAGCCTCGGTTCGCTGATGCGCGGCGAATGGCGCGCCACTGAACTCACCGTCAACGGCGTCGCGCTCGATCTCGGTCTCGATCAGAAAGGCCGCGTCGACTGGCCGGTGTCCTCCGACAATTCCAATCTCGCCGCGCTGGCGATCGACCGCGTCAATCTCACCGGCCGCATCGCGCTGCATGACGCCGCGAGCCGCAGCACGCTGGAACTGAACGACATCGCGTTCAGCGGCGACGTGCGTGGCCTCGCCGGATCGGTGCGCGGCAACGGCAATTTCACCGTTTCCGGAACGCGCTATCCGTTTCGTGTCTCGTCGTCGCAGGATGCCGGCGGCGCGCGCGTGCGCCTGACGCTCGATCCCGGCCTGCATGGATGGATGGTCGATCTCGACGGTGCGCTGGCGTTCGAGGCACGGGTACCGCGTTTCGACGGCACCATGACGATGACGCGATCTGCCCCGGACGGTACCGCGCCGGATTCGGTGACGCCGTGGCGGCTGACGACGAAGCTGAAGGCCGACCCGGTCAAGGCCTCGCTGGCGCATCTTGATATCAGTTACGGTCGCGATGATGCCGCGATGAAATTGACGGGCGTGGCAGACTTCCGTTTCGGTGCCAAGCCGCTGTTGCAGGCGTTGTTGTCGGCCAAGCAACTCGACGCCGACAAGTTGCTCGCGAAACAAAGCGGCTCGACCGAGCCGGTGCAAATGATGCCGGGGGTGCGCGCATTGTTGACTGCGCTGCCGCAAGCGCCGCTGCCGACCCGCATCGACATCAACGTCGAGCGCATCATTCTTGGCGGCCGTCCAGTGCAGGATCTCGACCTGACGCTGCGCGCCGCCAGCGGATCGTGGAGTGTGGATCGGCTCGAAGTGCGCGCGCCCGGCACCACCGACATCAGCATTAAAGGCGCGCTGGCGTCGGCGGGCAATGCGGACAATCCATCGTCCGATGTCGACGACAGTTTCAAGGGCGCGCTCAAGATCGATTCATCCGATCCCGGCGCCTTCACCGCATGGCTGCTCGGGCGCACCGACACCGCGGCGCCAAAGCAGAAGGCGCTGCATGTCGCCGGCAACGTGCATCTTGCGTCGGATCGTATCGCCATCGACGATCTCAAGGCCGATGTCGATGGCGGCGCCATCACCGGACGCATCGCCTGGGCCGCGCGCAAGGATGGCAATGCGTCCAACTTCGAGGCCGATCTTGCCGCCGACCGCCTCGACCTCGACGCGACGATGGCGCTGGTGCGCGGCATCGGCATTCCGCAACAGGACTGGCCGGACCGCGGACAGCTTGCCCTCAACATCGCGCGCGCGGTGTCGTCCGGGCAGGAATTGCGGCCGTTCGTCGCCAAGCTCCGCTACGATGACAAGACGATCGCGCTCGACGGGCTGCGCGTCGGGCAAGCGCGTGGCCTGACGGTGGATGGCTCAGGCATCTTTCATCGCGACGCCACCACCGGCAACATCGTGTTGCAGGCCGCCGCGCCGTCGGTGTCCGATCTCGCCGACCTGATCGCGCCGTGGGCGCCGTCGTTTGCCGAGCGTTTGAAAGCGCAAGCCGGACAAACGCCGGGTGCCGCGCGGCTGAAATTCACCCTTGATCTCGACAAGGATGCGAAAGCCGCCGATCGCGTCAGCACACGCGCGACGCTTGAACTGATCGCGCCGCAACTCAGCGGCAACGTCACGCTGCACGCCTTGCCGCTGCGCGAGACTGTCCACGCTACGAATATCGATGCGCTGGCGAAAATTCCGTTCGATCTCGCCATCGACGCCTCGGCCGAGAACAGCGCGACGCTGCTGCGATGGCTCGGGCTCGATCGCGCGCTGGCCGCCGGCGAAGGCAAAGCGCGCGTCACCGCCTCCGCGCAGGGAACGTGGAATGCGGCTTGGCAGGTGAAAGCTGCGCTGTCGGCCGGCGCACTCACGGCCGATGTGCACGGTAGCGTGACGCCGACGGCGCAAAAGTCCGCCGATCTCGTTCTCAAGCTGCAAGGCGCCAATCTTGCGCCGCTGCTTGGTCTCGATGCGACGAGCCCGCTTGCACGCGATGCAAGCCTGTCGTCGCATGTCACGCGCAACGGCGACAAGATCCAGTTCGGCGATGTCGATGTCACGATTGCCGGCACGCGGCTGCGCGGCCGCGTCGGAGTGACGCTCGGCGATAACGGCGGCTTCGACGGCGAACTCGGCATGGACAAGCTCGACCTGCCGCAGGCCTTCGCGTTGCTGATCGGCGCGACGGGACGCGACAAGGGCGCGCCGCTTGGCAGCAACGTGCTGGAAGGCTGGCGCGGCAAGATCGACTTCCAGGCGCTACGTGGCGCGTTGCCTGCCGGGCTCGAATTGCAACCGGTCAGCGGCGTGGTGAAAAGCCAAGGGCAATCGATCGCGATCGATGCATTGAAGGGCAAGATCGGCGGCGGCGAGGCGCGGGCGGATCTGGACGCGCGGCAGACGGCGGACGGTCTCGCGCTGAGCGGCAACATGCAGTTCGACGGCGTCGACAGCGCGGCGCTGCGCTATCGCGCGCTGGCGATGCCGTCCGGCAAGGCGTCGATGCGCATGAGCTTTGCAAGTCAGGGCCGCAGCATCGCGGCGCTGACCGGCGCATTGACCGGCAGCGGCACGCTGACCATCGATGCCGCGCGCATCGCGGGACTGAATCCCGATGTGTTCGACATCGCGATCAAGGCCAGCGACGCCGGCAAGGTCGCGAACGAGGATCAGCTTCGGCAGATCGTCGCGCCGGAATTGCAACGCGGCGAACTTGCGATCAAGCAAGCGCAGATTCCGTTTCTGCTGCGTGACGGCCGCTTCAGCGTCGGCGCTACGACATTGGATGCGGACAGTGCGCGCGCGGTGGTCTCCGGCGGCTACGACATCGTCGCCGACCAAGTCGACATCCGCGCGAGCCTAACCTCGCGCGCCACCGAGAAGACCAACGGCCCGCCGCAACTCGATATCTTCACGGTCGGCACGCCGGATGCGTTGGCGCGCACCGTCGATGTGTCCGGCCTGTCGTCGTGGTTGGCGTTGCGCACCATCGATCGCGAGACGCGGCGGCTCGATGCGATCTCGCGCGAGCAGGGCGCGCCATCGCCGCCTTCGTCTGTGCCGCAAGCGCCTGCCGCGCCGACAAAGCCAGAGCCGCCGAAGTCTGAAGCCGCGAATCCCGAAGTACCAAAGCCAGAAGCGTCGAAACCTGCCGAGGTATCGCCACCGCCCATTGCCGACGTACCGCTTCCCGACAGCGACCCGCGTCGCGCATCGTCGAAGCCGAAGGAACCCGCGCCGAAAAAGCCGGCACCGTCTTTGCAATCGGGTGATTCATCGACAGGTCATGCGGTAGCACCGTTGCCGCCGCCTATCGAAGTCCGGCCCGCGCCCGGCGCTAAGACCGCGCCGAAGCCGCGCGCGCCATTGGTGCTGACGCCGCAGGTCGCGCATTAGCAGCGGATGGATTTTCCGGACGCTTATTTTGTGGACAGATTTCCAGCACGGAATCCGTCGTCCCCGCGAAGGCGGGGATCCATACGCCGCAGCGGTTCGGCTCAATCACCAAGGCGAATGTCTTTGCGACAACTAACGCCAGGGGTTATGGGTCCCCGCCTTCGCGGGGACGACGTCGAAGTTTTTGAAGCGCATCGCGACAAAACTGTATTTCGTAGCGAGTACCGACTTAATGAGACCGCTTCTCGATCCTAGCGCAACGCCAGCGCGCTGTCGGCAGCCGCCGGCTCGGCAAATGGCGCGAGATCGGGCGAGGCGGTTCGGCTTTCGCCGATCATCATCATGCTGACGGCCCGGGTTCGGAAGTAATCCAGCACGAACAGGCGGATCGCCGACGACATGTTGCGGGTGTCGCGATCGGTGTCGATGCCGGCCAGTTGCGCCGAGAGACTGACGCCGCGCCGTGCTGCGATGTCCTTCAGGCTTTCCCAGAACGCATCTTCGAGACTGACGCTGGTTTTGTGCCCGCCGACCATCACCGATCGTTTGACGACGGCGTATTTGAGTTCGCACGTGACGGGTGTCTTCGCGGCCATCCGATGAACGTCGTCGATCGTCATGAAACGCTCTCCCGTCGCCGGGCGACAGCATCCTGCGTCGCACCGTCGTTGCAAAACTAGCTCAAATTGACGGGAGGAGATATTCGGGAAACAACCTATGGCGTTTTGCGTGCGGGAGATGTGCGACGGCCGATCAGGCGCTTGGCCGAATTTCACCGTCCGCCATCGGCGGCGCGGTGCGATTCCGGAAGTAATCGAGCACAAACAAACGAATTGCCGACGACAGGTTTCCCTGCTGGCGATTGCTGTCGATCTCGCCCACCAGTTCCGACAAGGTCATGTTACGTCGCGCGGAAATTTCCTTCATGCCGTTCCAGAAGGCTTCTTCCAGGCTGACGCTGGTCTTGTGTCCGGCAATTACAATTGAGCGTTTCACTACCGGCGATTTCATGTCTGATCCTTGTCGATGCGATGCTGATCCAACAGGGCATTGGCCCTGCGCACACGATCGTTTTCGAGGGCGCGCTCGGATTTGTTACGGCCGAACCGCGCGCGATTTTCATCCGCCTGCTTGGCGGCTTGATCGCGTGCGACGCGCTTCCGGTGCCGATTGAGGTTGACGAGATCGCCCAAGGCAGCCTCCCTCAGCCGCCACCGGCCAAGCGCAAAGCGCTATTGCCCCGGGAGTATGGAGCGCTATGGCTCAGGGAGTGATGGCACTGCGATTTGAACTGGCTTATGGCCATCGGTGGGCGCGATCTCGCTGCGTCTCGGTTGGTGATCCCGTGCGATACCTGTTGGATACAGTAACACACTGTTGCACCATTATTTTCCGAATCTATCAGTCCTTAAGGCGTATGAATCATAATTATTCAGCACGCTAACCGCTGCCGAACGGAATACCGCCAGAACTGTGATCGCAGTTAAATCAGTGTGGCCGAGTCATCTTTTCGGGTTGGACCAGTTGGTCGAATTCCCGAGCCGTGACGAAGCCGAGCCCGATCGCCTCCTCTTTCAAGGTTGTGCCTTTGTTATGGGCAGTTTTGGCAACTTTGGCGGCGTTGTCATAACCGATCTTCGGTGCTAGCGCGGTCACCAGCATCAGTGACCGCTCCATGAGTTCCCGAATGCGTTGTTCATCTGCATGAACGCCGTCGATGCAGTGATCGGTAAATGAACGAGCCGCATCGGAGAGCAGTTGAATGGAATTAGTCATACAATATGCCAGCACCGGCTTGTAGACGTTCAGTTCGAAATGTCCCTGACTCCCGGCGACGGTGATCGTGGCCTGATTGCCGAAAACCCGGCAGCACACCATGGTCATCGCCTCGCATTGGGTCGGATTGACCTTGCCTGGCATGATCGACGAACCCGGTTCGTTCTCCGGCAGAATCAGTTCGCCGAGGCCTGAGCGCGGTCCCGACCCGAGGAAGCGGATATCATTGGCGATCTTGAACAGTGCAGTGGCGACCGAATTGATCGCGCCATGCACCGAGACGTAAGCGTCGTTACTTGCGAGCGCCTCGAACTTGTTCGGCGCGCTGGAGAACGGCAGCTTGGTAATCGCCGCCGCGTGCTTGGCGAACATCGCCGCGAATTTCGGTTTGGCGTTGAGGCCGGTGCCGACGGCGGTGCCGCCCTGCGCCAACGGATAGAGTTCGCGCAGCACGACGCGTAGCCGTGCAATGCCACTCTCCACCTGCGCGGCATAGCCGGAGAATTCCTGCCCGAGCGTCAACGGTGTCGCATCCTGCGTATGGGTGCGGCCGATCTTGACGATCTTGGCGAACGCCTTCTCCTTCTTGCGCAGCGCTTTGGCGAGATAATCGAGCGCCGGGATCAGATCGATAGTGACGCGCTGCGCCGCCGCAATATGCATTGCGGTCGGAAACGAGTCGTTCGACGATTGGCTCATGTTGACGTGATCGTTCGGGTGAACCGGCGCCTTCGCTCCGCGCTTGCCGCCGAGCAATTCGTTGGCGCGGTTGGCGATCACCTCATTGAGGTTCATGTTGCTCTGGGTGCCGGAGCCGGTCTGATACACCACCAGCGGAAATTCATCGTCGTGCTTGCCGTCGATGACTTCCAGCGCGGCGCGCGCGATGGCGGTGGCGCGGCGCTTGTCGAGCAAGCCAAGCTTTTGATTGGTCTGCGCCGCCGCTAGCTTGACGATGCCGAGCGCGCGCACGATCGGCATCGGCATGCGGTCGCTGCCGATGCGAAAATTCTGCCGCGAGCGCTCGGTCTGCGCGCCCCAATAGCGATCGGCGGGCACTTCAATCGGGCCGAAGCTGTCGGTTTCGGTGCGGGTGGCGACGCGCGGCGCACGCGTGGTCTTGCGGGGAGGGGCCATGATCGATGTCCAGTGCAAGCAGGAAAGGATATCCACTGGGATATCGCGTTTCGCGCGCTCTTGCCATCGGGCAGTGACGCATGTTGCATGGAATTACACGAAGTATTCATTCACCGTCATTGCGAGCGAAGCGAAGCCATCCAGAGCCGAAAAGAAAAACTGGATTGCTTCGCTTCGCTCGCAATGACGGTGGTTAGCGTTCTGTCGCTTCGCCCAACGCCTTCACGATTACTTCTTGCGGAAGCGGTCGAGCCGGACGACTTCGGCGCCTTCGCTTGGCTTCGGCGGTTCGTCGTCAGCAGTCGCATTGGACTCGACGGTCGGCATCGGCGCAATGGCTGCCGGCGGCGGCGTCTCGACTTGATCGACCACGGGCGCGGCGCTTGCGCCGTCGGCGGTTTCGAACTGCAAGCCGAACTGCACCGATGGATCGAGGAAGCTCTTGATCGCGCTGAAGGGAACGACCAGCCGTTCCGGAACGCCGCCGAACGACAGCCCGACCTCGAAACGATCCGGCGTCACCACGAGATCCCAGAACTGGTGTTGCAGGATGATGGTCATTTCCTCCGGATACTGCGACAGCAGCCGAGGTGAAATCTTCACGCCTTCGGCCCGCGAGAGGAAGGTGATGTAGAAATGATGATCGCCGGGCAGGCCGTGCTCGGCGGCGTCCGTCAGCACTTGCCGCAACACGCCACGAAGCGCGTCGCGCGCCAAGACGTCATATCTGATGTGATCGGTGGCCATCGGTCATTCTCTTGGTGTTGCCGCGCCGACCGGACCCGCGGACATCCCCGCCGCCCGACTCGCTGTATGCGCCATGCTACTCCCGCGCCGGGCGCAGGTCAGCAGGCAGCGCGGATCGATGTACAGGACATTATGACGAAACGCGTCGCTCCATCCGGGAGCGTCCGTCGATAAAAAGAGGTACGTCGATCGATAAAAAGGTTGAGTGGAGGCTTCTGTTGCCAGGTGCCTCCGAACCCCGCCTAGCGGAGCTTAACCCACTAGGACTTTAGACTTGGTCTTTCAAACTGCTTACGCAGCCTGAGCAACCGGAGCAAAGTTGTCGTTTGCAACTATTGCATAGCCCGATAACGGCGGAACCATACCGAGAAAAAACACGCCCTTTACGCCCTCGTCGATCCTGTTTCGCCCCCGCCGAAGCTCCGGTCCGATCCGGAAGGAGCTTTGGTGGAGGCGCCGGGTGCTGCCCCCGGGTCCGAATGGTTTATTGCGACGGCCATTTATTTCCATAGCCGGCGAACCGGCCTGCTCAATATAGGGGCCAAGGCCGTCCGGCGAAAGCCCTCCGTCGGTTTACCCCATGAGAGGATTGAGATTTGCGGCGGCTCCGCGCGCGGTGCAGGTGAGGCCATTGAAAACACGCCTTGGTGGCAATGAAGGAAGGTTCTAAGTCTTCGCCGATGCCGTCCGATTCCCCCGCTGCCGGACTCCCGCTCGATCCGCCGCCATTGGCGCTGCCGGGGAGGTTCGCGCTGTTCGTCGCCTTTGCCAAAATGTCGCTGGCGGGGTTCGGCGGGGTGTTGGTGTTCGCGCGCCGCGCCATCGTCGACAAGCATCGCTGGATGAGCGCCGACGAGTTCAACGAAACCTTCGCGCTCTGCCATTTCCTTCCCGGCCCCAACATCGTCAACCTGTCGGTGGTGTTCGGCGCCCGGATTCGCGGCTTCACGGGGAGCATCGCGGCCTTTCTCGGACTGCTGGCGCCGCCGTTCCTGATCGTGACGACATTGGCGCTGCTCTACGCGCATTACGGAGATGTCCCGGCATTGCGGCGGGTGCTCAACGGCGTGTCCTGCGCGGCGGTCGGGCTGCTGCTGGCGGTGACGTGGCGGATGGTGCTGCCGCTGTTGAAGCGGCGGGAGCCGGTCGCGCTTGTGATGCTTGTCGTGGTCTTCGTCGCGGTCGGTGTCCTGCGCTGGCCGCTGCCGCAGGTACTGCTGGCGACCATTCCGCTCAGCATCGCCGCGACATGGCTGGCGCAGCGGAGGCACGCGACATGACGAGCATCGGCACTTTGGTCAGCATCGCGGCTGCGTTCGGCTGGCTGTCCCTGTTCGCGGTCGGCGGCGCGGCGGCCGCCATCCCCGAAATCCACCGCATTGCCGTCGATCTCAACCACTGGATGACCGACACCCAGTTCGCCGATGCCTTCGCGATCGCGCAATTGTCGCCGGGTCCCAACGTGCTGATCGTCTCGCTCGTTGGCTATCAAGTCGCCGGGATCGCCGGCGCGCTGGTCGCGACCTTGGCGATGTGCGTGCCGACGGCGGCGCTGGCCTATACCGTCAGCCGGCTGCTCACCCGGGCCGGCGATTCGCCCTGGCCGGCGCTGGTGCAGGCGGCGCTGGTTCCACTTTCGATCGGGCTGATGGCGGCAAGCGGCCTGGTTCTGGCCTTTGCCGCCGACGGTTCCTTCGCCGCCGTGGTGCTGACTCTGGCCGCGGCGGTGCTGGCGGCCGCGACCTCGCTCAACCCGGTCTGGCTGCTGGTGGCCGGCGGTATCCTCGGCCTGCTCGGGTGGATTTGAGGGAGTTGATCGGCCGCCGGGACGACCACATTTCCCCAGTAATATTCCCCCTGGCCGGTCGTGCCGTCCGGCGCCGGGCGCTAAACTGGGGCGTAACGAGATAGATCCTCATGCACCAATATCACGACCTGCTCGAACGCATTCTCGCCGATGGCGTGGAGAAGCACGACCGCACCGGCACCGGAACGCTGTCGGTGTTCGGCCATCAGACACGCCACAATTTGGCCGCAGGATTCCCGCTGCTCACGACGAAGAAGCTATCCCTCAAGTCGATCATTCACGAACTGCTCTGGTTTCTGAAGGGCGACACCAACATCAAGTACCTCAAGGACCACGGCGTTTCGATCTGGGATGAGTGGGCCGATGAGAACGGCGATCTCGGTCCGGTCTACGGTTCGCAGTGGCGCTCATGGCCCGCGCCGGACGGGCGCAGCATCGATCAGATCGCCAATGTCGTCGACATGATCCGGCGCAATCCGGATTCCCGGCGGCTGATCGTCTCGGCATGGAATCCGGCCGAGGTCGACAAGATGGCGCTGCCGCCGTGCCATTGCCTGTTTCAGTTTTATGTCGCGGGCGGCAAGCTGTCGTGCCAACTCTATCAGCGTTCGGCCGATGTGTTTCTCGGTGTGCCGTTCAACATCGCATCCTACGCGCTGCTAACGATGATGGTCGCGCAGGTCACCGGCCTGAAAGCCGGCGAATTCATCCACACACTGGGCGACGCGCATCTCTACTCCAATCATCTGGAGCAGGCGCGATTGCAATTGACGCGCGCGCCGCGTGCGCTGCCGACGATGACGCTCAATCCGGATGTGAAGGATATCTTCGCGTTCCGCTACGAGGACTTCACGCTGACGAACTACGATCCGCATCCGCACATCAAAGCCGAGGTTGCGGTGTGAGTGGAGCCGCATCGACGCAACTTGAAATCGTGCTGCTCGTTGCGATGGCCGAGAACGGCGTGATCGGCCGCGACAACACGATTCCGTGGCGATTGAAAACCGATCAGCTGCGCCTCAAGCAAATGACGATGGGCAAGCCGATCGTGATGGGCCGCAAGACATTCGAGTCTTTGCGCCGTCCGTTGCCGGGACGCACCAACATCGTGATCACGCGCGATCCTGCGTTTCAGGCGGCGGGCGCGGTGATAACGGACTCGCTGGCGCATGCGAACGAGATCGCACGCGGCGATGCGCTGCGGCGTTTCGTCACTGAGATCGCGGTGATTGGTGGCGCTGAAATTTACGCGCAGGCGATGCCGTTCGCGGATCGGCTCGAAGTCACCGAAGTTCACGCAACGCTCGAGGGCGATACGCGATTTGCCGCCATCGATCCGGCGATATGGCAGGAGACGGCGCGGGAGCGTCACGGAGCATCGGCCGATGACAGTGCCGATTTCTCCTATGTGACTTATCGTCGGCGTGAGCGCCATTAACCGACAGACTGCCTTCACATTGACAATTTTGGTTCGGCGCTTAGCTCCATCTAAGCGCGCAATTGGCCGAAAATGAGCTTCAGGGCGTTTGAGCGCGAGCGTGTCACGCGTTAACAAGCCGCGTTGTAAGGGCCGGGGGCGTCCCCTATAAAGCCGTGCAGGTTAATCGCTGGGCCGGAAGGTCAAGTCCGGCCAGCGCCGAGGAGGTTGTCGATGCCGTGGAAGAATCAAGGTGGAGGGCCATGGGGCTCGGGTCCGAAAGGGCCGTGGGGTTCCGGCCCTCAATCTACGGGTCCGAAACCGCCTGATCTCGAAGACCTGCTGCGGCGCGGGCAGGATCGCCTGCAATCGATTTTGCCCGGCGGCCACATGAGCACGATGGGCATTCTTCTCGTCATTGTTGCAGGCTTGGCCATTTGGGGCCTGTCCGGTTTCTTCCGGGTGCAATCCGAAGAACTCGGCGTGGTACTGCGCTTCGGCAAACACGTCCGCACCGTGCAGCCCGGTCTGAACTATCATCTACCGTATCCGATCGAAACCGTGTTGCTGCCGAAGGCACTACGCGTCTCGACGCTCAACATCGGCATGACGATGTCGCAGGATCCGGCGCGGCGTGGCGCTGTCATGCGTGACGTGCCGGAAGAAAGCCTGATGCTGACCGGCGACGAGAATATCGTTGACGTCGATTTCACCGTGCTGTGGCGGATCAAGCCGGATGGCGTCGGTGATTTCCTGTTCAACATCCAGAATCCCGAAGGCACCGTGAAGGCCGTCGCCGAAAGCGCGATGCGCGAATTGATCGGACGCTCGGAGATTCAGCCGATCCTCACCGGCGCGCGCACCAACATCGAAAACTCGGTGCAGGACCTGATGCAGCGGACGCTGGACAAATACGGCGCCGGCATCTTGATCCAGCAGGTGCAGATGCAGAAGGTCGATCCGCCGCAACAGGTGATCGATGCGTTCCGCGACGTGCAGGCGGCGCGCGCCGACCTCGAGCGTTTGCAGAACGAAGCGCAGACCTATGCTAACCGCGTTATTCCCGACGCGCGCGGTCGCGCGGCGCAGATCGTGCAGAACGCGGAAGGCTACAAGGAGCAGGCGATTGCCGAAGCAAAGGGCCAAAGCTCGCGCTTCCTGCAAGTCTATCAGGCTTACAAGCTCGCGCCTGACGTGACGCGTGAGCGCATCTATCTGGAAACCATGGAGCGCGTGCTCGGTGGTGCCGACAAGCTGGTTTACGATCCGGGCGGAGCGGGATCGCAGGGCATCGTGCCTTACCTGCCGCTCAGCGAATTGACGTCGCGGCGTAGCGCGCCGCCCTCGGCTGCCAATCAGCCTAGCAAGCCGAATGGGAGCGTGCGATGAGAGCCGGAGTTTCAGGAATCGTCGCGCTGCTGTTGCTGCTCGTCGTGGTGGTGATCGGCTATAGCTCGCTGTTCACGGTGCGTGAAACCGAGCAGGTGCTATTGGTGCGATTGGGTGAACCGGTCCGCGTGGTGACCGATCCCGGCCTGCATTTCAAGGCGCCGTTCGTCGATTCGGTGATCAGCATCGACAAGCGGATTCTCGATCTGGAAAACCCGTCGCAGGAAGTGATCGCTTCAGACCAGAAGCGGCTCGTGGTCGATGCGTTCGCGCGTTACCGCATCAAGAACGCGTTGCGTTTCTATCAGAGCGTTGGCTCGATTCAGGCGGCCAACCTCCAGTTGACGGCGTTGCTCAACGCGTCGCTGCGCCGCGTGCTGGGTGAAGCAACCTTTATCCAGGTCGTGCGTGACGAGCGCGAAACGCTGATGGCGCGGATTCGCGAACAGCTCGACAAGGAGGCCGGCGGTTACGGCATTTCCGTTGTCGACGTCCGCATCCGTCGCGCCGATCTGCCGGACCAGAACAGCCAGGCGGTCTATCAGCGGATGCAGACCGAGCGTCAGCGTGAAGCGGCCGAGTTCCGCGCGCAGGGCGGCCAGAAGGCGCAGGAGATCCGCTCCAAGGCGGATCGCGAGGCGACGGTGATCGTGGCCGACGCCAATTCGCAGGCCGAACAGATTCGCGGTCAGGGCGACGGCGAGCGTAACCGCTTGTTCGCCGACGCCTACAATCAGGACCCGAACTTCTTCGCGTTCTATCGCTCGATGTCGGCTTACGAGACCGGCCTCAAGCAAAACGATACGCGCTTCCTGCTGAGGCCCGATTCGGATTTCTTCCGCTTCTTCGGCAGTCCGTCGGGCAAGCCGTCGAATGGCGGTCCGCGCGCGCAGGGATCGGCTGACGCCAAGTAGCTGGCGCCGCGAAGCATTGCGGATGAAACGACAACGAACCAACGCCGCCATAGGGCGGCGTTGGTTTTTCGTCGGCATGGTTCGCCGCATGGTGCTCTTTGATAGTCGGTGCTGGCATTCTCTGCGCCCCGATGCAATCGGTAAAAAGCCGGTGCTCCCGCTTTCGGATCGTGCTCTAATCGCGTCAGGGAACACGGCGAGTCACTCGCGGGTGCGCCGGGAGAGATGCCGAGTAGGGAGGTTGCCACCTGATGAGGTCTATTGCGTTCGCCGACTTCCTCATCGGCGTGGGAATGTTGCTCGTGATCGAAGGCCTGCTCTTCGCTGCCGCCCCCGGTTGGATGCGCCGGGCGATGGAGAGCGTGCTGCACACTCCGGACACCATCCTCCGGTTGTCCGGGATCGGAACGGCGGTCCTTGGCTTGATCGTGATCTGGCTAATCCGGTGGTAGGTTGCGGCGTGCCGATCATGGCGGCGCCCGTCAATTTGCCGCAATCCCTGCCGCTGATAGCGGTAATATGACAACGGCTTGATCTCCGGGCGCTTGCGCCTGCCCTGCTTTCAGGCACAGTGCGGCTCGCGATGCCGATTCAAGCCATCTGACCTCGTTACTGGAGATTTATCGAATATGACCGAAGCAGTTCCGACTCTGGGTGGCCGACTGCGGCAAGGGCTGGTGGCGATCTGCCTGGGCGCTAGTCTCGGCATGACGAGCTTCGGTGCGGTGAGCGTTCTGCTGCCGACCTCGGCACAGGCGCGCGGACCGGAAGGCATCGCCGACGTTGCGGAGAAAGTGATCGACGCCGTCGTCAACATTTCGACGACGCAAAACATCGAAGCCAAGGGCGGCGGCGACAAGCGCGTGGTGCCGCAACTGCCGCCGGGATCGCCTTTCGAGGAATTCTTCGACGACTTCTTCAAGAACCGGCGCGGACCGGGTGGCGACAAGGGTGGTAACGGCGGCCCACGTGCGCACAAGGTCAATTCGCTTGGCTCGGGCTTCATCATCAGCACCGACGGTTATGTCGTTACTAATAACCACGTCATCGCCGACGCGGACGAGATCAACGTCATTCTCAATGACGGCTCCAAGGCGCGCGCCGATCTGGTCGGCGTCGACAAGAAGACCGATCTGGCGCTGCTCAAGTTCAAGCCGGAGAAGCCGCTGACCGCGGTGAAATTCGGCGACTCCGATGCGTTGCGGCTCGGCGAATGGGTGATCGCGATCGGCAACCCGTTCAGCCTTGGTGGTACCGTGACGGCGGGCATCGTCTCGGCACGTAACCGCGATATCAATTCGGGACCTTACGACAGCTACATCCAGACCGACGCGGCGATCAATCGCGGCAATTCCGGCGGTCCGCTCTTCAACCTCAACGGTGAAGTGGTGGGCGTCAACACCGCGATTATTTCACCATCGGGCGGTTCGATCGGCATCGGCTTCGCCGTGCCGTCGAAGACGGTGGCGGCGGTGATTCAGCAGTTGCGCGAATTCAAGGAAGTGCGGCGCGGCTGGCTTGGCGTGCGCATCCAGCAGGTCACCGACGAGATCGCGGAAAGCCTCAACATCAAACCGGCGCGTGGCGCGCTGGTCGCAGGCATCGACGACAAGGGACCGGCGAAGCCCGCCGGCATCGAGCCGGGCGATGTCATCGTCAAGTTCGACGGCAAGGACATCAAGGAGCCGAAGGACCTGTCGCGCGTGGTGGCCGATACGCCCACCGGCAAGGCGGTGGATGTCCTTATCATCCGCAAGGGCGCGGAGCAGACCAAGCAGGTGACGATCGGCCGCCTCGACGATGCGCCGACGCCGGTCCGTGTCTCGACGAAATCGAACGGCGATAACGTCGAGAAGACCGTGACGCAGAAGGCGCTCGGTCTCGACCTCGCCAACATCAGCAAGGATCTGCGCGGCCGCTACAAGATCAAGGACTCCGTGAAGGGCGTCGTCGTCACCGGCGTCGACGATGGTTCTGATGCGGCCGAGAAGCGGCTCAGCGCCGGCGACGTGATCGTCGAGGTCGCGCAGGAAGCGGTTGCCAATGCGGCCGACGTCAAGAAGCGCGTCGACCAGTTGAAGAAGGACGGCAAGAAGTCGGTGCTGTTGTTGGTTTCGAACGGCGAGGGTGAGTTGCGCTTCGTTGCGGTGAGCCTGAAGTAGCCTCGCAGACTTTTTCGTCGGCATTGCGAGGAGCAAAGCGACGAAGCAATCCAGTTCTTGCTCGAGGCTCCTGGATTGCTTCGCTTCGCTCGCAATGATGGCTACGATCCATTCCCCTGTTTCGCGGGGTTTGCGAAACCAGAGAACTGCTTCGATCCATAGCGACGATTGCAGTCCAACTACCTCGGTAAAAGGTCCAGCACGCGTTCGGGCGGGCGGCAAAGCCGCACGCCCTTCGGCGTGACGACCAAGGGACGTTCGATCAGTACCGGATGTGCGATCATCGCATCGAGCAAGGCATCGTCATCGGCGGTGTCCAAGTTTAATTCGCGATAGAGCGCTTCCTTGGTGCGGATCGTCTCTCGGGGCGTTAGCCCGGCGCGGCACAGCAGGTCCGCGAGTTCGGCGCGGCTCGGCGGCGTCGCCAGATATTCGATGATGGTCGGCGTAATGCCGGCGGCGCGGATCAGTTCCAGCGCGCCGCGTGAATTGCTGCACTTCGGGTTGTGATAGATGGTAACGCCGTTGGCGGTCATCGTTCAGACGCTCGCGAACTCGGTGCGCGTATAGCCCTGCGCATAGAGCAGCGCGGTGAGATCGCCGTGGTCGATCCGTGCATGCGCGGCAGCCGCAACCGCCGGCTTTGCATGATAGGCGACGCCAAGGCCTGCCTCTTGAATCATGCCGAGATCGTTGGCGCCGTCGCCGACCGCCAGGGTATCGATGCCGTCGATGTCGAACGCTTCGCGCAATTCGCGCAGCGCGGCGAGTTTGGCTTCGCGCCCAAGGATCGGTTCGGCCACCGTGCCGGTGAGCTTGCCGTCCTCGGCCAGCAGCGTGTTGGCGCGGTTCTCCTGAAAGCCGACCATCGCCGCGACCTTGCTGGTGAAGGCAGTGAAGCCGCCGGATACCAGACAGGTATACGCGCCGTTCGCGCGCATGGTGCCGACCAGTTCGCGGCCGCCGGGCGTGAGCGTGATGCGTTCCTTCAACACATCGTCGATGACGCTGACGGGTAAGCCCTTGAGCAGCGCGACGCGCTCGCGCAGCGCCGGCTCGAACGCGATTTCGCCGCGCATGGCGCGCTCGGTGATCGCCGCGACATGCGCTTTCAGCCCGGCGAAGTCGGCCAGTTCGTCGATGCATTCCTGGCCGATCATGGTGGAATCCATGTCGGCGAGAAAAAGTTTCTTGCGCCGGTTGGCCTGAGGCTGCACGACAATGTCGATCGGCAGATCGCCGCGCGCCTCGCGCAGCCGGTCGGCGATGGCGTTGATGTCCTCGGTCCCGGTGAACGGGATGTCGACTGCGACCTCGTCGAACAGCCAGTGCGCGTGACCTGCCGAAGGCAGGATGGCGCGCGCGCCTTCGACGATGGTGGAGTCGAGGGCCGGGTTGGCGGGATTGCAGATGAGCGTGGCGACGAGGGACATCGTGGATTCGCGGAAAATGAGCACCAAGGCCGTGCTTATCGCAGGGCCGACCGCGAGCGGCAAGTCGGCGCTGGCGCTCGAACTGGCGCGGACCCATGGCGGCGTGGTCGTCAACACCGATTCCATGCAGGTCTATCGCGATCTACGCATCATCACGGCGCGGCCCACACCAGAGGAGGAAGCGCAGGTTCCGCACCGGCTTTACGGTCACGTCGATGCCGCGGTGAATTGCTCCGCCGGCATGTGGATTGCCGATGCGGAGCGTGTGGTCATAGAGGCGCGCACCGAGGGATGCTTGCCGATCTTTGTCGGCGGTTCCGGGCTTTATTTCAAGGCGCTGACGCGCGGATTGTCGGCGGTGCCGCCCATTCCGCCCGAAGTGCGCGAGGCGGTGCGGGCGCGGCTGGAGCGCGATGGTCCCGAGGTGTTGCATGAGGAATTGCGAACGCGCGATCCGATCTCGGCGGAACGGCTGAAGCCGCGCGACCGCAGCCGCATCGCCCGCGCGCTGGAGGTGATCGAGGCCACCGGACGATCGCTCACCGATTGGCACTGTGATGGACTGCCACCGCTGTTGCCGCCGGATCAAGTCACGGCGGTCTTTCTCGCCCCGGAACGTGAGGCGCTTTATGCGCGCATCGACACCCGCTTCGGAACGATGCTGGAGAATGGCGCGCTGGAGGAGGTGCGGCGGTTGGCAAGCCGTGATCTCGATCCGCTGCTACCGGCCATGAAAGCCCACGGCGTCCCGGCGCTGATCCGGCATCTCGCGGGCGAACTGTCGCTGGAGGAGGCCGCCGCCATCGGCCAACTCGATACCCGTCGCTATGCCAAGCGGCAGTTCACCTGGTTTCGGCATCAGCTTCCTGAATTCGAATGGGTCGCCCCGGACGCTGCCGCCGCATGGTTGACCCGCGCAATTTTGTCCTAGCGGAACCGGGGCGGGAGGCGTAGTTTTGCGCCAACGCGCTGTTGACCTGAGGATTTCAGGCTTCTATAACCGCGCAACCTTTGGGAAGTTACGGCGATCCATGCGCAATAAAGTTACCAGCCTCCTTATTATCGTCGTACCTTGGCACACCGCCGGGGGTGGCTGACGTCACCCCGAATTCGGGCGGTGTGTGCAGGGCCTCTCGGGCCCTTTTTTATTTTGGACGTAAGATATCTAGCCGCGCCAACCGGCGCATCCGGAGAGAGTTATGAGCGACAGCAAGAGCCACGATGCCAACCAGATGACCGGCGCGGCGATGATCGTCCGTGCGCTGGTTGATCACGGCGTCAAACACATCTTCGGCTATCCGGGCGGCGCGGTACTTCCGATCTACGACGAGATTTTCCAGCAGGGCGATGTCGAGCACATTCTGGTCCGGCACGAGCAGGGCGCGGGCCATGCGGCGGAGGGTTATGCGCGCTCCACCGGCAAGCCGGGCGTCGTGCTGGTGACCTCCGGTCCCGGCGCCACCAACATGGTGACGCCGCTCGCGGACGCGCTGATGGATTCGATCCCGCTGGTGTGCATCACCGGGCAGGTGCCGACGCACCTGATCGGCAACGATGCCTTCCAGGAGTGCGACACCGTCGGCATCACACGGCCCTGCACCAAGCACAACTGGCTGGTCCGCGACATCAAGGACCTGCCGAAGGTGCTGCACGAGGCGTTCTACGTCGCGACTTCGGGCCGTCCCGGCCCGGTCGTCGTCGACGTGCCGAAGGATGTGCAGTTCGCGACCGGCACCTACACGCCGCCGCGCAAGTCCGACGTGCATGTCTCCTACAAGCCGCAGACCAAGGGCGATCCTAACCAGATCCGCAAGGCCGTCGCGCTGATGGCCAATGCCAAGCGGCCGGTGATCTATACCGGCGGCGGGGTCATCAACGCCGGCAGCGACGCCTCGCAGACGTTGCGTGCGCTGGTGGAGGCGACAGGCTTTCCGATCACGTCGACGTTGATGGGCCTCGGCGCCTATCCGGCGTCGGGCAAGAACTGGCTCGGCATGTTGGGCATGCACGGGACTTACGAAGCCAACATGGCGATGCATGATTGCGACGTCATGCTGTGCATCGGCGCGCGCTTCGACGACCGCATCACCGGCCGCACCGATGCGTTCTCGCCCGGCTCGAAGAAGATCCACATCGATATCGATCCGTCGTCGATCAACAAGAACATCCGCGTCGACGTGCCGATCATCGGCGATGCCGGCAGCGTGATGGAAGACCTTTTGAAAGCCTTCAAGGCCGAAGGCAAGAAGCCGAAGATCGACCCGTGGTGGTTCGAGATCGGCCGTTGGCGCGCGCGCAACTCGCTGGCGTACAAGAAGAGCGACGACGTCATCCTGCCGCAGTTCGCGATCCAGCGGCTGTTCGAGGCGACGCGCGGCCACGATACCTACATCACCACCGAAGTCGGCCAGCATCAGATGTGGGCGGCGCAGTTCTTCGGTTTCGAGGAGCCGCATCGCTGGATGACATCCGGTGGGCTCGGCACGATGGGCTACGGCCTGCCGGCCGCGCTCGGCGTGCAGGTGGCGCATCGCGACAGCCTCGTCGTCGATATCGCCGGCGATGCCTCGGTGCAGATGACGATGCAGGAAATGTCGTGCGCCGTGCAGCACGAATTGCCGATCAAGATCTTCATCCTCAACAACCAGTATATGGGCATGGTGCGTCAGTGGCAGCAATTGCTCCACGGCAACCGGCTGTCGCATTCCTACACCGAAGCGATGCCGGACTTCGTGAAACTGGCGGAGGCTTACGGCGGCGTCGGCATGCAGGTGTTCAAGCCGGGCGATCTCGACGGTGCGCTGCACGAGATGATCAAGGTGAAGAAGCCGGTGCTGTTCGATTGCCGCGTGGCGGCGCTGGAGAACTGCTTCCCGATGATCCCCTCCGGCAAGGCGCACAACGAAATGCTGTTGCCGGCCGAAGCCAACGACGACGCCACCGCCAAGGCGGTCGCCGGCGGCAAGGCGCTGGTGTGAGTTCTTTTCACCTCTCCCCGCTTGCGGGGAGAGGTCGGATTTCAAGCGAAGCGCGAAATCCGGGTGAGGGGGGCCGCGCGATGCGGCAAGCCCCTCACCCCCAACCCTCTCCCCGTTAGAACGGGGAGAGGGAGCGCGCGGTGCCAAACGACAAGCTAACGCGAGATGATTGCAATGACCCAGCCTGCCTCCGCCTATTTCATGGAAGAGCGCCACGACCCCAACGAAACCCACACGCTGTCCGTGCTGGTCGCCAACGAGCCCGGTGTGCTCGCGCGGGTGATCGGCCTGTTCTCCGGCCGCGGTTACAACATCGAAAGTCTCACGGTGTCGGAGACCGAGAGCCAGAAGCACGTCTCGCGCATCACCATCGTCACCACCGGCACGCCGATGGTGATTACCCAGATCAAGCATCAGCTCGACCGCATGATCCCGGTCTATCAGGTCGTGGACATGACGTTGACGGGCCGCTCCATCGAGCGTGAGCTGGCGATGGTCAAGGTGAAGGGTTCCGGCGATCAGCGCATCGAGGCGATGCGGCTTGCCGAAGTGTTTCGTGCCCGTGTGGTTGATGCCACCAACGAGAGCTTCGTGTTCGAGATCACTGGCGCGACCTCCAAGATCGATCAGTTCGTTAATCTGATGCGGCCGATCGGTCTGGTCGAGGTGTCGCGCACCGGTGTCGCCGCCATTTCGCGCGGGCCTGAAGGAATGTGAGCTGCGACTGACGTATGAAGCCGGTCGACATCTTCTGCGCCATTCTGGTGGCTGTCATCTGGGGGCTTGGGTTCATCGCCAGTCGCTTGGCGCTGGATGAACTCTCGCCGTCGATGATGACGGCGCTGCGCTTTGCCATCGCGGCGGTGCCGTGCCTGTTCATTCGCAAGCCGAAGGTGTCGTGGCCGATTCTGATCGTGATCAGCCTGACGATGTTTCTGTTTCAGTTCCTGGCGCAGTCCTATGGGATCGCGGAAGGCGTGCCGGTCGGCCTAACCAGTGTGATCGTGCAAAGCCAGGCGTTGTTCACCATCGCCTTTGCCGCCATCGCGTTCCGCGAAAAGCCGACGTCGATTCAGATGTTGGGCATTGGGATTGCGACCATCGGGCTGCTGATGATCTGCGGCACCGTCGGTTTCGATTTCTCGGTCGGTGCGTTCACGGTGCTGATGATTTCGCCGGTGAGCTTCGCGATCGGCAATCTGTTGCTGCGTCTCGCGCCTCACGTGCCGATGTTCGATCTCTTCGCGTGGCTCTACCTGATCCCGCCGCTGCCGCTGTTTGCCTTGGCGCTGATCGTCGACGGGCCGCAGGCGAGTTGGCACGATCTCACGCATATGTCGCTCACCGGCGGTTTGAGCATGCTGGCCATCGGCATCTTTACCACCAGCTTTGGCTATTGGCTCTGGGGACGGCTGTTGCGCACCTACACGGCGGCGCAGGTGACGCCGTTTGCCTTGCTGGTGCCGTTCGTCGGCGCGGCGTCGTCCGCTGTGGTGTTCCATGAGAAGTTCGGCTTTCTTCGCCTCGCCGGAATGCTGACGGTGATGGCGGGGATTGCGGTGATGCTGCTGTCGCGGCGGCCGCCGGCGCCGGCAGGGGCGGGGTGAGCCGATGATGGTTGCGATGTCCCAGCAATTGCTGCTCGCCTTCCTCGTGTCCGCCGTCGTGACGCTGTTCACTCCGGGGCCGAACAACGTCATGCTGCTGTCGTCCGGGCTGAATTTCGGTGTCCGGCGCACGCTGCCGCATGTGGCCGGCGTCACCATCGGTTTCGCGGTGATGGTCGCCGCGGCGGGGCTCGGCTTCGGTGCGATCTTTACGACCTATCCGGTGCTACAGACCGTTTTGAAGTACGCCGGTGCGGCCTATCTGGTTTACCTTGCGCTTGCGATAGGCCTGTCCGGGGCGCCAGAACCGGGTGAGGCGGATCGGCGAAGGCCGATGACGTTCCTCGGCGCGGCGGCGTTTCAGTGGGTCAACGTCAAGGGCTGGGTGATGATCATCGGCACCATCACGGCCTATGCCGCGATGGCGAGCTATCCGTGGAACATTCTGACGCAGGCCGGGATTTTCCTGTTCTTCGGCTTCCTGTCGTCGCTGACCTGGGCGCTGTTCGGCAGATGGCTGCAACCGCTGGTGAAATCGCCTTGGCGCGTGCGGGCGATCAACTGGTCGATGGCGGCGCTGCTGCTCGCCTCGCTCTATCCCGTGCTGGCGGAAGGCTGAAACAGGGCCAAGCCATGCGGAAAACCGGTTTCCCCTTTGCGGCAAAATGCTTTAGAGAACGGCAGAATTTTCAGCCGGGCCGCTGCCGCTGGCGCTGCGGGGGCTCGCATTCACCCGAAAATCCATCCCATCCGGGCAATCGTGCCCGCCTGATACAGAGGAACGACCATGCGTGTTTACTACGATCGTGACGCCGACCTGAACCTGATCAAGGGCAAGAAGGTCTGCATCGTCGGTTACGGCAGCCAGGGCCACGCCCACGCGCTGAACCTGAAGGATTCCGGCGTCAAGGAAGTGGCGATCGCGCTGCGCAAGGGCTCAAGCTCGGCGAAGAAGGCGGAAGCCGCCGGCTTCAAGGTGTTCGAGGTGGCTGAAGCCGCGAAGTGGGCCGACGTCATGATGATGCTGACCCCCGATGAATTGCAGGGCGACATTTATCGCGATCACCTGCATGCCAACATGAAGAAGGGCGCGGCGTTGCTGTTCGCTCACGGCCTCAACGTGCACTTCAACCTGATCGAGCCGCGCGCCGACCTCGACGTGCTGATGGTTGCGCCGAAGGGCCCCGGCCACACCGTGCGTTCGGAGTATCAGCGCGGCGGCGGCGTGCCGTGCCTGATCGCGATCCATCAGGATGCGTCGGGCAACGCCCACGATCTCGGCCTGTCCTATGCGTCGGCGATCGGTGGTGGCCGCGCCGGCATTATCGAAACCACGTTCAAGGAAGAGTGCGAAACCGATCTGTTCGGCGAGCAGGTGGTGCTGTGCGGCGGCCTGGTCGAACTGATCAAGGGCGGCTACGAGACGCTGGTGGAAGCCGGTTACGCGCCGGAGATGGCCTACTTCGAGTGTCTGCATGAAGTGAAGCTGATCGTCGACCTGATCTATGAAGGCGGCATCGCCAACATGAATTACTCGATCTCCAACACCGCGGAATACGGCGAGTACGTCACCGGTCCGCGCATCATCACCGCTGAGACCAAGGCCGAGATGAAGCGCGTGCTGGCCGACATCCAGGGCGGCAAGTTCACCCGTGACTGGATGCTGGAGAACAAGGTCAACCAGACCTCGTTCAAGGCCACCCGTGCGCGCCTCGCCGAGCACCCGATCGAGCAGGTCGGCGCCAAGCTGCGCGACATGATGCCGTGGATCAAGAAGGGCGCTCTGGTCGACAAGACGAAGAACTGAGCGAAGGATCGTCATGCGCGGGCTTTGCCCGCGTATCCATTAGGCTTGAGAACGAAGGATCGCCGGATCAAGTCCGGCGATGACTTCGAGGAAGCTGAGGAACGACTCGTTGAAACGCGCGGGCTTGACCCGCGCGTTTCTTTTTTGGGAAGCTGTTTCGTCAACTTGCGTGTCGGAGCTTGCCATGCAGCACGGGCGAACGGTGCGGATTATCATCGCAACCAGCATTCTGGCGGTGCCATCGCTGGCACACGCGGCTGACGATGCGCGCTATAGCGCCGAGTACCAGACCTGCGCCAAAGGGTCGACCGTCGATATCGAGCAATGCGTCGGGCAGCTGACCAAGGCGTGGGATCAACGCCTCAATGCGGCTTATCAAAAGATCATCAAAGGCAATCGCAACGCCTACAAGATGCGTATCGCGCAACGGCTTTGGGTTCAGTTCCGCAACGCCAATTGCCGATACTACGGCGCGGGCGAGGGGACCATTCGACGGCTCGAATTTGCCGAGTGTATGCGCAGTTCCACGGCGTACCGCGCGCTGGAGTTGGAAGATATTCTGAAAGGACCGGGCGGATAAGGGCGTTGCGTATCGAGGACATGCTTCTCCTTCCGTCATTGCGAGGAGCATAGCGACGAAGCAATCCAGTCCTTACTTTATGATTTTCTGGATTGCTTCGCTTGCGCTCGCAATGACGCGTCTAATACGCAGGTTCCTTTGCCCTGACCTTCTCCCACAACCATTTCGCGACATCGGCCGCCGAATGACTGCCGCTGGCGCGCAGATTGGCTTCGCGCATGGTTGCGATATCGATCTTGCCGAGCAACGGTGTGAGTGCATCGCGCAGCGCGGAGTCATTTTCTCGTTTCGGCGCCAGCAGCACCATCGCGTCGTAGGGCGGAATGGCGTGCTTCGGATCATCCAGCACGACGAGATCGTATTTTGCGATCAGCCCGTCGCTGGTGTAACCTGCGATGACATCGACCTCGCCGGTGGCGACGGCGGCATACATGAAATCCGGCTGCATCTGGCGTTGGGAGCGGAACTGTAAACCGTAAGCCTGTGTCAGCGCGGCCCATTCCGGGCGCGAGAAAATCTCGTAGTCGCCGGCGATAGACATCTCGCCGGCATGGGCGGCGAGATCGGCGATGGAATGGATGCCGAGCGCTTCGGCCCGCGCACGCGGCATCACCAGCGCATAAGCATTTTCGAAGCCAAGTTCGCCGAGCAGCGTGACATGCTGTTTTGAAAGATGGGCTTTCAGATCGGCAAGTAATTCATCGCGCGACTTGATGTCGGTGCGATGCATCTGGTTCGCCCACAACGTGCCGGAGTAATCGACATAGACATCGATATCGCCGCTTTCGAGTGCGTTGAAGATGACGCTGGAGCCGAGGCCTTCGCGAGTCGTCGTCGGCAATCCGGCCGCTTGCAGCCGCTGCGTCATCAGCGCGGCGAGGATGTATTGCTCGGTGAAGGTTTTGGCGCCGACGACATAGCCCTGCCGGGCACGCGACAGCGATGGCATCAAGGCTACTGCGAGCAGCAGCACCACGCCGATCACGCCCATCGTTACGCGCAGACGGCTATGACGTTGCGCGCCGGTTTCGATCAGTGCCAGTATCTGATCGACAATCAGCGCCAACATCGCCGACGCCGCACAGCCAAACAGCACGAACACCCAATTCTGCGTCTGCAAGCCGGCGAAGATGTAGTTGCCGAGGCTGGTCTGGCCGATCGGCGTCGACAGCGTTGCGGTGCCGATCACCCACACGGCGGCGGTACGGATGCCGGCCATGATGACAGGGAGCGCCAGCGGCAGTTCGACCATTCGCAGCGATTGTCGCGGCGTCATGCCGACGGCCTGTGCGGCCTCGATGATCGCGGGATCGATCCCCTGCAGGCCGGTGATGGTGTTGCGTAGCACCGGCAGCATCGAATAAAGCGCCAGCGCCAGCATCGCAGGTAGGAAACCGAACGCCGAAAAGCCGAAGCCGAACCATTGTGCCGTCAGGGCCGCGAGCGCCAACAATAGCGGATAGAACAGTGCCAGCAGCGCGAGACCCGGCACGGTCTGCACGATGCTGGCGAAGCCGAGCAGGGCACCTCGCAGGCCTGGCCGATGTCGCGCCAGCAATGCCAACGGCAAGCTGATCAGGAGTCCGAGCGCGAGTGCTGCGAGGCTGACGCGCACATGATTGCCGAGATAATCCGGCAGATGTGCCAGCGCGTCGCCCCAGCGCGGATCGGACCACAGCTTCATGAGGCAGGATTCCGTGGCAGCAGGTCGCGCAGCCTCTCGGCTTGGCGTCGCGGCGTTTGCAGCAGGGCGTCAACATCGGCGTCATCCACACTCGCGAGTTCGCGAGCTGTGCCTTGCGCGATAATGCGTCCCTCGCGCATCACCGCGATCCGATCCGCCAGCAGCACGGCTTCCGCCATGTCGTGAGTGATCATAATGGTGGTCAAGCCGAGTTCGCGATGCAGGCCGCGGTAATCTTCGCCAAGTCGATGGCGCGTCAGCGGATCGAGCGCGCCGAACGGTTCATCCATCAGCACAATGTGTGGGCGTGCGGCCAGCGCGCGGGCGACGCTGACGCGCTGGCGCTGGCCACCGGACAATTGGCTCGGTAGGCGATCGCGATGAGTGGCGGGATCGAGCCGCACCAGCGCCATTAGTTCGTCGACGCGCGAGGCGATCTGCGCGGCCGGCCATCCCAACAGCCTTGGTGTGATGCCGATATTGTCTGCGACGCTCATGTGCGGAAACAGGCCACCGCTTTGGAAGACGGTGCCGATGCTTCGCCGTAAGGCGATGGCGTCGACATTTGCGACGTCGGTGCCATCGATGGTAATGCGGCCGCTGTCGGGCGCGATCAGCCGGTTGGCGAGGCGCAGCAGCGTGGTCTTGCCGGAGCCCGACGCGCCGACGATGGCGAGAAATTCGCCGGATGCGACCGCAAGCGAGACATCGTTCACCGCCAGCACCGGCGGCGCGCCGCCGCCGCCGCCGAAATGCTTGCGGATATGATCGAATGAGATCAGGGGCGATGTGACGCTCATGCTAGCTTTGCAGTATCACAGCGATGAGATCGCACCAAGCAAGGGGCCTCCTTGCGAGTTGCCGTCGGTCGTTGGATTTTCCAACGGAACCGGATTTAATATGGCGAACGACAACAGAGGACGTTTCGTGCAAACAGCAGGGACCGCAGCAACGGCAATCGAACTTGATGAGGCCAGCGTTGCGTTCCGGCTCGCCGATGCGCGGGTCTATACGGCGGTCGAGCGCGCCAGCCTCGCGGTGCGCGACGGCGAGTTCATTGCCATTGTCGGGCCGACCGGCTGCGGCAAATCCACCTTGCTCAACCTCACCGCAGGGCTGTTGGCGCCGGCCTCTGGCGCGGTACGGATTTTCGGTACGCCGCTGACGACACTGAATCGCCAGGCCGGCTACCTGTTTCAGGCCGATGCGTTGTTTCCATGGAAGACCGCGCTGGAGAACGTCGCGATCGGGCTCGACATCGCCGGAGCGCCGCAGGCCGAAGCACGCAAGCGCGCGGAGGGTTGGCTCAACGCGGTTGGCCTTGGTGCATTCGGCAATCGTTATCCGCACATGCTCTCAGGCGGTCAGCGTAAGCGCGTCGGCCTCGCGCAGGTGCTGATCCGCGATCCGAAGATTCTGCTGATGGATGAGCCGTTCGGGCCGCTCGATGCGCAGACCCGGCAAATCATGGGCAATCTGCTGCTCGATCTGTGGACGGCTGATCGCAAGGCGGTGTTGTTCGTGACGCACGATCTCGAGGAGGCCATCGCGCTCGCAGATCGCGTCGTCATCATGTCCGCGGGGCCGCGCGCACGCATCATCGGGGACTGGCAGGTCGCATTGCCGCGCCCGCGCGATATATTCGAGATTCGCCTCGACAAGGAATTCCATGCGCTCCATCGCGAAATCTGGAGCGTGCTGAAGGCCGAGGTTGCGAAGGGCTATCAGCAGGCGTCCGCGCCGCCCGGTGTGGCGTAGCGGCCGGAACGAAAACTATCCCGGCACCATGATGCGACTGCGCAGCATCAGCCGCGCGCGGCCGAGTTTGCGCAACAGCGTCCGTTCGGCGTCGCGTTGCCCAGCCGGATAGCCGCCCAGCGCTTCGAAATGCCGGCGTGCGATGACGAGGCCTTGGTCCGGCGACGGACCCGACAATAGCCGCAGCGCGTGAGCGGCCTTCGCTCTCAGCCCTTGATCGGCATAGGGTGATCGCGCGTAGCGCAGGATCGCGGCGCGGGGGGCCGGCGTGCTGGCCATTCGATCGATGAACTGTGCGGTCTCGTCGATCCAGCTCAGGTCCGGCACCGTGCCCGGATGCAGGAACATCAGCCATGACGCGCGCGCCTCTTTCACGCCCGCGACAAGCATGTCCGCGCGCGATCCCTTGCAAACCAGGTAGCTGCATCCGGCGATGTCGGCGACCCGGGCAATGGTGTCGGTATCACCGCGATCCACCAGCACCACGTCCTGGATCAGGCCGGCGGTCACGCCCGGCACCAGCGCGGCGAGCGTCGCCACCACCGGTGGCTCCTTGCCCTCGGTCGGGATGATGACGCTGAGCATCGGCATGGTAGCCACTCCCGAAAACCCTTTGGCGGCGCTTCTAGCATTTTTCGACGTCAGGAGCAGGCCGGCCGGATTGCCGGTGGTGCTGAAAGTTATCCACAGGTCGTGTGTCGCAAATGTTCTTGATATGTTCTCACGGCGTGTTAGCATTCAATCCATGAGCAAAGCCTCCAGCGCCCTCAGGCACCCGCCGGTCTCCCTAGCCTCGGCCCCCACCGGGCCGGCGGGTGCATCTCCTTCGTTTTCGGAGATCGCGATTGCGATCGACCGCGAGCGCCGACGCGGCCGTGGGGCGCAGTCGAATGCGAGCGGCCGCTTCGAGGCGGAGGCGCGCGTCACCTTCGATGACGGCTGGCAGAGCCTGGACGAACTGCCGCCATTCAAGACGACGGTGGCGCTCGACACCTCGCGCAAGGTCATCACCCGCAACGAGTCGCCGGATATCGGCTTTGACCGCTCGATCAATCCTTATCGTGGCTGCGAGCACGGTTGCATTTATTGTTTCGCGCGGCCGACCCATGCCTATCTCGGAATGTCGCCGGGGTTGGATTTCGAATCGAAGCTGTTCGCCAAGCCGGACGCGCCGGCGCTGCTGGAAAAGGAACTGGCGGCGCCCGGCTACGAGCCGAAGATGATCGCCATCGGCACCAACACCGATCCCTATCAGCCGATCGAGCGCGAACACAAAATCATGCGCGGCATTCTGGAAGTACTGGAGCGCGCCGGACACCCGGTCGGCATCGTCACCAAGTCGGCGTTGGTGACGCGCGATATCGATATCCTGTCGCGGATGGCTGAACGCAATCTGGTCAAGGTGGCGCTGTCGGTCACCTCGCTCGATCCGAAGCTGGCGCGCACGATGGAGCCGCGCGCGTCGACGCCGCCGAAGCGGCTCGAGGCGCTGCGACAACTGTCCGCAGCGGGTATTCCGACCACGGTGATGGTCGCACCGGTGATCCCGGCGCTGAACGACTCGGAGATCGAGCGCATTCTCGATTCAGCCGCTCACGCCGGCGTCAAGGAAGCGAGTTACGTCCTGTTGCGATTGCCGCTGGAAGTCCGCGACCTGTTCCGCGAATGGCTGATGGCGAATTATCCGGATCGTTATCGTCACGTCTTCACGCTGATCCGCGAGATGCGCGGCGGCCGCGATTACGACTCGCAATGGGGAACGCGGATGAAAGGCACCGGGCCGATGGCCTGGATGATCGGCCGTCGGTTCGAGATGGCCTGTGAACGGCTCGGTCTCAACAAGCGGCGGTCGAAGTTGACGACCGACCATTTCGCGCGGCCGCCCCGTCACGGCCAGCAACTCAGTTTGTTTTAGAGGATGTGACATGAGTCCCGAACGACCCGTGCCTGCGGCGAAACTGACGGTCGTGACGCTGGGCGTCAGCGACATGCGCCGGAGCATCGCGTTTTACGAGGCGTTGGGTTTTGAGCGGCGGATGCGGGCCACCGGCGAGGAGGTCGCTTTCTTCGAGACCGGCGCCACGGTGCTCGCGCTCTATTCATGGTTGCGGCTGGCCGAGGATGCGGCTTTGGCGGATCAACCGCGTCCGCAAGGGTTTCGCGGCATGACGTTGGCGTGGAATTGTGCGTCGGAGCAGGAGGTCGATGCTGTCCTGGCCTTTGCCGTCGCGCAGGGCGCGACGCTGCTCAGGGTCGCGCATCGCACAGACTATGGCGGATACTCCGGATATTTTACGGATCCTGACGGCCATCCCTGGGAAGTGGTCGTCGCGCCGGGGATTGACGTCGGTACGGACGGGCGGGTTCATTTGCCGGATTGATCATGTGGCGTGCCGCGTCGGTTTGCAGGGGGCGTCGAGCAGTTCAGTGGGCAACCTTGGTGGTGAGGTTCAGTCCGACGGCGCCGATCACGATCAGCGCGATGAACAGCATCTGCACGGCACTGAGTGACTGGCGCAGGAAAAGCGTGCCGATCAATGAGATCAAAACAACGCCCGCGCCGGACCAGATCGCGTAAGTGACGCCGACCGGAATGCGGGTCAGCACCTGCGACAGCGCCCAGAAGCAGCCAGCGAAAATCGCGAGGGAGAGCAGGCCGTAATTCGGCTTGTCGAATCCTTCGGATTTGGTGAGCAGCGTGGTCGCGGTCACTTCGGCAACAATGCTGACGGCGAGAAGTCCCCAGGCGTTCATGATCATCCTCACGGTTCGACAAAGCCATTCGGTAACCGTCGCACGGTCGTGCGACAATCCCGTGCATGGTTGAGGTTCCGTGGGATAGCGGGTACATCGGGCGGTTCCTGGTTGCGCCGAGCGCGCCGCTTGCCGCACCATCGCCCCATGATTCGAGCCACATCTGCCAGCATCAAGCTGAAGAAGAAGGCCGACGGCCCGACTGCGCCGACCTTCTCGCGCGAGCGCGCACTGATCAAGCGCGGCATCTGGCCGGTAGCGGGATGCGACGAGGCCGGCCGAGGTCCGCTTGCGGGGCCGGTGGTGGCGGCCGCAGTCGTGCTCGATCCGAAGCGCATTCCCAAGGGGCTCGATGACTCGAAGCGCCTGTCGGCCGCGCGGCGCGAAGAACTGTTCGAGCAGATTTGCGCCACTGCGTCCTGCGCGGTTGCGTTCGCGTCGCCGGCGCGGATCGACCGCGACAACATCCTGCGCGCTTCGCTCTGGGCATTGGCGCGCGCGGTACATGCATTGCCGGAGATGCCGCAGCATGTCTTTGTCGATGGCCGCGATCGCATCGATACATCATGCGATTGCGAAGCCGTGATCGGCGGCGACGGGCTGGTGCTGTCGATCGCGGCAGCCTCGATCGTTGCCAAGGTATCGCGCGATCGGCTGATGTGCCGGCTGGCGCAGGATTGTCCCGGTTACGGCTTCGAGGATCACAAGGGTTACGGCGTGCCGGCGCATCTGGAAGCGTTGCGCAAGCTTGGGCCGAGCGTTCATCATCGGCGCTTCTTCGCACCGGTGATCGCGGCGGCCGAGCAATTGAAGATGACGTTCGAAGTGGGGCGGACCGTCGTCGAACGGACGACGGTTACGGTCGAGGCTGCGGCCGACTGAGACGGTTGCCCGTTTCGCGAAGGGGCATTATCACTGATCGCTCTCCTGTCAGTTCTGCGACAGCATCGGAGAAAGCCATTACTTATGAGTATGATCCCGGAAGTGGGAATCGATTTTCAGATATGAACGTGCTCAAAAGATAAACGACGGGTCTGATGCCACGCAGTTGGAGCAGATCCTAAGGGCGGCAAGCGCCAACGCAGCCGGGGCTCATGCGATTTTCCTCCCTTATCGTCGAATTGATCCGCGCCCGGCCGCGTTTGGTGATGTGGCTCGCGGTGCTGGCGCAGGCCGCGTTGTGGCTGCTGGTGCCACTCCTGATCTACCGCAGCCCGCCCGGCGACGTTGCGAGCCTGCTGGCCTTCGGCCGCGAATATCAGGTCGGGACCGATCTCGGCCCGCCGCTGGCGTTCTGGCTGGCCGACGTGGCCTTTCGGCTCGCCGGCAATCACATGTTCGGTGTCTACGTCCTGTCGCAGCTTTGCTTCGTGGTGACATTTGCGGCGCTGTATGAGTTGGGCCGCGCCATCGTCGGCGGACCCCATGCGGTGCTGGCCGTGTTGCTGACGGTGACAGCCACCGCATTCGGCGCGGCTAATCTTCAATTCGGCCCCGCGGTGCTCGCGTGCCCGCTCTGGGCGCTAGTGTTGTTTCACACCTGGCGGGTCCTTGGGCAGGGCGATCACCGCTCGTGGTTCGCGCTGTCGATCGAGGCGGGCCTGCTGCTATTGACCACGTCGGCGGCAGGATGGCTACTGCTGTTGGTGGTCGGTTTCGCGCTGGCGACGGCACGCGGACGTCAGGCGTTCGGCTCGTTCGATCCGTGGTTCGCGGCGCTGGTCGTTGCGGTGCTGGCATTGCCCTACGTGGTTTGGCTGATCCGTGCCGGCACATTGAACTGGCCGGCGTGGCCCGACGTGACCGACGCGCGGGCATTGGCGCAGACTTGGAGCTGGATGATCGGCGGCCTGTTGCTGGCCCTGCTCGGCATGGCGTTTCTCATGGCGCTTAATTCGCGATTTGTGCATCGGAAGCTGTTGCGTGCGCGTGACAGCGCGCCGGGCGTGCGGCGATTGCCGATTGATCCCCTGGCCCGGCCTTTTGTGTATTTCTTCGCGCTGGTGCCCGCACTCGTGGGCAGCGTGATCGCGGTCTTGTTCGGGGCCGATACCATTGCCGGCGGCGCCGGCATCGTATTGGTGATGTCGGGGCTCGCGGTCGTGGTGGCGACCGGAGATCTGATCTATCTGCGCCGCCAGCAAGTCCTGCGCGCGGTTTGGGCGGCGGCGATCGTCGCTCCCGCGCTTGCGCTGATAGCGATGGTCTTGGTCCAGCCCTGGATTGCCGGCACGCAAATGCCGACCTCGCTGCCCGGCCGCGCGGTCGCGCAATTCTTCGGCGACAGTTTCCAGCGCCGCATCAATCGGCCGCTGCCGGCGGTGGTCGGCGATCCGCAATTGGCTGCGCTGATCGGGCTCGGTCCGTCGCGGCCGCATCTCTTGCTGGCCACTGCGCCGGAGCGCGGGCCATGGCTGACGCCGGAGAAATTCAACGAAGTTGGCGGCGTCGTGGTGTGGCGCGCGTCGGATACCGCCGGCACACCGCCTCCCGATATCGCCAGCCGGTTTCCCGGCCTCGTGCCGGAAGTGCCGCAAAGTTTCGATTGGCTGGTGAACGGCCGCGCCGCGCCGTTGCGGATCGGCTGGGCCATCGTGCGGCCGAAGGCGCCGTAGTCAGGTTGAAGGCGCGCTTGCAGCTGCGCTCAGCGCTTTCGAAATTGCGCGCAAATCCTGCCAGGCGAGTCGCTTGTGGATCGGTTGTCGCAGCAGGTAGGCGGGATGGAATGTCGCCATGGCGCGAATGGTGCGCTTGCCGGTGTCGTAGTTGTGCCAGCGACCGCGCGTGCGCATGATGCCGTCCTTCAATTCAAGCACCGCTTGCGACGACGGCTTGCCGAGGCACACCAGCACGTCGGGATCAACCAGTTCGATCTGCCGTTTGATGAACGGCAGGCAGATTTGTGTTTCTTGCGGCGACGGATCGCGGTTGCCCGGCGGTCGCCACGGAATGACGTTGGTGATGTAGGCGGTGGTGCGGTCGAGCCCGATGGCGCCGATCATACGGTCGAGTAGTTTGCCGGAACGACCGATGAACGGGATACCTTCGAGATCCTCATCGCGGCCCGGCGCTTCGCCGACAAACATGATCCGCGCTTGCGGGTTGCCATCGGCGAACACCAGCCGGGTCGCCGTCTGTTTCAGCGCGCAGCCGTCGAAGGTTTCCAGCAGGACCAGCAACGCTTCGAGTGTCGGTGCGGTGCGCGCTGCGTCGCGCGCCGACGCGATGGCGACGTCCGGCGCGGGTGCCGCTGCCGCTGGCGCGCGGGCCATCACTGCCGGGGTCAGCGCAGGGCGGTTTGCGGGCGGCGAGGGAACAGCGGCTGGCGGCGGTGCGATCTCCGGATCGAGCAGCCGGTTCGGCGGTTCCTCCAGCAAGGCACAATCCACCCCGGCTTCGAGGTAAAACGCCAGCAGTTCGCGCACGGTCGGCAGCGGCTCGGCGGTTGGTGTCGAGGGGGTGTTCATAAGGGGATATTAGGACATCGGCCGTCCGGGGTGAAATATTCTTCCTGCATTTCCGTGGTTGTTCTTCCGGAAAAAATCGGAAACAAGAGGGCTTAGAAGCATTCTCGATTGTCTGGGGTGAGAACATGAGCACCGAAGAGCTGCCGCCGCGCGAGTCCATGGAGTTCGATGTCGTGATCGTCGGTGCCGGGCCGTCCGGCCTGTCGGCAGCGATCCGCCTCAAGCAACTCAATGCGGATTTGTCCATCGTCGTGGTCGAGAAGGGCTCCGAGGTCGGTGCGCATATTCTCTCCGGCGCGGTGATGGACCCGACCAATCTCGACAAGCTGATCCCGGACTGGCGCGAGGACGCGGACTGTCCGCTCAAGACACAGGTGAAGGACGACCAATTCTACCTGATGACGAAGACCGGCGGCTTCCGGCTGCCGAACTTCCTCATGCCGCCATTGATGAACAATCATCATTGCTACATCACGTCGCTCGGCATGGTGTGCCGTTGGCTGGGCGCCAAAGCCGAAGCGCTCGGCGTCGAAATCTATCCGGGCTTTGCCGCCGCCGAAGTGATCTACGGCGATAACGGCGAGGTGCGCGGCATTGCGACCGGTGACATGGGCATCGCCAAGGATGGCACGCACAAGGATTCCTATACGCGCGGCATGGAACTGCTCGGTAAATACACGTTGTTCGCCGAAGGCGCGCGCGGCAGCCTGACCAAGCAGCTGATCGCCAAGTTTTCGCTCGACAGGGATTGCGAGCCGGGCAAGTTCGGTATCGGCCTCAAGGAAATCTGGCAGATCGATCCCGCCAAGCACAAGAAGGGCACGGTGCAGCATTCGTTCGGCTGGCCGCTCGACAACAACACCGGCGGCGGCTCGTTCCTCTATCACTACGACGACAATCTCGTCGCGGTCGGCTTCGTCGTGCATCTCAACTATGACAATCCGTATCTCTATCCGTTCGAGGAATTCCAGCGCTTCAAGACGCATCCGATGATCCGCGATACGTTCGCGGGCGCCAAGCGTCTTGCTTACGGCTCGCGCGCGATCACCGAGGGCGGCTACCAGTCCGTGCCGCGCCTGACCTTTGCGGGTGGCGCGCTGGTCGGCTGCGCCGCGGGTTTCGTCAACGTGCCGCGCATCAAGGGCATTCACAACGCCATGGCGAGCGGCATGCAAGCCGCCGAGCATCTCGTGCCTGCGCTTGCCGCCGGCCGTGCCAACGACGAACTGGTCGAATATGAAAACGGCTGGCGCTCGTCTTCGATCGGCAAGGACCTCTATCCGGTTCGCAACGCCAAGCCGCTGTGGTCGAAATTCGGCACGCTGCTGGGCAACGCGCTCGGCGGTTTCGATATGTGGTGCAACACGCTGGGCTTCTCGCTGTTCGGCACCATGTCGCACGGCAAGAATGACGCCAAGTCGCTCAAGCCCGCCAAGGACTATCAGCCGATCGCCTACCCCAAGCCGGACGGCAAGCTGACGTTCGATCGTCTCTCGTCGGTGTTTCTGTCGAATACCAACCACGAGGAAGACCAGCCGCCCCATCTCAAGGTGAGGGATCTGGACTTGCAGAAGTCGTCCGAACTTGAGGTCTTCGCCGGCCCATCGAATCGTTATTGCCCGGCGGGCGTCTACGAGTGGGTTGAGGAAAGCGCCGGGCCGCGCTTCCAGATCAATGCGCAGAATTGCGTTCACTGCAAAACCTGCGACATCAAGGACCCGAACGGCAACATCACCTGGGTGCCGCCGGAAGGCGGTGGCGGCCCCAACTACGAAGCGATGTGACACGAACGCGTGAACGTGACCGGTCGTCCGCCGGCCACGTTCCCGCCACAGTGCAGGTGCCAGCAGGAACAAGCTGAAGTTAAAGCCGTCGTGCGGCGAGATGAGCTTCGCCGGTTCCGGCCGCTGGAGGCCGTCGTCGCCTTGCGGTTCAAGGCCAAACGCTGCATTGTCGCGCCGTCAGACGGACTATGTCGGTCAATAGGCTTTGTCTGTCCGCAAATCCAGGAGCTGGCTCGTCGTGATGTTCTCTCGTTTCAAAAGCCTGACGGTAATCGCGCTCGCCGCTTCCGCGCTGGTGCTGCCGGGACCGCTGGCGGCGCAGACGCCGGATCATCCGACCGATACGTCGGTGACGTTTCCGACCCGCGAAGATCTTCGCGACATGACCGTGGCCGGCAGCTATCTCGCCGCCCGTCATGCCAGCATCGAACGCGATGCCACCGCTGCCGCGGAGTTCTATCGCTCGGCGCTACGCAAGGACCCGAAGAACAACGAACTGCTGGACCGCGCTTTCATCTCTTCGCTGGCTGACGGCAACATCGATGAAGCCGTCAAACTGGCCGGGCGCGTACTCAAGATCGACAAGTCGAATCGCGTGGCGCGGCTGGTGATCGGCGTGCACGATCTCAAGCAGAAGCGCTACGAGGCGGCGCGCCGCAACATCAACCAGTCGGTGCGCGGGCCGATTACCGATCTGGTGGCGACGCTGTTGGCGGGCTGGGCTGAGTTCGGTGCCGGAAACGCGCGGGGCGCCGTCGCGGATATCGACAAGCTGACCGGGCCGGAATGGTATCCGGTGTTCAAGGATCTGCACTCCGGCCTGATTATGCAACTGGCCGGCAACGAGAAGGACGCCGGCGTACGTCTGGAGCGCGCCTACAAGTTAGATGAGACGGCGTTGCGCGTGATGGATGCCTACGCGCGCTGGTTATCGCGTAGCAAAGATGGCGCGCCCGCAGCGGAAGCGATCTACGAGGCCTTCAACAAGAAACTCGCCCGTCATCCGCTGGTGGTCGAAGGTATTCGCGAAACCAAGGCCGGCGCCAAGCTGCCGCCGCTCGTCGATACACCACAGGCTGGTGCAGCCGAAGCGCTCTACGGTATCGGCGCGTCGCTGACGCGGCGCGGCGGCGAGGATCTCGCGCTGGTCTATTTGCAACTGGCGCTCTACCTGCAACCCAATCACGCACTGGCGTTGCTGTCGCTCGGCGATCTCTACGAGTCGGTGAAGAAACCGCAGATGGCGATCAAGGTCTACGAGCGCGTGCCGGAGCGTTCGGCCCTCCACCGCAACGCGCAGGTGCAGATGGCGACCGATCTCGATGCTTCAGACCGCAGCGACGAGGCGATCAAGATTCTGCAGGCTGTGACGAAGGACGATCCGAGCGACGTCGAGGCGATCATGGCGCTCGGCAACATCGAACGCGGCCGCAAGAAATTTGCCGATTGCGCCGTGACCTACACCAAGGCCATCGACCAGTTGACCGGCGCGGAGAACAACAACTGGGTCTATTATTATTTCCGGGGCATCTGCGAGGAGCGCTCCAAAAATTGGGATAAGGCCGAACTCGACATGAAGAAGGCGCTCGAACTGAAGCCCGAGCAGCCGCATGTCCTCAACTATCTCGGATATTCATGGATCGATCGCGGGCTTCATCTCGACGATGCCATGAAGATGATCAAGCGCGCGGTCGATCAGCGGCCGGACGACGGTTACATCGTCGATTCGCTCGGCTGGGCTTACTACCGCATCGGCAACTATCAGGAAGCGGTGAAGAACCTCGAACGCGCCATCGATCTGAAGCCGGAAGACCCGACCATCAACGATCATCTGGGCGACGCGTATTGGCGCGTCGGCCGCACACTCGAGGCGCGTTTCCAGTGGGCGCATGCACGCGACCTGAAGCCGGAAGCGGACGAATTGCCGAAGATCGAAGCCAAGATCGAAAACGGCTTGCCGGCCGATGAAACGCCGGCGGCGGCATCGGCGGACAAGAAGAAAGACGAAGGCAAGGGCGGCTGATCGAACAGCCGATCGGCCGCGCCTTAATCGTTTCCAGGATGGCTTTGGATTTGACGGTCGTATGACAACACACGGCAATATCGATACGGATGTCAAATCCCCCGCATTGGCGGACGAGGCGCGCGCCAAGGTCAACCTGACCTTGCGGGTGTTGGGTCGTCGCGCCGACGGCTATCACGATCTCGCCAGTCTGGTGGTCTTCGCCGATTGTGCGGACCGGCTGACGCTCGACGCAGGGCCGGAACTGCGCCTCGTCATGAGTGGCCCTGGCGGCGGTGATTGCGGCGCGACCGCGGACAATCTCGTGCTCAAGGCCGCGCGTCTTCTGGCCGAGCGGGTGCCTGGTTTGCAGGCCGGTGCCTTCACGCTCGATAAGCGGTTGCCGGTGGCGGCCGGAATCGGCGGCGGCTCGGCGGATGCGGCAGCGGCGCTACGGTTGTTGGGGCGGCTCAATGCGCTCGCCTCCGACGATCCACGCATCATGGAGGCCGCGCGCTTGACCGGTGCCGATGTGCCGGTGTGCGTCGCTTCGCAAAGTGCGGTGATGACCGGAATTGGCGAACAACTGTCGTCGGTCCGCGTGCCGAAGATGCCTTGTGTGATGGTCAATCCGCGCGTTGCGGTGGCGACGGCGGAAGTGTTTACCGCGCTGGGCTTGCGCAAGGGTGAAATCTTGACCGACGTGACCGACGTGGTCCGCTCGCGCAAGTGGCCGACCGAAGAGTCGTCGGTTGAGGAATGGCTGAAAGCACTTGGCCATGCGGCTAACGATCTTGAAGCCCCAGCGATCAAGATTCAGCCGGTCGTCGGTGAGGTATTGTCGACGCTGCGCGATCTAGCCGGCGTACGGTTGGTGCGGATGTCAGGATCGGGGGCGACGTGCTTCGCGCTGTTCGATACCGATGCGGAGGCCCGGGCCGAAGGTCAGGTGCTGCAATCAAGCCATCCGCAGTGGTGGGTCCATGCCGGAACGCTCGGCTGAAACAGCACATATTGTCGGAAAAATTTGCCAACTCTATCCGGAACTGTTGCAGATATCGTTTCGAGTCGTGATGATCCTTTCGGTGTTGACTCGGTCCGATAGCCCATATGGCAAGTTCCCCCGTTTCGTTCGACCAAGCCGCCCAATCGCTGCTCGACGCCGCCATCGATCCGACGCGGTGGAACGATGCGATGGATCAAATCTCGCAATATGCCGGCGCGACCGGCGCACTTCTCCTCCAAACCAATGGCAGCCGGCTTGAAGTGCCGCACAGCCGCTCCATGGAGGAGGGGCTCGAGGTCTATTTCCGGGACGGCTGGCACCTGCGCGACGAGCGGATGCGCGGCGTGCCGTACATGCGCAGGAACGGCATTTTCGTCGATCAGGATTTCGTGTCGCGCGAAGAAATCGAGACCTCGGACTATTATCGTGGCCTGTTGGCGCCGTTCGGATTCAACTGGTCCGCCGGAATTGGCGCGAACAATGGCGATGAAGAATGGAGCCTCGTCATTCAATTCGACGATGCGCACGGATTTGTGACGCCGGAGCAGCAGAAAGATTTCGTGCGGTTCGGCGCCCACCTCAAGCGTGCGGTGCTGTTGGCGGACAATCTTGGCTTCGCCAGCGCGACCGGAATGATCGATGCCTATCAGTCGCTGGGATGCCCGAGTTTTCTGCTCGACCGCGGCGGGCGCGTGATCCGCTCCAATGCCGCGGCTGAAAAGCTGATCGGCGATGGGTTGACCCTCGCGCAAGGCACGCTCGGATGTGGTGTTGCCGACGACAATCGGGAGCTTGGCGGACTGGTGGCTCGGCTTTGCCGCTCACCGGGGATTGCCGAGACGGAAGCGTTGCCTTCCGTGATCGTCCGTCGCCCGACGAAGCGTCCGTTGATCGTTGAAGGCATTCGCATCAAGGGAATGGCGAGCGCGGTCTTCTCTCCGGCAAGAGCAATCCTGTTGGTCTCGGATACCGAACGCCCGTCCGCAGACCCGAGGATGGATTTGCTGCGCAAGACGTTCGGCCTCACTCAGACCGAGGCATTGCTGGTTTCGCATCTGGCCCGCGAGGTCCCACTGCCGCTGGTCGCGGAGTCGCTGGGTATTTCATTTGAAACTGCGCGTTCGCATTTGAAGCGCGTCTTTGCGAAGACCGGCACGAACCGCCAATCGGAGCTGTTACTTCTCTTGCGCCGGCTGCGGCCTTTGGGTTGAACGGGGCGTTGCGCTCGCGATCAGTGCGAGCGCGCGAGGCAGAACGCGACGACCTGCTCCAGCGCCGCCTTCATCGGTGACGGCGGGAAGAGCGCCAGCGCGTCGACAGCCATCGCACCGTAGTGCTGGGCGCGCGAGAGCGTATCTTCCAGCGCGCGATGCTTGGTCATCAGGCCGATGGCATGATCGAGATCGCCTTCGCCGATCTCGCCGCGCTCCAGCGCGCGGATCCAGAATTCGCGCTCGGCGTCGTTGCCGCGGCGGAAGGCAAGCACGACGGGGAGGGTGATTTTGCCCTCTCGGAAATCGTCGCCGACGTTCTTGCCGAGCTTGGCGGCTTTGCCGCCGTAATCAAGGAGGTCGTCGACCAGTTGGAAGGCGATGCCGAGATTCATACCGAAGCTCGCGGCCGCGGTCTGCTCGGCCTTGGGACGCTCCGCGATCACCGGACCGACTTCGCAGGCGGCGGCGAACAGCTCGGCGGTCTTGCCGCGGATCACCGCGAGATATTCATCCTCGGTGGTCGCCGTGTTCTTCGCAGCGGCGAGTTGCATCACCTCGCCCTCGGCGATGGTCGCGGCGGCGGACGACAGGATGTCCAGCGCGCGCAATGATCCGACCTCCACCATCATCCGGAAGGCCTGGCCGAGCAGGAAGTCGCCGACCAGTACGCTGGCCTCGTTGCCCCACACCATGCGGGCTGAGAGTTTGCCGCGCCGCAGTTCGCTTTCGTCCACCACGTCGTCATGCAGCAGCGTCGCCGTGTGCATGAACTCGACCGAGGCGGCGAGCTTGACGTGGCCTTCGCCGCCGTAGCCGGACAGACCAGCCATTGCCAGCGTCAGCATCGGGCGCAGCCGTTTACCGCCGGAGGAGATAAGGTGGTTGGCGACCTCCGGGATCATCGTGACCTCGGAACCGGTGCGGGACAGGATGGTGGCGTTGACCCGCTCCATGTCCGTCGCGACAAGCTCGATAAGCTGATCGATCGATGCTGTCGAGGGGGTCTCGAAGGGAACAATCACCGCCACGCTGGATCTCCACTGCCTCGTCAATTGGCCCGATTTATATCGCGACCAGGGCACAAGGCCCATGGCCGGGCCAATTCGCACTGGCCCGGAAAGTCGTTATAACCATAGAAACTGCGGAATGAGGCGGCAAGAGCCGACCGGGCTTGACAGGCCGGCCGGACCGGTCAGGGCCAAGGCCCAAAGGAGGCGTTTCGGTGCGCGAATTGGTCCGGACCAACGACGTGGTGCTGGTGTCGGCGATCGAGGCGCTGCTGAATGGGGCCGACATCCACCATCTGGTGCTGGATCAGAACATGAGCGTCCTCGACGGTTCGATCGGGGCGATTCCACGCCGGATTCTAGTCCACGAGGATGACAACCGGCAGGCCCGCCAGCTTCTGATCGACGCCGGCTTAGCCCACGAATTGCGGCCCGATGTCTGAGGCAAAGACGGGCATCACCGAGGACGGTTTTCTCGGCGGCCGGTTGCGGCTGCGCCAGCCGGTGTCCGGACATCGCGCCGGGCACGACGCGATCCTGCTGGCGGCAGCGACCGCTGCAAAGCCCGGTCAGCGGATTGTGGATTTCGGCGCTGGTGTCGGTGCCGCCGGCCTCGCGGTGGCCCGGCGGATCGCCGGTGTCGAACTGGTGCTGGTCGAGATTGATGCCGCTGTTGCGGCGCTGGCGTCCGCCAACGCGGCTTCCAATGGAATCGATGCCAAGGTGGTGACGCTCGATCTTGACGCAAGCGCCGCAGCATTCGCGGCCGCCGGTCTCGGACCCGATAGCGTCGACGGTGTACTGACGAATCCGCCGTTCAACGATCCGGTCCGGCAGCAGCCTTCGCCGGATGGAGCGCGACGCGTCGCGCATGAGGCGACGGCAACAACGCTGGAAAACTGGATTCATGCGGCGCGGCGGCTGCTCACACCGGGCGGAGCGCTGACGTTGATCTGGCGCGCGGAGGGGCTGGAGCAGGTGTTGGCCGCACTCGCGCGAGGTTTTGGTGGAATAGCAATCCAGCCCGTCCACGGCACGCCGTCGGGGCCGGCGATTCGCATTTTGGTGCGCGCCATCAAGGGCGGTCGCGCGCCGCTGCGGATTTATCCTGGCCTGGTGCTCAACGATTCCGCGGGCGTGCCTACTCCGCAGGCAAACGCATTGCTCTCCGGCGAGGCGGTGTTGCCGCTCGCGACGCTATGAACAAGATGCCGAATTCAGCCCGGCAATCGTTCGGAGCGCGGTTTTGCCGCCGAAGTGAAGCGAATTGCGGTCCAGAGCGAGCCCATCAGCAAAATCAGCAGATAGATTTTCATGTCATGCTCCGCTGCAAGTCAGGTCGAGGATATCTTGGAAATGCAAATCGCGTTCCACACATCTGATGACACTGTCGTGATCGTGAATGGTGAGTTTTTGGTAAAGCAAGCGCAGCCGCCGACGAGGAGTTTTTGGTGATGAGTGCGATGGATGGTCTGAAGCGACTGGTGCCGCGACGTTGGCGCGGCGGCGCCGTGGTGGTGCCGGTGGTGCGGTTGTCCGGCGCGATCGGCGCGGTGACGCCGCTGCGACCGGGCCTGTCGCTGGCCGGTGTCGCCAAGTTATTGGAGCGCGCCTTCGCGATGCCGAACGCCAAGGCGGTGGCACTTGCGATCAATTCGCCGGGCGGTGCGCCGGTGCAATCGCGGTTGATCTATCTGCGAATCCGGCAACTCGCTGAGGAGAAGAAACTTCCTGTCTTGGTATTTGCCGAAGATGTCGCCGCCTCCGGCGGTTACATGATCGCCTGTGCGGGAGATGAAATCTTCTGCGACCCGTCGTCGATTCTTGGTTCAATCGGTGTGGTTGGTGGCAGCTTCGGGTTTCAGGAGGCGATCAAGAAGATTGGGGTCGAGCGGCGGCTCTATACCGCCGGCGCGCACAAGGCGACGCTCGATCCGTTCCTGCCGGAAAACCCCGATGACGTCGCGCGGCTCAAGGCGATCCAGCGCGACATCCACCGCACCTTCATCGAACTGGTCAAGCGCAGCCGTGGCGCACGGCTGCGGGGCTCGGACGAGCATCTGTTCAGCGGCGAATACTGGGCCGGCGAAACCGCGATCGCGCTCGGTCTGGCGGACGGCATCGGCGACCTGCGTTCGGTGGTGCGGTCCCGCTTCGGCGACAAGGTGGAGATGCCGGTGATCGAGCAGCCGCGCGGCCTGTTGAGTGGCTTGCTGGGCCGCAAATCCGGAGCCGGCGGGGCGATGCTGGGAGAGGGGATCGGTGCGCTGCCGGAAAGCCTGATTGGCGCGGTCGAGGAACGGGCGATGTGGGCGAAATTCGGGCTGTAGCCGGCCCCGTCCCGCGCCTTTTGGTCGCTTGCGCGGGCCGGGAGGCTGCGCGAAAATAGCCGTTGGAGGGGCTGATGACCGCGAACCAGAAGGATCGACCGATGCCGCCATTCGTTGCCTTTGCCGGAGTCCTGGGTGGACTGGCTGCGGTTCGTTGGGCGTATCGTGCTGCCCGCCGGATCAACGAAGAACTGGAAGAGGCGCGTCGCGTCAGGGTGGCGGAGACGGTCCGGATGCAGGAAGTTCCGACCTTGCGCCGCGATCCGCGCACCGGGACCTACCGGCCGGGTTAATCGCTCCCGGCTTGTCCGGTCGGCGCTCTCTCGCCGGCCGTGGGGTGGGGCATCACCCGCGAAACCGGCAAGCAAACGTTGGAGGCGATCCGGCCCACGAGGTCGAACTTCAACAATGGACCAGATTTTAGCAGCTTTCAGCCGCCAGGTTGACCCGCTGACGGGTAGAATCGCTCGAATTGCGTGGGTTGCTTTATCCGGACGTTGCTTGATTCCGCGGGGCGCCGCCGATACGGTCCCGCGCGACTCGTGACCTCCGACCAATCCAGAAGCCGCTCATGGACTCCACGCCACTCCACATGCGTCCCGAACGCTCGTTCCAGGGACTGATCTTGACGTTGCAGCGTTATTGGGCCGACCACGGCTGCGTGATCCTGCAACCCTACGACATGGAAGTGGGCGCGGGCACCTTCCATCCGGCGACGACGCTGCGAGCGCTGGGGCCGAAGCGTTGGAATGCGGCTTACGTGCAGCCGTCGCGGCGTCCGAAGGACGGGCGCTACGGCGAGAATCCGAACCGTTTGCAGCACTACTATCAGTTTCAGGTGATCCTGAAGCCGTCGCCGCCGGACATTCAGGACCTGTATCTGAAGTCGCTCGCCGCGATCGGTGTCGACGCTGCGCTGCACGACATTCGTTTCGTCGAGGACGATTGGGAAAGCCCGACGCTGGGTGCGTGGGGCCTCGGCTGGGAGTGCTGGTGCGACGGCATGGAAGTGTCGCAGTTCACTTACTTTCAGCAGGTCGCAGGCGTCGAATGCGCGCCGGTCGCGGGCGAATTGACCTACGGCCTCGAGCGCCTCGCGATGTATGTGCAGGGCGTCGAGAACGTCTACGATCTCAATTTCAATGGTCGCGAAGGTGCCGAGAAGGTGACGTATGGTGACGTGTTCCTGCAAGCCGAGCAGGAATATTCGCGGCACAATTTTGAGCACGCCGACACCGCGATGCTGTTCGAGCAGTTCAAGATGGCCGAGGGTGCCTGCCGCAAGTATCTGGAAGCCGGCTGGGACGGTGGCAAGAAGGAGCGTCACCTGATGGCGCTGCCGGCCTACGACCAGTGCATCAAGGCCAGCCACGTCTTCAACCTGCTCGATGCGCGCGGAGTCATTTCGGTGACCGAGCGGCAGAGCTACATCCTGCGCGTGCGCGAATTGGCGAAGGCCTGCGGCGAAGCGTGGATTCATACCGAGGCGGGTGGAGTGTAAGCGATGCCCGATCTTCTGCTCGAATTGTTCTCCGAGGAAATTCCGGCGCGGATGCAGGCGAAGGCCGCCGACGATCTGCGCAAGATGGTCACCGACAAGCTGGTTGCGGAAGGTCTCGTCTATGACGGCGCGAAATCCTTCGCGACGCCGCGCCGCCTCGCGCTCACCATTCACGGCCTGCCGGCGCGGCAGCCGGACCTGAAGGACGAGCGCAAGGGACCGAAGGTCGGCGCGCCCGACGCCGCCGTGCAGGGCTTCCTCAAGGCGACCGGATTGAAGTCGCTCGATGAGGCGACGATTCAGAAGGACCCCAAGAAGGGCGATTTCTATGTCGCGTTGATCGAGAAGGCCGGGCGTCCCGCCATTGACGTGATCGCGGAGATCATCCCCGTCATCATCCGCACCTTCCCATGGCCGAAGGCGATGCGCTGGGGCGAACTCTCGGCGAAGCCCGGCGCGTTGCAATGGGTGCGGCCGCTGCACTCCATCGTCGCGACGTTCGGCATGGAGACCGAGGAGCCGGATGTCGTCGCATTCGACGTTGCAGGCATCAAGGCCGGGCAGGTGACGCACGGCCATCGCTTCATGGCGCCCGCCGAATTCAGCGTCCGCCGCTTCGAGGATTACGAAGCGAAACTGTTCGACGCCAAGGTGGTGCTCGATCCGCAGCGGCGGAAAGACATCATCCTTGCTGACGCCAAGGAGCTTGCGTTCGCGCAAGGTTTCGAACTGATCGAGGATCAGGGGCTGCTTGACGAGGTCTCGGGCCTTGTCGAATGGCCGGTGGTGTTGATGGGCTCGTTCGACGCCTCCTTCCTCTCGATCCCGGGCGAAGTGATCCGCGCCACCATCCGCAACAACCAGAAGTGCTTTGTCGTCAACGATCCGAAGACCGGCAAGCTCGCCAACCGCTTCATTCTTGTCGCCAACATCGAGGCAAGCGATGGTGGTGCGGCGATCGTCGCCGGCAACGAGCGCGTCATCCGCGCGCGGCTGTCGGATGCGAAGTTTTTCTACGAGACTGATCTGAAGACCAAGCTCGAAGACCGTCTGCCGAAGTTCGACGGCATCGTGTTTCACGAAAAGCTCGGCACCCAGGCAGAGCGCATCGCGCGCATCGAACGCTTGGCTGCCGAGATCGCGCCGCTGGTCGGCGCCGATGTCGAGAAGACCAAGCGCGCCGCGAAACTAGCGAAAACCGACCTGCTCACCGAAGTCGTCGGCGAATTCCCCGAGGTGCAGGGCCTGATGGGGAAATACTATGCGCTGGCGCAAGGCGAAGACTTAAGCGTCGCGCAAGCGATCGAGGATCACTACAAGCCGCAAGGCCCGAACGACCGCGTGCCGAGCGATCCGGTTGCCATCGCAGTGGCGTTGGCTGACAAGATCGACACGCTGGTCGGTTTCTGGGCTATTGATGAGAAGCCGACGGGGTCAAAAGACCCTTATGCGCTCCGACGGGCGGCGTTGGGGGCAATCAGGCTTATTCTCGATAATAATTTGCGTTTGAAGTTGAGCGCAATTGCGACATCACATGCTGCCGTCATGGCCGGGCTTGTCCCGGCCATCTACGTCTTGGCTGAGAGCAAGAAAGACGTGGATGCCCGCGACAAGCGCGGGCATGACGGAATTGGTGCCGACCTTCTCTCTTTCTTCGCCGACCGCCTGAAAGTACAACTGCGAGAGCAAGGCGCGCGGCATGATCTCGTCGACGCGGTGTTCGCGCTGGAAGGTCAGGACGACCTTCTGATGATCGTTCGTCGCGTTGAAGCGCTGGGCAAGTTCCTCGATACCGACGATGGTAAAAATCTGCTCGCCGGCACCAAGCGTGCGTCGAATATCCTCGCCATCGAGGAGAAGAAGGACAAAAGCGCGTTCGACGGTGCGCCGGATGCATCGTTGTTCGTAGCCGACGAGGAGAAACAACTCGCACGTGCGATTGACGAGGTGAAGCGCGAGGCGGGCGATGCAGTCGCCAAGGAAAACTTCGAAGCTGCGATGACTGCGATGGCGAAGCTGCGTCCCGCCGTCGATGCTTTCTTCGACAAGGTGAAGGTCAACGACGACGCGGCCGCGGTGCGCGAGAACCGCCTAAAACTCCTGAACGAAATCCGCGCCGCCACGCGGGCGGTCGCGGACTTCTCGAAGATTCAGGACTGAGTATCCGTCACCGACTATCCGTCATTGCGAGCGAAGCGAAGCAATCCAGCTTTTTCAATGGTCTGGATTGCTTCGTCGCTATGTTCCTCGCAATGACGAATTCTGTTAGTCGATCACCTGCATGATCCGTCGCGTGCGCGGATTGACCAGCACCGGCTGCTCGTTGATCACGGTGTAGCGGTACGGTGTTTCGCCGTATTGTTGCGGCACGTCGTAATAGGTCACGCCGGCTTCCGGCAGAACTGTGCCGACCGAAACGGGCGCATCGACCACATAGGACGGCACGCGTTCGCGTACGATGTATTCACGGAACCGCGACACCTGCTCGTGCGGAATGCCGACATAGGGTCCGCCCACGGTGGCGCGATCCTCGACGATGACGGTGCCCTGCGCCTGCGCGGCGAGCGGGGCACTGATAGCGGCCGCAAACGCGGCGGCGGCGATGAAAGCGTTACGCATGGAAATCTCCCAATTGATCTCTCGTGACAATGGCAACGCCGAACGCGCGCCACGCCAGCCGGTCAATGCCGCGCGGCATTCATGCGTTCCGGGCAAATGCGGCATTGCCGGGGTTATTCGATGAAGCTTTTCAGACAGGCCGTCCCGCCGCTATCGCTGCGCTCACGGCGATGATAAAAATGGATACGATTCGTGAAGGCGTTTTCAGGCTGCCGGGAGTGAAAATTCATGACGATTACCAGTGCTCATCTGCCAGCGATCGTCGCGCTGGTCGCCGGCATCCTGATTCTGCTGATGCCGCGCCTGTTGAACTTCATCGTCGCGATCTATTTGATTTTCGTGGGTTTGGTGGGGCTCGGCGTGCTGCGGATGTTCCACTTCTAGCGAACAGCGACGCGTATCGATTGCGACCAATGGCGGATAGCGGTGCTCAACTCGGCCTCTCGGGCCGGTTGAGGGCCTCGCGGCTTGCGCGGGTGCAGCAAAACGTGGTGTAAGGCGGGCAATATTTCCCCCTCCTTATGACGTTTGGAAGCCATGGCCAAAGCTGCATCCAAGTCCCAATCTAAAAAGTCCAAATCCTCATCCGCTTCAAAGGCTCAAGCGAAGTCCAAAAAGTCCACAGTCAAGAAGCCCGCCAAGAAGACAAAGCCGGTGACTGCTGCGCGCGGCAAAGCCGCGGCGAAGTCCACTGCCAAAGCCAAGCCGGTTGCGAAAGTGGTAGCTAAGCCGGCGGTACGGAAAGCTGCCGTTGCGAAGACTCGGAAGGCTGCCGCGGCCCCCAAGACTGCGGGCCCCAAGACTGCAACCCCCAAGGCCGCCGCTCCGGCTCCGAAAGCCGGCAAGTGGGTCTACACCTTCGGCGACGGCAAGGCCGAAGGCCGCTCTAGCTTGCGCGACCTGCTCGGCGGCAAGGGCGCCAATCTCGCGGAGATGGCCAATCTCGGTCTGCCGGTGCCTCCGGGCTTCACCATCCCGACGTCGGTGTGCACGTACTTCTACGCGCACGACAAAAGCTATCCGAAGGAATTGAAGACGCAGGTCGATCAGGCCTTGGCCTATGTCGGCAAGCTGACAGGCAAGGGTTTCGGTGACACCAAGAATCCGCTGCTGGTCTCCGTGCGCTCCGGCGCGCGCGCTTCGATGCCGGGCATGATGGACACCGTTCTCAATCTCGGTCTCAACGACGAGACGGTGGAATCGCTCGCCGCGCTGTCGGGTGATCGTCGCTTCGCCTATGACAGCTACCGCCGCTTCATCACGATGTATTCCGACGTGGTGTTGGGCCTCGAGCATCATCACTTCGAGGAAATCCTCGACATCTTCAAGGACAGCAAAGGCTATACGCTCGACACGGACGTCACCGGCGACGAATGGGTCGAACTGGTCGGCCAGTACAAGCGGGCGGTCGCCGAGGAAACCGGCAGCGAGTTTCCGCAGGATCCGCACGACCAGTTGTGGGGCGCCATCGGCGCGGTGTTCTCGTCGTGGATGAACGCGCGCGCGGTGACATATCGCAAGCTGCACGACATTCCGGAATCGTGGGGCACTGCCGTCAACGTGCAGGCCATGGTGTTCGGCAACATGGGCGAGACGTCGGCCACCGGCGTCGCCTTCACGCGCAATCCGTCAACCGGCGAGAGCAAGCTCTACGGCGAATTCCTGATCAATGCGCAGGGTGAGGACGTCGTCGCCGGCATCCGCACGCCGCAGGACATCACCGAGGAAGCGCGCGTCGAATCCGGCTCCGACAAGCCGTCGATGGAGAACGCGATGCCGGATGCGTTCAAGGAATTGAAGCGCATCTATACGCTGCTCGAGAAGCACTATCGCGACATGCAGGATCTGGAGTTCACCGTCGAGGACGGCAAGCTCTGGATGTTGCAGACCCGCAACGGCAAGCGCACCGCCAAGGCGGCGCTGCGCATCGCAGTCGAACTCGCCAACGAGGGATTGATTTCGCGTAACGACGCGGTGTCGCGTATCGATCCCGCATCGCTCGATCAGTTGCTGCATCCGACCATCGATCCGAGCGCCAAGCGCGATGTGATTGCCACCGGCCTGCCGGCTTCACCCGGCGCGGCAGCCGGCGAGATCGTGTTCTCGTCGGACGAAGCCACCAAGCTGCAAGCCGATGGCCGCAAGGTCATTCTGGTTCGCATCGAAACCAGCCCGGAAGACATTCACGGCATGCACGCCGCCGAAGGTATCCTCACCACGCGCGGCGGCATGACCTCGCATGCGGCGGTGGTGGCGCGCGGCATGGGCAAGCCCTGCGTCTCCGGTTGCGGTATGATCCGCGTCGATTACGGTCGCGGCACCATGTCGATCGGCGATCGCGTCTTTAACGCCGGCGACGTCATCACCATCGATGGTTCGCTCGGACAGGTGTTGGCGGGCCGGATGCCGATGATCGAGCCGGAATTGTCCGGCGAGTTCGGCACGCTGATGGGCTGGGCCGATCAGGTTCGTAAGCTCGGCGTGCGCGTCAATGCCGACACGCCACCGGACGCGCGCACCGCGATCCGGTTCGGCGCCGAAGGCATCGGGCTGTGCCGCACCGAGCACATGTTCTTCGAGGAGACGCGCATCCGCACCGTGCGCGAGATGATCCTCGCGGAAGACGAGCAGTCGCGCCGGGCGGCGTTGTCGAAGCTGCTGCCGATGCAGCGCGCCGACTTCGTCGAGCTGTTCGAGATCATGAAAGATCTGCCGGTAACGATCCGGTTGCTCGATCCACCGCTGCACGAGTTCCTGCCGCACACGCAAGCCGAGATCGAAGAAGTGGCGCGCGCCATGAACACCGATCCGCGTCGTCTGGCGGATCGCGCGCGTGAACTGGCCGAGTTCAATCCGATGCTCGGCTTCCGTGGCTGTCGTCTCGCGATCGCCTATCCGGAGATCGCTGAGATGCAGGCGCGCGCGATCTTCGAGGCGGCGGTCGAGGCAGGCAAGCGCACCGGCAAGGCGGTCAATCCGGAAGTGATGGTGCCGCTGATCGCGACCAAAGCCGAGTTCGATCTGGTCAAGGCACGCATCGACGCTACCGCGCAGGCGGTGTCGCGCGAAACGGGTGTCACGTTGAAGTATCAGGTCGGCACCATGATCGAATTGCCGCGAGCCTGTCTCAAGGCGGGCGAGATCGCGCAGGCGGCCGAGTTCTTCTCGTTCGGCACCAACGACCTGACGCAGACCACCTTCGGCATCAGCCGCGACGACGCCGCGAGCTTCCTCGGTACCTACACCGCGCGCGGTATTCTCGAGATCGATCCATTCGTCTCTGTTGATCGTGGGGGCGTCGGCGAATTGGTAAAGATCGCGGTGGAGCGCGGTCGTGCCACCCGCCGCGATCTGAAGATGGGAATTTGCGGTGAGCACGGCGGCGATCCGGCGTCGGTGAATTTCTGTCACCAGATCGGATTGAACTACGTGTCGTGTTCGCCGTACCGCGTGCCGATCGCGCGGCTTGCGGCGGCGCAGGCGGCGCTCGGCAAGGAGATCGCCAGCCAGGCGTGATGTTTGTCGCGTTCTGAAGGATGCGAAATGCCCGGAGCGTGCTCCGGGCATTTTTGTTTTCGCGCTCTCAACGCTTTTGTTTGGAGTTCGAGGCGGGCGTCATGGCCGGGCATAGCTGTTCGCAAAACGGTGTCGCTTCGCTCGCCCGTAGCCGTTCGAAGAACGGCGTCGCTTCGCTCGCCCGTAGCCGTTCGAAGAACGGCGTCGCTTCGCTCGCCCGTAGCCGTTCGAAGAACGGCGTCGCTTCGCTCGCCTATGGTCCCGGCCATCCACGTGTTCATTCTCGATGCACGCAAGACGTGGATGGCCGGAATAAATCCGGCCATGACGTTGGAGAGGGCAATATATCTTTCACCATCTCCGTTGACCGGATGTTTACCTTTCCTGCTCACGCGCGATTCACTACGCGAAGAGAAAGCCCTGCGCCGCAACGACAACCTGCTTGCATGTGTCTTGCGCGCATCGCCGATTAACTCCCCCGCAACTTTAATGGGCTACTAACGGCAAGGATCGAATTGCATCGAAGATGCCCGTCGATCTGGTGTGTGCGTATGTGTAGCGTTGCGTGAGCGTATCGATGTTTGTCATGCGTAACGGGCCGAAGGGCGCACGATTGGCGCTCTTCGGCCTCGGTCTTGGCGTCTTCGCATTGTTCCCGAAGGAAGCCGGATACCAGGACATTGCCTCGCTGCTGGCGCGCCAGCCGGGCGTCGCCGAACGTTGGCAGGAACGGGTGTTCTCGCCGAGCGCAAACACCATTCAGGTTGCAACCTTCAGTTTCGGCCGCCCGATCGGCACATCGTTGCCGCGCACTGCCGCGGCCTTGCTCGCGAGCTTCGAAAGCCAGGGTAACGACATCGTCGGCGCGATCACACGCAATCCGGTGCTGGTGCAGCCGCGCCGCTATGACTCCAGCGATTTTCCGCGCGTCGATCGCACCTTGAAGGGCGATCGCCTTGCTATCGTCGCTCCGGCCGAGACGCCGGAGACCGTGGCGCCTGAGCAGGAGCCCTCGCGCTTCGTTGCACCGCCTGCGCGCGAGAAGACCGCAAGCGCACTGCAAGATCCGCTCGATCCGGAACTTGCCGAAGCGCTGAATGCCCCGCCGCTGGCGCAATACAATGCCGCCTCGGCGGTGGATGTCCGGCCGTTCGAGGACATGGGTCCGGCGGTGAGCCACGAGCATTTGCCGGCGGTGACGCCGTCCCCCGATCCTTTCAAGGTGCAAACCGCGAGTCTTTATTTCGGCAGCAACTCGCTCGGCGTTTCCAGCCAGACGTTGCAGAGCTGGCAGCCGGGTGAGGAGCCGACGATCTTGCGTCCCGGTGCGCCGGATCCCGATCTCAAAGCCGCGGCGCCGCATGTTGCCGTGGCCGCGCCGCAGGCGGGTGAAAGCGTCGCCGGCAAGGGCGAAGTCAACAGCGATCACAAGGCGCATCTCAAGACGCCGGCGGAACGGTTGAGTCTTGAAGGCAAGGCTCGCGCGAAGCAGGAAAAGTGTCTCGCCGAAGCCGTGTATTTTGAAGCGCGCGGTGAGGCGGTGCGCGGCCAGATCGCGGTGGCGCAGGTGGTGATGAACCGGGTGTTCTCAGGCTTCTATCCGACCACCGTGTGCGGCGTCGTCTATCAGAACGCCAATCGCCGGTTGGCTTGCCAATTCACCTTCGCTTGCGACGGCATTCCCGACGTCGTGCGCGAGCCCGACATGTGGGAACGCGCACGCAAGATCGCGAAGGCGACCCTCGACGGTCAGCTCTGGCTGCCCGAAGTCGGGAAGTCGACGCATTATCACGCCTACTGGGTGCATCCGTCGTGGGTGCGCGAGATGCGCAAGATGTACCGCACCGGCGTGCATACTTTCTATCGTCCGCGTGCTTGGGGCGACGGCAGCGATGCGCCGCGCTGGGGCTCGGCTGCGGAAACGGCCGAAATTTCCGCGAAACTGGCCGCGTTCAAGCCATAGGCTTCCGATTTATCCTTCACACCTCCGCGCGGGTTGCTGGCGTGCGTCCTGTTGGCTAAATTCGCCCACGCGCGGCGCATCTGCCGCAATGAAATCGGCATCCGAAAATTTCGGCAGGCGTCGGCGGAGGGATACAGCGTGGCTACGTTCAAGGCAGTACGGATCGACAAGGCGGAGAAGGGCACCACGGCGACGCTGACCCAGTTCGATGAAGCGGAACTGATGGATGGCGACGTCACCGTTCGCGTCGAATGGTCGACCTTGAACTACAAGGACGGTCTGGCGGTCACCGGTAAGGCGCCGGTGGTGCGCCGCTTTCCCATGATCGCAGGGATCGATTTCGCCGGTACCGTCGAGCAGTCCTCGCATCCGGCCTGGAAGGCCGGCGACAAGGTGGTCTGCAACGGCTGGGGCATGGGCGAGACGCATCTCGGTGCTTACGCCGAGAAGGCGCGCGTAAAAGGTGATTGGCTCGTGCGGTTGCCGGACGGCATGTCGGCGCGCGACGCCATGGCGATCGGCACGGCGGGCTATACCGCGATGCTGTCGGTGCTGGCGCTCGAGAAGCACGGCTTGAAGCCGGCGGATGGACCCGTGGTCGTGACCGGCGCTGCGGGTGGTGTAGGTTCTGTGGCCATCGCGGTGCTGTCGAAGCTTGGCTATCAGGTGATCGCCTCCACCGGTCGGGCGTCCGAGGCGGATTATCTGCGCGGCCTCGGTGCCACCGAAATTATCGACCGTAATGAACTCTCCGGCCCGGCCAAGCCGCTGGCCAAGGAGCGTTGGGTGGGCGGCGTCGATAGCGTCGGCTCGACCACTTTGGCGAATCTGCTGTCGATGACGAAATATTGCGGCGCCATCGCCGCCTGCGGCCTCGCGGCCGGCATGGACTTGCCGTCGTCGGTCGCGCCCTTCATTTTGCGCGGGGTGTGTCTTCTCGGCATCGATTCGGTGATGTGTCCGATTGAACTTCGGAAGCAGGCCTGGAGCCGTCTCGCAAGCGATCTCGATCGCGCGAAACTGGCTGAAATTACTCACGAAATCGGCCTGGACGAGGTGATCGCGGCAGGTCCTAAGATCCTCGGCGGGCAGGTGCGGGGCCGCATCGTGGTAAAGATTTCCTAAGGCACGTTCAGACTTTACCAACCAAGCTGCTCCATTGTTGCCATGGTTAGTATGGTAAGCAGCGGGTAAAGGTGGCGCGTCGTCGTCGCCTGTCCTGCGCTCAGTTGTGTGGAGTTCAGCATGCTTGCGCGTTTTGTGTTGAGTGCCTTGACCATCGGCGCGTTGATCGCGCCAGCCGTGGCCGGTGAAATGAACGCCACCGAGGCGCGCAAGTTCGTCGTCGGCAAGATCTTCTCCTTCACCTGCTTCGACGGCACGCGCGGCGCGGGCCGAATCTTCGACGACGGTTCGGCGTCGGGATCGATCCAGTTCAGCGGTTCCGGGCCGACGCGCTATATGCGGCTTCCGGTCAATACGGTGCAGACGCGCGGCGAGTCGGTCTGCGCCTCGCTGAAGGGATTGCCGTTCTCGCCGTGCTTCAACCTCGACAAGAAGGATGAGCGCAGCTTCCGTGGTGCGGTGTCGGGCATGGGCTTCGCCTATTGCGATTTCCATCACAAGGGCGCCGGGCACATCCTCATGGCGCGGGCGGTTTCCGGCAGGGGGCCACGCTCGCTGCATCCGCGTCATGTGAGGTCGGCCGACGCCGCTTCGCCGGAAGTCGTGGCGCGCGTGGAAACGCCGCGGGTCGAGAAGTCGAAGATCACGCCGGTGCAGACAGAAGCCGTATCCGAACTGCGCCGCTCGACCGACTGATCTTCATCTCCTGATGTGTTCGCGCGTTATGCCTCCGGCGGCGGAGGCGGCGCGTTGACCTGCGCCGGTGGTTGTGGGGCGTTCCGAAACAGGATGCGCTGATACAGCCAGCCGATGGCGACCAGCACCAGCCCGAGCACCATGAACGACAGCGCGCGATAAACGCCGGTCAGTTCCGACATATCCACCAGGAACGCCTTGAGAATGGTGAGGCCGATCACCGCCGCCGAAGCCAGCCGCGCGCGTTGCGAATTGAACAGTACGCCGGCCGCGAGCAGCACCACGCCGAACGCCAGCCACGCGATCGTATAGGTGTATTGCTCGGCGTCGCCGATGCCGCCGCTGTTCATGATCGGGCCATGATAGATGCGGCGTATTTGCAGCGTGACGTAGGCGAGCGCCATGACTAATGCGCCGGCGGCAAGTGCGTGCCCATAGAAGCGGGCACGGCGGCCGGCGACAAGATAGGACAGCGTCAGCATCAAAGCGGCGGGTAGCGCGTAGCCGAGCAGCAGGAGATTGACGACCACGCCGCCGACATCGATGCGCCAGATCATTGGATTGTCGAGCCCCAGCAGGCCGAATAGCGCGGCGAGGCAGGCGAAGATCGTCAGCAGTACCGCTGCGACGTCGTGCACGATGCTGCGCGAGCGGATGCGCAGGCGTTCGAGCCCGATGGCCATTGCCAGCGCGACGCAAACTTGCAGCGCTACCTCGGTCAGTCCGGCGATGTTGGCGTAGACCTTGCCGCCGTTGACCGCGTGGCGAATTTCCATGAAGGCCAGCAGCACCGTGAACAGGATCGCGGCGGCTTCTATCATGCGCAGCGGTACGTCGTCGCCGCGCTTCCGCAGCAGATAGCTCGCGGTCCAGAACGACAGCGCTGGAACGCCGTAGCCCCACAACAGCCAATTGAAGATGATGGTGCTGCCGATGGCGTCGCCCGCGATGCGCGGTTCATAGCCGACGCGCGCGACCACGATGGTGGCGAGGATCGCAGCGAGCCAGCGCAGGAACGGAATCGGCCGTTGCGTCGCGACCCATGCGGTGCCCGCCGACATCAGTGCCAGCGCGATGGTGAGCCAGCCCTTCTCGAGCGCGAAGGTCAGCGCCAGTGCTAATGCACCCAGCGTACCGGTGGCGAACAGCGCGGCTGCGATGGTTTGGCCGGGGCGCGGTTCGCGCCGGCTCAGCGTTTCGGTCATCCAGCCGAATACTGCGGCGAGAATGACCGCGATGATCGCGAAGGGAATCGAACGGTCGAAATGCGCGACGCGTGCATAGAGTGCGATCAACAGCGCGATCGGCGTAAACACCGCCGAGGCGGCCCAGATCACCGGCACCGATGCGCTGATGGAGCGGCCCTGCGCGGCGAAGCCCGCAACGGCGAATCCGGTGCCGAAAATCGCCGCCGCGATCAGATGCGCGGAGACGGTTTCATCCGTGGCGCTGGGCGCGAGGCCCGGCATCGCGCCGCCCGGCAGCACCAGCATATCGGGGTTGGCGCGCACCGCCCATTCGAGGAAGGCGATGGCGACCAGCACGGCGTTCGCGGCAACCGCCGCGACGGCCGCCGGAGCACGCCATGCGATTGCCAGCGTGGCGACAACCAGCACACCGAACACCGTAATCGCCGACATGGCATGACCGCTGCCGAGCACGATCATCGTGGCGCCGAGCACATAAGCGGCCAACGCGCTGGAAGATACCGGTTCGACCTTGTCGGGTTCGGCCGGCGGGCCGAATAGAAATCCGCAAACCACGAGCAATGCGGCAAGCACAAAGCCGGCAATGACGTGGAACACATGCGGCATGACCATCGACGGTCCGCAATCGAGGCACGGAATCGTCCACACCAGCGCGAAGACGGTGGTGGTGATCGCGAGCCAGCGCCACAACCGGATGCGCGCCAATCCGAACGCTGCGGCGGTGACGATGGCGAGATAGATATACAATGCCCAGAAATCGGGACGCTCGGACGACACCAGCACCGGCGTTGCGAACGCGCCGACGACGCCGAGCCCGGCTAGTGCCGGACCATGCAGCAACGCGGCGGCGAGCGTCGCCAATGCGACCAGTCCCAGCAGCACGAAAGCGGTGGCCGGCACGAGGAAATCGTACAGCGCATAAGCCGCATACACTGTCGCGAAGGCAACGGCGGTGCCGGCGGCGGTGAGGATTGCGGGAATGTTGGCGATCGGCAGCGGTGCGATAGCCGCCATGTTGTCGCGCCGCCGCGTCCATTCGCCGGCGGCGAGCAGCGCCGCCGCAAACAGGCCGCCGAGCAGTACGCGCACGCCGGGGCCGAGCAGGCCCTCCTCGATGGAGTAACGCACCATGAAGAAGCCGCCGAGCGCCAGCGTCAGACCGCCGAGCCAGACCACCCAGCGCGTGCCGATACGTTCCTCGATGTGCGCGCCGGTGGCGGCAGGAGTTGGAATAGGAGGCGGTTGCTGGCTTTCGCCCCCATCGGGCATGAGCGGCGGAGGCATAGGAATAGATGTTTCCGCGCTCGCTGCCGGTTCTTCGGTGGTCGGCTGTAGCGGGATGTCGAGCGGCGGCGGCATCGCGATTGCCCCGCTGCCGGCGGCCTCCAGCGCCTGCACGCGTGCTTGCAGTGCGTTGGCGTTGGTCAGTGCCTTGCGGGCGACAATGACGGCGGCGATGGCAATCAGCAGCGCGAGAAATTCCATAGGTCCTCGATCGTCGCGTCACCGGCGAGAGTCCCGGCGGGGTGGGCGATGGTTGGAGAAATGCGGTGCGCGCTATTGCGGCAGCGTGTCGTCAGTCTGTGCGTGGCGGCATTCGGTTCAAAGGCAGGCCCGCGTCGGGGAACGGCGGCGTTACTCCAGGTCGACGCGGAATGGCCGACCTTCGATCGACATGTCGCCCGGTCCCATCTCGTCGAGCGCGCGCATCATGCGGCCGTTGCGGCCGAGTGCACGGTCGGCCAGCGAAACGATCAGCCGGTTGGGAAATGCGGTCGGGGAGGCACGCCGCATCTGCCGCGCGATCATGACCTCGTCGCGATGCGGATTGAGCGCACAGGCGGCGACGAAGGCGCTCGCGGTCGAGCGGCTGATGCCGGCATAGCAATGCACCACCAGCGGCGCCTCCCGGTCCCAGCCACGCACGAAGGCGAGCACTTTCTCGATGTGATCTTCCGACGGCGTGACAAGGCCATCGGCCGGTTCGCTGATATCGTCCATCGAGATCATCAGGTGATTGGCTTCGCGGACCGAGGCGGGACGTTGCACGCGGCTGATGTCGCCCATCACCGTGAGAATGTGGCTGGCGCCGGTCGACTGCACGGTGGAAGGAAGCGCGGCGAGCGAGCACACATGGATCATGATGTTGTCCCTTGTCATCCGCCCAAATTATAGCCGCCGCATCCAGCAAACGAAAGCGGCGGAGGGCATCAGACATACAACGTCGCGAAGCGCGCCAGAAAGCGTTTCGCGGCCTTTCCGGCGGACCACGGCGTCAGATAATCCTGCTCCGTCGTGGCGAGCAGCGTCGGATCGCGGCCGAACAGCCGCCTGGACTCGCTTTCGGAGAAGCCTGCGAGCCGCGTCGCTTCAAGATAAGCGGCGCCGCGGTCGGCGGCCTTGATCGCCAGTGTGAATTCTTCCGGCAGCACCGCCGGCAATCCGAAACGCATATGGATCGCGCCGAGCAATCGTTTCTCTACGGTCTTGTAAGAGCCGCCGATCACTGCCTTGAATGGCGAGATCATGTCGCCGATGACGTATTCCGGCGCATCATGCAGCAACGCCGCAAGCCGCAGCCGATGATCGGCGCGCGGCAGCGCGTGGCGCAAGACCACTTCGACCAGCAGCGTATGTTGCGCCACCGAGAAGATGTGCGCGCCTTTGGTCTGTCCGTTCCAGCGCGCGACGCGGGCGAGACCATGGGCGATGTCAGCGATCTCGATATCGAGCGGCGAGGGATCGACGAGGTCGAGCCGCCGCCCCGACAGCATGCGTTGCCAGACGCGGGTGTCGGCTTTCGCGATGCGCGCCTTGGATTGCGTCATTTTGCGGAGAGGCGGCGCGCGCGCTGCTTGCCGCTGCACACCGCATGGCAATGGCAGGTTACCAGATGGTCGTTGACCATGCCGGTCGCCTGCATGAAGGCGTAGACGATGGTGGGGCCGACGAACTTGAAGCCGCGCGACGAGAGGTCTTTCGAGATATTCACCGAGAGTGGTGTTGAAGCCGGCACGCTGGCGGTGGTCTTGAAGGCGTTGACCTTGGGCTTGCCGTCAACGTAGTCCCACAGCAGCTTCGAGAAGCCGGGGCCTTTCTCCATGATCTTGAGATAGGCTTGCGCGCTCTTGACGGCGCCTTCGATCTTGGCGCGGTTGCGCACAATGCCGGCGTCCTGCATCAGCGCGTGCATTTTCTTCTCGGTGTAGCGCGCGATTTTCGTCGGCTCGAAATCGTCGAAGGCGCGGCGAAAGTTGTCGCGCTTGCGCAGGATCGTAATCCACGACAAGCCGGCCTGAAAGCCGTCGAGGATCAGTTTTTCATACAGCGCGCGGTCGTCGTACTCCGGAACGCCCCATTCGGTGTCGTGATAAGCCATGTAGAGCGGATCCTCGCCCGGCCACGGGCAGCGGATCAGGCCGTCGGCATGCTGCACGGCGCGGCTCATGCGACGGTCTTCTTTTGCAGGCTGCGCACGGCGTCGCGATCGGCGAGGTGGATCGTCGTGCTCCCAGCGACGAGCGGCGTACCGGCGTCGAGCGCGTCGGACACCTTGTCGATCCGTACCGTCGCGAGGCCGCTGTTTTGCGCGGACGACCCCATGGTGCCGACTTGCTTATCGTTTGCGAGGATGGGCGCACTCGCATCGGGCGCCGGGCCGTCGAACCTAATGCGCACCGTGCGGGTGCGCGCGGTGCCGCGATGCTGCATCCGTGACACCACTTCCTGGCCGACGTAGCAGCCTTTGTCGAAATCGATGCCGTGCAGATGGTCCATGTTAGTCTCGTGCGGAAACGCGTCGCCGTAACCGAAATCGACGCTGCCGCGCGGTACGCCGCAGGCGATGCGGTGCGCTTCGTAGGCGGCCTCGTCAGTCATCGTCGCGCCGACGAGCGCGGCCGTCTTTGCCGCCAACTCCGGCGGAATCAGGATGCGCCAGCCGAGTTCTTCCGTGCGCGGGTCGGCGAAGCCGAGGTCAGGTTTGACGGACGGTTCGCCGCCCCATATTGCGAGGACGCCGAACGTATCCGACAGGTTTTCCACGCTCACCTTGGCGCGCAGCTTGTAGAAGCCGAGCTTGGTGGCGAGCGGCTGCGACAGCGCGCGAGGACAATCGATCAGCAGCCCGCCGCCGTGGCCTGCGGGCACTTCGGTGATGAGGAAGTCGGCGACGATCTTGCCCTGAGGTGTCAGCAACGCGCCGAATCGTCCCGTGCCCGGTTCGAGCCGGGCGGTATCGGTGGTGATCAGTCCGTTGAGGAATGTTTTCGCATCCTCGCCGCTGAGCTTGATCACACCCCGGTCGGAAAGAAGCGCTGCGTCCATCGTGAAAGTCTCGGGAGAATCAGGTGCCCGGTCGCGCCGGAACTCACCCGGAACGTAAGCCGCGCGTTGACAAACGACAAGGCCGCGACCGCGCATGGTCGGCAGGCAATTGGGGTTGGGCAAGCGTTGCGCGGAAGGGACGCGGCTTACTGCTTCGGCAGGATCAGCGAGAACTCGCCGTTGCGGACGCGGTTCGGCAGTCCTTCGACGAATTTCGCCACCGCATCTTCGCCGTAAGTGGACACCAACTCGGCAAAAGCGGTGAACAGGCTCGCCTGCGCCAGGCAATCGCCGTCGACGCCGTCGTGGCGGGCTTCCGCCCAAGCCTCGTTCAGATAGCCGAGCGCCGCCCGCTTTTGTTCGTGGTCTGGCATCGGCTCGTTGGCAACGACGTAGGACAAGGACTGGCTCATGAAATTCCCGGCGGCATGGGCGACTCACGGAACACCGCGAGTACGCGCAAGTTCTAACACGCCCCCGTGCGTCGGCTAGGCCACATCTTTAGGAAAGGTTAACGGAACGATTCAACATTATACGGAGTTCCCGAGTGCGCTGCTGTTGCAACACTGGGTACAGCGACAAAATGCGCGGGAACCGCATCCCTTCGCCGAGGAATAGTGGTTAATTGGCGTAGCGGGCCGTGAGGTCGCGAGAGATTTTCGCGCCTTCTTCGATGTAGCGCTTGATCGCGACATTGGCCGCCGGAGTGCAGGTTCGATAAGTCTGCTGGAAGCCGTTATAGCCGCGGTTGAAACTGGCGATCAGCCGGGTGCGGCGTTCGCCGGAGGGCGTTTCGGCGTTGATCAGCGCCTGCATCTCGTTACGCCACTTCGCGCCTTCATTGGCGCCGCAAATGCCGCGCAGATAGTGCAGCGTGCCGAGGATTTCCGCGAGCCGTTGCAGATCGCCGTCGAACGGCGCGGCAGCATCCTGCGCCCGCGCAGGACCTAGGCCGAGGCCCGCGCTGCACGCCGCAAGAAAGAGAATTGCCGCTAGAAGTTGTTTCCGCATCATCGGGCCCGGATTTCGGCTGATATGCCTTGTCGAGGAGGCGGGTGCAAGCCGAGGCTTTCGGGCTGCACTACGGAACGATCAAGCGCCGGGCGGCATCGACGATCTCCGCCAGCCCCTGAGTGGTCCGCAACTCACTCAATTTGTCCGGCGTCATCCAGCGGAAATCGTCGAGTTCCTCGTTCAGCGTCACCTCGCCGGCGCGCCAATGGGCGGCGAAGGATATCACGAGGTAGTGCCCGCTGCGGCCAGCGGCCGGGTCCGGCAACACCTCGCGCCAGCCGGCGAAGCCGACGATGTCGATGGCGAGCGCTGTTTCCTCACGTACTTCGCGTGCGACCGCCTGATGCAGGGTCTCGCCGTGTTCGACGCGGCCGCCGGGCACCGAATAGAGCCCGCGTCCGGGCGCATTGGCGCGGCGAACCACAAGGAATTGATTGTCGCGAAAAATCACCGCGCTGACGGCGAGTTGCGGGCGGCCGAGAGCGGATTTGGTCACTTGAGGTCTTGCGTCATGATGGAATCGATATCGGCCTCGGCTTCGCTGCGCGAGCCGTGGATGATGCCGCCGGCCAGTGTCGCCAGCGGGCGAACCCAGCCGGTGGCCTGCTCGGCCAGCTTGATCCGGGTGCGATCCTGCTGCGCCTCGCGCATCGCGGCGCTAACTGCCGTGAGGATCGAGGTCATCGCGCCGGTGATGTTGTCGAATTCGGCGCGAACGGTGGTGTCGGACTGCTCATAGGCCAGGATCGCGAGGTCGCGCGCCTTGAAGTTGGAGGCGGCGAAATGCTCGCGATAGCTCAGCGGCCGCCATGCGAGGAAGTCGTCGGCGCATTCCGGCATGTCCGGGATCATATCCAACAGCATGATGGCTTCGTTGAAATGATTGAGATAGTCGGTGGCGAGGCCGGTGCGCGGATTGATATTCGCGGCAGCCAGTTCGGCCGCGGTCGGCCGTTCGCCGGATAGCGTTTCCTGTGGATGGGCATGTTGGGCGGAGGACGTCATCGGCTTCACATTTAACATGCCGGGTTAAAAGGTGCTGAAGATATTCAGTTGAGACATGAGAATGTGCGGCCGTTTCGTCATTACTTCGCCGCCGGCGGCGATCCGCGCGGCATTCGACTATGGTGAGAATCCGAATTTTCCGGCTCAGCACAACATCGCGCCGACCCAGCCGGTCGGTGTGGTGCTGGTGGAGCAGGGCGCGCGCCACTTTCGCTTGATGCGCTGGGGTTTTATTCCGAGTTGGGTCAAGGACCCGCGCACCTTTACGCTGGTGATCAACGCGCGCGCGGAGACGGTGCGCGAGAAGCCGGCGTTTCGCAATGCCATCCGGCGGCGGCGTTGCTTGATTCCGGCCGACGGCTATTACGAATGGCATACCGTTGGTCAACAGAAGCATCCGTATTTTATCTATCCTCGCGCCGGCGGGCCGATTGGTTTTGCCGGCGTAGCGGAAACCTGGAGCGGGCTGAACGGCGAGGAAGTCGATACGGTCGCGATCGTCACGGCCGCCGCTACGGGTGGGCTCGCGATGCTGCATCATCGTGTGCCGGTGATAATCGCGCCGAAGGATTCCACGCGCTGGCTGGACTGCGCGTCGGTCAATGCCAACGAGGCTGCGACGCTGATGGTCGCGCCCGCGGAAGATGAATTCGCATGGCATCGCGTTTCGCGCGATGTCAATCGCGTTGGCAACGACGATGCGCGATTGATTCTGCCGCTATCGGAACAACAGATCGCGGATGAAGAATCTGCATCGCAAGCAAAGCCCACGCCGCGCAAACAGACGGTGCCTGATGACGACAGGCAAGGGTCGCTGTTCTGACGATAGGCGAAGCAGTTGCGTTACAGTACCTTGCCCGGATTCAGAATGTTCAGCGGATCGAGCAGCGCCTTGATGCCGCGCATCAGTTCGATCGCCACCTTGTCCTTCACCTCCGGCAATTCGTCGCGTTTCATCACGCCGATGCCATGCTCCGCTGAAATCGAGCCGCCCATCTTCAACACGATCTCGAACACCACCGCGTTGATGTCGTGCCAGCGCGCGAGGAATGTGTCCTTGTCGCCGCCGATCGGCTGGCTGACATTGTAGTGGATGTTGCCGTCGCCGAGATGGCCGAACGGTACCGGACGGCTGCCGGGCAACAGTTTCACCACGGCGGCATTGGCTTGTTCGATAAACGCAGGCACGGCGGCGACCGGCACCGAGACGTCGTGCTTGATCGAGCCGCCTTCCGGCTTCTGCGCCGGCGAAATCACCTCGCGCAACGTCCAGAACGCGGCGCGTTGCGCGAGATTTTCCGCGATGACCGCGTCGTCGGCAATGCCGTCTTCCAGCGCGCGGGTCAGGATGGCTTCGAGCGTCGCGCGCGCGTCGTCGCGTGACGACGAGATTTCCATCAGCACGTACCACGGATAGCGTGTCGCCAGCGGATCGCGGATCGACGGACCATGCTTCACACAGAAGTCGATGCAGATTTCCGCCATCAATTCGAAGCTGGTGAGATTGCCAGCCGCCTCCGCTTGCGCGATCTCAAGCAGCTTCAATGCCTGTGCCGGCGAGGTCAGTCCGACGAATGCGGTGTCGACGCTGCGCGGCTTGGGAAACAGTTTCAACGTCGCGGCGGTGATGATGCCGAGCGTGCCTTCCGCGCCGATGAAAAGATTGTGCAGATTGTAGCCGGTGTTGTCCTTTTTCAGCTTCGACAGCGTGTTGAGCACGCGGCCGTCGGCCAGCACGACTTCCAGGCCGAGCGCCATCGCGCGCGCGACGCCGTAAGCGAGCGCGCCGGTGCCGCCGGCATTGGTGGAGAGATTGCCGCCGATGGTGCAGCTTCCTTCGGCGCCGAGCGACAGCGGAAACAAGCGATCAACCTCATCGGCGCGCTGCTGCAAGGTTTGCAGCACGCAACCGGATTCGACGGTCATGGTGTTGGATTGCGTATCGACATCGCGGATCTTATCGAGGCGGCGCAGCGACAATACGACTTCGCCGTGATGCGGCGTCTGGCCGCCGACGAGGCCGGTATTGCCGCCTTGCGGCACCAGCGCTGTGCGCGTTTCGCTGGCGAGTTTGCAGATCGCGACGACTTCAGCGGTGGTGCCCGGCCGCAGCACGAGCGGCGAGTGGCCTTGATAGAGGTTGCGCTCTTCGGTGACGTAGGCCGCGATTTCGCTCTGATCGGTGACGCCGTATTTGTCGCCGACGATGGCCTTGAACCTTGCGATCAACTCCGGTGAAAGCGGTGCAGGCGGCGGCTGGACGATGTTCATGTCGCGTCTCTTGTTGCTTATGAATTGTTACTTGGCTTCGATGATATCACGTCGGCGGCACGGCGGCGCGACGCAGTCGGTCGTTGATGGCTTCGCCGAGATCGTGTTCGGGGACGGGCATCACCGCGATGGCGCGGGCGTTGGCGGTGTCGAGCGCGCGCAGGTAGCCGAACAAATTGGCGGCGGCTTCGGTCAGATCGCCCCGCTCCGAGAGGTTCAGGATTCTTGCGGCAGCACCGTGGCCGGAAAGTGTCACGGCTCCGAACGCCAGCAGCGCCTCGCCGGGCTCGATCTGCGTCGCATTGAGCCGCACCGGGGTCCGGGGCGCATAGTGCGAGGCCAGCATGCCGGGGGCCATCGGTTGGCCGGCGGCGTCGGGTTGCGGGCGCGGCCGTCGCAGCGGATGGCCCAGCACCTGTTCGATGGCGCCGCGCGGCAGCCCGCCGGGACGCAACAGCAGCGGCGGGTCGAAGCAGCCGACGATGGTGGACTCGACGCCAACCGACACCGGGCCGCCGTCGACGATCAGGTCGATGCGGCCGTCGAGGTCATTCGCGACGTGCGCGGCGGCGGTCGGCGAGACATGGCCGGAGCGGTTCGCGGACGGCGCAACGATCGGGTGGCCGAGCGCGCGCAAAATATCCCGTGCTATGGGATGGGCGGGCATCCGCACCGCGACGGTATCGAGGCCGGCGGTGGCGAGGTCGGCGACGGCGCAGTCCGGCGTCTTTGGCAGTACCAGGGTGAGGGGGCCGGGCCAGAACGCCTCGGCTAGCTTGCGGGCGGTGTCGTTAAGCCGGGCGATTCGCTCGGCGCCGGCGAGATCGTGGACGTGGGCGATCAGCGGATTGAACGAAGGCCGTCCCTTGGCCCGATAAAGCCGCGCAATGGCTTCCGGATGGGTGGCGTCGGCGCCGAGGCCGTAGACCGTTTCTGTGGGAAACGCCACCAGACCACCGTCCGCGAGGCGTCGCGCGGCCTCCGTGACGGCGGTTTGGCCTGCGGGGATGATTTTTGTGGTCAGTTCGACGGCCATTCGGTTCCGATCTTCCATTCGCTGTCTTGCGGTGGCCGAAAGCGGACGCTATAAGCCGCCCCATCGTCGGAGTGTGGCTCAGCCCGGTAGAGCACTGCGTTCGGGACGCAGGGGTCGCAGGTTCAAATCCTGCCACTCCGACCATTGATCTCTAAAGAGATTTCCCGATCTCTCGATCCTCGATTGCCCTTGCCCAAAGATCGGGCCACCGTTTCGGCCAATCGATACGCCCTTTCCCGGCTTCGCTGCAACACCCTCCGCAACCTCGTGTTCGGAAGGTCGCGTCTCGGTGTCCGTGGATCGTTGCGAGTACGTCCACCGACGTTTCGAACTGGCCTGCCTTACTGGGGTTTCAGCGCGTCGATCGTGGTCATGGCTTCCTTGACGATCGTGGAGCGTTCGACGACCTCGTACAGCGTCACCGCCAGCGCGCCGATCAGCAGGAGCGAAATGGCCGCCGCCACGATATGGCCGAGCAGGGACGGGGTCTCGTCGTTGAAGGCGATCAGGTAGAGGCATCCGGCCGTGAGCCAGGAGAACGACAGGAACATCGCGATCGTCAGCGCCGAGAAGTAAAGCGCGACCGTCAGAAGGCTGACGTATTCGAGGCTGACGGCGGGCTCGGTTCGCCATATCCAGTATGAGGTCAGGAGCGCCAGCGGGCCGATGAACACCAGCCGGGCCAATGCGCTGATGTAGTCGGACAGTCTCTTGGTGTTATCGAACGACCCCGAGATATCTGAGGGGAAGGCTCGCGCGAGTCGTTCTTTCAAGGACATATCCATTCGATCCGGTGATCAGTATCCGCGCGTGGCTGGCGCGTGACCGGTTGCTCCCAAGGCGGTCACGGAATGAGGCGTCATCAAAAATCCATGGGACCGAGCGATTAAAGCCCGCGCGGTGCCGGGCGGCAAGCGAGCTTTCATGCCATTGGAAAACACGTCCCTGGCCCGCGCGCATTGACGACCCGGGCCTTGCGCTTGGTTTACGCGCGACGAAAAATTGCCTACTGATTGGCGCATGCACGATCTCATCGGCGACATCACGCTCAGCATTCTATTTGCCTGGATGCTCGGGATGCTGGCCCATGTCACGCGGCAGCCGCTGATCCTGGCCTATCTGGTCGGCGGCTTCGTGATCGGCCCTTTTGGCATCGGCTGGGTCAAGTCGGAGCAGTCGATCTCCACCATCTCCGAACTCGGCCTGATCTTCATGCTGTTCATGATCGGGCTGGAGATCGACCTCAAGAAGATCGTCCGCGCCGGCCGTGTCATCCTGATCGCGGCGGGCGGGCAGTTGATCGGCGGCTGCGTGCTCGGCGTGCTGATGTTCCTGGCGATCGGGCTCAAGCTCGGCGGAGGACGGTTCGACGCGCTGTATGTCGCCGTCGCCTGCGCGCTCAGTAGCACGGTCATCATCGTCAAGGTGCTCTACGAGAAGCGCGAGTTGGATACGCTGCCGGGTCGCATCACGCTCGGCGTGCTGGTGTTGCAGGATATCTTCGCGATCCTGTTTCTCGCGGTGCAGCCGAGCCTCGACAACCTCCAGATAAGTATCATCCTGTTGTCGGTCGGCCGCGTCGCCGTGCTGGTCGCGACGGCCTGGGCGTTGAGCCGCTACGTGCTGCCGAAGCTGTTCAGTCAGATCGCGCGGCGGCCGGAACTGGTGATGCTGGGCGCGCTGGCGTGGTGCTTCCTTATCGGCGAGATCGCCGAGCGGCTGCACCTGTCGCGCGAGATGGGCTCGCTGGTGGCGGGCGTGTCGCTGTCGACGTTCCCTTATGCGCTCGATGTCACCGCCAAGGTGACGACGCTGCGGGATTTCTTCATCACGCTGTTCTTCGTGGCGCTGGGCATGACCATCCCGATTCCCGACCGCTCGGTGATCGGGATGGCGCTGATCGTCGCGGCGTTCACGGTGGTGAGCCGCTTGATCACGACCTTCGTGCCGCTCTACCTGATGAAGCAGGGGCTGCGCGCCAGCCTGCTTCCTGCGATCAACCTCGCGCAAATCAGCGAGTTCTCGCTGGTGGTGATCCAGACCGGCGTGCTCGCCAAGCACATCTCGATGCAGACCGCGAACGCGGTGTCGTTTGCCTTTGTGTTGCTGGCGGTGCTCTCGACCTTCCTGATCGGCCGCAGCGACCAGATCGTGCGCGCGGCCATCGGCCCGTTGAAGCGGCTCGGCTTGCGCGATCTCGACGCCACCGAACCCGGCGCCGCCGAGCCGGGCGAGGCCCACGGCGCCGCGCGGCGCATCGTCATCCTCGGCTTTTTCCGTGCGGCGAGCGCGCTCTTGAGCGAGATCGAGCAGCGCGACAAATCGATGCTCGCGCAGATTACCGTGGTCGATTTCAATCCCAACGTGTTCCGCAATCTCGCCGCGCGCGGGCTGCATGTGATCTATGGCGACATCAGCAATGTCGAGACGCTGGTTCATGCCGGGATCGGCAGCGCCGAGATCGTCATCCTCAGCGTGCCGGATGCGCTGCTCAAGGGCGCCGACAACGAGAAGCTGGTGCGCCACGTCCGCACCCTCAATCCCAAGGCCAAGATCATCTCCACCGCCGACATGCTGGCGGATGTCAGCGATCAATATTCCGCCGGCGCGAATTACGTCACGGTGCCGCGCTTCACCGACGCGCAGGAACTGTTCCAGGCCATCGAGGCCGCCGATGACGGCCTGCTGGACGCCAAGCGCGCCGAAACCGATGCTCGGCTCGCCGAGCGCAGCGAGGTGCTGCCGTAAGACGGGGCCGCAATTGCCTTGGCGATTGTCGTTTTCGACGGAGTCGCTCCGGACGGTGCCTCACCTCTCCCCATCGGGGAGAGGTCGGAGCCGTAGGCTCCGGGTGAGGGGGATCGAGCATCATTGAGGCTGTAACTCCTCACCCCAACCCACTCCCAACGGGAGAGGGAGCGCGCATCGTTTCTGAGCTGGCGTTTCCATCAAAATCGAAAACGCACTAGCGTTGCGCGG
>JBQCHY010000009.1:0-11113 GCA_051954235.1 Xanthobacteraceae bacterium
AGCCCACCGCGCGCGGAACGCCGGACGATGTCCGGTGCGACCGTGGTGACGACACTCGTGCGCTCTCTCAACTTTGCGCATGAGGCTGCGGACGCATGGTGCGTCCGGCGTTCCGCGCGCCCTCTTCTCAACAGAGGGCGATGACGCGAACCAAACCTTGGGCGCATCGCGCCGCGAGATCGCGAAGTCGTATCCATTCCACGCTTCACGCTTCCAATGCGATCCCATTCGAAGCGATCTTGTTGAGGCCGCTTTTGCGTTCGAGCATACGCGGATGAATTGGCTGCTCTGGTCCCTGCTCCGCGTCGTTCTGATCGCCTCGTTGCTCGCTGTTTGCCTAGGCCTCGCATTGGCTGTCGGTCTGGCACTGGCCGATGCCGGTGCTCTGGGCACGTGTCAGGACGGAACCTGCCAGCTCGTCGCCGCGATTTACGTGATGCCGATCGGCGGAATCGCTCTCTTCCTTGCGACGCTCATTGTCTGGTCGATCACCCGCAAAAGACGCACCAAACGTTAGCCCAGCAGCACGGCACGCGTGCATCGAAGCGTTGACGCTGTCGGCAACGTGTTATTGTCGGACATCATCCATTGTCCGGAGCCATCGCTATGACCGGTGTACATCGCTTCGCGATTTTGACGATTGCTTTCGCGATTACTGCCGTGAGCTACTTGCCTTCGCAAGCAGCCAATCCTCAGCCTGGCGTTTGCAACCCGGCCGCTGCGGATGCGCTCGCGGGTAAAAGCAAAATCTCAGACCGACGAGCGAAGCGCCTGACAGGCGCGACGATCGTGCGGCAGATCAAGCCCGGCCAAGGCGTCACCATGGATTACAGGCGCGAGCGCGTGACGATTGAAACCGACCTCAAAACTCGAAAGATTGTCCGGGCTTTTTGCGGTTAGTTCGTTCGCTGGAACTAAGACGCCCGCGCCAGCGGTGCTTTGGCTTGCGGTGCGGGGGCTGCGCGGCGCGCGCGCCACTGATCCCGGATCCGCTTTGCCTCGTGATAGCCGAGCAGGCGCGCCTGCTCCAACGCAAAGGCTGCCGAGGTGCCGGGGCCGACATGCACCAGCATCTCCACCATCTTGCGCCGGGCGGTCCAGAGCTTCGCCATGAACCCGTCCTCGTAGGAACAGGAGTCGATGGTCTCGATTGCCGGATCGGCAAAGAGCTGTTCGGTGACCTTGTCCACCAATAGCATGCCCGGCGAGTAGCGCGCATATTCGGCATCGAATGCCGTCTTCCAGGTGTAGGCGGTGCGGCCGCTATACATCAGCACCTGCGCCGCGACCGCCTTGCCGTCGACGCGCAACAACGCCACCGACGCGCGCCCCTCGACGGAGAGCTTCGCCGTCAGGTCGCGAACGAACATGGCGTCGGTGTCGTCGCACAACAGCGCCGTGCCGCGTGCGCCCTTCCAACTCGCCTGCTCCAGCTTGAGGAAAGCCTCGAAAGCATCCCTCACACGCACTGGCGTGCGATCGTTGACAACATCGACGGCGCCCAGCGCCGTGAGCCGATTCCAGTCCTGCCGCAGCTTCTTGCGCGTTGAGCCGCTTTTCTTCACGCCCTCGTCACGCGTTGCATACGGCCGATTGGTCTCGTCCAGAATGCGCTGCGCCCCGCCCTGCCTGGTCAGTTCACGCTGAAGCGCCGCGTAGCACGGCGTTTCCTGTTCGAACGAATGCAGATGTAGCACCTTGGGCAATTCGGGATCGTGCTGAATGGCGGCGAGCATCGCCGGCATCACCTCGTCGACATAGGCGGGATCGATGACCGGCGTCGACAGGAACGCATAGTTGAACGGTCGCGAGTCGAGTACCGACGGCCAGAACGATGCGATCCGCTTGACCTGCAACGCCCACAACCCGACCAGCCGGCGCGGCGCCACCGCTTCATCCCAGGCCAGCACCATATGGACGTCGGCAAAGCCGGTCGCCTCCGCCACGCGCAAAGCCGTGGGCTCCATGAAGACATTCGACGAAGCACGCGTGACGAGGTCGGCCCATGCCGCCGCGAGGTCCGTGTTTGGTGAACAAATGCTTACTGAAATCATCGACCGGCCACCTCAACGTCACGCCATCCATGCGTATTATCTCAAGCCGGATTGCATTTCAGTTAAGCCACACCAGGGCGGAGAGCGACAGGCATTCAGGTTTTATTTGGGTTTCAAGCGCAAAGCTGGGCGCTTCGCGAAAGACGGATCGATGCGGTACACGGACGTTGCCATTGTCGGCGGGGGCCTCGCCGGATCGATCATTGCCGCATCCCTCGGGCGCGCCGGCATCGATGCCGTCCTGATCGATCCGCACGCGCACTACCCCGTCGATTTTCGCTGCGAAAAACTCAGTTCGTCACAACTCGCCATCCTCCATCGCACCGGCCTCGCCGACGCAGCCATGCGCGCCGGCACGCACGATCGCGAAGCCTGGATCGCGCGGTTCGGCTACCTGTTGCAGAAGCGGCCGAGCGATCAGTACGGCATCCTCTACGACACCCTCGTCAACACCATGCGCGACGAGATTCCGCCGCGTGTCGAACGGATCGTGTCCAAGGTGACGGCGATTGCTACCAGCGCGGAACGGCAGAGCGTCACCCTCGCGGACGACGAACAGATTTCGGCGCGGCTGATCGTGCTGGCGACCGGCCTCAACATCGGCTTGCGCCACATGCTTGGGCTCGAGCGCCGCGTTATCAGCGAATGCCATTCGATCACAATCGGCTTCGACATGACGCCAAGCGGGCGAGCCGCCTTTGATTTTCCGGCGCTCACCTATTACCCGGAACGCTCAAGCGACCGCGCCGCTTATCTGACGCTGTTTCCCATCGGTGAGGCGATGCGCGCCAACCTGATGGTCTATCGCGGCATGGACGATCCGTGGCTGCGCGAGATGCGCCATCACCCGGAAGCCGCGCTCCACGCCTTGATGCCGCGCCTGAAACGCATCACGGGCGATTTCAAGATCGATGGACCGGTGAAGATCCGCCCCGCCGATCTCTACGTCACGCACGGCTATCGTCAGCACGGCGTGGTTCTCGCGGGCGATGCTTTCGCCACCTCCTGCCCTGCCGCCGGCACCGGCTCCGACAAGGTGTTCACCGACGCCGAGCGTCTCTGCAACGTCCACATTCCCAAATGGCTGATGAGCGAGGGCATGGGCGTCGATAAGATCGCGGCGTTCTATGACGACCCGATCAAGATCGCCTCCGACGCCGCATCGACCACGAAGGCCTATCAGTTGCGGTCGATGTCGATCGACAACGGATTGCAATGGCGCGCAGCGCGCTGGGCGCGTTTCCTGACCCGCGCAGCACAGGGAAAATTACAGCAGGCCCAGCATCTGCTCGGCCTCGACACGCGGCAGGTCGACGGCGACAGCCACCCGCGAGTTAGCAAAGCAGCTTGAATATCGAGCGCAATCGGCGCTCACGACACACGATCATTCCTCATCGTCGTCATCATCGTCGTCATCATCATCCTCGTCTTCGTCGTCATGGATGATGTGGCCCTGATCGTCCCATAGCTTGCGATAGAAGCCGTTGGCCGCCAGCAGTTCGGCGTGCGAGCCGCGTTCGATGGCCTTGCCCTCGTTGATGACGATGATCTCGTCCATCTCCACCACCGAGGTCAGCCGGTGCGTCGAGAAGATCATGGTTCGGCCGCGCGCCAGTTTAAGCAGCGTGTGATTGATCGCGGCCTCGGTGGTCTGGTCCAGCGCCGATGTCGCCTCGTCGAGCAACAGGATCGCCGGATCGCGCACGATGGCCCGCGCGATCGCCATGCGCTGGCGCTGCCCGCCGGACAGCGTATCGCCGCGTTCGCCGACAATGGTGTCGTAGCCGTCCGGCAGACTTTTGATGAAGCGATGGATCTCGGCCTTGCGCGCGGCTTCCTCAACTTCTTCGTCGGTGGCGTCCTCCTTGCCCAGCCGGATATTCTCGCGGATCGACATATTGAACAGCACGTTGTCCTGGAACACCACCGCCATGTTCGCCCGCAACGATCCACGCGTGACCTTGCGGATGTCGACGCCGTCGATGGTCACCCGCCCCTCGGTCGGCACATAGAGCCGCAAGATCAGATTGAGCAGCGTGCTCTTGCCCGATCCGCTCGGCCCGACAATGGCGATGGATTTGCCGAATTCGATTTTCAGGTCGAGATCGTCGAGCACCGGCCGTTCGCTGCCCTCGTAGCCGAACGTCACGTGATCGAAGGCGATATCGCTGGTGATGCGCGGCAGATCAGGCGCGCCGGGGCGATCGACACCACGCGTCGGTTCTTCCAGCAATTCATTCATGTGCCGGATCGCCGCCGCCGACTGGATCGACACCGGAATGAAATGCATCAGGTGCGCGATGTTGTAGGAGATCTCCCAGAACGCGCTCTCGAACGTGACGAAGGTGCCGATGGTGATGTGGCCCTTGGTGGCGAGATAGGCGCCGAACGCCAGCACCACGAGATGCAGCAGCAGTACCGCGACGTTGACGGAGCGCTCCACCATGCTGGAGAGAAACGTCGCCGACGCGATTTTCTTCTGGGTCTGGGTGTTGCTGACAGTGAACCAGCCCAGCGCGCGACGTTGCAGGCTGAACGCTTTCACCACCGCCTGCGCCGCGATGTTCTCCTGCACCATGCCGAGAATGGAGGACTCGCTGACCTTCTGCTCGTAATTCGCCTTCACCGCCTTCGGCGTGAGAATGCGCGGCCCGATCAGCGTGATCGGGAAGATCAGCAGAGCCACCAGCGCGAGTTGCCAGTTCAGGAAGAACATCAGGATCAAGCCGGCGAGCAACTCAAATGCCGGCAACGCCGCGCTGTTCGCCAGCGTCTGCATCGAGCTTTCGAACGCGGCCATGTCGACCGAGAAGCGCGACAGGATTTCACCCCGCTTGGTGCGAGCGAAGAAACTCGACGGCAGGTCCTGAATGTGCCCGAACAACCGCGCGCGGACATCCGAGATGATGGAAGCCGAGAGCCAGGCGTCCCACTTCTCGTACCAGATCGATATGATCGAGGTGACGATGCCGGCGACCGCCAGCACCGAGAGAATCCGCATCAGGACGCCGAAATCCTCTTCGCCGAGCGCATCGTCGATCAGGAACTTCAGGCTCAGCGGCATGATGACGTTGAACAGCGTTTCGACCAACAGGCCGAATAGCACGAACGACAGCGCCTTTTTGTACTTGCCGAAATGCGGGCGGACGAAACCGTAGATCGTCGCCAGCGCGCCGGCCGCCTCGCTGGCGGTGTAGACGACTAGCTCCTCGTCGTCATCGTCATCAATCTCGTCGTCAAGGTCGTCATCATCTTCGTCGCCCTCCCGCCCCTTGGCGAATTTACTAGGCGTGAGTGCTGCGGCCGCGGGACGCGACGATGCCGCTGCGTCAGCGGCAACCGGTCGCAGCCGCGCGTCGTCATCCGACGATTTGGAACCAGAACTGTCCGAAGGTGTTTTGGCCACGATCCATCAGCCGCTAAACGAGCCCGGTCCGTACATCGGGACGCGTCACCCCGACCGGCCAACGATCTCCGGAACATGGCGGAGCCGCATCTCTACCCCGCCCGATTCGAAGACAACTTCACATGTCGCGCAATCTGTCACGCAGCGCAGCGTTTCGCCAGCCCCGGCAATGCCGCAGGCCACCGTTTCAGTCGTCGGTTTCGATCTTGTCGAAGAACGAATAGCGCAGGCTATCCGCATCGGCATACCAATTCCCCGGCCCCTTGCCGGCCGCAATCGTCGCCGCCCACGCCTCATCAAGGCAATCGTTGCGGCTCATGGCGAGATCGAAACCGTTGTTGAAAAAGATCTCGGACCACTCCCACCACGTCCCCAGCTTCTTGACGCCGCGCAGCAGGTCGTAGCGGTCGATCAGCCTCGGATCGAAATCGCTGGTCACCGAGCCGAAGATCAGGCCGGTCCCGACGACGCGATGCAATTCACGGACGGCGGCCGGTACGCGCCGTTCGGTGACGTGGCACAGGCAAGTCTCGAACACGAAATCGAACTCGCCGTCCTTGAACGGAAGATCGGTGACTGAGCCGAACAGATTGAATTTCCGCAACGCCGCGGGCGTCTTGGCGTGGATCGCGCGGTTGTTCTCGACGCCCCAGGCATCAACGCCGAGCGCACGCAACGCACCGACCAGCTCGCCGCTGGCGCAGCCGGCAACGAGCAGCCGATAGCCGTCGCGCTTGTTCCAGACGATCTCGATCAGCTTCTTGAGATACTTTGGATCGGTGAACTGCTGCCACGTGTCGCGATACGGCCCGACACCGCGATAGCTATCGAAATAAGTGGCATCGACCTTGCTGCCGTTCGCACCCTTCTCGCGGGCGTAACGCAGCCGCATCGTCTCCGTCACCACGATGTCGGTGGCGGCGTCGGATGAATCGAGCAGACCGTTCAAGGTCGAGTCGAACAAATAGTCGCCGACCAGCACGATGCCGGGGTGCTGCTTCGGCTCCGGCCGATGGTTGGTCGCGACATCGCGCACCGGTATGCCGCCGGGAATGGCGTTCACCGACGACAGCCAGCGATGGGTCTTGCCTTCGAGCAAATGCGCACGGGCATCGCCGAACGATGCCGGCAGCGACTTCAGCGCAACGTCGATCAAGTCTTCATCGCTGAGATTGGCGAACGCCAGCGCGTCCGATCCTGCGACAAGGAAATTCAGCACGCCGTTGCGGCCGACGTCGTGACGCGCGCCCTCGTTATAGACGCAGCAGCCGCCGAACGCTTCCGACATGAACCACGCGCCCGGAATCTGATCACCCCAGAACGGTGAATCGAACAGCAGCGAGATGCGCAGATAGTGCGCCGGGCGATCGAAGTAAGCGATGTGCTTGACCATCGACTTGCGCAATTGTTCGCCATCCCAGCGCATGGTCGCCAGCCAACTGTGAGGCAGGCAGACCATCACGAGATCGAATTCCTTCGTCTCGGGACCCTTGCCGTTCATCATGTTGAGTTGATAGCGGCCTTGCTCGGTCTTGCCCACTTCCAGCACACGATGGTTGAGCTGGATGTCGGCATCGACCTCGGCCTGAAGGCAGGAGATCAACTGCTCATTGCCGTTCTGGATCGAGTACAGCCCGATATAGCCGTCGACATCCATCACGAAGTTCTTCAGCGCGTTGAGGCCGTTGGTGTTGTGGCTCTCGGTGGCGATATCGGAGCGCGCCATCACCTTGAAAAAGCGCTTGGCGACCGGATCGGTCACTTCGCGATCGAGCAGTTCCTCGCAATTGACATCGATCCACGGATGCTCGTTGTCCTGCGCGCCGACGCCTTCGTAATACTCCGTCGGCGAGATCATCTCGGCGCAACGCTTGCGGAACGCGAGGATGGCGTCGGCGGTCTTGTCGCCGTACTTGCGGCGCATGCCCGGAACGTCGTTGAGCAGTTCACCGTCGAGCATCACCTGCTCGGCATCCATCGGAATGGTCTGCAAACCGAAATGCTGGATCAGGTCGCGCAGCGGGTCCGGCCCGGTCATCGAGTAGTCGTAGATCTCGGCGACGCCGGCTTCGTAAAGCGCGGGCGCGGCATCGAACTTGCGCGACATCACCTTGCCGCCGATGCGATCGGACGCCTCATAGATCGTCACCCGGCACAGGGGGCCGAGCTTCTTCTTGAGATACCAGGCGCTCATCAGGCCGCCCGGACCACCACCTATGATTGCAAGATCAAGCATCTGTCTCTTCCGACACACAACCGCCGCGCCCTGCGTCTGTTGCGACGACGCATCCCGGACTTTCGCGGATATGAAAGCGAGCCCTAGGCCGTACCTCAACGAGGTGCGTGGAAGGGTCCGCCGCCACTATCGCTGATTTCCGCCGGCGGCCTCAAGGAAAAGCGTTTTTCACCTGAAAGAAAGATGAACAAATGGCGCGGCCCTCTCCCGGCGCCGAAAATTTCCCGGCTGAGGCGGGAAAGTCACGGTTTTTCAGGAGATCGCGGCCGCTATCCCGGTCCCGGTGGAACCGTCAGCGCGACATAGCGGCGGCCATTCACGATAACAAAAGGCCGGCTTGCGCCGGCCTTTTGCATCTTCATCGCTTGCGCGGAGGATTACTCCGCCGGCGGCAAGGCCAGCGGCTCCGCTTCCGGCGCGGCCGGGGTGATCGAGGCCTGCTTTTCGCGCTCGTCGAGGATCAGGCGATCGCGCTTCATTGCCACCTCGCGGATGCGGGCCATCGAGGCGCCGGTGCCCGCCGGGATCAGCCGGCCGACAATCACGTTTTCCTTGAGGCCTTCCAGCGGGTCCACCTTGCCGTTGACGGCGGCTTCGGTGAGCACGCGGGTGGTCTCCTGGAACGACGCCGCCGAGAAGAACGAGCGGGTCTGCAAGCTCGCCTTGGTGATGCCGAGCAGCACCGGGGTTCCGGTCGCGGGCTTCTTGCCCTCTTCCTTCGCCTTGGCGTTGAGCGCATCGAACTCGATCTTGTCGATCTGCTCGCCCGAGATCATGTCGGTCTCGCCCTGATCGGTGATCTCGATCTTCTGCAACATCTGACGCACGATGACTTCGATGTGCTTGTCGTTAATCAACACGCCCTGGAGCCGATAGACTTCCTGGATTTCGTTGACCAGATAGGCAGCGAGTTCCTCGATGCCCTTGATCGCCAGAATGTCATGCGGCGCCGGGTTGCCTTCAACGATGAAGTCACCCTTTTCGACGATGTCGCCATCCTGCAGATGGATGTGCTTGCCCTTCGGAATGAGGTACTCGCGAGTCTCCTCGTTCTTGTCGACAGGCTCGATCGAGATGCGACGCTTGTTCTTGTAGTCGCGGCCGAAGCGAATGGTGCCGGCGATTTCGGCGATGATCGCCGCATCCTTCGGCTTGCGCGCTTCGAACAGTTCGGCGACACGCGGCAGACCGCCGGTGATGTCGCGCGTCTTCGCGCTCTCGGTGGAAACACGGGCGAGAATGTCGCCGGGCTTCACCTTGCTGTCGACGTCAACCGACAGAATGCCGTCGACTGAGAGCATGTAGCGCGCATCACCACCACGCGGCAGCTTCAGCACCTTGCCGTCCTTGCCCTTGATCACGATCGCGGGCCGCAGATCGGCGCCGCCACGCGTCGAGCGCCAGTCGATGACGACGCGCTTGGCGATACCGGTCGATTCGTCGAGCGTCTCCGAAATCGATTGGCCTTCCACCAAGTCCTCGAACCCGATGGTGCCCTCGACTTCGGTGAGAATGGGACGCGTATACGGATCCCACTCCGCGATGCGCTGGCCGCGCTTGACCGTATCGCCCTCGTCGACGTGCATGCGCGCACCGTACTGAATGCGATGGGTCGCACGCTCGGTGCCGTCGGCATCGGCCACCGCGACCACCATGTTACGCACCATGGCAATCAGGTGACCTTCGCTGTTGCGAGCGATCGCCTTGTTCTTGATCGTGATCTTGCCGTCGAAGTTCGACTCGATCACCGACTGCTCGTTGAGCTGCGCCGCGCCGCCGATGTGGAACGTGCGCATCGTCAACTGCGTGCCCGGCTCACCGATCGACTGCGCCGCAATGACGCCGACCGCTTCGCCGTGGTTGACCGGCGTACCGCGGGCCAGGTCGCGGCCGTAGCACTTGCCGCAGATGCCGTTGATCAACTCGCAAGTCAGCGCCGAGCGGATCTTCACCTCCTGGATGCCAGCCTGCGAGATCTGCTCGACATGGCTTTCTTCCATCAGGGTGTTGCGCTTGATCAGCACCTTGTTGGTCGCCGGATCGCGGATATCCTCGCACGCGGTGCGGCCGAGGATGCGCGAGCCGAGCGACGCAACCACCGTGCCGGAATCGACGATGGCGCGCATCTTGATGCCGAGCTTGGTGCCGCAGTCGTCCTGCGTGATGATGCAGTCCTGCGCGACGTCGACAAGACGGCGGGTCAGGTAACCCGAGTTCGCCGTCTTGAGCGCCGTGTCCGCCAGGCCCTTGCGAGCGCCGTGGGTCGAGTTGAAGTACTCGAGAACCGACAGACCTTCCTTGAAGTTGGAGATGATCGGCGTCTCGATGATTTCACCCGACGGCTTGGCCATCAGGCCGCGCATGCCAGCGAGCTGACGCATCTGCGCCGGCGAACCGCGCGCACCGGAGTGGGCCATCATGTAGATCGAGTTGACCTGAGCTTCGCCGCCCTTCGGATTCTTCTTAACGGCGGAGATTTCCTTCATCATCTCCTTGGCGATTTCCTCGGTCGCCTTCGACCAGGCGTCGACGACCTTGTTGTATTTCTCGCCGTGAGTAATCAGACCGTCGTTGTACTGCTGCTCGAAGTCCTTCGCCATCGTGCGCGTGGCATCGACGATCTTCCACTTCGAGTGCGGCACCACCATGTCGTCCTTGCCGAACGAGATGCCGGCCTTGAACGCATTGTAGAAGCCGAGCGCCATGATGCGGTCGCAGAAGATCACCGTCTCCTTCTGGCCGCAGTGACGATAGACGTGATCGATGACGCCGGAGATCTCCTTCTTCGTCATCAGCTTGTTGACGACGTCGAACGGCATCTTCGGCGACTTCGGCAGCACCTGCGCGAGAATGGCGCGTCCGGCCGTGGTGTCATACCAGCGGCTGACCGGCTTGCCGTCCTCGTCCAAGCCTTCCCAGCGATACTTGATCTTGGTGTGCAGGTGGATGACCTTCGAGTGCAACGCGTGCTCGATCTCGGCCATCTCGCCGTAGAGCTTGCCTTCGCCCGGCAGGCCCTCGCGAAGGATCGAAAGATAGTAGAGACCCAGCACGATGTCCTGCGACGGCACGATGATCGGCTGACCGTTCGCTGGATGCAGGATGTTGTTGGTCGACATCATCAGCACGCGCGCTTCCAGCTGCGCTTCGAGCGACAGCGGAACGTGCACGGCCATCTGGTCGCCGTCGAAGTCGGCGTTGAACGCCGAGCAGACCAGCGGATGAAGCTGGATCGCCTTGCCTTCGATCAGCACCGGCTCGAACGCCTGAATGCCGAGACGATGCAGCGTCGGCGCGCGGTTCAGCAGCACCGGATGTTCGCGGATCACCTCGTCGAGGATATCCCAGACCTCCGGACGCTCCTTCTCGACCAGCTTCTTGGCCTGCTTCACGGTGGTGGACAGGCCCTTGGCGTCG
>JBQCHY010000010.1:0-10425 GCA_051954235.1 Xanthobacteraceae bacterium
CCTGCTGGATCAGTCCGGCTTAAGCGATCTGGCACAACGCCTCGTCGAGGCGGCGCGGCGCGCCGGCGCCGATGCGGCGGATGCGGTCGCGGTGCGCGGCGTCTCGCAGGGTGTCGAGGTGCGCGACGGCCGCGTCGAGGAATCCGAACGCTCCGAAGGCGACGACGTCGGCTTGCGCGTGCTGGTCGGCAAGCGGCAGGCGGTGGTCTCCACCAACGACGTCGGCGGCGACGGCATCGCGAAACTCGCCGAGCGCGCGGTTGCGATGGCGCGCGTCGCGCCCGACGATGAATATGTCGGCCTCGCTGATCCGGCGTTGCTGGCGCGCGAATTTCCAAATCTCGATCTGCTCGATCCTTCGATGCCATCCACCGCCGAACTCGAACGCCGCGCGCTGGAAGCGGAAGCGGCTGGCATCGCGGTGAAGGGCGTCACCAAGTCCGGCGGCGCGTCGGCGTCGAGCGGCATCGGCGGCATGGTGCTCGTCACGTCCACCGGTTTTCACGGCGCGTACTTGCGTTCGAGCCAGGGCATCTCGATGACCGCGATTTCCGGCACCGGCACCGGAATGGAGCGCGATTACGATTTCAGTTCGGCGCTGCACGGCTCTGATCTGGCATCGCCCGAAAGCATCGGCCGCAGCGCGGGTGATCGCGCGGTGGCGCGCGCCAATCCGCGCAAGGCGGAAACCTGCAAGGCGCCGGTGATTTTCGATCCGCGCGTCGCGGGTTCAATCGTTGGACATGTGGTGGGCGCGGCGAACGGCGCGTCGATCGCGCGCAAGACAAGTTTTCTGAAGGATCGCCTCGGACAACAGTTGTTCGCCAACGGCATCCGCATCATCGACGATCCGCGCCGCGTGCGCGGCCTGCGCTCGCAATCGTTCGACGCCGAGGGCGTCGCGACGAAACAGCTCGCCATCATCGACGACGGCGTCTTGACCTCGTGGCTGCTGGATTCCGCAACCGCGCGCGAACTCGGCATGAGCACGACGGGCCATGCGCATCGCGGCGTGTCGTCGTCGCCGATGCCGGGCGCTTACAACCTGCATATGGAAGCGGGCGAGATGACGCCGGCCGAACTGATGGCCGACATCAAGCAGGGCTTCTATGTCACCGACCTGATCGGCTCCGGCGTCAACGGCGTCACCGGCGATTACAGCCGCGGCGCGTCGGGCTTCTGGATCGAGAACGGCAAGCCGACCTATGCGGTGAGCGAGATGACCATCGCCGGGCATCTGTTCGACATCTTCAAGTCGCTGCGTCCCGCCAACGATCTCGAGTTCCGCTACGGCGTCAACGCGCCGACCTTGCGCATCGAAGGGCTGACGATTGCCGGACGCTGATCCCGCGCTGGCCACCGACCGCGCCGGGCGCGATGGCGCGCTGCTGGCGGCGACGGTGCGCGAGGCGGGTGCGTTGGCGCTGTCGAAATTCCAGACCGATCTGCGAAGCTGGACCAAGGGCGCATCGTCGCCGGTGTCGGAAGCCGACATCGCCGTCAACAACCTGATCGAGCAGCGGTTGCGCGCAGCGACGCCGGATTACGGCTGGTTGTCGGAGGAAAGCGCCGACGACAAGGCGCGGTTGTCGCAGAAAAAAGTGTGGATCGTCGATCCGATCGACGGCACCCGCAGCTATCTCGCCGGCCGCGAGGACTGGTGCGTCAGTGTGGCGCTGGTCGAGGATCATGCGCCGCTGCTGGCGGCGGTGTTCGCGCCGGTCACCGACGAATTCTTCTTCGCGGTGCGCGGCGGTGGCGCGACGCTGCATGAGGCGCCGATTCATGCGGCGTCCGGAGCGGCGTTCGACTTTAGCAGGGTGGCGGGGCCGAAGCCGATCGTTGAACGGCTAGGTCTGCCGCGCGATGGTGCGGCAATTCATCCGCGAATCGGCTCCTTGGCGCTGCGATTATGCCGGATCGGCGACGGCACGCTGGATATCGCCTTTGCCGGTGGACAAAGCCGCGACTGGGACCTTGCGGCGGCGGATTTGATCGTGCACGAAGCGGGTGGTAGAATGACGATGCTTTCGGGGGAGCCGATCGGCTATAACCGCCCGGATGTGACCCATGGCGTGCTGGTTGCTGCGGGGCGTGAACGCCATGCCTCCGTGATCACGCATTTCCACGATCACCCGCTTCCGTGGTCGTAAGTCACGCCATGTATTCACAGTTATTCGGCATGGCCGACCAAACCGAACGTTGATGAGGACAGGACGTCGATGACGGAGCCCGCGCGGCAGTTGCTCCATCTGGTGATCGGTGGAGAACTGACGGACCTCGATAACGTCACCTTCAAGGATCTCGACCAGGTCGATATCGTCGGCGTGTATCCCAACTACGCGACGGCATTGACGGCATGGAAAGCCAAGGCGCAGCAGACGGTGGACAACGCGCATATGCGCTACTTCATCGTGCACCTGCATCGGCTGCTCGATCCGGGCCAGACCCAAAACACGACTCAAGACACGAAGCCCGCCAATTGAAATCCTTCTTTCGCAATGCCTTGCGCTCGCCCTGGTTCCAGCGCGCCGCCGGCGTCGCGGCGGCCGAATACCTGCGCATGGTTTGGCTGACCAATCGCTTCAGCTTCGATCCCGTCGATGTCTACGATATTGTCGAGCCGCAGATGCCGGTGATCCTGGCGTTCTGGCACGGCCAGCATTTCATGACGCCCTTCATCCGCAAGAACGGCCATCGCGGCAAGGTGCTGATCTCGCGCCATCGCGACGGCGAGATCAACGCCATCACGGCCGCACGGTTGAAGATCGGCGCGGTGCGCGGCTCCGGCGATCACGGCTCGGCGTTCCATCGCAAGGGCGGCGTCGGCGCGTTCCGCGAAATGGTCCGGGCGCTGGAGGAAAACTACAACATGGCGCTCACCGCCGACGTGCCGAAGCGGTCGCGCGTCGCCGGGATGGGGATTATCATGCTGGCGCGCGAGTCGGGGCGGCCGATCATGCCGTTCGCGATGGCCACCAGTCGTTACGTGCGTTTGAACAATTGGGACCGCACCACCATCAATCTGCCGTTCGGCCGGGGCGCGCTGGTCGGCGGCGAGGTGATCACGGTTCCGCCGGATGCGGATGCTGCCACGATGGAAGCGTTGCGGGCGCAACTGGAAGCGACCTTGAACGACGCCACCCGGCGCGCCTATGTCGCGGTCGGCCGCGAGGACGGCGATGCCTGACCCATTGCCGCCGCTCTTGCGCGCCTATCGCGCGATGTCCTCGGCGGCGCCGCCGATCACAAGGCTTCTCGCCAAGCGTCGCATCAAGCAGGGCAAGGAAGATCCCGCGCGGGTCAGCGAACGGCGCGGCATCGCCGGCAAGCCGCGCCCGAGCGGCCCCTTGGTGTGGATTCACGGCGCCAGCGTCGGCGAGGTGCTGGCCGCGGCGGCGTTGATCGAGCGGCTGCGCACGCGCGGCTTCCATGTGCTGGTGACGTCCGGCACCGTCACCTCGGCGGCGATTGTCGCCAAGCGTTTCCCGTCCGACGTGGTGCATCAGTATCTGCCTTACGATGCGCCGAAATTCGTCGCGCGGTTTCTCGATCACTGGCAGCCGTCGCTGGCGCTGTTCATCGAATCCGATCTGTGGCCGAATCTCATTCTCGCCTGTTCGGCGCGACGGCTGCCGATGGTGCTGATCAACGGCCGCATGTCGCCGCGCTCGTTTCCGCGCTGGCAGCGCGCGGCGCAGACCATCGCCGCGCTGCTCGGCCGTTTCGACATCTGCCTCGCGCAATCGCAGGTCGATGCCGAACGCTTCGCCGCGCTGGGCGCGGAAAGCGTCGCCGTCACCGGCAATCTCAAGTGGGACGTCGAAGCGCCGCCCGCGGACAACGTGCGGCTGGAGCGGCTGATGGCGCTGACGCGCGGCCGGCAGGTTGTGGTCGCCGCATCGACGCATCCCGGCGAGGAAGAGATCATCCTCGCCGCGCACAAGAAATTGCTCGCGCATTTTCCCGGCCTGCTCACTGTGATCGTGCCGCGCCATCCGCAGCGGGGTGAGACGGTGGCGAAGCAGGTCGCGGACGCCGGGCTCGCGGTGGCGCTGCGCTCGCACGAGGAACTGCCGGGCGCGCGCACCGGCGTTTATGTCGCCGATACCATGGGCGAACTTGGACTGTTCTATCGCCTCGCGCCCATCGTGTTCATGGGCGGCTCGCTGGTGCCGCATGGCGGGCAGAATCCGATCGAGCCGGCGAAACTCGGCGCAGCTATCGTGCACGGGCCGCACGTCTTCAACTTCACCGAAGTCTACGACGCGTTCGACCGCGCCGGCGGCGCGCGGGTCGCGGCCGGCGAGAAGGAACTGGTGCAGGAGATCGGCCTCCTGCTCCGCGACACGCGCGAGCGGCAGGCATCGATTGCCGCCGCCGAGCAGGTGGTGGCCGACCTCGGCGGTGCGCTCGACCGCACGATGGAGTCGCTGCGGCCTTATCTGCTGCAATTGCGCTTCGACCGGGGCGCCGCCGATGCATGAGCCTGCCTTCTGGCACCGGCCATCATCGCTGACCTCGCGACTTCTGACGCCGCTTGCGGTTCTCTACGGCGCCATCGCCGCGCGGCGCATGGCGCGGCCGGGCGCTGACGCCGGCGTGCCGGTGATCTGCGTCGGCAACTATCACACCGGCGGCGCGGGCAAGACGCCGACCGTGTTGGCGCTGGTGAAGACGTTGCGTGGCCTCGGCGCAAATCCGTTCGTGCTCAGTCGCGGCTACGGTGGTTCGCTCTCCGGACCGCTGCGAGTCGACGTTGCGCGCTACACGGCGGCGGAGGTCGGCGACGAGCCGTTGATGATGGCCGTGCATGCGCCGGTTGTGATCGCGCGTGATCGCGTCGCGGGCGCGAAACTCGCGCGCGGCGAGGGCGCAAGCGTCATCGTGATGGACGACGGTTTTCAGAACCCGGCGCTGCGCAAGGATTTTTCGTTGATCGTCGTGGGCGGTGGGCGAGGGCTCGGCAACGGCCGCGTGTTCCCAGCCGGCCCGCTGCGCGCGCCGCTCGCGCCACAACTCGCACGCACCGATGCGCTGCTGGTGATCGGCGAAGGCAATGCTGCTGCGGATGTGGAGCGTGTTCTCGCTGCGCGCGGCGTGCCGGTGTTTCACGCGCGCGTCACACCTGATGCGGACACCATCGCGGCGCTGCATGGCCAACGCGTGCTGGCCTTCGCCGGCATCGGCGATCCCGGCCGCTTCTTCGGTACGTTGCGCGCGCATGGCATCGACGTGGCGGCTGAGCGGACGTTTCCCGATCATCATCGCTTCACGAAGGATGAGTTGTGGGCGCTGCGCGCCGAGGCGACGCGGGACGGCCTTGCGCTGGTGACGACGGAAAAGGATTTTGCGCGGCTGGGTGGTGACCCTGCATCGCTCAAGGACGGCATCACGCCGCTGCCGGTGTCGCTGCGGTTCGATGATGACGCGCGGCTGCACGAACTGATCGCTAAAAAGCTTCGTGGAGCATAATCGCCTCACGCTCCGTCATTGCGAGGAGCGTCAGCGACGAAGCAATTCTGTTCTGATAGAATTGTCCGTCGTCATGCCCCGGCTTGTCCCGGGCATCCACGTCTTTCTTGCTGACTTCATGTAAGAACGTGGATGGCCGGAATGAATCCGGCCATGACGCCTCATGGCGATCTTTGTCAAAGCATGTAAGCGCTGTAGCAAGGAATTGGATTGCTTCGCTTCGCTCGCAATGACGATCAAAGCGCGACGTGAGGTGTTCTTTACGCCTTCAACGCCTCCGGAAAATGCCGCTTCAGCACAGCCTCGGGGGTCGCGTAGGCTTCCTGGCGATCGACGCTCCAGTATTTCAGTTCGTCGATCGGGATGTGCACGCCGCTCACGGCGCAGATCACATAGGCGCCCGGCGAAATTACGCGGAAGTCGCCGTCGAGATATTCCAGCTTGGCTTGGCCATGGCTCGACGGCCCGAATTTGTTCAGCACGGTCAGTCTCCTCGCGGTCGTCTCAAGGCAGGCCGCGCAATCGGTCGATGGAATGGTGTCGTTTAGCACAGAACGGCGGCGACGACATACCGGATAGATAGGGATGGGTCGTGGCGGTTGCGGGGAACCCGGCCATGACGCCCGGTTTGCGGCGCGCCTCTGTCAAATCGGAGGCCCATCAGCTTTAGCGCGTCATGGCCGGATTTATTCCGGCCATCCACGTCTAAGCCCATCAATGAGCAACGAAGAACGTGGATGGCCGGGACAAGCCCGGCCATGACGGCGGATCGTCATTGCGAGGAGCGGTAGCGACGAAGCAATCCAGTCCTTGCTTTGAGGCTTTCTGGATAGCTTCGCTTCGCTCGCAATGACGATTGAGAGGAAGGCTTTTAAAACAAATCGCCCTGATCGGACGGTTTGGCGGCGCGCTTCGCGATCGGCTTCGCAGCGGTCTTCGGCGGGTCGCGTCGGGGTGGAGACGTCGTCGGATCGCCGTCGGCAATCGCTGCGATGCGGCCATCGGCGAATTCGAGGTCGAGCCGCATTCCGGGGGCGACCGACGCCGCGTTGCGCAGCGCGTGGCCGGCTTCATCGCGTACCAGCGCGAAGCCGCGTGCCAGCACGCTTTTGTAGGAGAGGGCCGCCAGCAACTGCCCGGCATGATCGGCGCGGGCGCGCTGGCGTAGCAGCAAGGTCGAGACAGCGCGTTGCGCGCGTTCGGCGAGGCGCTGAGTACGTTCGCCGTTGCGTGCGATTGCCGTGCGGTGCGCCTGCGCACTGGCGAAGCGCGCCGCCTTCAGCCGTAGCGCCAGCGCATCGAAGCGATCGCGCCGATGTCGGAGTACTACGCGGGTGCAGTGCGCGAGCCGTGCGCCGCTGGTCGATGTCTGCTGCCGTGCCTGCGCCACCTGTGCGCGCAGCACGTTCAGCGTCAGCCCGCCGGCGGCGCGGATGAAGCGGCGGTGATGCAGTTGCGTATTCGCGGTGAGCGCGCGCGGCAACGCGGCGCTCGCGGCGTCGAGGCGCTGGCGCGGGATCGCCAACACATCGGACGCGGAGGGCAGCGCACGGGCAAGGCCGCGCAACGCGCTGCGGCGATGTTCCTGTTCGCGCTGCCAGCACAGGATGGCGCGGCGTCCGTAGTTGGCGATTTCCGCAAACAATTCGGCGCGCACCGGCACCGCCATTTCGGCGGCGGCGGTCGGTGTCGGCGCGCGCTTGTCGGCGACGTAGTCGATCAGCGTCACGTCGGTTTCGTGGCCGACCGCGGAAATCAGCGGGATCATGCTTTCCGCCGCCGCGCGCACCACGATTTCCTCGTTGAACGACCACAGGTCCTCCAGCGAGCCGCCGCCACGCGCGACGATCAGCAGGTCCGGTTTGGGAATTTTTCCGCCGTCCTCCAGTGCATTGAAGCCGTCGATCGCGGCGGCGATCTGTTCCGCCGAGCCTTCGCCCTGCACCCGCACCGGCCACACCACGACATGGCGCGGAAAACGGTCGGCGAGGCGATGCAGGATGTCGCGGATCACCGCGCCGGTCGGCGAGGTGACGACGCCGATGACCTCGGGCAGATAAGGCAGAAGCTGCTTGCGCGCCTCGTCGAACAGGCCCTCGGCGGCGAGCTTCTTCTTGCGCTCCTCCATCAAGGCCATCAGCGCGCCGACGCCGGCGGGCTCCAGCGCATCGATGACGATCTGGTATTTCGACGAACCGGGATAGGTGGTTAGTTTGCCGGTGGCGACGACCTCGAGCCCCTCCTGCGGCTTGAACCGCATCCGGCCAAAACTGCCGCGCCAGATCACCGCCTCGATCTTGGCCTTGTCGTCCTTCAGCGCGAAATAGCAGTGGCCGGAGGCGTGGACCCCGCGAAAGCCGGAAATCTCGCCGCGCACCCGGACATGGCCGAAGGCGTCCTCAACCGTCCGCTTGAGGTCCGAGGACAGTTCGGAGACGGTGTATTCGGGCGCGTTGGGCAAGAGTTGCGCGGAGTCGGACGGCATCGGATTCCGTATCTGTTGTCACGCCCCCTTACCATGCTAAACCGCGTCGAAACCATCGAAATTCTGAATTTACGGGCTCTCATGAACATCCTTGTCCTCGGTTCCGGCGGTCGCGAACATGCTTTGTGCTGGAAGATCGCGGCATCGCCCCTGCTGACGAAGCTGTGGTGCGCGCCGGGCAATGCCGGCATCGCGCAGGATGCCGAGTGTGTCGCGCTCGACGTCACCGACCATGCGGCGGTGATCGCGTTCTGCCGCGAGCACAAGGTCGATCTGGTGGTGGTCGGGCCGGATGCGCTGATCGCGGCGGGCATCGTCGACGATCTCACGGCCGCCGGCTTCAAGACTTTCGGGCCGACGCAGGCAGCGGGGAAGCTGGAAAGCTCCAAGAGCTTCACCAAACAGCTTTGCCGCGACAACAACATTCCGACCGCCGCCTACGCGCATTTCACAGACGCCGTGGCCGCGAAGGATTACGTGCGGACGCAGGCCGCGCCGATCGTGGTGAAGGCGGATGGCCTTGCCGCTGGCAAGGGCGTCGTGGTCGCGACGAAGATCGATGAGGCGCTGGAAGCCATCGACATGATGTTCGGCGGCGGCTTCGGCGAGGCCGGCGCGGAAGTCGTGATCGAGGAATTCATGGAGGGCGAGGAAGCCTCGTTCTTCGCGCTGTGCGACGGCGACACCGCGCTGCCCCTGGCGACCGCCCAGGATCACAAGCGCGCCTTCGACGGCGACGTCGGGCCCAACACCGGCGGCATGGGCGCCTATTCGCCGGCGCCGGTGATGACCGACGCCATGAACAAGCGCGTGATGGACGAGATGGTGATGCCGACCTTGCGCGCGCTGAAGGCGATGGGCACGCCGTACAAGGGCGTGCTCTATGCCGGCGTGATGATCACCAGGGATGGGCCGAAGCTGGTCGAATACAACGCGCGCTTCGGCGATCCGGAATGCCAGGTGCTGATGATCCGCATGATGTCGGACATCGTGCCGGCGCTGCTGGCGTCGGTCGACGGCGAATTGAAGCATTTCGATCTGCGCTGGTATCCGGAGCCCGCGCTGACCGTGATCATGGCGACGAAAGGTTATCCGGGTGACTACGGCAAGGGCTCGCGCATCGAGGGACTGGAAGACGCCGCGAAGGTCGAGGGCGTCGAGATTTTTCACGCCGGCACCAAGCGCGTCGACGGACACATCGTGGCCCATGGTGGTCGCGTATTGAACATCTGCGCGTCGGGCAGGACGGTGAAGGAGGCGCAGGCGCGCGCCTATCGGGCCGTCGATCTGATCAAGTGGCCGGAAGGCTTCTGCCGCCGCGACATCGGCTGGCGCGCGGTGGAGCGGGAACAATAAGAGGGGCTTGGCATTTATGATCGTCATGCCCGCGAAGGCGGGCATCCAGTATGTCGCGCCATCTGTTGTCCAATCGATGTGTTGATGTTTACTGGATCATCCGCTTTCGCGGATGAGGACGGAGACCGCGAACCATGCCCGATCTCGCCGACCTGTTTCCCGGCTACAAATCCGAATGGATCTCGACCAGCGGCGGGCGCATCTTCGCGCGCGTCGGCGGCAAGGGGCCGCCGCTGTTGCTGCTGCACGGTTTTCCGCAGACGCATGTGATGTGGCACAAGGTGGCGCCGCAACTGGCCGAGCGGTTCACTCTCATCATCGCGGATCTGCCGGGCTACGGCTGGTCCGACATGCCCGAGAGCGACGCCGACCACACGCCCTACACCAAGCGCGGCATGGCGAAGACGCTCGTTGAAGCGATGGAGCAATTGGGCCACGTGCATTTCGCGCTGGCCGGGCACGATCGCGGCGCGCGGGTGTCGTATCGGCTGGCGCTGGATCATCCGGGCCGGCTGTCGCAACTCGCGGTGCTGGATATCCTGCCGACCTATGAATACTGGGCGCGGATGAATCGCGCCTATGCGCTGAAGATCTATCACTGGGCGTTTCTGGCGCAGCCTGAGCCTTTGCCGGAGAAACTGATCCTCGGCGACAGCGACGCTTACTTCCGCCACACGCTGGCAAGCTGGACCGCGACCAATACGCTCGACGCCTTCGATCCGCGCGCGCTGGCGCACTATCTCACGGCGGGCCGCGATCCCTCGCGCGTACATGCGATGTGCGAGGATTATCGCGCGGGCGCTTATGCCGACTTCGAGCAGGACAAGGCGGACCACGAGGCTGGCACCAAAATCACCGTGCCGATGCTGGCGCTGTGGGGCAATGCCGGCGTCGCGGCGGCCGCCGCCACGCCGCTTGACACCTGGAAGACCTGGGCGAGCAACGTCACCGGCGCGCCGATCACCAGCGGTCACCTCATGCCGGAGGAAAATCCCGATGCCACCGCCAAGGCGTTGCTGGGATTTTTCGCGGGTTAGTTCTCTCGTTGTCGTCCCCGCGTAGGCGGGGACCCAGACTCCGCAGCAGTTGTGATATGAAAAGTATCTGTG
>JBQCHY010000011.1:0-59104 GCA_051954235.1 Xanthobacteraceae bacterium
ACGGCGGCCTGCAAACCGGCGCCATGGTTGAGGGCCAACAGAATGTCGTTGATGGGCGCACGATAGGTCATGACTGGCACTCACGGGTGAGGGTGGAAATAGGCGTTCGTCTTCCCATGAAACCACAGCCTTCTCAACACCCCCAAGGGGAAATTGGGGGATGGAGAAACGGCCGCATGTGACAAAGCATGCGGCTCGCTGGTGTCATCATGCTGTGATCACGCTTTCGGTCTGCCGGAGGTGGCGTCCCGTCGGTCGATCGATCCAGCGTGAAAGCCTAAGCCGCCATGCTGCCGAGGGCCGACGTTCTGACGCGATTGCGCCCTTCCGACTTGGCCTCGTAGAGGGCTTCGTCGGCGCGGATCAGCAGCGACTGGAGCGTTTCATCGCCGGAGGCATACGAAATCCCGGCGCTGACGGTGGTGCGGATGGGACCGGCCGCCGTCGGAATCGTCATTGCTTCGGCCTGCGCCCGAATGCGTTCCGCAATGGCCTTTGGCGCGTGCGGATTTTGGTCGGAGACTACGATGCAAAATTCCTCGCCGCCCATGCGCGCGGCAAGATCGGTCGGGCGGATGTTGGCGCGGATGAGTTCGGCGAAGGCTTTGAGCGCCTGATCGCCGCAATCGTGGCCGAACCGGTCGTTGATGGTCTTGAAGTAGTCGAGATCCATGGCGACGAGGGCGGTGCCTGCCGGCACGGTGTCGGATGGATTCTGCAACAGCGCCCGGCGATTCAGAAGTCCGGTCAAGGCGTCGGTCATCGCCTCGCGCTTGTGCCGGTTGGCGATGCGCGCCTGATTGAGCGTCAGCGACAGGGTGCCGATGCCGGTCAGGCCGGCGATCACGACGATGGAGTTGATGTCTTCCGCCCAATTGGACGGTTTTGCGATGAGGATGTACTGCCCTTCGTGCGCGAGGGCATAGCCGCACAGCATGAACGAAACCGAGACGATAAGGTAGAGCGCGGCATTGGCCGTCATGAGCAGCGGCGATTCCGCGCGCGCGATCCAGTATTGATATGCGGTGGCGAGCATCAAGGCGCCGAGCAGGATGTTTCCGGCCATGGTGCCGATGCCGGAATATCCAAGCGCGAAAGCGACCGTCGTCGATAGGCCGCCGAGGACGGCGAGCGCCGTTGCCAGAGGCCAATCCGCTTTGCCGGAGCAGAATGTCGCGGAGCCGACATAGAGCAGGCCGAAGCCGGCAATAAGCAGCAGGAAAGAGACAAGAAGGAACGTGGCGTTGTAGGTCTCGACCACGCTTCCGAAGAAGGCGACCCCGACCAGGATGAACGCAAGGGCGAGCGACCAGCTCAACAGATGCGTTTCGCCACGCCCGACGATCCACATCATGAACAGCGTTAATCCGAGCGAGGCACCCGAAAATCCGATGGCGATGAGGACGGACAATTGATCGAGAAGCATAATGAACGAAGCGCCGCTGGTGAGATCCGCCCGCTTTATACGTCAGCGATCATTACCTGATGTGTTCAAGCCGAACTCGTTCGGCAGGTAAGGTAATCAAATCGTTTAACAGGTAGCCCCGATTGGGGATCAATCGTCGGCCGTGACAGCGATGCGAGATCGCAATGCGTTCAACCCAGTCCGGCATGCCCGGCCTTGTGCCGGGCATCCACGTCCTAGAAACGGCGCACTCTCGATGATCTCGGAGACTTTGCCCACGAGGTGAGAAGCGTCGAACGTCGGTAGGGGCAATCGTATCCGTTGCCTTACGATGTGGCTGCACCGCGACGCGCCTGTCCGGCACTCGCGCGAGCGTTCGGTTATTTTCCGGTGTTGTCCTCGATGATCGATCCGCCTGCGTTCTTCTGGATCGATGCAATGGCGTCCTGCGCGGACTTCTTTTGCTTGTAGCCTTCGGAGCCAAACATGATTTCTCCGTTCGGCGCCTTGAAACGGAAACGGGTTTCGCCGGCCTTGTCGGTATAGAGTTCGAATTTGTAAGCCATGAAGTTTCCCCAGTCGTTGACGGTAACACCCGTAGCGTTGGCGATGACGCTCCACGAGTCAAGATGGCAGGACAATGGGAAACGTTCTCAACGATACGAAAGAAGTATTCCGGTGTGCTGTGCACGACCTTGGAATTTCAACAGGGCGACGCTGGCGAGCAGTTTCGTGTTCACGTTCCGGGGGCGTTGGCCCCAGATGCACTATGGTCCCGCGATAACTGTATAGGGCATGCTGCCCCGTGATGCCGGCGAATTGCGAATGCCTAGTTCGAGTTGTGTCGGGTCAAACTCAAATTGTCCGAAGAAGGTACGCGGTGCACGTCGCGGCGGATACATGCCGCCATCATACGGGAATCGAGAACCGCCAGGCCAAGGATCGATATAGAGAAAGTTGTTGCCTCCGCACCCGACAATGGTCACGAAGTGCGTTGCGTCCGTGCTCTGTATCACGGATCCAAATCCGTCATCATGGATAAGCCAAACCCGAACGGACGTACCCTGCCTCAATAGATTTCGAATTCGACCGATCGCATTCCTCATCTGATCGGGGTTGAATCGCAGGTCCTCCATCTTCTTGCTTGTCGGCTTCAAATAGTATGCGTTGTAGGTGACGCTGGTCGGCTTGTGAAAAAGCTTGCTGCCGTAAGAGGCCGAAACGTCACCGCAATTATAGTGACCTTCGGCAGTATTTTGACCAAGCAGCGGCTCCGGATCCACCATCATCTGGCTATAGTTGCGAATGTCTTTCGCATTTCCTGTGATCGCCAGATTCGATATGAGATCGAAGTCGTATCCGACGTGTTTCTTGGGCTTCCCTTTCACGTTCACAACGAGATCGCTGCTATATTTTTGGGTGGTGCCATCCACAACAGCGCTGACCCTGACCACCGCTCCGGGAACCGTGCTCTCAAGCGTGAATGCGGTCGATGCGGCTGGGAGCTTGGTAGGAAGCACATCAAGAGATACGCCGCTATCGACGGCCAACTTGAGCTTGTTGCCACCGGCGTCTCCGCCCCATTGTAGCAATGTCACCTTGCGACCGGTCGGCAGATCAAACGAATGGATGTCTTCGCCATCTTCCGGAATTTTGAAATTGGCCATCTTACGCTCCCCCGATCCGCCGCGCCCGGCCGGGACAGTGTGACCGGCCCAGCCGCTCTCTTCGGGTAAGTGCGGCGATAGGCGGCTTCGGTTCAATTGACCCCCACAGCGCGCTTTGCCCGCATTCGGGTGTTGTCGCGGCGGTGCGATGCGTTTCAACAGTGCCGCACCGGCCCGGGATCGCGCTCGGTTCTAAGTCGATCCCCCGAATTTTCGCGCGGCCCCGTCAGAGCCACCACCAGATCAAGATCAGTACGGTGATGGCCCAGATCGCGAGGATCGGTATCAGGCCGGCCCATGTTTGCGGCTTCGACCGCGTAGCGGCTTCGGCGCGAAATTCGCGCATCAGTTCCGAAGGTATCAGGCGGATTGCGAGCAGGATTCCCAGCGGCACGATGATGAGGTCGTCGAGGTACCCCAGGATCGGAATGAAGTCGGGGATCAGATCGATGGGGCTGAGCGTGTAAGCCGCCACCAATCCCGCGACGGCCTTCGCATACCACGGCACTCGGGGGTCGCGGGCCGCCAGCCAGAGTGCGACAACGTCGCGTCTGATGGCCCGGGCCCATTGTTTCAGCGTGTCGAGCATCGGCGCGGTCTATGCGCATTGCCGGACGCCGATCGCCGGAACGTCCTCCACGTCATCATCGCCGTCATGAACACGATGGTATTCGCAACCGGTTACACTTTCGCTCGTTCAAGCGCCTTGGCCATCCGGGCACGCCAGTCGTCGCCGGCGGCCTTGAATTTCTCCACCGTATCGGGAGACAGCCGCAAGGTGACGGCTTCCTTCGGGTTCTCGACTTTCGGCCTGCCGCGCGATCGCTTGATGCTGGCGTGAAGATCGGGGAAGACTTCACTGAATGGCCTCGCTCGCGCGAAATCCTCTTTCGTCCATTCCGGGTTGTCGGAGACGGCTTCGAGATCGGCCTTGGTGAAGCCGCGCTTTGAACGACTAGCCTTTGAAGTGCTCATCGTAGAGGCTCCTTTCCCGCTTCGAGGCGGGACGCATTGAGATGATCGAAAATCCCTCCAGTCCGAGGGTTGCGAACACCACCGAGACAACGCCGTTCACATCGACGCCGATTGCAAGATATCGGCCGTAGTTCGCGGAACGGATCAGTGCGTCGGCAAAGAAATCCTCGGTCAAAGCGGCGGAATCCAAGCCGTCCTTGGCGATGTTCGCGAGGCGCTTCGGTTCGTCCCAGACGATTTTCACAGGAATTATTTGTACACGGTAAATGGCCAACGATCAAGAATAAAAGTATACGATAAATCACGCCTCGACATGGATGGCGCCCCTGCCCTGAGGCAAGGGGACGGCGCGGCATCACTCTGCCACACTCGTATAGAGTTCGTTAACGCTACCGCTTTAGTGAAAAAAGGAGGCGAAACCTCGGTAGGCTGCTGGATCGCGAATGAAAGATGAGGCGGATCATGCTGCTGAGCTTCCATCGGCCGAGGTTCGCGCGCGTCTTTACGATCAGGCGTTCGATTTTGCCGGCATCGGCGCATGGGAATGCGAACTCGCGACGGAACGCCTGACCTGGACGTCGGGCGTCTACGACATCTTCGGCTTCCCCATGGGTAACCCGCTGCGGCGGGCGTCGATCGTCGATCTCTATGTCGAGGAATCCCGGCGCAACATGGAGCTGGCGCGGGCCGAAGTGATCCGCACCGGCCGATCCGCCACGCTGGATACCGAGATCATCACCTGGCGCGGCGAGAGGCGCTGGATGCGACTCTCCATCAACGCGATCGGGGAGGCCGGACGGGTCGCCCGCATTTTCGGTGCGAAACAGGACATCACCGCCGATCATCAAGCGATGGAGAGCTTGCGACAGCGAGCCGAAACCGATGCGCTGACCGGGCTCGCGAACCGCTCGGTGTTTCAGGCGCGTTATCGTGAAGTCGTTTGCGACAGCCTGAACCATGGCTTTGCCTCGGCGCTGGTCCTGATCGATCTCGATCGCTTCAAGGAGATGAACGATACCTTCGGTCATGCAGCGGGCGACGCCTGTTTATGCGAGGTGGCGATGCGACTGCGGCGGGCGTTTCACAACGCGGGTCTGGTCGCGCGCATCGGCGGCGACGAGTTCGCGCTGATCCTGCGCGCGCCGGTGGCGCCCGCGCAAATCGCGCGCGTGCTGCAGGAGACGGTCGCGATGCTGTGCCGGCCGTTGTTCTGGAATGGTCTACGGCTCGATATCGGAGCCTCGATTGGGGCCGCCCTGGTCGGCCGGCCGCATCGCCGGCGGATCGCCGAACTGTTCGCCGAGGCCGACAGCGCGCTGTATGACGCGAAAGCCGCCGGGCGCAATCGGGTCTATCTGTTCAGCGATGGAGGAACCAGCCGCTCGGCTGGATTGGAAGCGATCGCGTGATGAGAGGCGCGCCGATGTCGCGCGGTCTCTTCTAGCATCGCAACGGGCATTTGTTAGTCCAGACCACGCCGGCGGATGCGTCGATAGCACAAGCGGGATATCAAGCGTGGCGTCACTATCAGGCTGAGGCTGACGATGGTTTCGCAGCGCGCTGTTTCTTCGTGCGTTTCACGCCGCGCTTCCGCGGGAATGGCTTCTCCGTTGTCGTGCCGGTCTGCCTGACGCTTTTCTTCAATGCATCCTTCAAGTCGATCGGAACGCCGTGTTTCTTGAGGAGATCGGCAAGTGCTTCGTCGACCAATTCCTGAAAGGTTGCCATCCGGCGCCGACCGAGATCAGTCAGCTTAACGAGCGTGTCCTCCTCGACCTGTATGCGCTTCCCCGGCATTGTTAAGCAGTTTTGCGTTTGCGGCCAGCCGCAGGTTTGGATGGCGTCTTGGCCGCTTGTTTCCCGGCGCCTTTACCGGCAATCGGCAGAAGCATTTCCTTTTGTCCAGGCGCAGTTTTCCGGCCTCGCTTTGGCTTCGCCTTCGTCTGGCGCGCTGTCTGGTCGCGATTGCCGGAAAGGCTGCGTTTGAGTGCATCCATGAGGTCGATGACGTTCTCGCCGCTTGGGCGGGCTTTCGCCTCAATGGTTTTGCCGGCACGCTTTGCGTTGATCAGGTCGGTGAGGGCCGTTTCATAGCGATCTTCGAACTTACCGGGGTCGAACTCTCCGGATTTCTGTTCGACGATGTGCTTCGCCAGATCCAGCATCTCTTTCGTTACCTTCACGTCCTGAATGTCGCTGAAGTATTCGTCCTCATTCCGGACTTCATAGGGATAGCGCAGCAGCAGGCCCATCAACCCCTTTTTCATCGGTTCCAGGGCCATGATGTGCTCGCGGTTGGTCAACACCAGGCGGCCGATCGCCACCTTGTCCATGGCGCGGATGGTTTCGCGGATCACGGCGTAGGCGTCGTGGCCGATTTTGCCGTCCGGCACGAGATAATACGGGCGAACCACATAACGTTGGTCGATATCAGCCCGGTCAACGAATTCGTCGATCTCAATGGTGCGCGAGGATTCGATCTCGACCTTCTCAAGCTCATCCGGCTCGACGGTGATGTAGGTGTCGGTATCGATCTTGTAGCCCTTGACGATGTCGTCGGATCCGACCTCGTCCCCAGTGTCTGCGTCCACCTTCAGATATTTGATCCGATGCCCGGTTTTCCGGTTGATTTGGTTGAAACTGATCTTTTCGGAATCCGAGGTGGCGGGGAACAGCGCCACAGGACAAGTCACGAGCGAAAGGCGGAGGAAGCCTTTCCAGTTGGCGCGCGGGGCCATGGGGTACTCCGGAACTGGACGCAACAGAACCGGGATTCAAGCGCGATGGCAGCTATAGGTTCCCGCTATTCGTCCGGCGGAGGTTTCGGCTTGCGCCGGAAGGGATCGGCGGCCTCGTCGTAGCCGCTACGGCTGCTGAAGAACATCAGTGCCATCAACCCGCAGCCGATCAGCAGTGAAAAGAAGGTGCCGAGGCCGAGGGCAATCCAGCCGTGCTTTCCGATGTCGATATTGCCGCCGATGTTCCACGCCGATATCGCCCAAACCACCGTCAGGACCAGCAGCGCGACGATGGCGATGGCGAGAATCGCTTCGCCCAACCCCATTCGTGTTGCCTTCGGGCTCTGCATTGCACGCTCCATAGGCTTTGAAGAACCTGAGCGATAGTCACAAGCAAACGCTTGCCGCAAACGCCCGTTCCAGGAAAAGACGCCTCCTTGCAGGAGCCAAAGCCAAAGCAGAGAAGAAACGCGAGCATTCGCGGGGCGCCCGAGGCGGGGGAGCAACCCTAGGTTTGCGCCGGTATCTTGAGATAGGGAGCCGCGCTCGCGGCTTCCTCCGCTTCCTTTTCATTGAGTTCGGGATCTTCGTCGTCCTTCTCGCACGGAAGCACCTCGTATTCATTGTCCAAAAATTCTTCGGTTTTCCCGTCTTTCAGACCACGGCTCTCGACGACCAGTCCGTTCTCCCTGGCGTGTGTCCAGACGTCCGCCGCGGTGGGGAATGCTTTGCTGATTTGCTCGTTGTTGCAGAATATCGCGTAGGGCATCGTTGCTCCTCTGGCGCTGGTCAAAACCGCCGCGCCGGAATGAATCTGTTCGGCGACGGCTCTGCCTCCGTGGCAGACGGCGGGATCGGATTCATGTGAGATGGTTGAGGTGCGTCGATCAATGGAAGCGCCGCATTCAACTATTTGGGACGGATGGTCTGGTCGCCACCCGGACTACCGGGTGGCGGAATCACCGGCATCGGTCCGCCATTTGGTGCAGGCGCCCGCATTTTGGGATCGACGTTACTCGGAGGGCAAATAACTCCATCGGATTGGGCCAGCTTATCGCCAAGTGTGGCGCCGTTCTTCTGACCGGCGGCACCTTCGCGAGGCGCGATCGTGCCCTGATCAGGAGCGCTCTGGCTTGGCGCACATCGCTGATCCGCTTTTGTCGGCGGTGTAGGCGCTGCTGGCGCCTGCGCATTCGCCCCGCTGAAAGACCCAGCGAGAAGCACGATAGTCGGGAAAAGTCGTTTGATCCACATGAGGGAAAACGAATAACGGCCAGCGGATGTTCCTCTGTGGTCGCGCGCGGGGATTTATGAAGGTAGCGACATGCCTGTAGCTGAGGCACTTCTGACCCAGAATAAACCCGCCTCCTGAGCGATCGGGAGACGGGTCGAGCAGTCTGGGAAGGTGGCCGTCAGAACGGCGGCCTGCGGGTCAGCCTGAAAATACGTTACGCGCTCAAACCTCAGCCCGATTGCGACATCCTGCCACAGTTGGCGGCCTTTGCTATCCCTCAGTTGGGGTAGCGGCGCATTTTTGTATGAATGTAGTTAAATTGCGCGGATGACCATTGGTGCTAAGAAAAAAATGAATCCGCTTCTGCGGCTTTAACGGAACCGGCAAGTCTATCTGTCGGCTGTGAAAGTTGCGTCTTCTGAAGCTGGCGACCGGCCATCCTCTTTGATCTGCTTGGCGGTTACAAAACATGCGCCGACCAGCGCGCCTCGACGCCAGATCAATTTGCAAGCGCGCCGAACGTGGCCACGCGAGCTAACAATCAAGACGAAAAACTTCTGAACAATCAGATCTCCGACATCCACGCAGACTCCGCCTTGCGAGATATCGACGATATTGCAGTGAAATGACCGCCCATTTGGCACCACAACAATGCGTGCGGGCCGCCGAAAATCCACCCTGACGTTTTTTCGCTTGCCGAGTTCTGTGGCCCGCATTTCGCTTACTTAAATACCAGCGTTGCGCGCGTATAGCCTGACGGAACCTGAAAGCTCGTAAACGGAATGGTGCAAATTTGACCGAAAAATCAACCGAAGCTCTAGTGAAGAGGCGGTGGGGCTCCGCGTGTTCGGGCGGGTTTAGAGTCCGAAGCATCAAGGGATGCGGATCACGCTGCCTCTTGCTGTGCGGCCCTGACCGCGATGCTGCTCAACTCTTCCCGGTGATGCACCCCGTGCGCCGCGGCTCTCAGGATTTGTTCTGCCATGAACGCCTTGGTGGCAGTATCTGACCGAATCTGGAACGCAGCATCATCGAGAGCGGCACGTATGGTTCGGGTCAGTTCCGGTGAAAATCGCGACATGCTTTTCCTCCATGGTGTTGTCGGAGGCTTTAGAAGCGTTCGGTGTCACCGCGATTGCAGGAATTGGGCAATGGTGGGGCCGTCGATTAATTTTCGTTTACAATCGCCGGGGAAGAGCGTGCGCATGTCACCATATCCGGTGGTAGTCAGGAAATTTCCGCAATGTCGCGTCGTAGCGCGCCGGAACAATCCAAGGGAGCGCCAGCCGTATGATCCAGTTCGCGACTAGTGAGACATGTCGGACGTAAAGATCGACCGGGTCGAGCTGATGGCGTAAGTGCAGCTTGGGGTCGTAATTCAGGCCGCTGCTTCGAAAGCGTTTGTAGCCGTGGGTCATCGCCCAGCTGATCACATCGCGTGAAATGTAGTGATAGAGATGGAGATCGTGGGCGACGTCGTAGTCGAGGCCGATATATTCGCCAAAGATGTCATCTCCCTCCACCATGCATAGCGCGAACGCCAGCAAGCTGTTGCCGCGATACCAGGTGAAGAAACGGGCTTTGTCGTTCATTTCGCAGCCAAGGCGGCGAAAATAATCCTTGCTCAGCTTCTCAAAACGAAGCCGTGATCGCTCGTAGACTTGCAGATAAAGTGGGAAGAGTTCGTCGATGAAGCTCGCGGCGTTATCAGTCACCGTCATCTTCAGATCAAAGCCTTCAGCGGCACGGAATTTCTTGCGAAGATCGCGGCGTGTATGCGCGCTCAAAGCCTTTTGCATGTAGTCATCGAAATCATCGTAGTCGATGTCGAGCGTCGTCATCGGCATGCTTGGGACACGGCAAAATCCTGCGCGCACGAACCATGCAAGATCGTCGCGGTCACCTCGCGGAAATTCCTTCAGAACAATCATCTCGGCGCCCAACGCCCGGGCGCTGGGAACGATGCCGTTCGCCAAAGCTCTGGCCAACGCAGCGGCCGATAGATGCGCGCTGATCGCCAGATGACCTTCGCCTGCGACGCAGCCGAGCATCAACGTGTGCAGTTTCAGAAAACGTGGATAGCGGCGGCGGATACGTGCAACGACCGATGAGCGGTCGAGTTCGATGCCTTCGAGCATGTCTTGATCGAGCATAAAATAAGGCTGGACGGCCACGACCTCGCCAGAGGCATCACGAATAGCGAGATAGCCATGCTCGAAACGATCACAGAGGGTATCTTCGCTGATCTCGTAGTAGCGATGATCCTTGCGCCGGCCCGCAAACGATATCGGCCATGCTTTGCAGGTTCGCAGATCCTCGCGACTGATCGGTGCGATCGAAACCGATTCGGTAAACTGATTCTGCCGCTTCATGCGTCGATCTGATGTTCATCCAGCTCCCTCGCGGAGGCGCATTGCGCTGCCGTCGGAACAACGCTCCCTTAAATCAAGAGTTCCTGGCTCCGTCCGCGTAGTTGGACGTCGCTCGGCGCGCGCCACGAACCTTCCGTTTCTCGGACGGATCAACTCATGCGTGTCGAGTTTCGCATCAGGCATGTATGGAGGGTGATCGCCGGCCGGATCGTTCACCGACGATTGCGCCGCTGAACTGATATGTTGATGCCGCACGTGACAGTATTTGCCTCCATTCTCGGACGTTTCACTCTCGCTATCCCGCGGAGGGCGAGAACGAGATAGGGCAGGCTGTTATCGGGAAACGTACAGATTGTCGCTCTCTAGATGAGTTGTGTTTCATCGAGCCTCAAATGGAACCTGTGCCGATCTCTTCGGTTTAGCAATGACCCGTATCGCTACGCGCCCGGTTCGGAACTCCGTGCCGTCGTGACCATACGTGATTGCCATGAGGAAATTCCGTGAATCGAAGAGATGTATTGAAGGCGACTATCGCCGTTCCTCTTGTTGCGCGTGGGGCGATCTCTCATGCAGAAGCGGCGGCCGACATGTTCGATGCCACATCCGTGCGACAGATCGCGCGCGAGTTGGCCGCCAAACCTTTCAAAGCCTCCAACGAGAAGTTGCCGGACGCATTCAGGGATCTCGACTACGATCAATATCGCGCCATTCGGTATAAGCCCGAGGCCGCGTTATGGAGGGGAGAAAAGCTTCCGTTCGAGGTCCAGTTCTTTCATCGCGGATTCTTTTATAAGAATCCGGTCGAGATATTCGAGGTCGCGAATGGACGCGCGGCGAAGATTCCGTACCGCTCGGAGAATTTTTCTTTCGGTGCGGTGAAGCCTCCGGGAGACGGAGCCGATCTCGGTTTCGCGGGCTTCCGGGTACATGCGCCAATCAATCGGACTGACTACTACGACGAGGTATGCGTTTTCCTCGGCGCCAGTTACTTCCGAGCCGTCGCCAAGGGGCAATTGTACGGCCTGTCTGCTCGAGGGCTCGCCATCAATACCGGCCAGGCTTCCGGAGAAGAGTTTCCGCAGTTCAAGACGTTCTGGCTTGAGAAGCCAGCTCCAAATGCCCGCTCCCTGGTGATCCATGCATTACTGGACAGTGAGAGCGCCACGGCGGCTTACAAGTTCTCGATCCTGCCCGGCGAGACCACGGTTTTCGATGTCGAGGTCGCAGTTTATCCTCGCGTCGAGCTTCCCAATGTCGGCCTCGCGCCGATGACCAGTATGTTTTTCTTCGGACCCAACGATCGCATCGACGTCGATGACTTTCGCCCCGAGGTCCATGATTCTGACGGTCTTGGCATGCTGAACGGCCGGGGTGAAACGCTCTGGCGGCCGCTGAACAATCCGCAAGATTTGCAGATCAGTTCCTTTTCTGATGTCGGCCCGCGCGGCTTTGGGCTGATCCAGCGGCAGAGGGATTTCTCGGATTATCAAGACCTCGAATCGAACTTCGAGAAGCGCCCGAGTCTTTGGGTCGAGCCGATTGGCGATTGGGGAGAGGGTTCAGTTCAATTGCTTGAGATTCCAACCAAGGAAGAGATCCACGACAACATTTCGGCGTTCTGGCATCCAAAAGCACGACTTCAGGCCAAAGCCGAGCATAGCTTCACATATCGTTTGCACTGGGGGCAAGACAGGCCGGTGCCTCCTCCCATCGCGAAATTTTCGAGATCAGCAGTCGGATCGCGGGGAGATAAAGCAAAGCTGTTCGTGCTGGAGGTGGTCGGTAACAACCTCAAGTCAGTCGATCCACAGATGATCAAGGGAGCCGTCACAGCCGACAAGACAGAGATTCGGAATGTCGTGACGCAGCCGAATCCGCAGACGGGCGGCTGGAGGTTGAGCTTCGAGATGCTGCTCAAGGACAAAGCGCCCGTCGAACTGCGGGCGTCGCTCATGGCGGAGGACAAGCCTGTCTCTGAAGTCTGGGTGTATCGATGGGCTCCCTGATGCAAGCTCCCCACGTGCGAGACAGTTCGCACCCGGATGAAACAAGGCAGCCTCGTCTCCTCCCGTGTGAGATGCCGACGTCGATGGTCGCTCAGGCTTTGAGGCCTCCCGATCACACGACTGGGCGCATGCATTTCGTGCCAACGCCCACGACAGCCAGGCGAATTCTGATCTTCGGCAGTACGCTCATCCTGACGGTCGCGGGCTGCTATGAAATGTATCAGGTCCTGAAGGTGGGCGGCATCACGACGCTTGAGGGAGGGGTCCTTGTCCTGTTCGTGATGTTGTTCGCTTGGATCAGCCTTTCCTTCACCTCAGCGGTCGCCGGCTTCTTTGCGCTGTTGTTCGCGAAACGAGATACGCTGGGCATCGAACCGGATAACTCGTTGCCGTCCGTTCACGCCAGAACGGCCATGTTGTTGCCGACCTATAACGAGGACGCTCACCGCGTGATGGCGCGCTTGCGCGCCATTCATCGGTCGGTTCAGGAAACGGGGTTCGGCCGACAATTCGACTGGTTCGTTCTAAGCGACACCACCGACCCGCATATATGGATTGAGGAGGAGCAGGAACTGCTGACCCTCCGGCGAGCAGGTCTTGAGAACCTCTACTATCGGCATCGCGAGCGCAATGTGGCGCGGAAATCCGGCAACATCGAAGACTGGGTCAGGCGCTTCGGTGGCGGGTACGACTACATGATCGTCCTCGACGCCGACAGTCTGATGACCGGGGATACGATTGTGCGTCTGGTTGATGCTATGGAACGCAACGACGGCGTGGCGCTGATTCAGACCCTTCCGGGGATCGTAAATGCCCGGTCGATATTTGCTCGCATGCAGCAATTCGCCGGCAGACTTTACGGCCCGCTTATCGCTGCGGGGTGCGCGTGGTGGCAAGGCTCAGAGGGCAATTACTGGGGCCATAATGCTATCATTCGGGCAACAGCTTTTGCCGACCATGCGGGTTTGCCCGAGTTGAAAGGGCGCAAGCCATTCGGCGGCCATATCCTCAGTCATGACTTCATCGAGGCCGCTCTCATGCGACGGGCGGGCTGGGCCATTCACATGGCCACGAACCTGAAGGGGAGTTATGAAGAATGCCCACCGTCGCCGATCGATTACGCTGCGCGGGATCGACGATGGTGCCAAGGAAATTTGCAGCATCTTGCGGTGTTGCCTGCGCGAGGGTTGCACTGGGTGTCGCGCTTGCATCTGTTGACAGGCATCGGCTCCTATTTGACCGCGCCATTGTGGTTTCTCTTCCTGCTTTTCGGGATGTTGATCTCGTTGCAGGCGCAGTTCGTTCGCCCTGAATATTTCGGCAAGGAGTATTCGCTGTTTCCGACGTGGCCTGCGCAGGATCCGGTGCGTGCTGCCTGGGTTTTCGCCGCAACCATGTCGCTCCTGATCGTGCCGAAGCTGTTGGCATATCTGCTATTGCTGACACGACGGGAGGAGAGGCGCGAGTTCGGCGGAGGATTTCGCGTGTTTGTCGGCGTGCTCGCTGAAACCCTTCTGTCGGGATTGATCGCGCCGGTCATGATGGTGTTTCAGTCGACGGCGGTCATGCAAATTCTCATGGGGCGCGATTCTGGATGGGCTGTTCAGCGGCGTGACGATGGCGGTGTTGATGCCGAGGAAATACGCCGAAAGTACTTCGTCCCGACGATGATCGGAATCGTCATGGCTATCAGCGCATACGCGGTTTCCCTGCCGCTTCTGGTCTGGATGACGCCGGTCATCGTGGGCTTGTTGTTAAGCATTCCAGTTGCTGCCCTATGCTCTCGGATCATTCCGCGCGGGGTGACGCCATACTTGTTCGTGACGCCCGAGCAAAGGACGCCGACGGAGGTCATTCTGAACGCTGACGAAGCTGATCCTTCGCGTGCCGCACGAAATGAACCGCCGTTCTGCGCTCTGCGCGGCGATCCGGAGCTTCTGGCCACGCACCTCAGCGCATGCGGTAACGGTCAACACCGCCCGCGCGGTCTGATCGACGTTCATCTCGCCACCGCGCGAGCCAAGATTGATGATGCTGTAACCTTGCAAGAGGTGTGTGAATTTCTGGACGAGGAGGAGACGTTTGCGCTTCTCAAGAGCGGGCCTGATTTGCGTCGATTGATGGCTTTGCCGAATTGAAGTTCGTTCGACCGGAATTATGTTTGAGCCGCGATTCCCGGTCGCAAACAGATCGATTGATTGCTTTAGAGCTGAATTTCAGAATTTTGCTCTCGCTTTGCGATAGCGCAGGAAGCGACCGATCAGGCGGCTCTTCCCTTTGGTTGGAATAAGATCGATGTCACTCACGAGTTTGGCGCCGCCCTTGCGACGTTCAAGTACGATCTTGCGGCTGTGATATGCTTCGAGCTCCACCCGGTGCGCGACCGAAATGATCGTGGCATTCGGCATTTCCTTGGTGATGAGCTCCATCATGCTGTCTTGGCTCTTCTCGTCGAGCGCAGAGGTCGCTTCGTCCAGGACGATGATGTCCGGATTGTGCAAAAGCAGCCTGGCGAAAGCCAGCCGTTGTTTCTCGCCGCCTGATAGCGTCTGGTCCCATGGCGCGTCCTCTTCTATTTTTTCTTTGAGGTGAGCAAGGCCGACTTTATCGAGCGCTTCGCCGATTTGCTCGACTGACCAGTCTTCCGCGGCGGCTGGATATGCCGTAGCGCGTCGGAGAGTTCCTGACGGGACATATGGCCTTTGCGGCAACATAAAAAGACGGCGATCGGCATGGAATTTGACGCTTCCGCCACCCCATGGCCACAGACCTGCGATCGCGCGCACTAAAGTGCTCTTACCGGTGCCGGACTCTCCGGCAACGAGAAGTCGCTCGCCTGGCTCGATGTTGACCTCTGTGTCCTGTAGTACCGCGGTCCCGTCATCAAGGGTGACCGACAGATCGTGCAGGCTCACCATCATACTATCGCCAGTCTCGCCAATCTTGATCCGACCCAGACCGTCACCGAGTTCGGCTCTCTCAAGACCATCGAGCGACAGCATAAGGGATGCGATGCGGTGCGCGCTTGCATTCCAGTCGGCAAGCCGCGGATAGTTGTCAACCAGCCAGCCGAAGGCGCCTTGAACAATCGTGAAAGCGGAGGCCGCCTGCATGACCTCACCCAGTGACATGCTGCCGTCGAGAAATTTGGGAGCGCAGAGAAGGATCGGAACGACCGGTGCGATCAGGCTGGAGCCCTGCGAAACCAGCGTGGTGCGCATGTACTGTCCCGCAAGCCGTTTCCATTGCGTGAGAGCCTTGTCGAACGTCTTGTCGATACCGGCACGTTCTTCCTCCTCGCCGCCAAGCAACGCGATACTCTCGCCGTTCTCGCGGACGCGAGTGAGAACGTAACGATACTCGGCCTCGGCCTGATTCTTGTCTTCGGAAATTCCGACGAGGCGGCGGCCAATCGCCGCGATCGAGCCGGATGCGATGACGGCGTAAAGAATGGCGGCGACGACGAGGAATCCTGGTATCGTGATCACTTTGTCGCCGAACGGCAACGCAAGTGCTCCGCCGATCGTCCACAGCACGACGATGAAGGTCACTGCCGACAGCAGGGCCGAGACGACGCCGGACACGAAATCGACCGGCGAGTCTGTTGCGATACGAAGATCTTCGGCGATCCGGGTCTCCGGATTTTGGTGATCTCCCCCGACCAGATTGAGCTGGTAATAGCGCCCATTCTTCAACCACCGCGAGACGACTGCATGGGTCGCCCACGCGCGCCAACGGCGCTGGATGTTCATGCGCGTAAGGACCTGGACGACCCCGAGGAGGACGCTGCCGATTGCCAAAGGAAAGAAGATGCCGGTGAGGCGGAAGACCGTCGCTGCATCGCGCTTCTCAATGGCGTCAAAGATCAATCGATTCCAGACATTGATGCCATACTGAAAGGCTACGTTTGAGACGATCAGTAGAAGCAGGGCGATCGAAAGAGGCCATGCCAGTCTATGCCCGGCCGTGCCCCAAAAGCCTCGCGCAGTGATCCAAAATCGTGTGAACAGATAGCCTTTGCGCGCCTTCTCGACATCTTCGGGCGCCAACTCGGGAGCTGGCTCCACGACTCCGCGCGGTGGAGGTTTGAGTTTATCGCCAGCTTCATCGCGCAAGCGTGTGGGTCGGGCACCGTCAGTAGGGCGTACGATACGCACAATGCTTCCTCGACGATATCTCCGCTTTCAACACAGGATCCATCGATCGGTTCCTTCCCGGTTTCGGTGAAGGAGAGCCACCCGTCTCAGGCGGGCAAGCAACCGATCCAGTCGCCGGCCATGGCCTGCCAGGGTAAATCCATCGATAGCTCCGTTCGACTCCGCGAGTGGCGACGGTGGAACAATTGCCAGCTTCTCCCGTTCGTTACGACATAACGATTTGTCGTCGATAGAACGATCTGCATCGGAAGCGACGCGGTGATCGCGACTGCTTCTGCGCTTATTGGACGGTCGAGAATGCTTCTCTCGCAGCGTGACCGGAGGATTCGGTGTCGCGTGGAAATGCAACGAAGATCATTCTCGCAATCGCGACTGTGCTCTTCATCGGTCCCGCGTTCGGCGCCAAGTTGAACCAGGCTGCGATCGACGCAGCCGAGCCGTCCGGAAAATTCACGCAAAGCGACAAGCCGACGCCAATTGGCGTTCGGGTCCAGGTTCTGCTCGATCGCGCGCACTTCTCGCCCGGCGAGATCGACGGAAAATTCGGTGAAAACGCAAGGAAGGCACTACGCGCTTTTGCGGAGTTTCAACAATTGCCGAACTCCGACGCACTGACGGACGAAGTTTGGCGAGCTTTGCGAACGGACGATCGACCGGTGACCAGAAACTATACGATTGCCGACAAGGATGTCGCGGGCCCCTTCCTGAAGAAGCTTCCGGCCAAGATGGAGGACATGAAGCATATCCCGAAGTTGGGCTTTACAACTCCTCGCGAAGCGTTGGCCGAGAAATTTCATATGAGTGAGGGGCTGCTGGCGGCGCTTAATCCGGGGCAACACTTCAATCGTCCGGGCGATACGATCGTCGTGATCGATACCGGCGACCGAGATGAAGCCGCCGCTTCAAGAGCCAATCGGGTCGAGATCGACAAGAGCCGGCAAACCGTAAAGCTTTTCGACAAATCAGGTTCGCTGATCGGATTCTATCCCGCCACCGTGGGGAGCGAGGAAAAGCCGTCTCCAACCGGGATGCTGAAAGTGACCGGGATTAGCCAAAATCCGACCTACCGTTACAATCCCGCCTATCACTTCAAGGGAGTTCACACGCGCAAGCCCTTTACGATCAAGCCGGGTCCCAACAATCCGGTCGGTACCGTGTGGATCAATCTCTCTGCCGATGGCTATGGCGTTCACGGAACGCCGTGGCCGGACAAGGTCTCGAAAGCGGAATCCCACGGCTGCGTGCGTCTGACCAACTGGGATGCTCAGCGTGTCGCAGCGCGGGTCGCGAAAGGCACTCCGGTTACGTTTGTCGATAACTCCGCGCCGCAGCGTCCCTAGTGTGCCGGCGCTGAGCCGCCGCGCTTCACCGTGCGCAGCGAGAGCGAGCGGGACCATCAATCCGGCGAGCGCGGCGAGCATCATATTTGGAGCCGCGAAGTCATCGCGGATGCGGCCCAGGGACAAGCCACAAGGGCCCGATCGGCATTGTTGCTATCAAGATTTGAGAGTCGTGTCGCTCAACGGGCGCGATTGGCTCAGTCCGAATTCGCCTTTATTGACGAACAGCAGAGCGACAATTTCGCGGAAAAAGCCTGTTGCGGCGTAAGTGATTTTGACTTCAGGTTCGGTGCTGCCAAACCAAGGTGCTCTTGCCCTCGGATCAGGATCGCTCTTCTGGCCCAATGAAGGTCGACGCTCAGAAACTATCCGTTGAGGACGAAGACACGAAAATCGCGAATTATTGAGCGTTTTCAACTGGCTGGGGCGGGAGGGATCGAACCTCCGCATGGGGGAATCAAAATCCCCTGCCTTACCGCTTGGCTACGCCCCAACAGGCTGACCGGGCGGCGGCCATCGTGGCCGCAGAATCCCTGCCCAGCGGAGGTCTGTCTACAGAGAGACGTGGCAGAGTTCAACCGCCACCTCCGGTCATTCGGTACCATTCCCGGCCGCGACAGAACGGTTTGGCCGGCGAAACGCGGCGGACGCAGCAAAGCATCTCCGATCGCGGCGAAATTCGAAATTCCCAACCATTGTCAGGAAGCTCCGCGCACAACACCATGTTGGTGCGATGGATGACGAGCGGAGCCGGAATGTTGGCGCAGCAATTTGACGCTTATGGCAGCGTTGTTCCGTACATGCGGAACGAGAACGCACGCGTCGAAACCGGCGTGCGCGTGCGGCCACGCAGGCGTGTCGGGTTGACCTTGTTCTGGCTGGCGGTGGTCTTGATCGTGCTGGTTCGGATTGCCTGCTTCTCGACGGCGCAGACCTCCGGATTTGCCGGCGTCGAGGGTGCGCGGCAGGTCGACGTCAGATAATCGTCAGCACCGGTTCGCTCGGGAAAGCCTTCCGGTCGCCGAGCATCTTTTCGAAAATGCGTGCCGCAGGCATAACAACGCGTCCGGGCGATGTCAGTCGCCACAGGCTGCGCGCGATGGTCACGCCCTGTATCGGGATCAGTTTCAGCCGGCCCTGTTCGGCCTGATCGGCGACCGCGGCTTCCGATACGATGGAGACGCCGACGCCGGCGGCGACCACCTGCTTGATCGCCTCGGTGCTGCCGATTTCCAGCGTGCGCGTCGGCTCGATGCCATGCGCCGCGAGTGCCTGCGCCACCACCTCGCGGGTGCCGGAGCCGGGCTCGCGGACGATCATGATTTCATCGGCAAGCCGTTTCGGATCGATCGGCTGCGTGTCGCGCGCGAACGGATGATCCGGCGCGACGACCAGCGCCATGACATCCGTTTGCCACGGCACCGCCGTCAGCCCGCGCACCTCGACCGGGCCTTCGACGAGGCCGATGTCGATATCCTGATTGGCCATCTGCTCGGCGATATCGCGGGTGTTGGCGCTGACCAGAAACAGATCGACATCGGGATGCGCGCGATGAAACGCGCCGAGATAGCGCGCCAGCATATAGGTCGCGATGGTGGTGCTGGCGCCGATCCGCAGCGAGCCGTTATGCAGGCCGCGCAGTGCAGAGAGTTCGTCCTCGGCGGCGCGCTCCACCGCGAACAGCGCCTCAGCATGGCGCGACAGCGCGAGACCTTCGTCGGTCGGCACCACGCCCTTCGGCGTGCGATTGAGCAGGCGGCAGCCGACCTGTAACTCGAAGTCGCGAACGCCTTTCGAGATCGCCGGCTGGCTGATGTTCAGCGCCTCGGCGGCGCGTGAGAAGCTGCCGGTGCGGACGACCGCCGCGAACATGCGGAACAGGTGGAGATTGAGCGACATAACCTATCTCTATCGGAGTATGAGAGAATAATATTTCCAATTATTGGCGCCGCAACGCATATTCCTTCTGCATTGAGGGATATTCTTTTAAGTGTCAGATCAACTCCGCTCCGCCGGCCAGCCCGCCAGCCCTTCCACCCTTGTGACCAGGATCGCAACGCTGCTGCCCGGCATCGCGCTGTGCGCCATCGTCACCGCGCTCGCGGTCGGCGTTCAGGCGGTGCAGGAACGCACGCTGGGCCATCCCTATCTCGAAGCCATCGTGATCGCGATCCTGCTCGGGATGGCGCTGCGCTCGGCGTGGACGCCGGGACCGCGATGGCGCGCCGGCATTGCCTACAGCGCCAAGCAACTGCTGGAGATCGCCGTCGCGCTGCTCGGTGCGTCGGTGACGTTCGCGGTGATCGCGTCGTCGGGCTTGGCTCTGCTGGCGGCGATCGTCATCATCGTCGTGCTGTCGCTTTTGGTGAGCTACGGCATCAGCCGTACACTGGGACTGTCGACGCGGATGGCGATCCTGGTCGCCTGCGGTAATTCGATCTGCGGCAACTCGGCGATTGCCGCGGTCGCGCCGGTGATCAATGCCAATTCCGACGATATCACCTCGTCGATCTCGTTCACCGCCATTCTCGGCGTCATCATCGTCTTGGGATTGCCGATCCTTGTGCCGCTGATGGCACTCTCGGAAACGCAGTACGGCATTCTCGCCGGGCTCACCGTTTACGCGGTGCCGCAGGTGCTGGCGGCGACGGTGCCGGTGGGGTTGGTCAGCGTGCAGATCGGCACCTTGGTGAAACTGGTGCGGGTAATGATGCTGGGGCCGGTGGTGGCCTGCATCGCGCTCGGCGCGCGCCGGCTTACGCGCGGCGGGGAGGGGCAGAGCGCGCAGCTCGGTTTCTTCAAGGCGGTGCCGTGGTTCATCATCGCATTCTTCGTGCTGGCGGCGTGCCGCTCGTTCGCGCTGATTCCCGATGCGGCGCTGCCGGTCGTCCAGACGATCGCCAGCGTGCTCACCGTGCTGTCGATGGCGGCGCTCGGCCTCGGCGTCGATCTGCGGGTGATCCGCGAGGTCGGCGGCAAAGTGACGGCGGCGGTGTCGTTGTCGCTGGTGTTTCTGGTCGGCGCCGGGTTGTTGCTGGTGCGGTTTATTCTGCCGACCTGAATCAACCTTTGCCGTGTGGCCGATGGCTCGCATAGCCCAGACGCAATGAAATGTCGTGGGTGCAGTGGAGCAGGGCTTTTGCGATCGGACTGTGCCAGTCGGTGTTGAAGGTGCCGGCCGGGCCCATCGCGGTGATCGACAGCACCACGGCGCCGGTGTGATCGAACACCGGTGCCGCGAACGCATTGACGCCGGGCAGCGGATCGCTGATGGCGCGCGTGATGCCGCGCTTGCGGATGTCGGCCAGCATCGCTTCGGTCTCGGTGCTGTGTGGCGATTTCTTGTCGGAGTAGCCGACGCCGAGGCGGTCGAGTTTCGTCTCCAGCGCGGCCTTGACGACATTGGGCGGCAGGAATGCGGCGAAGATGCGCCCGGTCGCCGTCTCCAGCATACCCATCACCGAGCCGACGCGCATGACGATGTGAACCGGGTGGCTGGATTCCTCGAGCCGCACCACGGTCGGGCCATAGGTGCCCCACACCGCCAGCGAGACGGCGTGATTGATCTCGCGCGCCAACGCCGCGATTTTTGGCGTCGCGATGCGAACGGCGGACAGGCGATGCAAACTGATGAGGCCGAGTTCGAGCGCGAAGGCGCCGAATTCATAGTGGCCGGTGGCTTCGTCCTGTTCGATCAAGCCGAGACGCAAGAAGCTGACGAGATAGGGATGCGCCTTGGCCGGCGTCATGCCGGCTTCGCGCGCCAGATCGCGCAGCATCATCGGCTCGAGGCTTCGCGCCAGCGCCCGCAGCAATTGCCCGCCGACCTCGATCGATTGAATGCCGCGAGATTCTTTGCCCATGATCGACCTCTATCTCGCTGCGATAAGAGGCCGGATGAATTCAATCCGGCCCTCAATTTCTCCGTCATTGCGAGGAGCGTTAGCGACGAAGCAATCCAGCTCTTGCCGTATGGCTTTCTAGATTGCTTCGCTTCGCTCGTAATGACGTCGTTGCGTTGGCGAAAGGCGTCTCCCTTACACCACGCCCATCGCCTGCATCGCTTCGGCGACGCGGATGAAGCCGGCGACGTTGGCGCCGAGCACGTAGTTGCCCGGTGCGCCGTATTCCTCGGCGGTCTGCGCGCAGGTGTCGTGGATGTTGTGCATGATGGTCGCGAGCCGCTCCTCGGTGGCCTCGAAGGTCCACGAGTCGCGCGAGGCGTTCTGCTGCATTTCCAGCGCGCTGGTGGCGACACCGCCGGCATTCGCCGCCTTGCCCGGCCCGAACAGCACCTTGGCTTGCAGGAAGGCGTGCACGGCTTCCGGGGTGCAGGGCATGTTGGCGCCTTCGCCCACCGCGATCACGCCGTTCTTGATCAGGTTAGCGGCGTCGGTGCCGTTCAATTCGTTCTGTGTGGCGGACGGCATCGCGATGTCCGCCGGCACTTCCCAGAGGCGACCGCCGGGAATGAATTTGGCGCCGTTGCCGCGCGCCTTGGCGTAATCGGAGACGCGGCCGCGGCGCTTCTCCTTGATCTCCTTCAGCAGGTCGAGGTCGATGCCCTTCTCGTCCACCACGTAGCCGTTGGAGTCCGAACAGGCGATCACCTTGCCGCCGAACTCCGCCACCTTCTCCATGGTGTAGATCGCGACATTGCCCGCGCCGGAGACCAGCACCTTCTTGCCTTCGAAGCCCTGCTTGCGGGTGCCGAGCATGCGCTCGACGAAGTAGGAGCAGCCGTAGCCGGTGGCCTCGGTGCGCACCCGGGAGCCGCCCCAGGTCAGGCCCTTGCCGGTGAGCACGCCGGACTCGTAGCGATTGGTGATGCGCTTGTACTGGCCGAACATGAAGCCGATCTCGCGCTGGCCGACGCCGATGTCGCCCGCCGGCACGTCGGTGTATTCGCCGAGGTGGCGGTGCAGCTCCAGCATGAAGGATTGGCAGAAGCGCATGATCTCGCGCTCGCTGCGGCCCTTGGGATCGAAGTCCGAGCCGCCCTTGCCGCCGCCGATCGGCATTCCGGTCAGCGCGTTCTTGAAGGTCTGTTCGAAGCCAAGGAACTTGATGGTGCCGAGATAGACGCTCGGGTGGAAGCGCAGGCCGCCCTTGTAGGGGCCGAGCGCCGAATTGAACTGCACGCGAAAACCGCGATTGATGCGGACGTTGCCGTTGTCGTCGATCCACGGCACGCGGAAGATGATCTGGCGTTCCGGCTCGCAGATGCGCTCGATCAGCGCCGCCTCGGCATACCGCGGGTGCTTGGCGATCACTGCGCCGAGGCTGTCCAGCACTTCGCGGACCGCTTGGTGAAACTCGTTTTCACCCGGGTTGCGTTGCAACACTTCATTGAAAATCGGTTCGAGCTTTTCGTCGAGCATGAAGCACCCCCAAACACTGGTCTATGGTTGAAGCAGGCCGAAGGCACAGCCCGCCCCGCTTGCCACAGGGGTGAAAAAGGCTCCACGCGATCCGACGCTAACGCGCTTTGTCTATAAGACCGCTGCCTGTTTTTCAAACGAACCTTGGTTGGAAAATGTGCAGACTGCGACAATTTCGCGCAGTCGATTATCGTCGATGCAACGCGATGCTTCTCGTCGTCGTAAAACGCCTCTACACCCGGGCGTCGTCCCCGCGCAGGCGGGGACCCATAACCCCCAGATTAGTTGTGCTTTTTTGGCTCCGCAACGGGCGATGAGCGTCTTCCGTATCACCGGCGAGACGGCGTCTGGGTCCCCGCCTGCGCGGGGACGACGCAGGGGCATTTTGCGTTCAAACGCTCATTTCTTCAGCAGCAGCTTCGCGCGGCGGCGGCGCGCCAGCCGTTTCAGGAACGAGCGGCGGCGCTTCCACGAGCCCTTCGCGTCTCCGTCCAGCAGCGCCTGGAAAGGGATCGAGACTGCCCGCCACCTCCGCGAGCGGCTTCGGCCTGTCGGCCCAATGCAGGGCGGTGTAATCGAAGCCGAGTTCGATGGTCGGTTTCACCACCTGGAAATACGGCGAGATGTCGAAGTCGCGCGGCATGTAGAGCGAGGAATCGCGGATGTGCAGGATCTCGCGCCGCGCCTGCCGGCTTTTGGTGCGCGTCACTTTCGGCAGGATCGGGTAGCGCACCGCCTCGAAGGCCTGCGCGATCAGCGCCGAGCAGATGATCTTGGTCGGGTCGCCGGAGCCGAGCGCGATCAGGCGGCGGCGATAGCGTTGCGGCACCGGCAGCGGAAACAGATAGCGCGCCAGGTCGACGATGTTCTTGGTGTCGTAGCCGAAGCCGATGCGATTGATGGCGTAGCGGCACACCGTATAGCGATCCTCGTAGGACAGCCCGACCGGGCGGCACAGCCGGGTGTGATACGGAAAATACTTCGACAGCGGCGCCGAGGTGACGCCCTCGCCGACATTGGCCTCGATCAGCACATGCGGTTCGCCGTCGGGCTCCGCGGCTCCGTCGATCGGCCCGACATAGAGCGCGGCATGCGACCAGGTCGATTGCGTCAGATATTTGATGATGCCGGAGATCCGGTTGTTGCCTTCGACCAGCAGCACATCGCCCGGCATGACGATGTCGCGCAGCCGATCCGGATCGCTGGGCGTGAAAGGTTCATATCCCGGCACCTCTTTCTGGAGGTAGCCGGCAATCAGCTTGCCGACGGTATCGAGCACAAAGCCCATGAGGTTCTCCCCGCGCGGTTCGTTCTGACCGCTTTGTTGTCTTTCAACTATGGTGGGAAGCCATTGCAATTTGGTTCATGCTCGCTGCGGCGGAATCACGATTGATTCACCATGGCGGTTGCCGCACACCAATGGATGCGGCAACTTATCGATGCGTTCCCGAAAATCGTTCAGGTTTCGGCAACTACGACATTAGAAAACCAGAAAAGCTCCGACTCTCGAAATGCTCGCATGACGATCTCGCGTCGCACAGTGTTGACGGCCCCCTTGGCATTCGCCGCGTTGCCATTGTCGCGCATCATGGCCGCGCCGTTGCCGCGCGAGGTTGACATTGTCGTGATCGGCGCCGGTGCGGCCGGTCTCGCGGCAGCGCGGCGCATCAAAGCTGCCGGGCGCAGCGTCGTGGTGATCGAGGCGGCGCCGCGGATCGGCGGGCGCTGCCGCACCGATCCCGCGCTGTTTGGCGTGCCGTTCGATCGCGGCGCGCGTGCGCTTTACAATCCCGACGGTAATCCGCTGGTGAAACTGGCGCGCGGCAGCGGCTTCGATATCGCGCCGGCGAGCGCCGGACAGAAGATCCGCATCGGCCGGCGCAACGCGCGCGCCGGCGAGGCGGAGGATTTCCTCACCGCGCTGGTGCGCGCCAACCGCGCCATTGATGAAGCCGCGCGCGGCAGAAGCGATGTCGCTTGCGCTGCCGCGTTGCCGAACGACCTCGGCGATTGGGCATCGACGGTGGAATTCGTGCTCGGCGCCAGCAGCACCGGCAAGGATTTGCGCGATCTGTCGGCGATGGATCGCGCACGCTTGCAGGAGCGCAGCGCCGCCATCGTCTGCCGGCAGGGGCTTGGTGCGTTGCTGACAAAACTCGGCGAGGGCATTCCGGTCGCGCTCGGCACGCCGGCGACGCGCGTGGCATGGAGCAATCGCGATGTCGCGGTCGATACGCCGGCCGGAAAGATCGTCGCGCGTGCGGCCGTCGTGACCGTATCGACGCATGTGTTGGCCTCGGGCCGCATCGCGTTTGCGCCCGATCTGCCGAAGCGTCAGCTCGATGCTGCGTCCGGCCTGGGACTTGGCAGCTACGACCGCATCGCGTTGCAGATGCCGGGCAATCCGCTCGGGCTCGGCCGCGACGAGAATGTGATCGAGCGCGGCAAGGACGCGCGCACCGCGCTGTTGGTCGCCAACATCGGTGGTTCGTCACTGTGCACCGTCGATGTCGCCGGGAAGTTTGGCGCCGATCTTTCGGCGCAGGGCGAGGATGCCATGGTGGCGTTCGCGCGCGAGTGGCTCGGCGGATTGTTCGGCGGCGACGCAGTGGCGAAGATCGAGCGCAGTTTCGCGACGCGCTGGAACGCTGATGCCCTGATCGGCGGCGCGATGTCAGCCGCCGCGCCCGGTGCGGCAGGTGGGCGCAAATTCCTTGGCGAGCCATTCGGCAACGTCTTCATCGCCGGCGAAGCGACGCACGAAACGCTGTACGGCACCGTCGAAGGCGCGTGGGACAGCGGCGAACAGGCCGCCGCCGCCGCATTGAAGAAGATCGGCCCGGCGAAACCGCCCCCGCCGCAGAAAAAGCCGCGCGCGAAGAAGCGGCACGCGCATTGACCACAAACGAAACTCGCCGTCATGGCCGGACTTGTTCCGGCCATCCACGTTCTTTGACGATGAACGGATGAAAGGACGTGGATGCCCGTGACATAGGCGAGCGTAGTGACGCCGTTCTTCGAACGGCTACGCACGGGCATGACGCCGAGCTGCATGGAAGACGCAGCCGTCACTCTGAGGTATTTGGACTCGGTGTGCGCACAACAGAACCGCCGTCGTCCCCGCGAAGGCGGGGACCCAGACTCCGCAGCAGCGGTGATATGAAACGCCTGTTGCCCGCGCTTTCAATCATAATGGAAGGCCAGGGGTTATGGGTCCCCGCCTGCGCGGGGACGACGAACTACACCGGCAGCGGCAGGGTCACTTCCATCAGATCCTTCGCCACGATCATCTTGCCGGTGAAATGCTTCTTCACGTCGGCGAGCCATTGCTCGTCGGTGATCGAATCGTTGTCGCCCGGCACCAGATGGCTGAGCACCAATAGCTTCGGTTGCGCGACGGCGGCGATGCGGCCGATGTCTTCCGTTGTCGTGTGGCTTGCCAAGAGATGCTTGCGCAGCGTCGCGCCGTTGGTGACCTTCTTCATGATGCCGTCGATGCCCGGCACGTAGAGCGCCTCATGCACCAGCACGTCGGCGCCCTTGGCGAACTCGGCGAGCTTTGGGTTGTAGGCGGTGTCGCTGGAGAACACGATGACGCCGTCCGGCGTCTCGAATTTGTAGGCGAAATTATCGACGATCGGCGGATGCGGCGTGCGGAACGCGGTGACGGTAACGTCGTCGGTCTTGAAAACCACGCCGTCGGCATCGATGTCCTTCGCGATCAGGAGCTTGCGCAGATCGGGACGGCCTTCGTCGGCGATGCGCGTGTCGATGTCGAACTTGTTGACCTCCCAATAGGCTTTCGTCATCGCCTCGGTGCCCTTCGGGCCGAACGCGTGGATCGGCGTCTTCAGGCCGGTGGCCCAGGCGTTGTAGGCGAGGTTGCCGTAGTCGAGATCGTGATCGGAATGCAGGTGGCTGAGCAGGATGTATTTGATCGATTGCAGCGGCACGTGCGCCGCGACCAGCTGATGGCTGACGCCGGCACCGCAATCGAGCACGATCGGCGTGTCGTTGACCATGATCAGGTTGGCGGGATTGGAACGGCCGAGCCCGATGCGCGGGCCGCCCTTGGTGCCGAGGAACACGATGCGCGTGCGTGCCTTCGCGGCCGATTGCGCCTGCGCGCCGGGCATTCGCGTCAACGACGCAAGACCGCCGAGCGCGGACAGTTTCAACAGATCGCGGCGATGCAGCATGGGGAGCCTCCTGTCGAACACGGATGATGGAGGCTAGTCCCGTGCGTACACACCAAGCAAGTCTCTCGTCGTCCCCGCGCAGGCGGGGACCCAGACTCCCTGAAGAGGAGTTTCGGAAAACATCTGCCACTCACATGTGAAGCAGAATACCGGGAATGCCTGCGGAAGCATCGCGAGGCCAGGGGTTCTGGGTCCCCGCCTGCGCGGGGACGACTTCGTATGGGTCAGCGCAGCAGCCCATCGAACAGCGGCAGGCTGATGAGCGCGGAGGCGGCGATCAGCGCGTAGCAGACGCGGCGGAACGTCAAGTCGCTGGCGAGGCCGAACATGTGCGAGCCGATCCACAACCCGACACCGAACACCGGCCCGGCGACGAGCGCGAGGCCGATCACCGTGCGCGTGAACAGCCCGCCCCACAGATAGCTCGCGAGGATGATGACATCCGACACCGCGAAATACAGGATGAGGCTGGCGCGCGTCACCGCCGCTGTCGTCGCGTCGCGCAGCCAGTACAGCACCACCGGCGGGCCGCCGACCTGCGCCACGCCGCCGAAGAAACCGGCGAGCGCGCCGACCAGCGTTGTCACTGGAGCAGTCGGCGGCCGTGGATAGCGCCAGCCGGCCATCATCAGGATCAGCAGCGGCACGATCAGCGCGACGATCATCCAGCGCACCGCGAGCGGATCGGCATGAATCAGAAAGAGCGTGCCGAGCGGGACGCCGACCAGCGAACCGATCGCCATCAGCATCACCTCGCGGCGATTGGCGATGCGCGCCGCACCCGGCACCAGGCTCGCGGCGGCGATCATCTCGACGATCAAGAGCAGGGGCGACGCGACCTGCGCGCCGATCGCCGCGCTCGCAAGCGGCATGAAGATCAGCGCCGAGCCGAAGCCGGAGAAGCCGCGCGCGAGACCGGCGACAAACGCAGTGACGGCAAGCACGGCGATGGCCGCGAAGCTGAAGCCGTCAAGGCCGGGAAGGGTCATGCATGGCCTGCGATGGATCGAACCGAAACGATGTTGGAACGACAGAGGATAGGCAAGTCGATAGGCATAAGCGATCGACGGCTGCTGCCGTCGCCGCCATTTGCGATAGCCCCTGTCGCAACGGGACGCAATTGTCGTAACGGATGCAAGTCTTGAATGCTGGAATAAGATGAGCTTAGGTTTGCGCGACGGCGTCATCCTGAGGTGCGGCACGCGAAGCGTGGCGCCTCGAAGGATCGCCGTCGCCCTTCGTGGGTCGCTGCGCGACCACCTCAGGGTGACGGCCGCTATTTCAATCGCAGTTTGTCCAGAATGCGCTAAGGGCAAATCCGCCCGTTCGACATGACTCGCAACGATAACCGAATTTGAAAGCAAGGACGATATGATGGCGCGCGGGATCGATCTTTTGTCGGCGCTGGCAATCGGCGCGGCGCTGTGCGCGTCACCGTTCGATCGCGCGCAAGCCTTCGACCTTGCGAACGATGCCAAGCTGCCGCCGTCGCAGGCTGTCGCGGTGCCGGCGCCGCCGGAGCAGATCGACGCGGCGGTGAACAGGCTGGACGAGCTTGCGGCCGAGATCATGAAGAAGTCCGGCATGCCCGGCATGTCGGTCGCCGTGGTGCGCGGCGGCAAGGCCGTCTACGCCAAGGGGTTTGGCGTGCGCAAGCGCGGCGAAGACGCGAAGGTCGATGCCGACACGGTGTTTCAACTGGCATCGTTGTCGAAGCCTGTCGGCGCCAGCGTCGTCGCCGCGCAGGTCGGCAAGGGCGTGGTGAAGTGGGACGATCCGGTCGTCAAGTATCTGCCGTGGTTCGCGCTGTCGGATAAAGCGGTGAGCCGCGTGGTCACCATCGGCGATCTTTATGCGCATCGCTCCGGGTTGCCGGACCACGCTGGCGACGATCTCGAATTTCTCGATTATCCGCGCGAGGATGTGTTGAAGCGGCTGCGCTACCTGCCGCTGGCGCCGTTTCGCGTGAGCTACGCCTATACCAATTTCGGCCTGACCGCGGCGGCGGAAGCGGTGGCGGTGGCGTCGCAGCTCGATTGGGCGACGCTATCGGACCGCACGCTATATCTGCCGCTCGGCATGAACCGCACCAGTTCGCGTTTCGAGGATTTCATCAGCCGCGACAATCACGCGGTGGGGGAGGGCAAATATCAGCCGCACGATCAACGCCAGCCCGACGAGCAGTCGCCCGCCGGCGGCGTCTCGTCGTCCGCCAACGACATGGCGAAGTGGATGGCGATGGTGCTGGCGAACGGCGTGCACGAGGGCAAGCCGCTGATCGACAAGGCTGCGCTGCGTGAGGCGCTGCGGCCGCAGGTGATTTCCACGCCGCCGTCGAATCCCGCCGAGCGGGCCGGCTTCTACGGTTACGGCATGAATGTCGGCGTTGCGCCGTCCGGCCGCGTGGTGCTGTCGCATTCCGGCGCGTTCCTGCTCGGCGCCGCGACCTGTCTGACGATGATCCCGTCGCTCGATGTCGGGATTGTGGTGCTGTCGAACGCCGCGCCGACCGGCGCGGTGGAAACGCTGTGCGCGGAGTTTTCCGATCTGGCGCAGTTCGGCACCATCACGCGTGACTGGTACGCGGGTTACGGCCCGCGCTTCGCCGAGATGATGAAGCCGGTCGGTTCGCTGCTCGGCAAGACGCCGCCGGCCAAGCCGAAAGCAGAAGCCGCCGCCGAACTCTACAAAGGCACTTACGTCAACAAGTACTTCGGTGACGCCGTGGTTGTGCGCAAGGACGGCAAGCTGTTGCTGCTGCTCGGCAACGAGGCCGGCAAGGTGTTTCCGCTGCGCCATTGGGACGGCGATACGTTCGTCGTCGACCTGCACGGCGAGGTCGCCGCGCAAGGCTCGGTGTCGACGGTGACGTTCAATCGCCAACGCGGCAAGGCGAAGTCGCTACAAGTCGAATTCTTCGCCGCCGATCTCGCGAAGGGCGTGTTCAAGAGGGAGTAGATACCGTTATCGTCGCGCGGATTGGCAACACGAAAATTGTCGTCCCCGCGCCGGCGGGGACCCAGAACCCCTGGGGTTACTTTTATCGCCAGAGCGATCAACAAGCGCTTTTCGCACGATCGCTGCTGCGGAGTCTGGGTCCCCGCCTGCGCGGGGACGACGATGAGGATGGTGAGACGCTTCGCGTACGATCTCAAGGGAAGGTTGCGCCTTGCATATAGCGTAGCGTCATGGCCGGGCGTAGCCGTTCGAAGAACGGCGTCGCTTCGCACGCCTATGTCCCGGCCATCCGCGTCTTTTGTCGTGTGAGGCAACAAGAACGTGGATGCCCGGCACGAGGCCGGGCATGACGGTGTGGAGAGTTGCGCGGTTCAACAGCGCACGATAGGGGTGCTGCTATCCCCGCAGCGTGCCGCCGGTTTTCTTCGTCACTTCCGCGACGATCTTCGCGGCGATGGCGTCGATTTCCTGATCGGTCAGGGTCTTCTCGCGCGGCTGGATCGTCACCGCGATCGCCACCGACTTCTTGTCGGGATCGATGCCCTTGCCTTCATAGACGTCGAACACGGTGACATTGGTGACAAGCTTCTTGTCGCCGGCCTGCGCGGCGCGGACGATGTCGGCCGCTTTCACGTCGCGCGCGACGATGAAGGCGAAGTCGCGCTCGACCGGATGGAACGCCGGCAGATCGAGCTGCGGCTTGGCGCGGGTTGCTTTCGCCTTGCCTTCCGGAATGCGATCGAGGATCACCTCGAATGCCATCACCGAACCATCGGCGCCAAGAGCTTCCAGCGCGCGCGGATGCAATTCGCCGAAATAGCCGAGCACGTTCTGCGGCCCCATCTGGATCGCGGCGGAGCGGCCGGGATGCAGCCACGCGGGGAATTTGTCGCCGCCACCCGGCGCGATCTGCAACGCCTGCACGGAGGCACCGGCGGCCGCCAGCACCGCGAAGGCGTCGGCCTTGGCGTCGAATGCGCTGGCCTGCGCCGCGCCGGTCCAGCTTCGGCCCAAGCCTTGCGCCGCCGCGAAGCCGCGACGCACGCCGCTCGCCGCAGTGAACTGATCCTGCGGGCGATCGCCCTTGAAAATTTGCCCGACTTCGAACAATGCAACATCGTCCGAGCCGCGATCGTGGTTGGCTTGCGCCGCCGCGATCAGCCCCGGCAGCAGCGAGGGCCGCATGTCGGAGAGATCGGCGGCAATCGGATTGGCGAGCGACAGTGCGGGCTGCCCGCCGCCGAACAGTTCAGCGTGAGGTTTTGCGATGAACGACCACGTCACCGCCTCCACCATGCCGCGCGCGGCGAGCGCGCGCTTGGCGCGGCGGGTGCGCGATTGCAGCGTGGTGAGCACCGGCTTGCGCGGATTGTCGCCGCGCGGGAACGGCATCATCGGCACCTTGTCGACGCCGACGATGCGCACGATCTCCTCGACGATGTCGGCTTTGCCGTGCACGTCGGTGCGCCACGACGGCACCGCGATCTTCACCATCGGGCCGTTGCCCGCCACCATGAAGCCGAGCCGTTGCAAAATGCCGCGCGCTTCCGGCAGCGGCACTTCGATGCCGGTGAGGCGCTTCAGTTCGGACAGCGGATAGTCGATGACGCGGTCGTCGGGGAAAGCCTTGCCGACCTCGACGTTGTCCGACGGCGTGCCGCCGCACAATTCCATCACCATCTTGGTCGCGAGTTCGAGCCCCGGCACCATGAAGGCGGGATCGACGCCGCGCTCGAAGCGATAGCGCGCGTCGGAATTGATGCCGAGCTTGCGGCCGGTCTGCGCGATGTTGATCTCGTTCCACAGCGCCGATTCGATCAGCACGTCGGTGGTGTTTTCATCGCAGCCCGACGCCTCGCCGCCCATGATGCCGGCGAGCGATTCGACGCCGTGATCGTCGGCGATGACGCAGATCGACGGGTCAAGTTTGTAGGTCTTGCCGTCGAGCGCCAGCAGTTCCTCGCCGTCGCGCGCGGGACGCACGGTGAGGTTGCCCTTCACCTTCCTGGCGTCGAACACATGCAGCGGCCGCGCGCGGTCGTAGGTCATGAAGTTGGTGATGTCGACCAGCGCGTTGATCGGGCGCAGACCGATCGCAGTCAGGCGCTGTTGCAGCCATTCCGGCGACGGGCCGTTCTTGACGCCGCGCACCAGGCGCAGCGCGAAGCCGGGGCACAGCGTCGCGTCTTCGACAGTGACTTGCACCGGGCAGGGGAATTCGCCCTTGACCGGCTTGATGCCGGGGTCCTTCAGCTTGCCCATATCGGCGGCGGCGAGATCGCGCGCGATGCCGTGGACGCCGGTGGCGTCCTGTCGGTTCGGCGTGAGATTGATCTCGATCACCGGATCGCCGAGCCTGGCCCATTCGACATAGGACGTGCCGATCGGCGCATCCGCCGGCAGCTCGACGATGCCGCTGTGGTCGTCGGAGATCTCGATCTCCGCGCCGGAGATCAACATGCCGCGCGATTCGACGCCGCGAATTGAGCCGACGCTGAGCGTGATGTTCTTGCCGGGAATGAAAGTGCCGGGCGGGCCGAAGATGGTGACGAGGCCGTCGCGCGCGTTGGGCGCGCCGCACACCACCTGCACCGGAGCGCCGCCATCGCCGATATCGACCATGCACACGCGCAAACGATCCGCATTCGGATGCTGCACGGCGGAGATCACGCGCGCGATACGGATCGGCTTGAGCTGCTCGGCCTTGTTCTCAATGTGCTCGACCTCGAGCCCGATCATGGTGAGCTTGTCGGCAAGTTTGTCGAGCGGCTCGTCGGTCTCGAGATGATCCTTCAGCCAGGAGAGGGTGAATTTCATTGATCTGTACCTTCGTCCGGCGAAATTTGCGGAATCGCTGGAGTGCCCCCACCCCAACCCTCCCCCGCAAGCGGGAGAGGGGGCAGGTTGTGCCAGCCTGATTTGACTTGCGTTTCGCTCGTGCCGATCATTGAAGTTTACGTTTTTCGGTTGCTCGGCGCAGACATCGCCGCGATGTCTGCCTGCTCCCTCTCCCGCTTGCGGGGGAGGGTCGGGGCGGGGGCGCTTTCTTCGACGGCGGCTGCAATTGTTTTCAAGACGCCGGAGCGATTTGCGAGAACGTCGTGATTACTGAATCGCAGCACGCGAAAACCCTGGCTCTCGATGTAGGCGGTTCGTCGCGCGTCGCGCAATTCGCCGGCGTCAGAAAAATGCTGCCCGCCGTCGATCTCGATCACAAGGTGCGCGGTGTGGCAAACGAAGTCGGCGATGAAAGGCCCAATCGGAAACTGCCGGCGAAAGCCAAGGTCGTTCAAACGATGGCCTCGCAGCATCGACCAAAGAGCGCGTTCGGCATCCGGCAGATTCTTCCGGAGCGCACGCGCACGGCCGCGCTGTTTCGACGTGACTTGCCATGACGGCTTTTGTTCGTCGTCCATTTTGCCCCCACCCCAGCCCTCCCCCGCAAGCGGGAGAGGGAGCGCGCTTCGTTGCTTGGAGAGGTTAATGTTAACACGGCTGGCTACCGAGTTTAGTTGGTGGTGAGGCAGGGTACTTGCGACACAGAAAACCTGTCCCCTCTCCCGCTTGCGGGGGAGGGTTAGGGTGGGGGCGCTACCCTTCGCTGCGGAATTCGCGCCCGCAATTTTCACGAACTTAATCCTCCCGCGAGCGTCGGGATATCGAGCGGCTTGAAGCCGTAGTGGTTGAGCCAGCGGACGTCGCCTTCGAACAGTTGGCGCAGGTCGGCGATGCCGTATTTCAGCATGGCGATGCGGTCGATGCCCATGCCCCAGGCAAAGCCCTGATAGACGTCGGGATCGATGTCGCAGGCGCGCAGCACGTTGGGATGCACCATGCCGCAGCCGAGAATCTCGAGCCAGTCCTCGCCTTCGCCGAAGCGGATCTCGCCCTTGTCGCGACGGCACTGGATGTCGACTTCCAGCGACGGCTCCGTGAACGGGAAGAACGACGGCCGGAAGCGCATGTTGATGTGATCGACTTCGAAGAACGCCTTGCAGAACTCGTGCAAAATCCACTTCAGGTGGCCGAGGTGCGAGCCCTTGTCGATCACGAGGCCTTCGACCTGATGGAATTGCGGCGTGTGCGTCGCGTCGGAATCGATGCGATAGGTGCGACCCGGACAGATCACGCGGATCGGCGGTTTCTGGCTCAGCATGGTGCGCACCTGCACCGGCGATGTGTGCGTGCGCAGCAGCAGGCGCGAGCCGTCTTCCTTCGGATTGAAGAAGAAGGTGTCGTGCATTTCGCGCGCGGGATGCCCCTCGGGAAAATTCAGCTTGGTGAAGTTGTAGTCGTCGGTCTCGATGTCCGGACCCTCGGCCACCGCGAAACCCATGTCGGCGAAGATGGTGGTGAGTTCGTCCCAGGTCTGGCTCAGCGGATGGATGCGGCCGGCATCGGCCGGCGTATCGCGCAGCGGCAGCGTGACGTCGATGGTCTCCGACGCAAGGCGCGCATTGAGCGCGGCGTTCTTCAGCACGTCGCGACGCGCGGTCAGCGCCTGCGTCACCGCATCCTTGGCGAGATTGATCCTGGCGCCCTCAGACTTGCGTTCGTCGGGCGACATCTTGCCGAGCGTTGCAAGCAGCGCCGAGATCGAGCCTTTCTTCCCGAGCGCCGCGACGCGCACGGCTTCGAGCGCGGCTTCGTCGGCAGCGGCGGCAATGTCAGTGAGGATTTGGGATTGCAGAGTTTGGAGATCGGACATGGATGGCCACCACCTGCACAGCGTCATGCCTGGAGATGATCCGGGCACCCGCGTGGTACAGGCCATCGACGCCGTAGAGACGTAGATGGCCGGGACAAACCCGGCCATGACGACATCATGAAAATGTCAGGGATCGCGGCCGGGCGGATACGATCAGGCCGCGAGCGCGGCCTTGGCCTTCTCGGCGATCGCCTGGAACGTCGCGGGCTCGTGGATGGCGAGGTCCGACAGCACCTTGCGGTCGACGGTGATGCCCGACTTGGCAAGGCCGTTGATGAACACGCTGTAGGTCATGCCGAGCGGACGCACGGCGGCGTTGAGGCGCTGGATCCAGAGCGCGCGGAAAGTGCGCTTCTTGCGCTTGCGGTCGCGGAACGCGTACTGCTGCGCCTTGTCGGCGGCGGCCTTGGCGGCGCGAATGGTGTTCTTCCGGCGGCCGGAGAACCCCTTGGTGATCTTGTAGACTTTCTTGTGCTTGGCGTGAGCCGTCACACCGCGTTTAACGCGAGACATGACCGATCTCCTTCAAATGACTGGGAAATTTGACGCCGCGCGATGCGGCGAGGTGGCAACGGACAGGCCGTCAGGCGTTCGGCAAGAAATACTTCTTGATGTTGTCGCCGTCGGTCTTGAACAGGATGCGGGTCCCGCGAAGCTGACGAATCTGCTTCTTGGTCCGCTTGATCATGCCGTGTCGCTTGCCGGCGTGGGCGGACACCACCTTGCCGGTCCCGGTCACTTTGAAGCGCTTTTTGGCGCCTGATTTGGTCTTCAGCTTGGGCATTTGGCTCTCCTCTTGCCACGGAAAAAGCCGCCCCGGAAGGCGGTTACGTGGCTGAAATGCTCGCTAGAGCGTTGAAAGTGCTCGATTATTCCTTATCGGAATAAATCCGCACGGCTCACCGCCACGGCAGCCCTTAATCAGCCGGGCGATGAAGATGGGGCTTATGGCAGAGGATTGGGCGAAAGGCAAGATTTCGCGAAAGGGCGATTTCGCTAATTCGCTTGCGGCCTCAAGCGGCCCCTCCCTAACCCTCCCCCGCAAGCGGGAGAGGGGACTTGGCCAGTCGTGGGGTGACGTATCTCCGTCAGTCGTCCCCGCGAAGGCGGGGACCCAGACTCCCGTCCTGGTTATAGGGTAGGGCGTGAGAGGGGCAAAATAACCGGCGCTTTTCGCCTCGCAATCGCTGCGGCGTATGGGTCCCCGCCTTCGCGGGGACGACCAGTCGATAGGTTTGTTGCGTAGAACTAGAAAGAGGCTGGCCCGCTCAGCGCGGCGCCAGCACCATGACGACCTGACGGCCTTCGAACTTGGCGTCCTGCTCCACCTTGGCGAGGTCGGCGACCTCGTCCTTCACCTTGTTGAGCAGCTTGGTGCCGATGTCCTGGTGCGCCATTTCGCGGCCGCGATAGCGCAGGGTGATCTTGACCTTGTCGCCTTCCTCGAAGAACCGCTTCATCGCCCGCATCTTCACGTCGTAGTCGTGGTCGTCGATCATCGGCCGGAGCTTGATCTCCTTGATCTCGACGATCTTCTGCTTCTTGCGGGCTTCGGCGGCTTTCTTCTGCGCCTGGAACTTGAACTTCCCGTAGTCCATGATCTTGCATACGGGAGGATTATTGTTCGGCGAAATCTCCACCAGGTCCATGCCGGCTTCGGTGGCGAGCTTGATCGCGGCGATGGTTTCGACCACGCCGTGGTTGACCCCGTCCTGATCGATCAGTTGAACCTGGGCGTTGCGGATTTCGTCGTTGGTGCGCGGCCCATCCTTGGCGGCGACGGGCGGGGCTCTGTTAGGACGGCGAATGGGTACTTCTCCAGAATTGTGAATGAAGGCTGTAGTGTGAAGGAAACCGCGCCAGCGGGCAAGCATCGCAAGCCCTTATGCGGCAAAACCCTTGCCACGCGGCATTTTGGTCACGCTGCCGTCGCGGTTCCCGCTCACCTAGCGCTCACATAGATTGCGCCGGGCGGTTACGCAAGCGACAGTACGGCGCGTATCGGATCGACGGAGAAGCCATTCATGACCAGTGCAACCGAGGAGGCGGCCGCGCCGGACTTCGTCCCGGTCGGCGAGGGCGCGGATGGCCGCCGGATCGCGGTGCGGGCGCGGCAGGGCACCGCGCAGGGTGGCGATGCACCCGGCCTATTCTGGCTCAGCGGCTTCAATTCCGACATGGCCGGCACCAAGGCGGTGGCGCTCGACGACTGGGCGGCCGCGCACGGCCGCGCCTGCGTGCGGTTCGATTACTCCGGCCATGGTGAATCCGGGGGGCAATTCGTCGATGGCACCATCGGGCGCTGGCTTGAGGAGGCGCTCGCGGTGTTCGACGCCTTCTGCAAGGGGCCGACGGTCGCGGTCGGCTCGTCGATGGGCGGCTGGATCGCGCTTCTCGTCGCGCGCGAGCTGAAGCGGCGCGGCACGCCGCTCGCCGGTCTGGTGCTGATCGCGCCGGCGCCGGACTTCACCGAAGAACTGATGTGGAAGGATTTCCCCGACGCGGTGAAGCACGAGATCGAAACCAACGGCGTCTGGATGCGGCCATCGGAGTACGGCGATCCCTATCCGATCACGCGCGGCCTGATCGAAGACGGCCGCAAGCATCTGCTGCTCGGCGGCAGCATCGATGTCGGCTGTCCGGTGCGAATCCTGCAAGGCGCGCAAGACCCGGATGTGCCGTGGCGTCACGCTTTTCGCCTCACCGAATCCCTGCCCAGCGACGACGTGGTGCTGACCATGGTGCAGGACGGTGACCACCGCCTGTCGCGCCCGCAAGACATCGCGCGGCTGCTGGCGACGGTGGGAGAGTTTTCGGCCTGAACCATTCTGAATTCGTCATGCCCGGGCTTGTCCCGGGCATCCACGTCTTTCTAGGATAGCTACAAGCAAGACGTGGATGGCCGGAATAAATCCGGCATGACGGGAGGGAGCGTTATGGATGCGACAACGATGCTTCGCGAATTCTGCGATGCTGTTGAGCAACGCCAGGGTCAAAGGTTCGCGACGCTGTTCACCGAGGACGGCGTCTATCACGACGCGTTCTATGGCGCGTTCGCGGGCCGTGCGAAGATCGCGGAGTTGATCGACGACTGGTTCTATCGCACGGCGGAGGATTTTCGCTGGGTGATGCACGATCCGGTCAGCGACGGGAAAACGCTCTATGCGCGCTATACCTTCAGCTATCGCTCGAAGCTGCCGGAAGCGAATGGCAATCGTGCGATGTTCGAAGGCGTCTCGGTGATGCAGTTGCGCGACGGTCTGATCGCGACCTATCACGAGATCGCCAACACCGCGCCGGCCTTCGTCGATCTCAACTTCGCGCCGGAGCGCATCGCGAAGATCGTCGGCCGTCAGGGCGCGGCGCTGAAGGCGCGCGACGAGATGAAGCTGCATTTGGAGTGACGGCGTGGATCAGAGTCGCCGCTGGAGTGTGATCGGCTCGAATCGAAGCGCGTGTCGTCATCCTGAGGTGCGAGCGAAGCGAGCCTCGAAGGATCGCGGCCGTCGCCCTTCGAGGCTGGCGCTACGCGCCAGCACCTCAGGGTGACGATCTCCGATTTCGCTTCAGCGCATCATGCTCTACGGCGGCGGCTTGCCCATCATTTGCCGCTGGCCGAGCGCGGCGACGCTCGCGGTGCCGATCGGCCCGGTTTCGTCGTAGAGCCAGCATTCGCCGATGGCGACGCCGTCGGTGGCGTGGTGATTGACTACCTCGTAGCCGACCCATTCGGTCACCGGCAGCCGGTGCAGATAGAGCGTGACGTCGCTGTTGATGTAGCCGAGGCCCTCATCGCCGGCATTGGCGAAGGGGCTGGCGAAATCCGCGCCGGTCGCGACCCGCACGAACGGCGTGATCGGCGTGCCGCCGACAACGTCGCGGACCTCGCTCATCCAGAGCTTGCGCGGGCCGACGGTGCCGATGGCGCCGGCGATGCGGCGCACCGCCCACATGCCGTTCATGCCGAGCTTCGGATCCGGCGGCGGCAGGTCGTCGGGCTTCGGCGCATCCCAGGTCGGCGGCGACCAGACGGTGCCCGGCGGATTCTGCGTTCGGAGCAACAGTTGGCACGACGCGCGCGCCATGCTGACGCCGCCGCTGAAAAACTCTGCCTCCACCACCTTGATGCGCTTGCCGTCGCGGACCAGCCGCGTGGTCACCTCGACCGGATCGAGGCCCGGCAGCCGGAACATATCGACGGTCAGGCGCGCCGGCATGTAGGCGTCGTCGCCGTGACGTTCCTCGATAACGAAAGCCAGCAGGCCGACCACGACGCGGCCGTGCAGCGACTTGCGGTCCCACGGGCTGACGCCGATCTCGGTCGGAACGAAGCGGTCACCGTCGCGGGTGAAGAAGGGAGGATTGCTCATGACGCCGAGCAATGCCGGGCTTGCGCCGTGAAATCAAGGCGGGGGGCCTGCGTGACGCTTGGATGTGAAACGTTGCCGTTACCCCGGGAGCCTGACCGAAAATGAGGCGTCATCGTCCGCGAAGGCGGACGATTCAGTAATCCGAGCTAGCGCATGGGAAATTTGACCGCCACGGCGTACTGGATACTCCGCCTTCGCGGAGTATGACGCTTTCCATGTTGCAATTCCGCGCAACACACAAATTCCCGATCAGGCTCACAAAGCAATTCAGCCTCGATCGATCCCGCCTCAGAAATCCAGATCGACGTAGCTCTGCGAGGCGGGGACGCCGGCCAGCCATTCGGAGAGCAGCGGCCGGAACGAGGGGCGCGACTTGATTCGTGCGTACCAGGATTTCGCGGCGTCGTCCTCGTTCCACGGCACGTCGCCGAGATAATCGATGGCGGAGAGATGCGCAGCGGCGGCCAGATCTGCATAGGTCAGGCGGTCGCCGGCGAGATAGTTCCGGGTCCGCGCCAGCCAGCCGATATAGGAGAGGTGATAGCGGACGTTGGCCTTGGCGGCGCGCATCACGTCGGCGGACGGCGCGCCGCCGCCGTCTTCTTCGCTCATGAAGCGCTTGTAGATGCGCTCGGTCACCAGCGGGTTGGAGGCTTCCTCGAAGAATTTCTCGTTGAACCAGGCCGTGAGCCGCCGCACCTCGATGCGCTCGGCCATCGATTGCGGCAGCAGCCGGCGATCGCCGCGCGACGGCCCGCAGACCTCGTCAAGATATTCGGCGATCAGGGTGACGCCGGGAACCGGAGGAATGCCGTCGGCGGTCAAGACCGGCGTGGTGCCGGCCGGGTTCATGATCAGGAACTCTTCGCGCCGTTCCCAGGGTCGTTCCTCCACCAGCGTCAGGTCGAGCCCGTATTCGCCAAGCGCAAGGCGAATGAAACGCGAATGAGGGCAGAACGGGTGATGGAAGAGCGTGAGCATCGGGTCCCTAGATAGGTTTTCGTCCTTAACAAAGCGTCTCCGGCAGCGCGAAATCGCGGGGCCGGCCGGCGGCGCGGGCCTTACTTACGCCTGAAGGCGGTGCGACCGAAGCATTAGTTGGCCGCGGATTCAGGCAGGGGACTTGCGCAATTCGACATTGCGAGGAACCGGCAAATCAGCGAAAAGTGCCGACGTTTCGCCTGCCTGAAAGCGAAAGTTCCCATGATATCTGATGCCATTCGCGCGGTGATCCTTGGCGTTGTCGAGGGGGTCACGGAATTTCTGCCGGTATCGTCGACCGGCCATCTGCTACTGGTCGAACGCTTTTTCGAGGCGGGCGGCGACGATTTCTGGAAGAGCTTCGCGATCCTGATTCAACTCGGTGCGATCCTCGCCATTCTCGCCATCTATTTTGTCAAATTGTGGCAGGTAGCGCTGGGCATGTTCACCGACCCTGCCGCGCGGCGCTTCGTCATCGGCGTGGTGGTGGCGTTCCTGCCGGCGGCGGTGATCGGCGGCTTGCTCGGCGGGTATATCAAGAGCTACCTCTTCAACCCGTGGGTGGTGTGCTTCTCGCTGATCCTCGGCGGCGCGGTGCTGATGTGGGTCGATCAACTCAATCTCAAGCCGCGCCTGCACGACGCCACCGCTTTCCCGCTGCCGACCTATCTCGCCATCGGCTTCGCGCAATGCACCGCCATGATTCCGGGCGTGTCGCGCTCCGGCGCCACTATCGTCGCGGCGATGCTGCTCGGCGCCGACAAACGCGCGTCGGCGGAGTTCTCGTTCTTCCTGGCGATCCCGACCATGCTCGGCGCCTTCGTCTACGACCTCTACAAGAGCCGTCATACGATGACGCTGGATCACTCCTACATCATCGCCATCGGCTTCGTGGTGTCGTTCATCACCGCGATCATCGTGGTGAAGGCGTTTTTGAGCTACGTTACCCGCAACGGCTTTACGTTCTTCGCCTGGTGGCGGGTGATCGTCGGCACGCTGGGCCTGATCGCGCTGGCGCTGGGGTTCTGAACGATATCTTCTGTCGTCCCCGCGCAGGCGGGGACCCATTACCCCTGGCTTTGATTGTTATGGCAGGGGCGTGCGACAGGCGCTTTCCTGATATCACCGCTGCTGCGGAGTCCGGGTCCCCGCCTTCGCGGGGACGACTCACGTAACGCTTACGCGTTCTTGCGCTGGAACTGGCCTTGCGGGCGGAAGCGCCACAGGTATTGCGGGGCGACGGCCTCGAGCGAATCCGGCGTGATGCCGAGCCCTTCCAGCGTCAGCCCGGCGGCCCGGGCCGCGTCCGACACCACGTTGTCGGATTGCAGCAAGGTGACCTGATCGCGGGTCAGCGTGAGCGGCGACGGCGCGAATTGCAGCAGCAGCGCCTGGAGCTTGGCGAGGCCGAACGGCAGCGGCATCAGCGTGCGTTCGCGGTCGGTGATCGACAGGATGATCCGGTTGATCTCGCGCAAGGTCAGCACTTCCGGCCCGCCGAGTTCATAGGTCGCGCCTGGCTTTGCCGCACCGTCGACTGCATCGGCGATGGCTGTCGCGACGTCGCCGGCATAGACCGGCTGCATCTTGGTTTCGCCGCCGCCGACCAGCGGCAGCACCGGCATCAGCCGCGCCAGCGAGGCGAAGCGGTTGGTGAAATCGTCCTCGGGGCCGAACACCACCGATGGCCGCACGATGACGCTCTCGGGCGCCGCCTCGCGCACGGCGGCTTCGCCGGCGGCCTTGGAGCGGGCATAGGCGGAGGCCGATTCGGCATCGGCGCCGATCGCCGAGACATGTACCAGCCGGGCGTCGGCGTGCGTTGCGGCCTGCGCCACGGCGGCCGCGCCCTTGACGTGGACGGCATCGAACGTCTGCGCGCCGCTGCCGGCCAGAATGCCGACCAGGTTGACGACGATGCCTGCGCCGCGCGTCGCCCCTTCGACCGAGGCCGGATAGCGCAGGTTGGCCTGCACGGCGTGGATCTGGCCGACCTTGCCGAGCGGTTGCAGGTGTCCCGCCAGTTCGGGCCGGCGCACGCCGACGCGGATGCGATAACCGCGCTTCGCCAGCGCGCGGACGACATGCCGCCCCAGAAAACCCGAACCGCCGAACACGGTGACGAGGGTGTCTGAATTCGAAGTCACATAGGACGACATGGAATCACCTCAACCGGCCCAAAGGCCCTGATGCCGCGAAGTCGTGGCTGTTTCGGCCGCTGTATAGCGGATTTGCGCCGGGCATGGCAATTTTCGGCCGAGCGAAACGGGCCGCATCGCCCCCGCGAAGCAGGTCTCCGCGAGAAGCCGCGTTTTGCCGTTTGACAACTGCGCGGCCGATCCGTATCAACCGGCCCGGGCCCAGGTGGCGGAATTGGTAGACGCGCTGGCTTCAGGTGCCAGTGGCTGCAAGGTCGTGAAGGTTCGAGTCCTTTCCTGGGCACCACTCTTTTGTGCCCCCTCCTATTGAATTTGGGATACGCCCGTCGAGCGCTGTCGTGTTTCCCATCCACGATCGATGGAAGCGCGATGTAGCAGGTCGGATCGAACAGCCTCAGCGTCGTCCCCGCGAAAGCGGATCCGGAACCCCTTGGCGGTTGGTGATGAAGGCGTCCGCCAAAATCCCTCGCGCAACCTACCTCACGAACGACACGGCCTATGTGTCTCCGCCCTCGCGGGACGATGGTTTTCGTGTTGCGGGTTTATGCGCAATGCGATCTGGGCAAGGTCGCCGGTCGGATGCGAATCGCTTAGTCTTCTTGAATCCTAGCACCGTGCAGAGTAGCGAGAGAGCAATCAATATGCCGGGTTACGCAATCGGAATATTTGGATCGAAAAACATTCGAATTAATGGAGGAGAATTGTCTGGAGACCATATGGCCCGCGTGGTCGATAGCGATGGGGTCTCTTTTGATGGCGTAACATTTCGCGGGTCCGGAAATGAAGCGATCGTAGTTGAAGGCAGGAACGGTAATATTGGTGTGACGGATGCAGATTTTTCGCCTTTGGAAGGAGGGCGTCAAAGTTCTAACATCAAGAAGTATGTTAGCGGTTGGCGGCCATCGCCAAAGCGCGTCGCATTCCCCAAGCTGTACGCTCATTTACTCAGTTCGACTGCCGTCTGGCTTTTCCGGTTTTGATGCATCAACCACAAATCGTTCAAACGTTGCGGTTCCAATCGCCGCATTTTTACCAGCCGAGATTCCCTCAACTTCTTCGAATCCTCGAACTGAAATGTCGAGGGCTGTTGCTTGTTGGATTGAAGCTTCGTCTGCTAGTTTAAACAACGTAAATTTCTGAGCCATTTTATTCTCTTCAGGTTTGACTCGTAGCTTTCTCAGCACCGGCGACATCACCGCGATGAAGAAGACAACCAAGAAGACCGCGCCGCCTCCATAGAAAAGCCAGTCGTTCTGTTGCGGAAATTTTTGGGGGATCGCAGTCAATATGGAGCTTCCCGCCAAGCCAACTATAGCGCCGATCCAATTCTCTTTTCCCATGCTTTGTTCATATCAAGTTCTCAAGTTCATTGGAATTGGTGTCTATTAAACATGGGTTTGAGCTTCGAATGATTAGACAGCGGGTTCTCGGCTCTCGTTTTGAGCTTGGGTTGTGCGATTGCCAGAGAACGCATGAATGGTTTAAGCCGGCCCTGTACGCTATTTCGCGCGGAATCAGGACCGACCTCACATGACCATCCGTCTGCATCGCGGCGATTTGCCGGACCTTGGCCGCTACACCGATTCGGTGGCGATCGACACCGAGACCATGGGGCTCAATCCGCATCGCGACCGGCTCTGCGTGGTGCAGCTTTCGCCGGGCGACGGCACCGCCGATGTGGTGCAGATTCCGCAAGGCCAGACCGACGCGCCCAACCTGAAGAAGCTCTTGGGCGACCCCAAGATCACGAAGATTTTCCACTTCGCGCGCTTCGATCTTGCCGCGCTTTCCAACGCGCTCGGCGTGATGCCGCAGCCGGTCTATTGCACCAAGATCGCCTCGCGGCTGACCCGCACCTATACCGACCGCCATGGCCTCAAGGATCTGGTGCGCGAACTGCTCGGGGTCGATCTTTCCAAGCAGCAGCAGTCGAGCGACTGGGGCGCGGATACGCTCACCGAGGCGCAACTGGCCTACGCGGCGTCCGACGTGCTGCATCTCCATGCGCTGCGTACCCGGCTCGACACGATGCTGGCGCGCGAAGGCCGCACCGATCTGGCGCGGGCCTGTTTCGAATTCCTGCCCTCGCGCGCCCGGCTCGACCTCGGCGGCTGGGAGGAAGAGGACATCTTCGCCCACTCCTGATCTGCCCCGCCCGCCGGGCTGGCGTGACCGAGGCCGCGCGCCTATGTCATAATCGGATTTGGGACTTAAGGCTTGGGGACGGCCGTGCCTTGCCGGCGCGGCGCGGGATTTCAACATTTGAACACAACATTTGAGCAGAAGGTTTCGCCCCCTCGTCGGGGACCGCCGGCGGGACCCGGCGGAATCGTCGATACGTAACCGTAAGTTATTGGGATCAGGGATATTCATCGTGGGCGGTCGGGACGGTCGGCCACTCTCGTGATGCAGGAGGCGCGGTGTACTCGGCACAAAGTCCGGCCTATCAGGCGGGCCTGGAGGCGCGCTTTGCCGCCGCCGCCCGGCACAGCCGGCTGGTGCGCGTGCTGCGGATCGCGGTTCCTGCGGGGGTTGTGCTGTCGCTGGCCGCGATCGTTCTGGTGTCGGTCTTCAATCCGTTCCGCGTGCTGATGCCGGACTTGCCGGTCGATATCGATAATCTGGTGGTGTCAGGAACCAAGATCACGATGGAATCGCCGCACATGTCCGGCTTTTCGCCCGATCAACGGCCCTACGAGGTCTGGGCCAAAAGCGCGACGCAGGATTTGACCGATCCCGATCACGTCGAACTGGCGACGATCCGGGCGCGGGTGACGATGGAAGACAAATCGACGGTGACGATGGATGCCCATACCGGGGTCTTCGACACCAAGTCACAGCTTCTCGACCTGAAGAAGGATATCTTCTTGCAGTCCTCCACCGGTTACGAAGCCCGGCTGACGCGGGCGTTGGTTGATATCAACAAGGGTCTGGTGACCTCGGACGAACCGGTGGCGGTGAAGCTCCTCAACGGCACGCTCGATTCCGACCGCTTGCGGATCATCGACAAGGGCGACGTGGTGCGCTTCGAAGGCAATGTGAGAATGAATCTGGTGATGGAGCAGCCGAATGCCGCCGCCAACAATCCGCCGCTGGGCACCAGCGGCGATAGCGGCAGCGGCGGTGGCAGCAATGAGCCCGTGTTCAATTTGAGTCAGGATCCCGAACCGTTGCCGTCATCGTCGAAGCCGTCATCGAAGTCGTCGCCGTCGAAACGATCTTCCAGCAACAAGCGCAGCGGGTCCCGATGAGCACGGCACTGACCCCTTCCAAATACGCCGCGCGCGGTCTGACGCTGTGCCGCGGAGCGCTGCTGTTGCTGGCGTTGAGCGCCGGCACCGAGGTGCGCGCGCAAGGCGCGATGCAAGGCGTGCCCAACGCGATGCAGGGCTTCTCGCAGAACCGCGACCAGCCGATCCAGATCGAGGCCGCCTCGCTGGAAATGGTCGACAAAAAAAAGGAAGCGACCTTTTCCGGCAACGTGAAGGTGGTGCAGGGCGACACCACCATGCAGTCGCAGTCGCTGGTGGTGTTTTACGATTCGTCGAATGGCGCCGACAAAGGCAAGCCTGCGCCGAGCAAGGCCGCGATGAAGGCGGCGTCGCCGGGGCCGGGTGGGTCGTCGTCGATTCGCCGGCTCGAGGCGCGCGGCGGCGTGGTGGTGACGCAGAAGGAACAGGTGGTGACCGGCGATCTCGCCACCTTCGACACGCGCAGCAATCTCATCACCATGAAAGGCAACGTGGTGCTGACGCAATGCAAGAACGTGCTGCGCGGCGACCGCCTGTTCGTCAACATGACCACCGGCGTGTCGCGCGTCGAATCCGACAGCGGCCGGGTGCAGGGGCTGTTTATTCAGTCCGAAGGCGGCGGCTGCGGCGCGAAGTCATCGACACCGGCGGCGCCGTCGCCCGCAGCCAAGCCGCCGATCCCGTTGCTCGGACGATAGGATCACCGATATGACCATCGCACGCACAAGGCTTTGCCGATCCGGTACGGATTTGTTCACGCCGGACGACTACCGTAACAACGAAGTGAATCTCACCGTCGCGATCCGGCGGCAACTCGCAAAGGCCAAGTGACGCGGCATGGTGGATCTCCGCGATATGTTCCGGCGGAAGCCGCCGCAACGTGGCCAGCAAGGTTTTGCGCGCGCGCGCGCCGACATCACCGCGCTCGACAATGGCGCCGGCGCGATGCTGGAGCAGCCGGTGCGCGATGCGCCGCCGGTGGCCCGCCGCGCTGCCGCGCCGCAGGTTCAACCGCAAGCGCGACAACCTCAGCCTCAGCCGCAACCGGCGCAACGTCGCGCGGCGACCGCCGGGTCCGCGCAGCGCACCGATTATCTCGCCGTGCACGGCATCGAAAAAAGTTTCGGCTCGCGGCAGGTTGTGCGCGGCGTCAGCATCTATGTGCGGCGTGGCGAGGCGGTGGGCCTGCTCGGGCCGAACGGCGCCGGCAAGACCACGGTGTTCTACATGATCACCGGCCTGATCAAGGCGGATCGCGGCAAGATCGAACTCGACGGCCACGACGTCACCAGGTTGCCGATGTATCAGCGCGCGCGGCTCGGCATCGGTTACCTGCCGCAGGAAGCCTCGATCTTCCGCGGCCTCACCGTCGAACAGAACATCCGCGCCGTGCTCGAAGTGGTCGAGCCCAGCCGCAAGAAGCGCGAAAAGGAACTGGATTCGCTGCTCGACGAATTCAACATCACGCGGCTGCGCAAGTCGCCGTCGATCGCGCTGTCAGGCGGCGAGCGCCGCCGCGTCGAGATAGCCCGCGCGCTCGCGACGCGGCCGAGCTACATGCTGCTGGACGAGCCGTTCGCCGGCATCGACCCGATCGCGGTCGGTGACATTCAGGACCTGGTGCGCCATCTCACCAATCGCGGCATCGGCGTGCTGATCACCGACCACAACGTGCGCGAAACGCTCGGTCTCACCGACCGCGCCTATATCGTCTATGCCGGCCAGATCCTCACCGAAGGCGACCCGGACGCCATCGTCAATGATCCCGACGTGCGACGGCTGTATCTCGGCGAGGAGTTCCGGCTGTAGCTGAACCCGTGTCCCGGGCGCGGCGCGGCGTGCAACGGTGCGCCGCAGAACCGGGACCGTATCGACGGTGTCGTTCGTGACAGTCCCGGATCAGCGAAGCGGCACGGCGCTGACGCTTGCGCCGCATCGCATCCGGGATACTGAGGCGGCGATCTTGGCGTTGGCCGATCACAAATCGCGCCCCGCACCAGCGGGCCGTGTACTTCCGGCCGCGAAGCAGTTAAGCAAGAAACGGACCAATTGATGGAACGGTTTTTGCCTTCATGGCGCTGTCGCAAAAGCTAGAGTTCCGCCAGTCGCAAGCGCTGGTGATGACGCCGCAGTTGATGCAGGCGATCAAGCTCTTGCAACTGTCCAACCTCGACCTCGCCGCCTTCGTCGAAGACGAACTGGAGCGCAACCCGCTGCTGGAGCGCGCCGGCGACGACGCCGATGGGGCCAGTGAAGCTGCCGGCAACAGCGAAGCAGCCGGCGACGAGACGGCCGCCGCCGACGGCTTCGAAGCTGCGCCGGAGGGCGGGCAGGAGGAATGGCTGAGCCCGGACCTCGGCAGCCGCGCCGAGATCGAAGGCTCGCTCGATACCCGCCTCGACAACGTCTTTCCCGAGGAGCCGGCGGACGCCGCCGCGCGCGCCGCGCAGGACGCCGCCCCCACCGCTTATACCGAGTGGGGCGGCGGTGCTTCGAACGACGACGACTACAACCTCGAAGCCTTCGTCGCGGCCGAAACCTCGCTTGCCGATCATCTCGCCGAACAACTGTCGGTGGCGCTGCCGCAACCTTCGCAGCGCATGATCGGCCGTTACCTGATCGATCTGGTAGACGAGGCCGGCTATCTGCCAGCCGATCTCGGCAATGCCGCGGAGCGACTCGGCGCGACGCAGCAACAGGTCGAGGCGGTGCTCGGCGTATTGCAGACCTTCGATCCGTCCGGCGTCTGCGCCCGCAACTTAAGCGAATGCCTTGCCATTCAGTTGCGCGAGCGCGATCGCTTCGATCCGGCGATGCAGGCGCTGGTGGACAATCTCGATCTTCTGGCGCGGCGCGACATCGCCGGTTTGCGCAAGCTGTGCGGCGTCGACGACGACGATCTCAGCGACATGATCGCGGAAATCCGCCGGCTCAATCCGAAGCCCGGCCTGCAATTCGCCAGCGTCAAGGTGCAAACCGTGGTGCCCGACGTTTACGTGCGGCCCGGTGCGGACGGCGGCTGGCTGGTCGAACTCAACAGCGACACCTTGCCGAAGGTGCTGGTCAATCAGACCTACTACACGCAGCTTGCGAAGAGCGCGCGCAAGGATGGCGACAAGAGTTACTTCAGCGATTGCCTGCAAAACGCCACCTGGCTGGTGCGCGCGCTCGATCAGCGTGCCCGCACCATTCTCAAAGTGGCGACCGAGATCGTGCGGCAGCAGGATAGCTTCTTCGCGCACGGCGTCGCGCATCTGCGGCCGCTGAATTTGAAGGCGGTGGCGGACGCGATCCAGATGCATGAATCGACGGTCTCGCGCGTCACCGCCAACAAGTATGTCGCGACCAATCGCGGCGTGTTCGAGCTGAAATATTTTTTCACGGCATCGATCGCCGCCGCCGACGGCGGCGAGGCGCATTCGGCCGAAGCGGTCCGTCACCAGATCAAGCAATTGATCGATGCCGAACAGCCGGACAATATTCTGTCCGACGATACCATCGTGGAACGGCTTCGCGAAACGGGAATTGATATCGCCCGGCGGACCGTGGCGAAATACCGCGAGGCGCTGCGGATTCCGTCGTCGGTGCAGCGGCGGCGCGACAAGCAGAGCCTGCTCGGACCGGCGCGCGCCGCCGGCCGCTAGAGTCTGTTCGCTTTTGGCTGAATCGTCCCGGGCGGTGCTTTACCTCTCCCCATCGGGGAGAGGTCGGATCCGCAGGCTCCGGGTGAGGGGGATCGATCGCTATTGAGGCTGTAACCCCTCACCCCAACCCTCTCCCAATGGGAGAGGGAGCGCGCATCGTTGTATGGCAGGTGTTTCCATCAAAATCGAAAACGCTCTAGTAGGACGTTAACCGTCATACGCAAGGGTTGGTATCAACCGCGTCGTGGCCGTCGCCGCGCGGACGGTGTTGCCCGAAAGGTCTACCGCATTCGATCACGTTGCTATCATCGCGGCGACATCGAACGGGCTTGATTGCAACCTCATTCGTCGGAATACTCCGTCATGCGGGTGTCACGGACAATGGATTCGCGGCACCCCATGAGGTTGATGAATCGAGGTACGACATGAGCATTCGAGTCTCGGGCAAAAGCATCAATATCGGTGAGGCCTTGCGCGGCCGCGTCAGCGACCGCACCGAGGAAGTGCTGCGTAAATATTTCGACGGCAATTATTCCGGTCATATGACTTTCAGTAAGGACGGCTTTGGATTCAAAACCGATTGTGCGCTGCATCTGGATTCCGGCATCACGCTCGAAGCCGAATCCAACGCCACCGATGCCTATGCCAGTGCGGACCAGGCTCTTATCCAGATCGAAAAGCGATTGCGGCGTAACAAAGCTCGCCTGACGGATCGCGCGGCGCGCAAGTCGCATGGGGCGGCGGCGGTGATCGCCGCGCGCGAGGCGGGGCCGCTCGATACGCGCAGCTACGTGCTCGAAGCGCTCAGCCATGATGACGACAACGACGTTGAAGTCACGGCGTACAATCCCGTCATCATCGCCGAAGCGACCAGTTCGCTGAAACGCATGTCGGTGAGCGAAGCGGTAATGGAATTGGATTTCACCGGTGCTGCGGTGATCGTGTTCCAGCATGGCGGAAGCGGCCGCGTGAACATCATCTATCGGCGCGGCGACGGCAATGTCGGCTGGATTGATCCGCCCGAGGTGCAGCCGCGCGCGTCGTGAACGCGGCGCATCGTCTGCGCGTTAACGAAATCGCGCGCGAAAGACTGCGCGCCGCATCCGATCGCATGCAGCATCGGATGTGGCGACGCCGCCTTATTGGCGCGCTTCATCGCAAAACAGAAAATGCATTGCAACATCGGTGCTTGGCCGCCGTTGACGCGGCGCGTCATGATGGAACCCGGCCTGTTCGCGTATAAATAGGCGACAAAACCGATCGTTTCGGCAGGCCGGGATGGACAGGTTTTATCGTTCGCGCGCTTGCAATCGCCATTGACGCCCCGTCGGGCGGTCCCTATGGTCCGCCGCCTTGACAGGGGACCTGTGGGATGGGCCGAGGGGCGGTTGCATTGTCCGCGCGATTGGTCCATCTGATTGATCGGGTCTGAAGGTCGCGAGCGAATTCAGACCTTAGCAGGCGTGGGTGGCGGTGCTACAATGGTTGGAACGAGTGGGCCGAAGCAGCTTCGAGCGGCGTGTCTGATGCCTGTCTGAGACGGTCAGGACACGTTTCGCAAATCCAAACCTTTCGCAATCTTGTTTCGCAATCGGCGGTCAAACTTCTTTCTCGGAATGCTCCATGATGATTACTGATCTGGTCGCGCCCGAGGCGATACTTCCGGCGTTGAAGGTCAACAGCAAGAAGCAGGCGCTGCAGGAACTCGCTGCGCGTGCGGCTGAACTGACCGGTCAGAGTGAACGCGCGATTTTCGAAGTGCTGTTGCAGCGGGAAAAGCTCGGCACCACCGCGGTCGGCTACGGCATCGCGATTCCGCACGGCAAGTTGCCGAAGCTGGAAAAACTGTTCGGCCTGTTCGCGCGGCTGGAGCGGCCGATCGACTTCGAAGCGATGGACGGCCAGCCGGTCGATCTGCTGTTCCTGCTGTTGGCGCCGGAAGGCGCGGGCGCCGATCACCTCAAGGCGCTGGCCAAGATCGCGCGACTGCTGCGCGACCAGGAAGTGGCGCGCAAGCTGCGCGCTTCCACCGACGCACCGGCGATCTATTCCGTGCTGGCCATGCCGCCGGCGGCAGTGGCGTAAGGCCGAACTGTCATTCGATAAATTTCAGTTTTCGTCATGGCCGGATTTATTCCGGCCATCCACGTCCTTCTTCAAGAAGATGGATGAGCGGATCAGTCCGCGCATGACGACGGATCATTCCGTCAATAGCTGTAAGCCCTAAGACGTGGATGGCCGGGACAAGCCCGGCCATGACGTGCGGAGAGTCGAATAGAAATCGCAACCTACTCCCCATACCGCCGCAACCGGTCCAGATCGAGAATGGTGAGCCCGCCATATTCGAGCCGCAGCACGCCTTCCTTTTCCAGCGCCTTGAGGCAGCGGTTGGCGTTCTGCCGCGACATGCCGGACAACGCGCCGATTTCCTCCTGGGTAATGTCGAGTTGGCGGGTGCCGTCAGGATACAGGATCGGATTGAACAGCGACGCGATGCAGCGTGCCAGCCGCGCCGTCGGATCCAGCATGCGGCCGTATTCAAGCAATCCCATGAAATGGCCGACGCGCTCGTTGAGCTGCGAGACCAGGAAGCGGTTGAACCCGACGCTGTTCTCGAACAGCCACTGGAAGGTCGCGCGCTCCATCAAGGCGATGCGGCTGTCGCGCAGCGCCACCGCGTCGTATCGCCGCGTCTCGTTCTTCAGCACCGAGCCTTCGCCGAACCAGGCCCCTGATGTGAGACCGGTGAAGGTCACGGCCTTGCCTGCATGCGAAATGGTTCCGATCCTGACCAGGCCGGTGACCACGCCGGTCCAGTATTCGAATTGATCGCCACGCATGCAGATGAATTCGTCGGCCGCGAAGGCCCTTTCACTCATCCCGGCGCGCGCGACTTCGATTTCGCGTTCGCTCAATCCGGATGCCCACAACGCGATCCGCTTCAGATGATCGGCCGCGATCATGATCGGAACGGCTCGATGGTACCGCAACCGCGCGTCGCCACCGCCAATTGTTCACATTGCCGCCGGAATTGTCGGAGGCAAGACATTCCGGCGATCGGCTTTACCGTAGACATCGTGAAAATCGTGAGACGGCCGTTTGTTGGCAACATGGCTGGCGGAAACGAGAACAACGACAAGACACGCGACTAAGGTCGTACTTTAGTGCGGCCGGTTTGATGCGACAACTTGCAATATCGTCCGGCGGCGTCCGGGCGCAGCTTGGCAGTCTGTGAATTCGCAGGCAAAATCCGCGACTTGAGCGCTCTTCACCGGCGCCGGGATAACGGTTGCAATCTGGGCATGGCCCACAAGAGCGTCGAAGACGCCGATCGAGGGAGGGGAAACGGTGGACGCGACGGCAGACTATGCGTTGGACGTGCGTGGCGTTTCGCTGCGGTTCGGCGGCGTGCGCGCCCTCACCGACGTCAGTTTCGGCGTGCGCGAAGGCGAGCTGTTCTCCATCATCGGCCCCAACGGGGCCGGCAAGACCTCCATCGTCAACTGCATTTCCGGCCGCTATCGCCCCACCGAAGGCAAGCTGTTCTATCGCGGGCAGGACATCACCGGCCTCAACACCAATGCCCGCCCCACGCTGGGCATCGGCCGCACCTTCCAGAACCTCGCGCTGTTTCATCATATGAGCGTGCTCGACAACATCATGGTCGGCCGCCATCACCTGCTGAAGAACAACTTCATCACCGGCTCGCTGTACTGGCTCAGCGGCGCGCGGCGCGAGGAATTGGCCCATCGGCAGAAAGTCGAGGAGATCATCGACTTTCTCGATCTGCAATCGGTGCGCAAGGCCACCGCCGGCACCCTCTCCTACGGTTTGCGCAAGCGCGTCGAACTCGCCCGCGCCATGGCGCTGGAGCCGAAGCTGATCCTGCTTGACGAGCCGATGGCCGGCATGAACTTCGAAGAGAAGGAGGACATGGCCCGCTACATCGTCGATCTCAACGAAGAGTTCGGCATGACGGTGGTGATGATCGAGCACGACATGGGCGTGGTGATGGACATCTCGCATCGCGTCGTCGTGCTGGATTTCGGCAAGAAGATCGCCGAGGGCGATCCCGGCGCCGTGCTGGCCGATCCGCATGTGCGCAGCGCCTATCTCGGCGAGGAAGACGAGACGCTGTCCGATCCCGACGATACGCCGCGGCCGCTGGAGACCAACGCATGAGCAGGCCATCGGCGTTCGATTATCACGCCCGCACCGCGCAGGCGCCGACCTTCCCGAAGATGCTGCGGCTCAACGCGCGCGAGCACGGCAGCGAGGTCGCGTTGCGCGAGAAGGACTTCGGGCTGTGGAAGCTGGTCACCTGGGAGCAGTACCATGCCCGCACCCGCGATTTCGCGCTGGGCCTGATCGAACTGGGGCTCGGCAAGGACGACGTCGTCGGCATCATCGGCGACAATCGCCCGGACTGGGTCGCCGCCGAGATCGCGACCCATGCCATCGGCGGCTTCAGCCTCGGGCTCTATCGCGACGTGCTGGAAGACGAAGCGGCGTATCTCATCAGCTACGGCGAAGCCAAGGTGGTGTTCGCCGAGGACGAGGAGCAGATCGACAAGCTGCTCAGCCTCGGCGACCGCGTGCCGAGCATTCGCCACATCGTTTATTCCGATCCGCGCGGCATGCGCAAATACGACGACCCCCGGCTGATGACCGCCGATAAGCTGGCGGAGATGGGCCGCGCCCGCGCCGCGCGCGAGCCGGACCTTTATGACCGGCTGGTCGACGCCACCGACGCCGACACCACGGCGATCCTCTGCACCACTTCGGGCACCACCGCCAATCCGAAGCTGGCGATGCTGTCGGGCGGCTCGGTGCTGCGCCATTGCGCCACCTACCTCACCTTCGATCCCAAGGGGCCGGAGGACGAATACGTCTCGGTGCTGCCGCTGCCGTGGATCATGGAACAGATCTACGCGCTCGGCATGGGGCTTCTCTCGCGGATGAAGGTCAACTTCGTCGAAGAGCCCGAGACGATGATGAACGATTTTCGCGAAATCGCACCGACCTTCGTGCTGTTCGCGCCGCGCGTCTGGGAATCGCTCGCCGCCGAAGTCCGCGCGCGGGTGATGGACGCTTCGCCCCTGAAACAGAAACTGTACGACATCGGCATGAAGACCGGGCTCGCCGCACTGGAACAGGGCAAGCACTCCGCTGTCGCCGACGGGCTGTTGTTCCGCGCGCTGCGCGACCGGCTCGGCTTTTCGCGACTGGCATCTGCCGCCACCGGCGGCGCGGCGCTCGGCCCCGACACCTTCAAATTCTTCCGCGCCATGGGCGTGCCGCTGCGTACGCTTTACGGACAGACCGAAACGCTCGGCGCTTACACGCTGCATCGTGAGGACAGCGTCGATCCCGACACCACCGGCGTCGCGATGGCCGACGATATCGAACTGCGGATCGAGAACGCGGACGCCAACGGCGTCGGCGAAATCCTCGTCCGCCATCCCAACATGTTCCTCGGCTACTACAAGAACCCGGAAGCCTCCGTCGCCGACATGGACAACGGCTGGATGCGCTCCGGCGATGCTGGTTACTTCAACAAGAACCGCGAACTCGTCGTCATCGACCGTATCAAGGACATGGCGCAGACGCTCGGCGGCGACCGCTTCTCGCCGCAATATATCGAGAACAAGCTGAAGTTCTCGCCCTATGTTGCCGAAGCCGTGGTGCTCGGCGACGGCCGAAACAACCTCGCCGCGATCATCTGCATCCGCTACTCCATCGTTTCGAAGTGGGCGGAGAAGAACCGCATCGCCTTCACCACCTACACCGACTTGTCGTCGCGGCCCGAGGTCTACAAGCTGCTGCACAAGGAGGTCGAGGCAGTGAACGCCACGCTGCCGCCGGCGCAGCGGATCTCGAAGTTCCTGCTGCTCTACAAGGAACTCGATGCCGACGACGGAGAGCTGACCCGCACCCGCAAGGTACGCCGCAGCGTCATTAACGAGAAATATGCCGACATCATCAACGGCATCTATGGCGGCCAGAGCGAGATCAAGGTCGACACCGTGATCCGCTTCCAGGACGGCACCACCCAACGCATCCGCACCACGCTGAAGGTGATCGACCTGACGAGCGGCGCGATCAGGGAGGCGGCGGAGTGATGACGGTGCTTCAATCTCCCCGTCATGGCCGGGCTCGTCCCGGCCATCCACGTCCTCATTACGACGCGATAGAAAAGACGTGGATGCCCGGGACAAGCCCGGGCATGACGAAGCGGTGGGTGCACGGAGCCTTATTTTCATGAACACGCAACTCCTCATCCAGCTTCTGGTCAACGGCCTCGTGGTCGGCACGCTGTATGGCGTGGTGGCGATGTCGTTCGTGCTGATCTACAAGGCGACGCAGGTGGTGAACTTCGCGCAGGGCGAACTGCTGCTGGTCGGCGCCTGGGTGTGCTGGGCACTGATGGTGAAGTATCAAGTGCCGTTCTACGCCGCGATGCCGATCACCATGATCTTCATGTTCGTGTTCGGCATTCTGATCCAGATGGTGTTCCTGCGGCCGATGATCGGCGAGCCGATCATCTCCGTGATCATGGTGACAATCGCGCTGTCGACGGTGTTGCAGGCTGCGATGAAGTGGATCTTCGGCGTCAATCCGCAGCCGTTCCCGCCGATCTTCACCAGCCAGTCGGTCAGCTTTCTCGGCCTGTCGATCCAGACCGTCTACGTCATGAGTCTGATCGTATCTCTGGCGATGATGGCGGCGATGGCGTGGTTCTTCCAGGCCTCCAAGCATGGGCTTGCGATGCGCGCCACGGCCTTCGACCAGCAGGCGGCGCAATCGCTCGGCATCTCCGTGAAGAACGTGTTCGCGATGTCGTGGGCGATCTCGGCCACGGTGTCGGCGGTCGCCGGCGTCGTGGTCGCGGTGGTCAACGGCGTGTCGTCGGGCCTGTCGATCTACGGCATCAAGGTGTTCCCTGCCGTCATCCTCGGCGGCCTCGATTCCATTGCCGGCGCGGTGCTCGGCGGCATCATCATCGGCCTGCTGGAAAACTTCGCCCAGTTCGTCGACGGGCAATATCTGCACTGGGGCAATCTTTACGAAGTCGCGCCGTTCTACGTGCTGATCATTATCCTGATGATCAAGCCTTACGGATTGTTCGGCACCAAGGACATCGAGCGGGTCTGACGCATCATGGCAAATTCAATGATCCCCGCCGGCGATTTCCGCACTTCCTATGCGGCGGACACCACCATCTTCCCGACGGTGACGAGCCGCAATTTCGCCATCGCCGGCGTTTTGCTGACCTGCGCCGCGCCGTTTCTCTTCAACGAGTATTGGTTGAGCCTGCTGATCCAGATCGGCATCTACGGCATCGCCGCGCTCGGGCTCAACGTGCTGGTGGGCTTCACCGGACAGATTTCGATCGGACACGCCGCGTTCTTCCTGTTCGGCGCGTTCTCGTCAGCGTACCTGTCGACCAAAATGGGCATCCCGGCGTTCTTCGCGATCCCGCTTGCCGGTCTGGTGACGGCCCTCGTCGGCTTGGTGTTCGGCCTGCCGGCCGCGCGCCTCAAGGGGCTCTACCTCGCCATCGCGACACTCGCCGCGCAATATATCCTGCTCGACTTCTTCGCCCGTGCCGAGTGGTTTTCCGGCGGCTCCGTGCCGGCGATGGCGGAGCCGTTTTCGATATTCGGCTACACGTTGCAAGGCGATCGCCAATTCTTCTACGTCGTGCTCGCCTATGTGGTCGTCTGCTTCCTGTTGGTGACCAATATGATGCGGTCGCGCGACGGCCGCGCGCTGATCGCGGTGCGCGACCATTATCTCTCCGCCGAGATCATGGGCATCAACCTGACCAAATACCGGACGCTCTCCTTCGGCATCGCGGCATTCTTCGCCGGCATCGGCGGCGCGCTCTATGCGCATTATCAGCTCGTCGTGTCCTACGAAGGGTTCGGCATCGAGCGCTCGATCCTGTTCCTCGCCATGGTCATCATCGGCGGGCTCGGCTCCGTCATGGGCACCCTGATGGGCACCGCTTTCGTCGTCCTGCTGCCGGAAGCGATGGAATGGATCACCGCGATCCTCGCCGGCGGCCCGATCGATCATGCGCTCGGCCTGAAGACCAACATCACCTTCCTGCGCGAGATCGCCATCGGAACCATCATCATCGTGTTCCTGGTGTTCGAGCCGGACGGGCTCGCGCACCGCTGGCACCAGATCAAGGCTTATTGGAAACTCTATCCGTTCTCGCACTAAGCGCGGTGCGGGCGGCGTTCGAACCACGTCATAAATCAACAGGAGGAAGACCCATGAAAATCACCACCCTGCTCGGCAGCGCCGCGCTTGCGGTCGTGCTCGGCGCCAGCGGCGCGCTGGCGCAATCGTCCATCAAGATCGGCCACCTCGCCGACTATTCAGGCGGCACGTCCGACGTCGGCACGCCCTACGGCCATGCGATCGTCGACACCTTCGCCTGGATCAACAAGAACGGCGGCATCAACGGCGTGAAGGTCGATCTCGACAGCGTCGACTACGGCTATCAGGTGCCGCGCGCCATCGCGCAGTACAAGAAGTGGTCGGGCGCTGAGAAGGTTTCCGCCATCATGGGCTGGGGCACCGCCGACACCGAGGCGTTGACCGGCTTCGTCGCACAGGACCAGATCCCCGACATCTCCGGCTCGTATGCGGCCGCGCTTGCGGACCCGACCGGCGCCGGCGGCAAGGCCAAGCCTGCGCCGTACAACTTCTTCTATGGCCCGAGCTACTCCGACGCCCTGCGCGCGGAATTGACCTGGGCGGCGGAAGACTGGAAGGCCAAGGGCAAGAGCGGCGCGCCGAAGTTCGTTCACATGGGCGCCAACCATCCTTACCCGAACGCGCCGAAGGCCGCCGGCGAAGCCATCGCCAAGGAGCTTGGCTTCGAAGTGCTGCCGCCGCTGGTATTCGCTTTGACACCCGGTGATTACAGCGCGCAGTGCCTGAGCCTGAAGAGCTCCGGCGCCAACTACGCCTATCTTGGCAACACCGCGGCCTCCAACATCTCGGTGATGAAGGCCTGTAAGACGGCGGGCGTGGATGTCCAGTTCCTCAGCAACGTGTGGGGCATGGACGAGAACGCCGCCAAGGCTGCGGGCGACGCGGCCGACGGCGTCGTATTCCCGCTGCGCACCGCGGTCGGCTGGGGCGGCAACGCGCCCGGGATGAAGACGGTCATGGAAATTTCCAAGATGTCCGACCCGACCGGCAAGGTCTATCGCCCGGTGCATTACGTCGCCGCGGTCTGCACCGCGCTTTACATGAAGGAAGCCATCGAATGGGCTTCCAAGAACGGCGGCGTCAACGGGCCGAATGTCAAGAAAGGCTTCTACCAGAAGGCCGACTGGGTGCCGGCGGGCATGGAAGGCGTCTGCAATCCCTCGACCTGGACCGAGAAGGATCATCGGCCGACCATGAAGGTCGACCTCTATCGCGCCAAGGTTTCGGGTTCGACCGAGGGTGACCTCAACGACCTGATGGCCAAGGGCACCATCAAGCTCGAGAAGGTCAAGACCATCGACCTGCCGCGCAAGGCCGAATGGCTCGG
>JBQCHY010000012.1:0-65325 GCA_051954235.1 Xanthobacteraceae bacterium
TTTTTTGTTTTTTTGTTTTTGAGCCAGCTACGCCCCCGCCGGCCGGCCGGGGCGGGGGGTGTGGGGGGGGGGGGCGGCGGTGCCGGGGCGCGCCCCCCCACGATCATCGTTGAGGCTGTAATCCCTCACCCCAACCCTCTCCCAACGGGAGAGGGAGCGCGCATCACTCCGCAATAAAACACAATGCCACAAACAAAACAAAGGCCCCGCGTCGATGAACGCGGGGCCTTGAGACGTCGCGAATGTGTGGTGCGATTACACGCCGAGATAGCGTTGCAGGATTTCGGGCTGCGCCTTCAATTCCTTCGCCGGCCCTTCGTGAACGATGTGGCCGTTGTTGACGATGTAGACCCGGTCGGACAGAGCCAGCGTTGCCGCGAGGTTTTGCTCGACGAGCAGGATGGTCTGGCCGGCGGCGGCGAGTTCGCGGCAGGCGTTGACCAGATCGCGCACGATAACCGGAGCGAGGCCTTCGAACGGCTCGTCCAGCAGCACGATCTTGGGATCGCGGATCAGTGCGCGGGCGATCGCCAGCATTTGCTGCTCGCCGCCGGACAGATCGGTGCCGCGGCTGCCGCGACGTTCCTTCAGGCGCGGGAACATGGTGTAGATCCGATCCAGCGACCATTTGCTCTTCGCCGTCAGCCCGGCGAGGACCAGGTTTTCTTCGACATTGAGACTGCCGAAGACGCGCCGTTCTTCATGGACCAGTTGCATGCCGCGCTGGGCGATGGCGTAGCTTGGCTTGCCGGCAAGCTGTTCGCCGTCGAGCATGATCGAGCCGGCGCGCGGCTTCACCACGCCCATCAGGCTTTTCAGCGTGGTGCTCTTGCCGGCGCCGTTGCGGCCGAGCAGCGCCACCACCTCGTTCTTTTCGACCTTGAGGCCGACGTCGAACAGGATATGCGAGTCGCCGTAATACGAGTTCAGTCCGTTTACTTCGAGCAAGCTCATTGTTCGAGCACTCCACCGAGATAGGCTTCCTGCACGATCGGGTTGCCTTTGATTTCTTCCGGGGTGCCTTCGACCAGAAGGCGGCCTTCTTGCAGCACGGTGACCTTCTCGACCAGTTCGAACAGCGCGTCCATGTCGTGATCGATGATGATCATGGTGCGGCCCTGGCTGATCGAGCGAAGCAGCTTGACGGTCTCGACACGCTCGCGTGGGCTCATGCCGGCGAGCGGTTCGTCCAGCAGCAGCAGGCTCGGCGAGTTGGCCAGCGCCAGGCCGATCTCGAGGCGACGTTTCTCGCCGTAAGCGAGAACCGCGACCGGCGTATCGGCGCGCGCGGTCAGGTTGACCATCGCCAGCGTCTGGTTGACCTGCTCGGTCACGCCCGGCACCTTGTCGATCCGCCGGAACATGTCGAGTTTGAACTTGCCGCGCACCGCCGCAAGCACGGCGATGGTCACGTTCTCGCGAACCGTCAGGTTACTGAAGAGCTGATTGACCTGATAGCTCTTGGTCAGACCGAGCTGGCAAACATCGGTGACGCTCTGGCCGGTGATGTCGTTGCCCTCGAACACGATCTTGCCGGAGGTCGGCGGCACTTCGCAGGTCAGCATCTTGAAGAATGTCGACTTGCCGGCGCCGTTCGGTCCGATGATGCCGCGCAGCTCGCCGTGATTGACCGTGAAGTTGATGTCGCTGTTGGCGGCGAGGCCGCCATAGCGCTTGGTCAGTCCGGTGGCTTGCAGGATCGGCCCCTTGTAGCTGTCGCCCTCGCGGGCGCGCAGCGCCAGTTGCGGCGTACTGCTTGCCGAAGAAGACGGCTCGAGCGTGCCAGCCGCATCGGCGGCTTCCGCGGCTTCGGCGGCGGCTTCCCGTGCGGCTTTCTTGCCGGTTATCAAGTTGTAGAGATCGACGATGCCGCCGATGATGCCGCGCCGCAGGAAGCAGACCAGCAGCACGAAGATCAGGCCGAGCACCAGCTTCCACGCGGCGCCGAGGCCGAGCGCCGCTTGCAGAAAGTCCTGCAGGAACAGCCAGATTGTCGCGCCGAGCAGCGGTCCGAACAGTGTGCCGGTGCCGCCGATCGCGGACATCATGACCAACTCGGCCGAGGTGTGGAACATGAAGGCGTCCGGCGGCATGAACGCCTGCATCACGCCGAGCAGGCCGCCGGCAAATCCGGCGTAGGCTGCGGCAATGACGAACGCGGTCAGTTTGTAGCCGTGAATGTTATGGCCGACGGCGGAGGCGCGTAACGGATTGTCGCGGATCGCGCGGAGTGCCGCGCCCACCGGCGAGCGGATGATGCGCAGCGCGATGACGATGCCGATGAAGTACCAGAAAGCGAGGAAGATGTAGAGCGACCAGCCGCTGGAGAAGGCGATTTTCGTGAAACCGAGATCGAAGGACGGGCTCGGCACGCCCGGCAGACCGTTCTCGCCACCGGTCCAATCCGCGAGCGGATTGAACTCGACGAAGTAGAACACCTCGCCGATCGCGACGGTGATCATGGCGAAATAGATGCCGGTGCGGCGAAGCGCGATCAGGCCGACCAGATAGCCGACCACGGCGGACGCGATCATGCCGAGGAACAGCGCGGTGACCACATGCGGAAAACCGGCCTGGGTCAGGAGATAGGCGGCGAAGAACCCGCCGGTACCGTACAGTGCGGCTTGTCCGAACGACAACAGCCCAGTGAAGCCGAACAGGATGTCGAAGCCGATTCCGAACAGGCCCCACACCAGGATGCGGTTCACCGTATTCGGTGCGAAGCCGAGGTGCGGGAGAACGAAAGGCACGAGGATCAGGCCGATGGCCGTCAGCGTCTCGACCAGAAAACGACGTTGATTGATCATGATGTAACCGTTTCTATGCGCGGCTCTGCGAGCCCATCAGCCCATGCGGCCGCAGCACCAGCACCAGCGTCATTGCCGCGAACAGCATGACATAGGCATAGCCGGGGTTGATCATTGAGGTGATACTGATGATTTCGCCAGCGATCAGGCCGCCGATGATCGCGCCCGGAAATGAACCGACGCCGCCGATCACGACCACCACGAAGGTTTGCACCAGAATGGCGTCACCCATGTCAGGCGTCAGCGACACCACCGGCGCGTTGACAATGCCGGCGAAGCCCGCGGCCATCGCGCCGATGCCGAACACGATCATGAAGACGCGGTAAACGTTGATGCCGAGCGAGGAGACCATCACCGAGTCCTCGATGCCGGCGCGAACGATCATGCCGATGCGGGTTTTGTAAAGAATCAGGAAGAGGCCGAGCAGAGCCGCGGCAATGATCCCAACCAGTGCAAGTCGATAGGTCGGATAGAACATGAAGCCGAGCGAGGTGATGCCGGCCAGCACCTTGGGCGCTGGCACCGTCAACGACAAGCTGCCGAAGGTGAGACGCACCAGTTCGACCATGCACATGCCGATGCCGAAGGTCACCAGCAACTGATCCTCGTCGGGCCGGCTGTAGAAGTGGCGAATAATCACCAGCTCCATCACCAGGCCGACGACCATCACGAAAAGCGATCCGAAGATGATCGCGACGATGAACGAATCCGTGTAGGTATACGCGACATATCCGGCGTAACCGCCGAGCATGAACATCGCGCCGTGCGCGAGGTTGAGGACGCCGAGCGTCCCGTAGATGATCGTCAGGCCGGATGAGATCAGCGCCAGCAGCGCGCCGAGCACCAGCCCGTTGAACATTTGCGATATGAAATTGCCCCAGTTGATCACCGTCGACCTCGCGTACGGAATGAAAGAAGAGCGCGTTTCCCAGCAACCAAACCTGCCGCCAAACTCGAGGATGACGACCGGCCGACCAGGAAACGCGAATCAGTATTGAAGCCGTGGCGCACGATCCGATGCGAGCGGATCGTGCGCCGTAGACTTAGGTGTAGTCGCCGAGATTGCAGCCGAACGCGTCAGGCTTTTGCATCAGGCCTTCGCCGGGGACGATTTCGACGATGTCGTAGAAATCTTCCTTGTTCTTCATGTCAGCAGGCTTCTTGCCCTTGACGATGATGACCGGGCGCACGCACTGGTGATCCTGCGGACGATAATAGACGTCGCCGAGCAGCGAGGGGATCTTCTCGCCCTTTTCCCAGGTCTTGATGATGTCCGGCGGATAGAAGCTGCCGGTCTCTTCGACCATGCGGGCCCAGTGCACGAAGCTGACGTAGCCGTTCTGGGCACCCCATTCCGGCTGGTAGCCGTACTTCTTGTTGAAGGCTTCGTTGAACATCTTGGCCAGCGGATACTTGTCTTCCACGGTCCACCAGTAGTCGGTGGCGCAGTAGACATCGGCGAGCAGACCGCCGCCGACTTCGCGGGCCAGGAACGGGATTTGGTACGGCACCGCCAGCTTCATCTTGTCGAAGATGCCGAACTGCTTCGCCTGCTGGATCGACAGCACGGCGTCATGGCCCCAGTTGACGTTGATCAGCACTTCGGCGCCGGAGTTGGCAACGTTGAGCAGGTAGGACGAATAGTCCGGCGCGCCGAGCGGCGAAACCTGGTTGGTCACCGTGGTCCAGCCGGCAGTGGCGAGATAGTCCTGCATCGACTTGGTGACGGTGTGGCCGTAGGTGTAGTCCGGCGTGAGATAAGCGGCCTTCTTGTTCTTGCCGAACGCCTTCACCAGCACCGGGCCGATCGCGGCTGCGGCAGTCTGGCCGAAGAAGTTCTGACGGAAGCCGTAACGCACGCAGTCCTTGCCGGTGGTGTCGTTGGAGCCGGAGATGCCGGCGACATAGAGCACCTTCTCACGCTGCGCGAGCTTGTTGAGCGCGACCGCGACCGCCGACGAGGTCGAGCCGGTCATCAGCACGACCTTGTTCTCGGTGATGAAGCGCTGCTCCGCCTGCACGGCCTGGTTCGGCTTCGCCGCGGAGTCGGCGACCACCAGCTTCACTTCCTTGCCGAGCACGCCGCCCTTCTTGCTCTTCGGCGACATCTTCTGAACCAGTTCATGCCCTTCGTTGAGGTGCTGAACCGCCAGTTCCATGCCCTTGAGTTCGTCTTCGCCCTGCACGGCATAAGAGCCGGTGCGCGGCACGGCGGCGCCGATATAGATGGTGTTGCCGGACGAGCCGGCCGGATAGGTGCCGATCGGCGGATGATCGGCCGCATAAACCGGCATCGAGAAACCGGGGATCAACACACCGCCGGCGAGGCCGGCGCCCGCTTGAAGCAGCGTGCGGCGCGACACCGCCGCCTTGAATTCCTGATCGCCTGTTAAGCGCTTTACCATGGGTCGTCCTCCGAAATATCTTTGTTGACGTCTGCCGATTGCAGTCAGCTCGAAATCAGAACGTCAGAAATCATGGATTGGCGTTGCCACTTTGATTTCCGTGGTTCTTGGCTCCTTGGAGCCGTTCCGGGAGCGTTCTGTCAATTTCACTTTGGTCGAAATCGCGCCGCGCCGATATTAGAACAATGACTAATAGGGCTGGCGGATCAGGAATTTAATTAACGCGCGACAGAGCGGATGCCTAACCCGAAAACCGTCATGCTCCACGAGGAGCCAGACCCGAATTTCCGTCATTGCGAGCGAAGCGAAGCAATCCAGCCTTGCGAGTTCAGCGCTGGATTGCTTCGTCGCTTGCGCTTCTCGCAATGACGAAAATGAAGCTCTGACGGAGCGCGTTACGCGCGGGAGCGCACGCGCCGCAGCATCTGCTCGACATGCGCGATCGGCGTTTCCGGTGTGATGCCGTGGCCGAGATTGAAGATCAGCCGGCCGTCGGCGTAGCTCGCCAGCACATCGTCGACCGCGCGATCGAGCGTGTCGCCGCCGGCGATCAATGCGAGCGGATCGAGATTGCCTTGCACCGCAACACGATTCTGAACGTGATCACGGACCAGTTTCGGTTCTGCGGTCCAGTCGATGCTGACGGCATCGACGCCGGTTTGCGCGACATAGGACGGCAGTTGCGCGCCGGCGCCGCGCGGAAAGCCGATGATCTTCGCATCCGGAACCGCCTTGCGAACGCCCTCGACGATGCGGCGCGTCGGCTCTACCGACCAGCGCTGGAATTCGCGCGGTGGCAGCACGCCGGCCCATGTGTCGAAGATTTGCAATGCGTTCGCGCCGGCGGCGAGTTGCTTGACGAGATAGCCGATCGAGGCCTCGACGAGTACATCGATGATACGCGTGAACGCTTCGGGATGCCGATAGGCCAGCAGCCGCGCCGGCGCCTGATCCGGCGTGCCGCGTCCGGCGACCATGTAGGTCGCGACCGTCCATGGTGCGCCGCAAAACCCAATCAATGCAACCGACGGATCGAGTTCGCGCCGCACCCGGCGCAACGCCTCGTAGGCCGGTGCGAGTGTCGTATCGTCGGCCTGCGCTTTGAGTGTCGTGATCAATTCCGGCGTGTCGAGCGGATCGAGCCGCGGTCCTTCGCCGGCCTCAAAGCGAACGGAGCGGCCGAGCGCGTGCGGAATCACCAGAATGTCGGAGAAGATGATCGCCGCATCGAACTTGAAGCGGCGGATCGGTTGCAGCGTCACTTCGGCGGCATAGTCCGGCGTGAAGCAGAGATCGAGGAAGCTGCCGGCCTTGGCGCGCAGTTCGCGATATTCCGGCAGGTAACGTCCCGCCTGCCGCATCATCCAGATCGGCGGCACGCTTTGGCGATGGCCGCGCAGCACCTCCATGAAGGGTTGCGCCACGGTCGTTGCGGTCGAAGACGAGTTTGCCAAAGCGGCGATCCTTGCGGTTTCGAGGGCGATGTCGGCGGCCAGCAGACTCTCGAAGCCTGCTCTGTGCCCCGGACGCGATGCGGCATGAAATGCCGCTTCGCAGAGCCGGGGCCGTTCCAACGACTGTGTTCGCGATGGTCCCGGTTCTGCGACGCAGCGTTACACGCTGCATCGCGCCCGGGACACAAGTTTTCAAGCCGCCCGTCAGACCACATCGGCCTTGGTGGCGAGGCCGACCGCCCATAGCGCGAAGGCATAGACTACGGCAACCTCATCGAGCCGATCGAAACGGCCCGACGCACCGCCATGGCCCGCGCCCATGTTGGTGCGTAACAGCACCGGCCCGCCGCCGTGCATGGTGGCGCGCAGCCTTGCCACCCATTTCGCCGGTTCCCAATAGGTGACGCGCGGATCGGTGAGACCGCCCATGGCGAGGATCGCCGGATAGTCCTTCGCCGCGACATTCTCGTAAGGCGAGTAGGACAGAATGGAGCGGAACGCCGCCTCGTCGGTAACGGGGTTGCCCCACTCCGGCCATTCCGGTGGCGTCAGCGGCAGCGTATCGTCGCGCATGGTGTTGAGCACGTCGACGAATGGCACCTCGGCGACGATGCCGGCGAACAGATCGCCGGCGCGATTGGCGACCGCGCCCATCAGCATGCCGCCGGCGCTGCCGCCATGGCCGACAATGCGCTTGGCCGAGGTGTATTTCGCATCGATCAGTGCACGCGCGCTTGCGGCGAAATCATCGAAGGTGTTCGGCTTCTTCTCGCGCTTGCCGTCGAGATACCAGCCCCAGCCCTTGTCGGAGCCGCCGCGAATATGCGCGATGGCATAGACGAAGCCGCGGTCGACCAGCGACAGCCGGTTGGTCGAGAACGACGCCGGGATGGCGTGGCCGTAGGAGCCGTAGCCGTACAGCAACAGCGGCGCGCTGCCGTCGAGCTTCGCATCCTTCCGATGCAGCAGCGACACCGGCACCTGTGCGCCGTCGTGCGCAGCCGCCATGATGCGCGTGGTGACGTAGTCGGCCGGGTTGTGGCCCGAGGGCACGTCCTGCCGTTTGCGCAGCACGCGTTCGCGGCTGACCATGTCGTAGTCGTAGACTTCCGACGGCGTCGTCATCGACGAATAGGAGAAGCGCAGGTTGGTGGTATCGAATTCGTAGCCGCCATGCGTATCAAGCGAATACGCAGCCTCGTCGAAGGCGATGCTGTGTTCGCTGCCGGAGGTCAAGTCGCGGATGACGATGCTCGGCAATGCATTGGCGCGTTCCAGCCGCACCAGATGGCGCGCGTACAACTCGAAGTCGATCAGGTAGACACCCGGACGATATGCAATGAGATCGCGCCAGTTGTCGCGCGACGGCGAGGCCAGCGGCGCTGTGACGATCTTGAAATCGATGGCGTCGTCGGCATTGGTGAGGATGAATAGTTCGTTGCCGCGATCGGCAAGCGAATACTGCACGCCATCTTCACGCGCAGCGACAAGGCGCGGCGGTGCGTCGGGGTTGGCAAGGTCGAGCAGCCACTGTTCCGAAGTTTCGTGATCGCCGCCGGCGATCACGCCGAAACGGCCGCTGGCGCTCTCATGAATGTGGGTGAACCAGCCGGAGTCTTTCTCTTCGTAGACGAGTTTATCGTCCGCCTGTGGTGTGCCGAGCCGGTGCAGGAAGACCTGCATCGGCCGATGATTGTCGTCGAGCTTGACGTAGAAGAAGGAGCGCGAGTCCTTGCACCACACCACGCCGCCATCGGTCTGCTCGAGGATGTCGGGAAGGTCCTGTCCGGTCGCCCAGTCGCGCACGCGGATCGTAAAATATTCCGAGCCGCGCGTGTCGGCGCTCCATGCTTCCAGCGTGTGATCCCAGCAATGGCTGGCGTCGCCGAAGTTGAAGTAATCGGTGTCCTTCGCCAGCGCATCGCCGTCGAGAACGACTTCCTCCTTGCCGCCGTCGCGCGGCGTACGCACGAAGATCGCGTGCTGGCCGCCTTCGCGATATTTGCGGAAATAGGCGAACGGTCCATCCTTCGACGGCACGCTGGAATCGTCCTCCTTGATGCGGCCGCGCATTTCCTTGACGAGGCGGCGTTGCAGGTCGCTCGTGCCGCCGAGCACGCTTTCGGTAAAAGCATTCTCGGCGTCGAGATAGGCGCGGATATCTGCGGGCAGGACGGTGGGGTCGTGCAGCACCTCCTGCCAGTTGTCGGCCTTCAGCCAGGCGTAGTCATCGGTCAGCGTCGTGCCATGCAAGGTGACGGATTGCGGCCGCTTGTCGGCGACGGGAGCTTTGGTCGTGGTGTCGTTCATCGAATGATTTGCCTGTTCATGCGCTCACGTCGTCGGCCAGCGAGCGGATCGCGGCGGCGGTGCCGCCTTCGCCGTGCGGAATGCGCAGCGCGCGCAACGCCATCTCCACCACGCCGAGCGTGCCGAGAATCATCGGCGCGTTGACGTGGCCCATATGGGCGATGCGGAATGCCTTGCCGGAGAGATCGCCGATGCCGGTGCCGAGCACCACGCCGCATTTACCCTTGCAATAAGCCTGCAATGCGACCGGATCGGTGCCGCCATTGACGCGAACGGTGCTGACGGTGTCGGAGCGCTCAGTTGCGTCGAGGATGTTGAATTCCAATACGTCGCCTTGTGCCCAAGTATCGACCGCGCTGCGCACCGCGCGCGCCAGCAGGCGATGCCGCGTGAACGACGCCTCTAAGCCTTCCGCGAACAGCATGTCGAGCGCCTTGCGCAACGCGAACAACAGATGCACCGGCGCGGTGCCGGCATATTTGCGGTAGTGTTCGAGCCCTTCGCGCGCGGTCCAGTCCCAATAGGGCGTGCGCAAGCCGGCATGGCGATGCCGCTCGCGCGCGCGGTCGTTGGCGGCGACGAAGGCGAGGCCGGGCGGCGTCATCAGGCCCTTCTGCGATCCTGACATCGCGACATCGACGCCCCATGCGTCCATCTCGAACGGCATGCAGCCGAGCGAGGCGACGGTGTCGACCATGAACAGCGCATCATGGCCGGCGGCCTTGATGGCGCGGCCAATGGCAGGGATATCGTTGATGACGCCGGACGCGGTATCGACCTGCACCACGAGGACGGCCTTGATCTGACGTTGCGTGTCCTGCCGCAGTCGGGCCTCGACCTCGGCGGGCCGCACCGCGCGGCGCGAGTCACCCTTGAGCACTTCGACCTCGACGCCGGTTGCAGCGGCGGCCTCGCCCCAGCCGATGGCGAAGCGGCCGCTTTCCAGCACCAGAATCTTGTCGCCGCGCGACAGCGTGTTGCTCAGCGTCGCTTCCCACGCGCCATGGCCGTTGGCGATGTAGATGTAGGTGCGCCCGACGGTGCGGAACAGCCGCTTGAGATCGCAGAGCAACCCGTCGGTGAGTTGCACCATCTCGTCGGAATAGATGTCCAGCGCCGGGCGATGCATCGCTTGCAGCACCTCGTCGGGCATCGTGGTGGGGCCGGGGATGGCGAGAAATTCCCGCCCCGCGCGAACGACCATCGTGAGACTTCCTTGTTGTTCTTGCAGTCCGCCCTGCTTGGCACGGCGAGCGGGCGAATTAAAGCCTTTCCGGTGAATGCCCGATGTTGGCCGGAACATGGACGGGCGGGCTCAGTGGGAGATTTTCAGACTTTTGTGGAAGCGCTCGTCGCGAAACGATGCGTGCTCCCTCTCCCCGTAAGGGCGTTTACGCCCGTCTTCGACGGGCTATGGGGAGAAGGCTGGGGCGAGGGGTTACACCATTAATGATGCTCGATCCCCTCACCCGGAGCCTTCGGCTCCGACCTCTCCCCGATGGGGAGAGGTGATGCATCGTCCGGGGCGATTCCACCGCCAATGGAAATGCTCCCCTCAGCCACACGCCGCTACTTGCGCAGCGTTTGGGCGATGGCTTGCCAGATCTGGTCCTTGAGCTGGATCGCGAGCGGGCTGGCGATATCGACGACCGGGGTGGCGTTTTTCCAGCAGTTTTCGACCAGCCGCAGCACCCAGACCTCGCCGTCGGTGTAATAGGAATCGCCCCCACCGTTGCGCCCGTTAAGGGTCGGGCCGACGCCGGTGACCTGATATTTCGCTGTCACCATGCCGGCGGCTTCGAGATCGGCGGCAAGTGTCGCGCGCTCGGCGTCGATATCGGGTGCGATGTGATGGGTGACGGCGCCGGTGTAGCGGCTGACGCCGACGCCGCGGTCGAAGGCGGCGTCGCCGAGCCAGACCGGGCGGTCCTCCGCGCCGCGCTCCAGTACGCGCCAGAACCGGACATGATGACGTTGATCGGCGCTGCCGCCGACCTGCTTCTCATAAGCCAGATCCTCGCGGCGCCCAAGGTAATAGAGGTTGCTCACCGGCGCCTCGCGATAAGGACGGCGGAAGATGACGCTGCCGGCGATGCCGATGCTGGAGCGGATCGAGATCGGTGCGGCGGGCGACCAGCCGGCTTGCTTCATCGCGCAGGCGATGTCGTCGCGCGAACCGATCAGCCCGACATTGATCGGATCGCCGGGAATGCCCTGCGCGGTGCGCGTCACCATCGGCAGGCCGGCAAGGCCTTTCTGATGTTCGTAATGCGTCCACAGGATCGGCAGCAGCATGTAGGCGATCAGCCCGTAGAGGCTGAGCAGCATCAGCACCAACAGCACGGTCTGCCGCACGCGGCGATGCCGGCGTCGCGTCTGCGAAACACGATCGTTGTCATCAGAGGCGATCAGCTTGCCAGCCCGTTGTTGCGCGCCGCGATGCGCTCATGGAGGCGCGACGCTGTCACCGCCGCGTTTCGCGACAACCGGCGTCCTCGGCATCTTCCACCGAGCAGAACCAACGCGTGCCCTTGCTCACCTTCATCTTGATCTGGGCATACCAGCGGCTGGTCGGAAGATGATAGATGCACTGGCCCGAGGTGTTAACGTTGCCCTTGATGCGGCAGGCAGGCGACGGCGGCAGTGGTCCGGACGCCGACGCCAGCAGCAGGCGTCGCACGTTTTCCTTCGGCTTGGCCGCGCCGAGGATCGGCGCGTGTTTCTTGCGGACGCGCCAATCCGCTGGCGCGAAGAATGCGCCCTGCCACAGGCCGGCGTTGGCGGCTTGCGCCTGTTTCTGCTCGGCCTCGTAAGTGTGCGCGCCGCGAAACGCCAGCGCCCAGCCGCTATGCACCAGCCACTTGTGAATGTCCTCGCCGTCGACCGTGCATTTCGCCAGCGTGCGGGCGCGGCGATCGAGCCGCATCAGGTGGCAGGTCCACGGTTTGTTGCCGACGAAACCCGCCAGCGCGTCGTGCGCGGCGATGCCGCACTTCCACGGCGCGCCCTTGGCATCGAGGCACAGTTGCTGAAGCGCGGGCGCATCGATGCCGGCGAGCTTGATGCGGATGTTGTTGATGCTGATCTGGTCGGCAGTTTGAATTTTTGGAACGCCGGTGATGTCCGCCGCGCGCGCGGCCACAGTCGATGCGATCAGCGCCAGCATCGCTGTGGCGAAGGAAATCGATTTCAACATCAACAAGATTCGCTCGCAGAGGTCATGCCGCGCCATTTTGGCGGCCATCGCGCGGCCGTGCAAGGCAGGGTGGCGGTTCGCGCAATTGGAAACGCTCACGAGATCGTCATCGCGCGCCGTGCCAGCGCGAGACCCATCAGTACGAAGGCGGACGTCACTTCCGGCCCGCCGACCAGAATGCGCGTCGGCGTTTTCATCTTGTTCCATTCATAAGCCTTGAACGGACCGCGCCGCCCGCCTTCGCCGCGCTCGCGGATGATGACGTGAAGCGGCGTCGTAAACGCCGCGCGTTCCGCGCCGAGATGACCGAGCGCGATCAACGCCAGGGCTGCGTCGAACGGATTCATCTCATGGGCGATCAGATCGTCGCGCACGTAAGCGAGAACCTTTTCGCGAATGAAGGCGAAAGCGTTGTCGGGATCGATGGCGCGGCGCGCTGCTTCGGGCAACGTCATGAAGGCCGCGTAGCAGCGGCCGAAATAGGCGCAATACAGTTCCGGCAAGTAATAGATGTGCGAGCGCGGATCGGCGAACGCGCCGCTTTCCGCCAGCCGCCGCTGGAAGGCGACGATGCCGTGGGTCACCGCGAGCCGCGCCGGCGTCTCGACGATCTTCCAGCGCGCGCAGTTGCGGAACGAAACCTCGAGCACGTCGAGATTGAGCGTCGGATCGAGATCGTTGCCGTAGGGTCGGTCGCCGTTGAGGTTGTCGATCCACGTCACGATGCCGCCGCGGTAATCGACGTGATCGTTGAGAGGCACGGTCACCGGAGATTCGTTGACGCCGTCCTGCACCTGATAGCCGGCGTAGAAATCCACCAATGGCTGGTCAAGCAATGGATCGCCGCGCCCTGCCTGCAACGCCGCCGAGAACGAGCAGGCGGTGGTGTCGCAATCCGGCACGTAGATGCCGAAGCCTAGGTCCTGCTTGATCTGCGCGAAGAAGCGGCTGAAGCGCGGATGCGGCGCCGGCGCCAGCGCGGTGATGACGTCGAAGGTTTTTCCGTCGCGCCCGTGGACGGTCTCGCGGCTCGGCCCGAGGCAGAATTCGGCCATCGCGTCGATCGCCGCGCGCGCCGAGGTGCGTTCGTCCGGCGAAGCCAGGCCGGTTTCGAGATAGCTCAGCAATGCCTCGATGAAGAACGCATCGTAATAGGCCGAGCGATGGCGGATCTGCACCGGCTCCCACATCGGTTCGGCGATGCCCGTCCACGGCGGATTGATCAACTGCCCCGCCGGGGAGCGCGCGATGAACACCCGCGCCAGATTAAACAGCAGCGTCGAATTCTTGTAACCGCGCGCGTCGAGGCCGGTCAGCGCCGCGAGGAAATCCGCGCCGCGCACGTCCGGATCGCCGATCAGGTTGAAGGCGGCGTAGGTCGGCAGAAAGCCGTTCTTCGCATAGGAGCGCAGCAGATGCTGACCGCAGGTGCGGATGGTCGCGTCGATCTCGCTCATCGCCGGCGCATCGCGGGGGGCGGCAAGCGGCTTCGGCTGCGGATGCGAGAGCCGCAGCGTATCGACCAGTTCGGCGACCGGCTGGCCGATCGCGGCCCAATCGGGTGCGCTGTCGTCGCGGGCGCGGGTCAGCGCCGCACGCAGCGCGTCGAGGCGATTGCTGTCGCGCAGTTCGGGCAGGCCCGCGCGCCGCAGCAGCGGCCGCAGCGCCGGATTGCCCAGCGCGGTCCGATAGAATTTCGCGAGATGCGCATCGCCGGGCGGATGGTGGCCGCCGGTGCCGCGCAGCAGCGGGTCGCAGACGTCGTAGAGGGAAGGGCCTTCCTTGCCGGCCGTGAGCGCGCGGAAGGTGGCGCCGGCGAAATACCGCACATCCGTCAATGGTGTTCCGCCCCTTTGTCCCCGCCCGAATCATCGATGTCGGCCGCCGGAATGATGGCCCGCGCGGCCTGCGAACCCGAGAGGCTGTCATGAAGCGGGCGGCATTTCAAATGTGATGCCCATAGGGACGGTATTCGACAAATGGTCGAGGCGTCACGGAACGACGGACGATCGTAACGCTTTGTTATACCGCAGTGCCGCAAATCGAGCACAATTGAACGTCAAGACCTCCGCGATCCACATAACCGATGCGAGTACTGGCGCGTTATGACGACGCGACGGATGACGACGGGACCCTGTACGGCCATGAAAATACGGAATTTTCGCGTATCGCGCCGGACGGCCACCCTGTTCGCAGTGATGGTCGGAACCCTGTCGCTGGCGATCGGCGCCCATGCCGCTTTGTACAAGCGCGCCGCCGATGCCACCAAGATTGCCGCGGCCGCCCCGGCCAGCACCAACGGTCCCGCCAAGGTGGCGCTGGTGATCGGGAACAGCCTTTATCCCGACGCCTACGCGCCGCTGGGCCAGCCGGCCAATGATGCCCGCGCCTTGGCCGCGACCTTGCAGCGCGACGGTTTCGACGTCGAAACGGTTGAAAACGCTGATAAAAGCGAAATGCGCGGCGCCGTCGAGCGGCTCAAGGCGAAGATTCGTCCTGACTCGGTGGCGATGCTGTTCTTCGCCGGCTTTGGCGTGCAGGTCGGCCGCGAGAGTTACATGATACCGGTCGATGCCGCGATCTGGAAGGCTTCCGACGTTCGCCGCGACGGCACCAGCATCGAATCCGTGCTGGCGGCGATGAAAGAGCGGGGCGCCCGCGCCAAGCTGGTCGTGGTCGATGCCTCGCGCCGCAACCCCTATGAGCGCCGCTTCCGGTCCTATTCCCATGGCTTGGCGCCGATCAATGCACCGGACAACGCGCTGGTGCTGTCCTCGGCCGCGCCGGGTCAGGTGGTCGATGACGGCAACGGCCAGAACAGCCTCGTGGTCGCGGAATTGCTGAACAACTTGAAGTCGCCTTCGGCCGATGCCGCGACGGTTTTCAACAAGACCCGCGCGGCGGTGTCGCAGGCCTCGAACGGCAAGCAGGTTCCGTCGGTCTCGTCGTCGCTGCTCGACGACGTGCATTTCGGCGACACAAAGCCGGCTGACGTCGCCAAGGCCGGAAGCTAGAAGCACGTAGATTCAAATCCGATCCGTCATGCCCGGCCTTGTGCCGGGTATCCACGTCTTAAAGGGCCGTTCAGTGAGAAAGACGCGGATGGCCGGGACAAGCCCCGGCCATGACGATGTTGAGTTTCGAACCATGTTGCTCTGAATTTCCAGCAAGGCCGAATTAGCAACCAATTCGCCGCGCGCGATGTCGCTTATTTCTTCGCGGCGTCGGCCACGATCGGCCGCACCGGGTCGCCCTCGCGCAGCAATGCGCCGGCACGCGCCACCACCGTCTCGCCCTCCGACAGGCCGTCGCGGATTTCGACCCGTCCGCCTGAGATCAGGCCGGTTTCGACCCGCCGGGTTTCCACCCGGTCGCGTCGCACCACCTGCACCACGGTGCCGGCGCTGCTGTAGAGGATCGCGGTCAGCGGCACCGAGACGCCGCAGCTTTCCCCGGTTTTGATCGAGGCTCGCCCCGATGCGTTGACCAGCAGGGGGCGCTTGGTCGTGATCGCGACGAACGCCATGCCGAGCTGGCTGTTGGGATCGACGGTGGCGCCGATCTGCCGCACCTTGCCTTGAAGGTCGTCGATCCCGCTGATCCTGATGGTGGCGGGCTGGTCGACCTTCAGCTTCGCGAGGTCGCGGGTCGATACCCGCACCGCGAGGTCGAACTCGTTGCCGGTGATGATGTTGAACAGCGCGTCGCCCTTGCCGGAGGCGACGGCGCCGACCACGGCGGTCGATGCGCTGACCAGTCCGGCGGCTGGCGCCTGCACGTTGATCGTGTTGCTTTCGGATTGGCCGATCCTGGCCAGCACCTGTCCGGCGGTGACGGTTTGTCCGATATCGACCAGCACCTCCTGCACCTTCAGGCCGGGGCGATCCGGGCGCACCGCGATCTCCTCGCGCGGAATCAGCAGGCCGAATGCATCGACGACATCGGAGAAGCACGATTTCGTGGTCGTCAGCACGGTCACCGCCGCGGCACTGCTGGGGGCCTCGTTGGCGGCAAGACCAGACTGCGGCAAGGCGCACAGCGCCACGGCCGCAAGCCACGCCCGCGCGGGACGTTCAAACCGGCGCCGGAACGACAACAGCGCGGCAATGCGTTTCATCAAGGAGATTCCGGTTGGAATGGAGAGAGTCGTCGCTGGACGGAGACTATTGAAGCTGCACGTCAGCGCCAAGGGGCGGTTTAGCCGCGCGTCGAACAGCCGATATGGTGAAGTTGCAGCGTCGTCAACGGCCGAACAATTGTTTGAGGATGCCGTTGATGGCCGACGCGCCGTCGCTGTCGTCGGAGCCTTCCTGCTTGTCGGGAGCGGCGCCGGGCTGCTGCGATCGGCCCAACCCTTGCCGGATCATGCCGCCCAGCGTTTCACCGAGGCTCTTGCCGGTCCTGCTGTTGGGGTCGGTGCCGAACAGACCCTGGCCCAATTCACGCAGCTTCGCATAGGCCGCATCGGGATTGTCGAGGATGCCGGCCATGTCCGGATAGATCTGCGGCGCGGCCCACGGCCCCTGGATCATCACCGGAATGCCAAGCCCGACCGGATCGGCCGCGCCGCCCTGGCCTTCGAGCGACATCACCAGCTTGGGCTCGACCCGCAAGGCGAGCGCCTTGCCGCCGAGATCGACGGTGCCGGTGCCGCGCATCCGCACCAGCGGGCCGGCGAGCGCGAGATCGTTGGTCTCGGCCTTGCCCTGCGCGATGCGGAACGAGGCGCTGAGCTGCGACAGGTCGGTGGCTTGCACCTTGTCGGCCTGCCAGCCGTGCAACGTGCTGCTGGTGAGCGAGCGGATCATCTGCGCGACATTGATGCCGCGGATTTTTCCGTCGCGGAAATCGAGGGAGGCGGCGCCTTCGAGGTTCGACATCATCGCGCGCGGGTCGGTGCCGGACGACTGCACCGCGAACTTCGCTTGCAGTTTGCCTCCGAGGTGGTCGAAATCGGCAAGCCCCGACAACAGCGGCAGCGCGCGGATGCCGGCCAGATCGCCTTGCAACGAAAGGTGTGGCGTTGCGCCGGATGCATCGAGCGTCAGCGTGCCGTTGGCGAGGCCGTCATAGAGGCCGAGGTTCTCGACCTTCGCTGTCAGAGTGCCGCGGTCGAGCGTCGCGCCGAGCGCCAGCGGTGCGACGATCAGATCGTCGTAAGCAAGACGCGCGGCGGAAATGCGCACGTCGGCATCGACATAGTTCAAGCCGCGAAGATCGAACGGCGCATCGCTCCACGTCGCGGACGGTTGCGTCGCGGCTTGCGCCGGCTTGCCGATGGCCAGGTCCTGAATGTCGAGATCGAGCTTCACCAGCGGCTTGTCGGCGAGATCGACCGACGCCCATCCGGTGAACGGCTTGCCGCCGAACGAGCCGGAGACGCCGTTGATCCGGACCATGGCACCGGAGATACGAACGTCGGCCTTTGCGGTCAGCGTTTCGTTCATCAGGCTAGGCGCTTCGAATGTCAGTTCCATCGGCAGGTTGCGGCGCGTCGCCTCATCGACCGGTAGTTCCGCGCGGAAATCGAGCGTGAGCGCGTGCGGACCGCTTCGCGCAGTGGCGTTCATCACGAGTTGGCGGTCCGCGCCGATAGCGGCGGTGGCATCGATCGCCTCGATCCGTTCCTCGACCTTGTCGCGCGGGTTGGCGAACACCAGCGCGCCATCGTTGACGGTGACGCGATTGATCCGAACCAGCGGCGTGTCGGATGCGGATATGGTCGTCGCATCGTTTCCCGTGGATGCGGCTTTCAACGCCGTGCGTTCGCGCAGCAGCGGCAGGTACGCAATCGGCTTTTCGAGCGTAAGGTCGGTGACGATCGGTTTGCCGGAGATCAGTTTCGCGAACGGCATCTCGACGCGCGCTTGCGCGATCTCGATGCGCGCGGCGTCTTCAGAGCCGGCGCGCGGGTCCAGCGTGATGTCGTTCAGTGTGACATGGAACATCGGCCACAAGACGATGCGGGTGGTGCCCTTGATTTCGACCCGATGACCGGTCGCGCGTTCGATCCGTGCCTGGATTGCCGGCGTCATCACGAGTCTGGATGGAATGCCGACGGTGAGGACGATCGTGGCAATAAGGAGAACGATAGCCACGATCGCGGTGCCGGCGAGTTTGACAATTTTCATACGGACGTCCCGCCTCGTGACATGATCGTCGGAACTAGAAATGTCGGCAGAGCCGCGCATCGGGTTCAATGCGCCGGCGCGACGCGATGTCCCGGGAGTGTAGAAATAATGCAAGAGGGCTGCAAACCTGTGTGACCTGTGACACACTTGCGTGATCCGCAAACGACATGGCCGTCCAGGCTTGCATCGGAACAGGGGAGCAATGAGCAAACAGGCTGAGTTCGCGGTCATTCTCAAGACGAATCCGATGTTCGCCGAGCTGGATGCGGCCGAGTTGCAGCGCATCTCCAGCCTTTGCCGCACGCAGCAGCTCGCGGCGGGCGAAGTGTTGTTCCGGAGAGGCGATAACGGGGATGCGCTGTTCGGCGTGCGGCGTGGGCAGATTCGCATCGAGACCGGCGCTTCCGATGGCGCGCGGATGACCTTGAATTTTCTCGGGCCCGGCGATCTGTTCGGCGAAGTCGCGGTGCTTGACGGCCAGAGCCGCACCGCAGACGCCACAGCGGGCGAGTCCACCGACCTGTTCGTGCTGCGTCGTGGGGATTTCCTCGCACATCTGGAGCGTGAACCGCGCGTGGCGATCAAGCTGATTGAACAGTTGTGTCAGCGCATCCGCCGGATGAGCGAGCGCATGGAGGAATCGGTGTCGCAGCCGTTACCGGTGCGGCTGGCGCGGCGGCTCTGCGCGCTGGCGTCCGATTTCGGCGCCGAGGTTCACATCTCGCAGGAACAGCTTGGCGTGTTCGTCGGCGCGGCGCGCGAGAGCGTCAACCGTCAATTGCGGCAATGGCGCAAAGACGGCATTCTGGACCTGCAACGCGGCCGCGTGCTGCTGCTCAACATGACGAGGCTGTCGGCAGTCGCGCGGAACGATTAGGGTCAATCAAGCCGTCATTGCGAGGAGCGAAGCGACGAAGCAATCCAGACTCTTGAAGAAAGACTGGATTGCTTCGCTGCGCTCGCAATGACGGGAGGAAAGGCTTTTAGCGTCGAGCCGCTCACGTCGCCTGCTTATGTTCAACCGCCGGTGGTGCGTCGTCGTGCGCGTCGTTCGATGAGATCACCTTGCGGCCGAGGCGCACGAAGAATTGGCCGATGTCATCCATCAACAGGAACATCGCCGGCACGAAGATCAGCGACAGCACTGTCGAGAAGATCAAGCCGCCGATCACGGCGAGCGCCATCGGCGAGCGGAATTCGCCGCCGGCGCCGAACGCCAGCGCGCTCGGCACCATGCCGGCGGCCATCGCGATGGTGGTCATGACGATGGGGCGTGCGCGCTTCTGCCCGGCATCGATGATGGCGGCGTCGCGCGCCATGCCGGCGCGGATCGATTCGATGGCGAATTCCACCAGCATGATGGCGTTCTTGGTGACGATGCCCATCAGCATCAGGATGCCGATCCACACCGGTGTCGTCAGTTGCTTGCCGGTGAGCAGTAGCGCCATGATCGCGCCGCCGATCGAGAGCGGCAGCGAGAACAGGATGGTGATCGGTTGCAGGAAGGTGCCGAACAGCAGCACCAGCACAGCATAGACCATCATCAACCCGGCGCTGATCGCAGTGGCGAATCCGGCGGAGAGTTCGTTCAGGCTCTCGGCGTCGCCGGACTGGTTGACGCGCACGTTTTTCGGCAGGCTCTTCATCACCGGCAGGTCGTAGATCGCCTTCAGTGCGTCGCCGAGCGCGGCGGTGCCGACGAGATCGGCCGCCACCGTCGCCTGCCGCTCGCGGTCGTAACGGCTGATGCTGGTCGGGCCTTGGTCGAGCGTGACGTCGGCGACGACGGACAGCGGCACGCCGCCGCGGCCGCCGCCGATCGGCACCCGCAACTGTTCGAGCACGTTCAGGTCGCCGCGCGCGCTGTCCTCGAGCTGCACACGGATCGGCACCTGCCGGTCGCCCGCGTCGAACTTCGCGAGCGCCGGGCCGACGTCGCCGATGGTGGCGACGCGAATGGTTTCCGACAGGCTCTCGGTGGAGACGCCGAGACGTGCGGCCAGATCGGCGCGCGGCTGAATGCGCAGTTCGGGGCGATCCAGCGCGGTTTCCGAGATCACGTTGGCGATCAACGGAATCCGCTTCATCTGGCTGGCGAGTTCGCTGGCGACATTGGCGACGATGTTGCTGTCCGAGCCGGTCACCACCAGCGAGATCGCGCGCAAGCCGTTTTCGTCGAGGAACCAGTAGCGAATATCGGGAACGCTCTCCAGTTCCTTGCCGATCGACAACTCAAGCTCGCGCTGGGTGATCTTGCGGTCGCCCTTCGGCGTGTAGTTGATGATCAGCGCGGCGCGACGGACTTCGTAGGTGCCGGGCGGGATGTGGCCGCCGTCGACGAATACGCTCTTCACCTCCGGCCGCTTGCGCAGCCGCGCCACGATGTCTTCGGTCACTTTCTCGGTGAAGGCGAGTTGCGAGCCGGGCGGCAATTCCATTGCCAGGAGCGATCGCGCGGTGTCTTGCGCCGGCAGGAAGCCCTGCGGCAACAGATGAATGCTCCAGATCGAGGCAGCAAACACCGCGAAGCCGAAGATCACAGTGAGGACGTAGTGCTTTACCGACCACGTCACCAGCCGCGTATAGTTGCGCAGCACGCGGCCGGGCGGCGGGTCGTCATGGTCGTGATGCTTGAGGAAGTAGGCAGCCAACACCGGCGTCACGAAGCGCGCGGCGAGCAGCGAGAAGAATACCTGCACCGACACCGTGATGCCGAACTGCTTGAAGAACTGCCCGGCGATGCCGGACATGAAACTTGCGGGCGCGAAGATCGCGATGATGGTAAGGCTGATGGCGATCACCGCGAGGCCGATTTCGTCGGCCGCTTCCAGCGCTGCGCGATAGGGCGATTTGCCCATCCGCATGTGCCGCACGATGTTCTCGATTTCCACAATGGCGTCGTCGACCAGGATGCCGGTCGACAGCGTGATCGCGAGAAACGACACGAGATTCAGCGAGAACCCCAGCACGTCCATTGCCCAGAACGCCGGGAAGATCGACAGCGGCAGCGAGATCGCGGCGATGATGGTGGCGCGAATGTCGCGCAGGAACAGAAATACCACGATCACCGCGAGGATCGCGCCCTCGAACAAGGTCGAGATCGCCGCTTCGTAATTGCCCTTGGTGTAATCGACCGAGGTGTCGATCAGCTTGAGATCGACGTCGGGATACGTCGCCTTCAACACCTCGATGCGCTTCTGCACCGCTTCCGCCACCACCACGTCGCTGGCGCCTTTCGAGCGCTTGATGCCGAGCGCCACCACCGGCTCGCCGTTGAAGCGCGCGAAGGTGCGGCGGTCGGCGATGGTGTCGGTGACGGTGCCGAGATCGTCGAGGCGCAGTTCGCCGCCGGCCGGCAGGCTGATCATGGTGCCGGCGAGGTCCTGCAATGTCTTCGCGCCGGCGAGCGTGCGGATCGCCTGATCGTTCTTGCCGATCTCGGCGCGGCCGCCGGCAAGATCGACATTGGTGCCGCGCAGGCGGCGGCTGACATCAAGCGCGGTGAGACCCGCCGCCTGCAAGCGGTCGGGATCGAGCGAGACCAGGATCTCGCGCTCGACGCCGCCGATGCGCTCGACCTGCGCCACGCCGCGCACGCCTTGCAGCGCGCGTTTCACCACGTCGTCGACGAAGTACGACAGTTGCTCCGGTGTCTTGCCGGGCGAGATCGCCGCGTAAGTAACAATGGGCAGGCCGATGACGTCGACGCGCTGGATCAGCGGCTCGTTGACGTTCTGCGGCAGGTTGGCGCGCACCCGCGTCACCGCGTCCTTGATGTCGTTCAGCGCGCGGTCGGTGTTGGTTTCCAGCGCGAATTGAATCGTAGTGACCGACAGGCCGTCGGTGATCGACGACGTGATGTGGCGCACGCCCTCGACGCCGGAGACGCCGTCCTCGATGGTCTTGGTGACCTGCGCTTCCAGTTCGGCGGGCGCGGCGCCGAACTGCGACACCGCGACCGAGATCACCGGAATGTCGGCGGCGGGCAGCCGCGTCACCGCGAGCTTGGTGAAGCTGATCCAGCCCAGCGCCAGCAGAACGATGGAGAACACCACCGACGGCAGCGGGTGCCGGATCGACCAGGCCGAAATATTCAGTGCCATTTAGCGGCCTCGCAGGCGATCGGGGTCGTCGTTGAAGATGGGTTTGACGCGGTCGCCGTCATGCAGCGAGGTGCCGGCGTCGGCGACCACGATCTCATCGGTCTTGAGACCCTCAAGAATTTCCACGGCGGTGTCGGAATTCAAGCCCGTGCGTACGCGCCGCGTTTCGATGACGTCGCCGGCCACGACCTGAATCGTCGAATGGTCCACCGCCGAGCGCGGGATCGAGACGCCGCAGCTTCGTTTGGCGTCGATGTTGACGCGCGCGAACAGGCCGACCCGCAATGGCGCGTTGCCGGTCAGCGCCACGCGGACATGGCCGAGCTGGGTGCGCTGGTCGATCTGTGGATCGATCCGGCGAATGCGGCCGGCGATGTCGGGCTGCCCGTCGCGGCTGATGCGCGCAGTGGCGCCGACGCTCAGCTTCGGCATATGCAGGCTCGGCACCTCGACGTCGAATTCGAGAATGTTATCGATGGCGATCCGAAACATCGGCTCGGCCTGCGGCGAAGCCGGCGCGCCGACGATCGTATGCACCTTGGTGATCAGCCCGGCGGCAGGCGCCCGCAGCACGATGGCATTGCGCGAGTTGCCGGTCGGCGATGGCGTCAGCTTCGCCAACTCCTGATTGGCGGTGACGATATTGCCTTCATGCACGAGAAGATCGGTGACCTTCGAGCCTTCGTTATCGACGTTCACCACCGCTTCCTGCTTCGGCACCACGAAGCCGGTGACCCGGATCATGTCGGAGAAGCAGGCGTGCTTGGCTTTCACCACGCTGACGGAGACGCCGTTGTTGTTGGTCCCCTCGGCGGCATGGAGCGGGGAGATCGTGACACCGCCGAGCAGCGCGGCGAACGCGAAGGCGCGGAATATCGCCGCAGGCCGTCGTGGCGCTACGTCAATGTCGGGCGCCACGGGCGGCTGACGGTCGGGCTCGGTCATGAACGGTGACGCCTGTCTATGAAATGATTCCGTGAGGTGGCACAGGCCGCTCGGTGCGACAACGCTATTTCGACGCCGTCTTGTTCTGCATGTTGACGACCTGCACGCGCCGATTGGCGGCGTCGAGCGGCACGTCGGGCTTTTTCAGCCGGGTTTTGCCGTAACCGACGGTGACCAGATCGGTGCCGGCGATCCCGAATTTCTCGATGAGGTAGCGTTTGACCGCGTCGGCGCGGCGTTCGGACAGGGACTGGTTATAGGGCTCGGTGCCGGAGGCATCGGTGTAGCCTGCAAGCAGAAAGGTCGAGCCCTTGAGGTCGGGATTGGTGAGCGCGCGCCCGAGCGCGTCGACCGCCGATTTGGCCTGCGCGCCGATGGTCGCGGAGTTGTAGTCGAAGTTGATTTCGAGATCGATGCTCTGCCGCTGCTCGGCGATGGTGGCGATCTGCTCGCGTTCGCCCATGGACAGCGAGCGCGTGGCGCGGTTGCGCACCGTATCGATGAAGCGGGCGTCCGCGGGGTTCGTGGTGGCTTCCGGCGGCGGCGTCATCGACAGACCGCGTGTGAGTTGCCCTTTCGGCGTCAGCGCTTGCAGGATCTGTCCCTCGGTCGCCTCGCCGGCGACGGCGGCGCTTCCGGTCATCGCGGCCAGCATGCCGACGGTCAGCAGCGAACGGAGCGTGTGCCGTTTCGATGCGATTGCCATGATGAAATTCCTCTGCTGCAAAACGATGTTGGTTGGAGCCGACGATGGAAACGGTTGTCCGGCGCATATGCTGCGCAGGCGCTCGGTCCCGCGATATCAAGCTCAGTTCAGGCCGTAGCCGGCAAACTCCTTGACGATATTCGGGTCCAGCGCTTTGGCGTTGGCGATGTCGCGTTCTCCGGCCGCCGCCGCGCCGCTGCGCTGCTTGGCAAGGCCCCGGCCGTAAAGCGAGGAGGTCAGCCGCGGATTGATTTGCAGGGCGGCATCGAAATCGGCGATGGCGTCATTGGCCTTGCCGCTCTTGAGATGGAGCAGGCCGCGGCTGTCGAGCGCATCGACGAAGCCGGGCCGCAACCGCAATGCCTCGTTGCAGTTCTTCAACGCATTCGATAATTCGCCGATCACCGTGCGGGTCCAACAGAGATTATTGAGCGCCTCGGCGTCGTTCGGGTGGAGTCTCAACGTCTCGTCGAAATCCTTGATGGCCGCGCTGTAGGCGCCTTTGCTGGCATAGACCTGGCCGCGCCGGTACAGTGAATTGACGTCCTTCGGGTTGGCGGCGATCTTGGCGTTCAGCGCCGCCACCGTTGGCTCATGGGCCAGCGATGCCACGCTGGTTTCGATCGGTTTGACCTCGACGGGCTTGGTCTCGATCGGCTTGATCTCGGTTTGCTTCGCGGGCTCCGGCTGGGTGATGACCGCGACCGGCTTCACCGTTTCGGTTGCGGCCGGTGGCTGTGCGATCGGCTGAGCCATAGGCACGACCGACGGGACGACCGGGTTAGGATTGGCCTTGGCGACCTTGGCACCGGCGGCGAAGGCAAAGTCTTCCGCAAGCGACGACGATATCCACGGAACCTGCGCGCTGCGCGAGGCGCGCGTCACACCGACGCGGGTGCGGTTCAGGGTTTCCTCGGCGGTGAGATCCGGAACGCGGATTTCCTTCAGCAACTCGCCGACGAACAGGCTGCGTTCGGCGCCGGTGTCGCTCACCACGGAATTCAAGGCCGCTGAATACATCACCAGCGTGCCGCTCGGCGCGATCACGGGGGCGAGGCCCGCCGAGAAGCTGCGGAACCGGCGTTCGAACGGATTGCGGCGTGAGGCGTCGAGCAGCGCGATCTTTACGCCGGCGCCGCGGCTGTTGATCTCGTTAAGAACGGCTTCGAGGTTGATACCGTCGCGGCGCACGTCCGCCTCGGTCCAGATCTGCGCATCGATCGGCAGGATGTAGCTCTGCCGCGCCGACTGGATGCCGAAGCCGCTGAAGAAGACCAGCGCCGTCGAGCCCGGTGTGATCCGGCCGTAGAATTTGTCGAGGGCATCGCGCATGGCGTCGCCACGGAGATTTTCGCCGATCTCCACTTCGAAGCCATCGCGCTTCAGTTCGTCGGCGATGTCGCGGGCATCGTTGACCGGCTCTTTCAGCGGTGTTTCGTTGTCGGGGTATTTGGCATTGCCGATGACCAGGGCAAGGCGCTCGTCGTCGGCATGGGCGACCACCGGAAACAGCGGCATCGCCAGCATCGATAAGGCGGCAACGAGGGCAATGCGCAATTTCATGAGGCGACGGTCCGCGCGGAAAAACCAAGACAAACTGAATTCGGCAGCAGGGTCCGCGACCGTACCCCACGCCATGTGCATTTTCAAACCACGCCCTGTTTGCACGGCGTGAGGTTTGCCCGTGCGTACGGGAAGAAGATGTCGTCGGCGACCGACCGAAATGCCGCCAAGCCGCGTGTCGCTTGAGAATGGCGTTGCGTCTGGCGCGGGGAGGCGGCCGCGACTTGTGGAACGGCTACTTGGAGGGCTGTTCCTTCTCCTTCTCGACCATGTTGACGATCTCGACGCGGCGGTTTTCAGCGGCAAAAGGATCAGTGGTGTTTTTCAAGCCGTCCTTGCCGTAACCGGAGGTTACCAGCAGGTCCGGCGCGACCTTGTAGTTGTCGACCAGGAAGCGCTTCACCGTTTCCGCGCGACGCTCCGATAGTTTCTGATTGTAGTCGTCGGTGCCCTTCGCGTCGGTATGACCGCCCAGCATGACGACGGTGCCTTGCATTTCCGGACTGGTGAGCGCCTTGCCGAGGTTGTTCAACTGCGGTTCGGCGCCGGGCGCCAAATCGGCGGAATCGAGGGCGAAGTTGATTTCGACGTCGATCTTCGGACGCTTGGCTGCGATCTCCGCCATCTGGTCGCGATCGGCGCGTGACAGCGCCCGGCTCTGGGTGCGGACGCGATGGATAAATGCGCTGTCAGCCTCGCTGAGGGCGGGCCGCGGCGCGACGGTGAGACTGCGGGTCCGGGGCTTGAGGCCATTGATGATCTGTTGCGGCGAAAGTTCACCGGCGACAGCCGCGTCATGGGCGGCCGTCGTGACAAAGCCGCCCGCCAGAAGGGCGAGGGCCATCGTGGTGCTGAGATATGTCCGCCGGCTGATCATCTTCATCTCCGTTCGAGTGCCAATGCGACGGTTGCCACTGTGTCCGCGCTTGATGGAGCGATGTGATTTTAATCACATAAAATCGATCCGTTTGGAAGCGGCGGTCGTATCGCGGCTCGCACGGATAGGACGCGGATCGGCTCGGCTAGGTTCAAAGACGGGTAAGGCGCATGCGCCGGCGGCCTTTGACATTTGCGGCTGCGATGGTCTGTATGCCGCCAAGAAACGCAACCAGAGGACCGCCCGTGTCACAGACTTACGAAATCTTCGCCATCCGCTACGCGACGATGTCGCCGCGCACGCCACAGATGAACTTCCTCGCCCCCGATCCGCACGAGACCACGGCGTCCGATCTCGACTATTTCGTCTGGCTGATCCGCGGCGGCGGCCGCGACATTCTGGTGGACACCGGCTTCAATGAGGTCGCGGCGAAAGAGCGCAGCCGCAAGCTGACGATCAATCCGGTCGATGCGCTGGCCGCGTTCGGCGTCGACGCCGCGAGCATTCGCGACGTGGTGGTGACGCATCTGCATTACGACCACGCCGGCAATCTCGACCGCTTCCCCAACGCCCGGTTCCATTTGCAGGATCGCGAGATGAGCTACGCCACCGGGCGCTGCATGTGCCACGGCATGCTGCGGCACCCGTTCTCGGTGGAAGACGTGACCCTGATGGTGCGCCACGTCTACAGCGAGCGCGTTACGTTCCATCGGGGCGAGAGCGAGATCGCGCCCGGCGTCACGCTGCATCATGTCGGCGGCCACTCCGACGGTCTGCAGATCGTGCGGGTGGCGACGGCGCGCGGGCCGGTGGTGTTGGCCTCCGATGCCGCGCATTATTACGCGAACCTGCATCGCCGCAGCCCGTTCCCGATCGTCTACAACGTCGGCGACATGATGGAAGGCTGGGCCACCGCCGAGCGGCTGGCGGGCCATCCCGACCGCGTCATTCCGGGGCACGACCCGCTGGTCTGCGAACTCTATCCGCGCGTCAGCGACAAGGCCGACGCCTTCGCGCTGCACGTCGCGCCGTCGAGATCGTTCGCGAAGGCTTAGAGCGATTTACGTTTTGACGGAACGCCAAAATCGGTCATGCCCGGCCTTGTGCCGGGCATCCACGTTCTAAATTTTCTGGAAAGAAAGACGTGGATGGCCGGGACGAGCCCGGCCATGACGTGTTGTTGATTCTATCTAAACGAAGCCGCTCATCAATACGCCTCCGCCTCGCTCATCGGGCGGCTGGCCTGCACCAAATCCAAGCTGTCCTCGATCTTGCCGAGCAGCCGCGCGAATTCCTTGCGTTCCTGCGCCGTCAGGCAGGAGAGGATTTCCTGCTCGCGGCGCAGCAGGCGCGGGATCAACTCTTCGTAGAGCGCGTGGCCCTTGCTGGTCAGCGCAAGCCGGAACTCGCGGCGATCGTCGGCGTTTTCCACGCGTTCGATCAGTCCGTGCTCCAGCAGCGACGTCACCGCGCGGCTGATGGTGGATTTATGCGTGCGGGTGCACTGCGCGATGTATTGCGCGCTGCACGCCTCGTTGCGGAAGCCGAGCGTCGCCATCACCCGCCATTCCGGAATGTCGAGGCCATAGCGCGCGCGATATTCGCTCGACAGCGCGGCGGATACCTCGGCGCCGAGCCGGTTCAGCCGGAACGGCACGAACTTGAACAGATCGAGCTTGGCCAAGGGCGGCTCCAAAGTTTCAGTTGACGAACGGGGCGGCAAGGCGTTTAGATAGTTGCAAGTGAGACTATCTCGCGATGGGGATCGGAGCAACAGCCAATTCGGGCAGGGCGGCGGTTTCAGCCGGCACCCGGCGGATTGGCCTCAAGGGCGTGTACGGACCGGCATGACGCAGCACATCACCCAATTCGGCTATCGCCGCCATCCGGATCAAGACCGCGCGGACGCTGCGCATCATCCCGTCGTGGTGGTCGGCGCGGGGCCGGTGGGGCTGTCGCTGGCGATCGATCTGGCGCAGCGCGGCCAGCCGGTGGTGCTGGTCGACGACGCGGACCGCATCGGCGAGGGCTCGCGCGCCATCTGCTTCTCCAAGCGTTCGCTGGAATATTGGGATCGCCTCGGCGTCGGCCAACGCATGGTCGACAAGGGCGTGGTGTGGAGCGTCGGAAAAATCTTTCACGGCGACGAGCAGCTCTATCAGTTCAACCTGCTGCCGGAAGACGGCCACAAGATGCCGGCCTTCATCAACCTGCAGCAATATTACGCCGAAGCCTATCTGGTCGATCTGATCCGCGATTGGCCGGCGGTCGATCTGCGCTGGCGCAACAAGGTGACGGCGCTGGAGCAGCGCAACGACCATGTGCTGCTGACCATCGAGACGCCGGATGGCCCTTACCGCCTCGCCGCCACTTACGTGGTGGCCGCCGACGGCGCGCGCTCGTCGCTGCGCGGCCTGGTCGGCGCGGATTTCCACGGTCAGGTGTTCGAGGATCAGTTCCTGATCGCCGACGTCAAGATGACCGCGGAGTTTCCGACCGAGCGCTGGTTCTGGTTCGATCCGCCGTTCCATGCCGGGCGTTCGGCGCTGCTGCATCGGCAGCCCGACGACGTCTGGCGCATCGACCTGCAATTGAGCCCCGAGCACGACGCGACGGTGGAGCGCCGCCCCGAGAACGTGCGGCCGCGCATCGCGCGGATGCTGGGACATGATCAGTTCGATTTCGAATGGGTCTCGGTCTACAAATTCCAGTGCCGCCGGATGGATCGCTTCGTGCACGGTCGCGTATTGTTCGCCGGCGATTCCGCGCATCAGGTGTCGCCGTTCGGCGCGCGCGGTGCCAACTCCGGGCTCGAGGATGCGGAAAATCTGGCGTGGAAACTAGCGCGGGTGTTGAAGGGCACCTCGCCCGAGGCATTGCTGGAAAGCTATCACACCGAACGTAGTTTCGCGGCCGACGAGAATATTCGCGAATCGACCCGCTCGACCGATTTCATGGCGCCGACGACGAAGCAGGAAGCGCGGTTGCGGCGCGCGGTGCTCTCGCTCGCCAAGGAAACCGAATTCGGCAAGCGCATGGTCAATGGCGGCCGGCTGTCGGTGCCGTCGCGCTACGAGACGCCGCTGTCGACGCCGGATGCCGATACATGGAACGGCGGCCCATCGCCCGGCACGTCGCTCTTCGATGCGCCGCTGAAGACCCGCGACGGCACGGGCACGTTCCTCACCGAGGCGTTCACCGCGCTCGGCAAGGAATTTACCCTGATGCAGTTCGCTAACGGCGGCGCGACGGCGCTGCCGGAGAGAGCGAAATCGATCCGGATCGGCGGCGATGGTTTCAATGACGACGCCGGCACTGCGCAGGCGCGTTACGATGCGCAGCCCGGCACCGCCTATCTGCTGCGGCCCGATGGCTATGTCGCCGCGCGCTTCCGCGCGCCGACCCGCGCCACTGTCGAAGCCGCGATGAACCGCGCCTGCGCGATCAGTTGAGGGAAGCGATGCCGTTATCGACCGCCTCGAATTTCGCCAAGCCCGACGACGCGTTCCGCGCCATCGTCGAAGCGCATCGCGGCCTCGACGAGGAGCAGAGCGCCGCGTTCGACGCCGCGCTGGTGCTGATCCTCGCCAACCACATCGGCGATATCGACGTGCTGCGCGAGGCTGTTGCGCTCGGCCGCCGCCGCATCGTCGCCGACGTGCGGCCGGCATGAGACTTGAGATTGTAACGAAGTAACCACGCTTATGGCCGTCATTGCGAGGAGCGCTAGCGACGAAGCAATCCAGTCCTTGCTTCGTGACTTTCTGGATTGCTTCGCTCCGCTCGCAATGACGAACTGAGATTATCGAGACAAGACAACCGAACGAGAGAGTTTGAACGATATGGCCAAAGGTTTCGCCTCCACCACCGATCTGACTGAGAAGAAGGTCACCTTCTCCGAGATCGGCACCGATCTGTATGCCTTCACCGCCGAGGGCGATCCGAATTCCGCGGTGATCGTCGGCGACGACGGCTGCATCGTGTTCGACGCGCAGGCGACGCCGGCGATGGCCAACAAGGTGATCGAGCGCGTCAAGACCGTCACCGACAAGCCGATCAAGTACGTCGTGCTGTCGCATTATCATGCGGTGCGCGTGCTCGGGGCGTCGGCCTATCACGCGCAGGGCATCATCGCGTCGCAGGAGACGTATCGCCTGGTCGAGGAACGCGGCCAGCAGGATTGGGATTCCGAATACGGCCGCTTCCCGCGCCTGTTCCAGGACGCCGCCAGCATTCCCGGCCTGACCTGGCCGACGCTGACCTTCGAAGGCGAGATGTCGATCTGGCTCGGCAAGCGCGAGGTGCGGCTGATGCAACTCGGCGCCGGCCACACCTCCGGCGACATCGTCGCCTGGGTGCCGGATGCCGAAGTGATGTTCTCCGGCGACCTGATCGAATATCACTCCGCTTGCTACTGCGGCGACGCGCACTTGCGTGAATGGCCGATGACCTTGAACGAAATTCGCGAGTTCAATCCGAAGGCGATCGCGCCGGGTCGCGGCGATGCGCTGAAAGGCATCGAGACCACGCGCGAGGCTATCGCGATGACGCGCGATTTCGTGTCGACCTTGTATGGCGCGGCGGAGTTGTCGGTCGCCAAGGGCCGCACGCTGAAGGAAACGATGGCGGCGACCCGCGAGGTGATGGACCCGAAGTTTTCGTCCTTCGCGATCTACGAGCATTGCCTGCCGTTCAACGTCTCGCGCGCCTTCGACGAGGCGTCGGGTATCGACGATCCGGTGATCTGGACCGACAAGCGCGACCGCGAAATGTGGGCCGCGCTGCAAGGCTGAAGTTATTCGTCATTGCGAGGAGCGAGAGCGACGAAGCAATTTTCTCCTCTTTTCCCTCCCCCGCGTGCGGGGGAGGGTTAGGGTGGGGGCTCTGGATTGCTTCGCTGCGCTCGCAATGACGTTCAAGACGATTTCTGAATCTCGCGAGCCAACGGGAGAGTGAGATGAACATCAACACCGCACCCAACAGTCTGAAACAGGGCACCGCCGGCGTGACGCCGGGCTACATGTCCGGCTTCGGCAACTCGTTTGAAACTGAAGCCTTGCCCGGCGCGCTGCCGATCGGCCGCAACTCGCCGCAGCGCTGCGCTTACGGCCTTTATGCCGAGCAGCTATCAGGCTCACCGTTCACCGCGCCGCGCGGCTCGAATGAACGCTCGTGGCTTTATCGCATTCGCCCGTCGGTGAAACACTCCGGCCGCTTCACCAAGATCGATCCGATGCTGTGGCGCACCGCGCCGTGCTTCGAGGACGACATGCCGATCTCGCAATTGCGCTGGGATCCGACGCCGATGCCGAAGGAGGAACTGACCTTCGTGCAGGGCGTGCAGACCATGACCACGGCGGGCGATGCCAATACCCAGGCCGGCATGGCGGCGCATGTCTATCTCATCACCAAGTCGATGGTGGACCAGCACTTCTACAATGCCGACGGCGAGATGATGTTCGTGGCGCAGCAGGGCAACCTGCGCTTCGTCACCGAATTCGGTCGCATCGACATCGAGCCCGGCGAGATTGCGGTGATCCCGCGCGGCGTCAAATTCCGCGTCGAGATTCCGAACGGCCCGGCGCGCGGCTACCTGTGTGAGAATTACGGCGGTGCCTTCACGCTGCCGGAGCGCGGGCCGATTGGCGCCAACTGCCTCGCCAATTCGCGCGACTTCCTCACCCCGGTCGCGGCATACGAGGACAAGGACACGCCGACCGAGCTTTACGTGAAGTGGGGCGGCGCGCTCTACATGACCAAACTGCCGCATTCGCCCATCGACGTGGTGGCGTGGCACGGCAACTACGCGCCGTACAAATACGACCTGCGCACCTTCTCGCCGATCGGTGCCATCGGCTTCGACCATCCCGATCCGTCGATCTTCACGGTGCTGACCTCGCCGTCGGAAACCGCCGGCACCGCCAACATCGATTTCGTCATCTTCCCGGAGCGCTGGATGGTGGCGGACAACACCTTCCGGCCGCCGTGGTATCACATGAACATCATGAGCGAGTTCATGGGGCTGATTTACGGCGTCTACGACGCCAAGCCGCAAGGTTTCGTGCCGGGCGGCATCAGCCTGCATAACCAGATGCTGCCGCACGGTCCGGATCGCGAGGCGTTCGATCATGCGTCGAACGGCGAGTTGAAGCCAGTGAAGCTCACCGGCACCATGGCCTTCATGTTCGAAACCCGCTTCCCCCAGCGCGTCACCAAACATGCGGCGAGCTCCGGCACCTTGCAGGACAACTACGCCGATTGCTGGAACGGGCTGGAAAAGAAGTTCGATCCGAACAAGCCGTAACTCTTGTTTTCCCTCTCCCCTTGCGGGAGAGGGTGCCCGAACGAAGTGAGGGCGGGTGAGGGGTAGCCTTCGCCAAGCCACGGCCCCTCACCCGGTTTCTCACTCCGTTCGAAACCACCCTCTCCTACAAGGGGAGAGGGTATGTCCGTTTCCTGTCAAAGGCCGCTCAGCACCATGTCCCACCCCAACGATCCGAAGCTGAAATCCTTCATCGAGGTCGCGCCCGACTCGGATTTTCCGATTCAGAACCTGCCCTATGGCGTGTTCTCGACGCCGACTTCGGCGCAGAAGCGCGTCGGCGTCGCCATCGGCGAGTTCGTGCTCGATCTTGCCGCGCTGGAAGCCGAAGGATTGCTGAAAACCGCTGACGGCGTGTTCGCGCAAGGCGGGCTCAACGCCTTCATGACGCTCGGCCCGAAAGCATGGACCGCCACGCGGGCGCGGATCAGCGGGCTGCTGCGCCACGACAGCGCGACGCTGCGCGACAACGCCGCCTTGCGCAAACGGGCACTATTGCCGCGCAACGAAGTGCAGTTGCACATGCCGTTCGCGGTGGCGGGCTACACCGATTTCTATTCGTCGAAGGAACACGCGACCAATGTCGGCATCATGTTCCGCGGCAAGGACAATGCCCTGCAGCCGAACTGGCTGCATATCCCGATCGCCTATAACGGCCGCGCCTCCACCGTCGTCGTCAGCGGCACGCCGATCATCCGCCCGCAAGGACAGCTAAAGCCGCCGTCCGCTGACGCGCCGACGTTCGGGCCGTGCAAGCGTCTGGATTTCGAGCTGGAAATGGGCGTCGTGGTCGGCGGCGCGTCGCAGATGGGCCACATGCTCACCGAGGCGCAGGCGGCGGAGATGATCTTCGGCTTCGTGCTGCTCAACGACTGGAGCGCGCGCGACATCCAGCAGTGGGAATACGTGCCGCTCGGCCCGTTTCAGGCCAAGGCGTTCGGCACCTCGATCAGTCCGTGGGTGGTGACGCGCGAGGCGCTGGAGCCGTTCCGCGTCGCGGGGCCGACGCAGGACCCTGTGCCGCTGCCGTATTTGCAGCAGAAGGGCGCCAACAACTACGACCTCAATCTCGATGTCGAGCTGCGCGCCGATGGCGCGAAGGACTATGCGCGGATCGCACGCACCAACTTCAAGTACATGTACTGGTCCTCGGTGCAGCAGCTCGTGCATCACGCCTCCGGCGGCTGCGCGATGAATGTCGGCGATTTGCTCGGCTCCGGCACCATCTCCGGCCCGGAGAAAGACCAGCGCGGCAGCCTTCTCGAGATTTCGTGGAACGGCAGCGAGCCGATCGATTTGCCGGGCGGTGTGAAACGCGCCTTCTTCGAGGACGGCGACTCGCTCTCCATCCGCGGCTGGTGCCAGGGCGACGGCTACCGCATAGGCTTCGGCGAAGTCGAAGGCACGATTTTGCCGGCAAAGGGGTAGGTCGGGGGCAGGTCCCAATGTTTCCGTCATGGCCGGGCTTGTCCCCGCCAACCACGCCTTAACTGCGCTTCAACAAGAAAGACGTGGATGCCCGGGACAAGCCCGGGCATGACGATGTGAGATGTTGATCAGCGCATCGTTACATTCCGCAGCGGCAGTTTCGTGGTCGCCTTCAGGCAGTCGAGCACGATCGACGAGCGCACATGCGCGACGCTGGGATGCGGCATCAGCACGTTGTTGACGATGTCCGAGAGACTCTTCAGGTCGCGCAGGATGATCTTCAACAGATAGTCGGCGTCGCCGGTGAGCGAATAGGCTTCCTGCACGTCGTCGACCCGCTGCACCAGATCGCGAAAATGTTTGGCGTTGTCGGGCGAATGCGTCGCCAGCGTGATGTGCACGAACGCCACCACGTTGAAGCCGAGCCGCTCGGCGGCGAGGTCGGCGTGGTAACCCGCGACGATGCCGTCGTCCTCAAGCCGGGTGCGGCGGCGGGAGCATTGCGAAGCCGATAGCCCCACCGCGTCGGCGAGTTGCTGGTTGGTCAGCCGGCCGTCGTCCTGCAACGCCGCCAGCATTTTGAGGTCGAAGCCGTCGACATCGATCATGCATGAAACTCCGGATGATGCATGGTTTGTGCGCATTCTTCCGTAAATGCCCCTCGATTGCACGCCTTTTGCGCGAAAATCGGCGGATAATGGCTGAAATTCGCCCTAAGAGGTTACGCCAAGGAGGCTTGAAGATGGGTCCGTTCCCGCACGACGCGCCGCCCGCCACCATTTCCGCCGACAATCCGATGGGCACCGACGGTTTTGAGTTCGTCGAATACGCCCACCCCGAGCCCGAACAACTGCACGCGCTGTTCAAGCTGATGGGCTTTGCGCCGGTGGCGCGGCACAAGACCAAGGCGATCACGGTCTATCGCCAGGGCGATATCAACTATCTGGTCAATGAGGCGCCCGGCACCCACGGCTTCGAGTTCGTCGCCGCGCACGGCCCCTGCGCGCCGTCGATGGCGTTCCGCGTGGTCGATGCGCAGCGCGCCTACGAACGCGCGCTCGCGCTCGGTGCCGAACCGGCGGGCGTGGATGCGGCCGGCAAGACGCTCGACGTACCGGCGATTAAAGGCATTGGCGGCAGTCTTCTCTATTTCGTCGATCGCTACGGCGCGAAGGGTTCGGCTTATGACGCCGAATTCGAATGGCTCGGCGAACGCAATCCGCGTCCGCGCGGCGCAGGGCTGTTCTATCTCGATCACCTCACCCACAACGTGCATCGCGGCCGCATGGATGTGTGGGCGGGCTTCTACGAAAAGCTGTTCAATTTCCGCCAGATTCGTTTCTTCGATATCGAGGGTCGCGCCTCCGGCCTGTTCTCGCGCGCGTTGACCAGCCCTGACGGCAAGATCCGGATTCCGATCAACGAGGACGCCGGCGATGCCGGACAGATCGAGGAGTATCTGACCACGTATCGCGGCGAGGGCATCCAGCACATCGCCTGCGGCGTGCGCGATATCTACCAGACCATCGAGCGGCTGCGCGCCGACGGGCTGCCATTCATGCCGTCGCCGCCGGAGACCTATTTCGAGAAGATCGACGCGCGGCTGCCGAAGCACGGCGAGGACGTGGCGCGCTTGCAGAGGAACGGCATCCTGATCGACGGCGAAGGCGTGGTCGACGGCGGCCACACCAAGGTGCTGCTGCAAATCTTCTCGGCCAACGCCATCGGCCCGATCTTCTTCGAGTTCATCCAGCGCAAGGGCGACGACGGCTTCGGCGAAGGCAACTTCAAGGCGCTGTTCGAATCCATCGAAGAAGACCAGATCCGCCGCGGCGTGCTGCCGCTCAAGGGCGCGGCGTAAGTTAAGTAAGCGCGGACTCTCCTACGTCATGCCCGGGCTTGTCCCGGGCATCCACGTCTTCTTGCTGCGTGGCTTTAAGACGTGGATGGCCGGGACAAGCCCGGCCATGACGACGTTTTGTGAGGCTGGTGCTATTCATCGCCGCCGTCATTGCGAGGAGCGAAAGCGACGAAGCAATCCAGACTTTTGAAGAAGACTGGATTGCTTCCCTTCGCTCGCAATGACGAAAATTCAGTTCCGCGAACAACCCTCGTATCCCGGACGCGATGCAGCGCGAAGCGGTGCTTCGCTGATCCGGGATCGTTGCGCAGGGTACCGTTGATACGATCCCGGCTTTGCGGTGCAGCGCTACACGCTGCGCCGCGTCCGGGACACGGATTGAGTTACTTCCCGCCCCACGCCTTCACGATATCGCCGAGGCTCGCGGTCACCGGCTCGCGCACGTTTGAGGGCGTGCGGGAGAAGCGCGGTGCGGGGGCGGGCTGCGGGATGCCGTGGCGGGTGATGAACACCTCGCGCGCCTTCATGTGCGGATGCTGCGTCGCTTCGCTCATGGTGAGGATCGGCGCGAAGCAGACGTCGGAGCCCTCCATGATCTTGCACCATTCGTCGCGGGTCTTGCTCTTGAACACCGCCGCGAGTTTTTCTTTCAGCGCCGGCCAGCCCTTGGCGTCCATCTGCGCGTCGTAGGCGGCGTCATCGAGGCCCGCGAGCTTGCGCAGCAGCGCGTAGAACTGCGGCTCGATCGAACCGATCGAGACGAACTCGCCGTCCTTGCATTCGTAGACGCCGTAGAAATGCGCGCCGCCGTCCAGCATGTTGCTGTCGCGCTTCTCCTGCCAGCGGCCGATGGCGGTGAAGTCGAAGAACATCGACATCAGCGACGCCGCGCCGTCGCACATCGCGGTGTCGACCACCTGGCCCTTGCCGGATTTGCCGGCTTCCACCAGCGCCGCCAGTACGCCGACCACGAGATAGAGCGCGCCGCCGCCGAAATCGCCGACGAGGTTGAGCGGCGGCACCGGCTTGTCCTTGCTGCCGATCGCGGCCAACGCACCGGTGATCGAGATGTAGTTGATGTCGTGGCCGGCGGCACTGGCCAGCGGACCGGTCTGGCCCCAGCCGGTCATGCGGCCGTAGACCAGGCGCGGATTGCGCGCCAGCACCACGTCGGGGCCGAGCCCGAGCCGCTCCATCACGCCGGGCCGAAAGCCTTCGATCAACGCGTCGGCGTTGCTGAGCAGATCGAGCGCCTGCGCGATCGACGCCTTGTCCTTGAGGTCGAGCTCGACCACCTTGCGGCCACGGCCCGACACCGACTTCATGTTCTTGTTGGCGCCGACGCGGTCGAGCGTGATGACCTCGGCGCCCATGTCGGCGAGCATCATGCAGGCGAACGGGCCGGGGCCGATGCCGGCGAACTCGACGATGCGCACGCCCTTCAGCGGGCCGGTGCCCGGTTGCGATGCGGCGCTGGTCTGCGGATCACGCGTTGTCACGGTATCGGTCACGTTTACTCCCTGAGATCGATGGCGGACGCGCCTCGCGCGTCCCGCTCGGATTGATTGTCGGCCCTGACGGTCCGTCGCACAAGCCGGTTCTGGCGGCAACGCGATGCGCTCTCAAGTCGCGGAACCGCATACGGGGATTGCGAAGACGCGCATTCAATTCCTTGTCGCGAAAATCGGCGGCGAAAATCCTCGCGAGTCGTGTTTCGCAGCCGCGAAGCGATGCGATGCGCGCACCCCACGGGTGCAGTCATCATGTTTGCTCCCTGCGACAATTCTGCATAGTGTCCCCTGCATCATGGATGGCGTTCGAGGCTGGAGTTCGAGGTGATCGACAAGCGCGTGAAGACGGTGGAGGACGCCGTCGCCGGCGTCCGCGACGGGGCAACGGTATTGGTGGCAGGGTTCGGCATCGTCGGCGTCGCCGATCATCTGCTGGAGGCGCTGCACGATCAGGGCGCGAAGGAACTCACCATCGTCGCCAACAATTCCGGCAACGGCGATTACGGATTGGCGCGGCTGATCAATTCCGGCCGCGTCCGCAAGGTGATCTGTTCCTATCCGCGCTCCGGCGATTACAGCGCGTTCCTCAAGGCCTACAAGGCCAAGAGCCTCGAGCTCGAACTGGTGCCGCAGGGCACCATCAGCGAGCGGATGCGCTGCGCCGCCGCCGGCCTCGGCGGTTTCTTCTCGCCGGTGTCGGCGCACACCAAGCTGGCGGAGGGCAAGGAGACGCGCGAGATCGACGGCCGCCTGCATGTGTTCGAGAAGCCGTTGCGCGGCGACGTCGCGCTGTTGAAAGCCAACAAGGCCGACCGCTGGGGCAACCTGACTTATTTGAAGTCGGCGCGGAATTTCAATCCGGTGATGGCGATGGCTGCCGAACTCTCCATCGTCGAGGTCGATGAGATCGTCGAACTCGGCAGTCTCGATCCGGAAGCGGTGGCGACGCCGGGGGTGTTCGTCGATCGCATCGTCGCCGTGGGAGCAAACGCATGACCGCATCAGCTTACACCCGCCTTTCGCGCGACCAGATGGCGTGGCGCGCCGCACAGGATCTGCCGGACGGCTGCTTCGTCAATCTCGGCATCGGCATCCCGACGCTTGCGGCGAGCTACGTGCCGGGCGATCGCGAGGTGATCTTCCACAGCGAGAACGGCGTGATTGGTCTCGGCCCGAAGCCGAAGCCCGGCGAGGAAGATCCCAATATCACCGATGCGGGGAAGAATCTCTCCACGCTGATCACCGGCGGTTGCTACGTGCATCACGCCGACGCGTTCCTGATGATCCGCGGCGGCCATCTCGATGTCAGCCTGCTCGGCGCGTTCGAAGTGTCGGAAATCGGTGACCTCGCCAACTGGACCACCGAAGATCCGGCGTTCCCGCCCGGCGTCGGCGGCGCGATGGACCTCGCGGTCGGCGCGCGCGAAATCCGCGTGCTGATGGCGCACACCCACAAGAGCGGCTCGCCGCGCATCCTGAAACGCTGCTCGCTTCCGCTCACCGCGCCCGGCGTGGTCAAGCGCATCTACACCGATCTGGCTGTGATCGACGTGACGCCGAAGGGCCTCGTGGTGCTGGAAATGATTCCCGGCATGACGCTGGAGCTTCTGCAAACAATGACGGAGCCGAAGCTGCACCTCGCCGATAGCTGGCAGGCGCTCGCCCCGCCGCAGGCGAAGGCGGCGTAAGGTCCTTTCGAGATAACAGCCTCCGTCATGCCCGGGCTTGTCCCGGGCATCCACGTCTTTCTTGCTGCGTTGGTTTAAGACGTGGATGGCCAGGACAAGCCCGGCCATGACGACGTCTATAGGATTTCGCTCGAAAGCTCTTTTGCACAGACGTGCAACACGAACATCGTCGTCCCCGCGCAGGCGGGGACCCGTACGCCGCAGCCGCGATGATATGGGGACCGCCTGTTGCGTTTCTCGTGGTATGTCTGCGATCCCAACGATCACAGGGGTTATGGGTCCCCGCCTGCGCGGGGGACGACATTGTGATTGCGGCAGCGTCGCGCGCGCCACAAACGTCATTCGTGTTTATGATTTTCCCGTCCGATGCTTTTGCGGCAGCGGCTTGTCGTCATCGAGCAGGATGCGTTCGGCGGCGCCGTCGAGGTCGTCGTACTGGCCGCTGCGCATCGCCCACATGAAAGCGGCGAGGCCCGCGAGCCCGAGGCCGAGCGCGATCGGCACCAGATAAAGAAAATCGGTCATGCGCCTCTCCCTGTCACAGGTTGCGCAACGAAGGGTGGTGTTGATGTGCGCTCTGAGCGGCGGTTGCGTTTGACGCCGCGCAACCGCAACGCGTTGGCAATCACGATCACTGACGACGACGACATCGCGACCGCGGCGATCAGCGGCGTCACGTAACCGAGAACCGCGATCGGCACCGCGATCACGTTATATCCAATCGCCAGCGCGAGGTTTTGTTGCACCAGCCGCGCGGCATTTCGCGCGATGCCGATGGCTTCCGGAACCGCGCGCAGGCTTTCATGCAGGAACACCAGATCGGCGGCGTTGCGGCCGACGTCGGCGGCGGAGGCGGGCGCCATCGACGCATGCGCCGCGGCGAGCGCCGGTGCATCGTTGAGGCCGTCGCCGACCATCAGCACGCGATGGCCGCTCGATTCGATGGCGGCTACACGCGCCACCTTGCCGGCAGGGGTGACTTCGGACAGATGCTGCGCGCCGAGATCGCCGGCGATCCTGCGCACCGCTTCGTCTCGGTCGCCGGACAGCACCTCGACGGCGAAACCCTGTTCGGTCAGTTCGGAAATTGTCGCGCGCGCACCGTCGCGCAGCCGATCTTCGAATGCGAAAGAGGCCAGCCGCGTACCGTCCCGCGCTAGTACGACATTCGTGTTGTCGATAGTGTCGTTGTCGGGCTGCGACAGCGCCCAGCTCGCGCGGCCGAGACGATAGACATGCGCGCCGATCGTCGCTTCCAGTCCCGCGCCGGGGATTTCCGCCACCGCGCCGGCGTCGAGCGGCGATGCGATGGCCGCGCCCGCCGCCGCCAACGCACGGGAATAGGGATGGCGTGAATGCGTCGCCATTGCTGCTGCGATGCCGAGCGCGTCGGTGTCGATCGATTCCGGATGCAGCAGGCGCGGCTGGCCGAGCGTCAGCGTGCCGGTCTTGTCGAACACCACGGTGTTGATCTCGGCGAGCCGTTCCAGCGCGCCGCCGTCCTTCAGCAACATGCCGCGTTCGAAGAGCCGCCGCGCCGCCATCACCTGCACCATCGGCACCGCGAGGCCGAGCGCGCAGGGACAGGTGATGATCAGCACTGCAATCGCAATGGTCACCGCGCGATGCAGGTCGCCGGTGGCGATCAGCCAGCCGATCATGGTGAGCAACGCGGCGGCGTGCACCACTGGCGCGTAGAGCCGCGAGGCGCGGTCGGCGATGCGGCGATAGGCGGAGCGACCGGCTTCCGCCGTCTCCATCAGCCGCATCATCTCGGCGAGGAAGGAATCGCGCGCGACGGCGGTGGCGACCAGCGTGAGCGGGCCGGTGAGATTGAGCGTGCCGGCCTGCAATGTCGCGCCGGTCGTCACCGGCACCGGCGCGCTTTCGCCGGTGAGCACCGAACGGTCGATATCGGATTGTCCGCTGGTGACGCGGCCGTCCACCGGCACGCGCTCGCCCGCCGCCAGCATAATCGTCATGCCGACCTGAATATCGCCCACCGGCAGATAGACGTTGCCGCCGTCGGGCTGCGCCACCAGCGCCCCTCGCGCCGCCAGTTGCGCGAGGCCTTTTACGGCGGTGCGCGCGCGTTCGCGCATCAGGTGATCGAGCGTGCGGCCGATCAAGAGGAAGAACAGCAGCGTGACCGATGCATCGAAGTAGGCGTGCGCGCCGTGATGAAATGTTTCGTACAGGCTGAGCCCGAACGCCATCGTCACGCCGATCGAGATCGGCACGTCCATGTTGGTGCGGCCATGCTTGAGCGCGCCCCACGCCGAGCGGAAGAACACGCGGCCGGAGTACGCCAGCGCCGGCAGCGCGATCAGCGCCGAGATCGCGTGGAACAGATCGCGCGTGCCGGCATCGGCGCCCGCCCATACCGACACCGACAGCAGCATGATGTTGCTGGCGGCGAAGCCGGCGACCGCGAGCGCGCGCAGCAGTTCGCTGAGCGTATTGTCCTTGCGCTCCGCGCCGGGATCGAACAGATGCGCGTCGTAGCCGATGCCGCGCAGCGTCTCGACGAACGGCGGCGGCGTGGCGCTGTCGTGCCAACGGATGGTGGCGCGTTTGCTGGAGAGGTTCACACGCGCTCCCTCGACGCCGGGCAAGGCATTCAGCGCGCGCTCGACCGCCTGAATGCAGCCGCCGCAATGCATCGCCGGCACCGAGAGATCGGTCTGGCGGATGCCGCTGCCGACGTCGCGGCTCGCCAGCCGCACTTCTTCGGCGCGGCCCGCGGCGATGTCGCCGCTGGTCAGTTCAACGCCGGGTGCGCAACAACTCATCGTACGCTCCACACGCGCCGGCCGCTGCCGTTTGGCGAACGGCCGTTGCGCGATCAGTCCTTCACGGCACGATAAGCGTGCCAGGTGCCGTGGCCGAGCACGGGAAACACCACGATCAATCCAAGCAGGCCGGTGGCGATGCTCAACAGAATCAGTGCCAGCATGATCGCGGCCCAGGTCAGCATCGCGCCCATGTTGTGCCAGACCAGCGCCATGCTTGAGCCCATCGCGGTCAGCGAATCGACGCGCTGGTCGAGCTGCATCGGGATCGAGAAGGCGCTGATGCCGAACGAGAACGCCGCGAACAGCGCGCCCACCGCGCTGCCGACGATCAGCATCGCCCAGCCGGTCGGCGTGCCGAACAGCATTTGAGCGATATGGTCGAGGCCGGGGAAAGGCACCAGCCCGAAGAACAGCGCGTAGACGATCACGGCGGCGCGCATCCACACCAGCATCAACAGGCACAGCAGCACGCCGGTGAAGACGATCTGCGCACCGGCTGCGGGGCGCACGAAGATCATGTTGAACAGGCTCACCGGTTTGCCCTCGGCGATCTGCCGGCTCTTGGCGTAGGGGCCGACCGCGAGGATCGGGCCGACCACCATGAAGCCGGCCAGCGCCGGGAACAGGATGTAATCCAGTTCGAACTTGAACAGGCCGTAGACGATCGCCGCCGACAGCAGGAACACCAGCAGGCCGTAGACGATACTCGGCCCCGGATTGGTGCGGAAGTCGCGCCAGCCCAGCGCCAGCCATTTGAAGGCATCGGCCGAGGTCAGCCCGCGCTTCCAGCGCTGATCGATCGGCAGCGGCGAGACGACCGGCGGGATGATGGTCTGTGAGGGTTCGGTGTGCTCGATCACGTCAGGTCCTCATCGGTGCGAGAGGTCAAAATTATCGGGGCGTGCACGACGATGTCGCCGCGCTGAAAGTGCCGGCCGCGCCGTTCGCGCCGGTGCGCACATGCGCGACGCAATCCGGCTGCGAGGTGACGGCGACGTAAACCAGATGCCAGTTGGCGCCGATCACCAGCGCCAATCCGGCTCCGACCAGCAGCCAGATCCAGCGGCGATCGCGTCGCATGGTGGTGGCCTCTGCGCTCATTTGTCAGGCTTCCGCAGGTCGACGAGATAAAGCGCGAGGATCTTGCGGTCGAGCGCCGAGAGACGATTCTCCCAGGTCGGCATGTGGCCTTGCCGGCCGCCCCACAGCGTCTCCGCGATGGAGGCCTGATCGCCGCCGTAGATCCAGAACGGATCGGTCAGGTTCGGCGCGCCCATCTCGATGTTGCCCTTGGCGTCCTCGCCGTGACACGAGGCGCAGTTCGCCGCGAACACCGCCTTGCCGGCCGCGACCTTGGCGGGATCGATGTCCTTCTTGGTATCTTGGGCATTCGGCGGCGACAGGCTGCGCACGAAGGCGATCGCCTTGTCGATGTCGGAGCGCGGCAGCATGCCGTCCTTGCCGAACGCCGGCATCTGCGAGGTGCGGGTTTCCGGATGCGCCGAGTTGATGCCGACGCGGATAGTGTCGAAGATCGCTTCCGGCGTACCGCCCCACAGCCACGAATGGGTGGTGAGATTGGGGAAGCCCTTGCCACCTTGTGCATTGCGGCCATGGCACGCGGCGCAATTGTCGCCGAACAGCGCGCGGCCGGTTTCGCGCACCGGCTCCATCAGCGCCGCGTCCTTCTGGATGTCGGCGAAGCTCTCCTTCTCGATGCGCGCGGACCAAACCTCACGCTCGAGCGCCGCCTGCTTGACCGACTGCGTCACGTCATGGCGCACGTCGTCGCCCAGCAGGCCCTTGGTGTAGGTGCGGCCGATCGGCCAGGTCGGCATCAGGATCCAGTAACCGATGGCGAAGATCACCGAGCAGGCGAGCCAGAGCCAGATCACTTTCGGCACCGGCGTGTTGAGTTCGGTGATGCCGTTCCATTCGTGCCCGGTCGTCATGTGCCCGGTGTGCGGGTCGCGTTCAAAGTGCCCCATGGTCAGCCCTCATCCCCGGTATGGCTTGTCGTCGTCGTCGTGCAGGATCGCCTGCGCAGCGGCGTTGAACGGCTTCTGGTTGGCGGGCCAGTACGCATAGATCACGACGATCAGCGACAATCCCATCAGATAGAACAGGCCGAACGATTTGGAGAACCAGACGAGCAGGTCGTGCGTAATGGTCATGGCTTTTTCTCCGCGGTCGCGACCGGCTTGTGTGCGGCGTCGGTGAGCCGGCCGAGGATTTGCAGGTAGGCCACCAGCGCGTCCATCTCGGTCAGGTCGGTGGGCTTGCCGTCGAAGGCGCGCACCGTGGTCGCCTTGCCGTAACGCTTGGTGACGCCGTCGGCGGCAGGCGAATCCGGCGCGGCCTGCGCGTAGGCGTCGGCGGCGGCGTTGGCGATCATGTCGTCGGTGTAGGGCACGCCGACGTCGCGCTGCGCCTTGAGGTGTTTGCTGAGATCGTCGGTGCGCAGTTCGGTGCGTTGCAGGAACGCATAGGACGGCATCACCGATTCCGGCACCACGTCGCGCGGATTGATCATGTGCGCGACGTGCCAGTCGTCGGAATACTTTTCACCAAGACGGGCGAGGTCCGGTCCGGTGCGCTTGGAGCCCCACAGCATCGGATGGTCGTATTTGGATTCGACTGCGAGCGAATACGGCCCGTAGCGTTCCACTTCATCGCGCAGCGTGCGGATCATCTGCGAATGGCAGGCATAGCAGCCTTCGCGGATGTAGATGTTGCGGCCCGCCAGTTCGAGCGGGGTATAGACCCGCATGTCGGGCGCATCCTCGACGGTCTGGTGGATGGTGAACAGCGGCGCGATCTCGACGAGGCCGCCGATGCTCGCGACGCCGATGATGCCGAGCACTAGGCCGATGGTCTTGCGTTCCAGCCGGTAGTGAAATCCGAACATGATTGATTACTCTCCGGGCTGAAGGGCGGGCGCGCCAACGGCGGGCTCGGCGACGGGACGGTCCGCGGTGTTGTGCGCGGCTTCGTCCTGCGAGGCGGTGCGGATCGTCATCCAGATGTTGTAAAAGCCGATGATCGCGCCGAGCAGGAAGAATGCGCCGCCGACCGCGCGGGCGATGTAATAGGGATGCATCGCCACCAGCGAGTCGACGAAGGAATAGGCCAGCGTCCCGCTTTCGTTATAAGTGCGCCACATCAGGCCCTGGATGATGCCCGAATTCCACATCGCGAAGACGTAGACGATGGTGCCGGCCAGCGCGAGCCAGAAGTGCGCTTCCACCAGTTTCGCCGAATACATGCCGTTGCGCTTCCACAGCCACGGCACCGAGGCGTAGATCGCGCCGAAGGTGATCATCGCCACCCAGCCGAGCGCGCCGGCGTGAACGTGGCCGACGGTCCAGTCGGTGTAGTGCGACAGCGCGTTGACCGGGCGGATCGCCATGAACGAGCCTTCGAAGGTGGAGAGGCCATAAAACACCGCCGCCACCATCATGAAGCGCAGCACCGCGTCGTCGCGCACCTTGTGCCAGGCGCCGTTGAGCGTCATCAGCGCGTTACCGGCCGAAACCCATGACGGCACCAGCAGCATCACCGAGAAGGTCATGCCGAGCGACTGCACCCACTGCGGCAACGCGGTGTAGTGCAGGTGATGCGAACCGGCCCACATGTAGAAGAAGGTAATGCCCCAGAACGAGATGATCGACATCCGGTAGGAGTAGATCGGCCGTCCCGCGCGCTTCGGCATGTAGTAGTACATCATGCCAAGGAAGCCGGAGGTGAGGAAGAACGCCACCGCGTTGTGGCCATACCACCACTCGGTCATCGCGTCCTGCACGCCGGAGAACAGCGAATAGCTCTTGGCGCTGCCCCAGGAGATCGGCACCGCGAGGTTGTTGACGATGTGCAGCATCGCCACGACGAGGATGAACGCCAGATAGTACCAGTTGGAGACGTAGATATGCGGTTCCTTGCGGCGGTTCAGCGTACGCAGGTAGAGCACGAAGTACGTCACCCACACGATCACCAGCCAGATGTCGGCATACCATTCCGGCTCGGCGTATTCCTTCGATTGCGTCACGCCCATCAGGTAGCCGGTGGCGGCGATGACGCAGAACAGGTTGTAGCCGAACAGCACGAACCACGGAGTCAGTTGGTCCGGCAGCCGCGCCCGCGAGGTGCGCTGCATTACGTAGAACGAGGTGGCGATCAGCGCGTTGCCGCCGAAGCCGAAGATCACGCCGGAGGTGTGTACCGGGCGCAGCCGGCCGAAGCTCGCCCATGCCGCATCGAACGTCCATTCCGGATAGGCGAGAAGCCACGCCACCCAGTCGCCGACCGCCATGCCGATCACCGCCCAGACCATCGCGGCGATGATGCCGAACTTGGTCGGCGAATCGTAATAGCTGTCGAGCCGGTCGGGCGACGGCTCCGGCGCGTAGTAGCCGCCGATCACCGCGAAGATGCCGAGGATCGACACCACGAGCACCAGCGCACCATGCACGCCGAACGGGTCGCCGCGTCCGCCGGCGGCCATTGCAAGGCCGGTGACCGCAAGCGCCAGCAGAATGATCAGCGCACCCTGACGTTCGTTTTTCGTGAGTTCGGCGATCATCGAAACACACCCCTTGTTTCATCGCGCGTGACGGCAGCACGCGGTCCTGCGCGGTCCGCGAACCGCAATCGCACCCGCCAGATCCGGCGCGGCCCCAAATTGAACAGCCGCTCGGCGGCTCGTTCGAGCCAATCTATATCTTGTCTAAAGAATGCCACTTTGCGCAAACGCAAATTGACGCGCCCCAACGGCACTGCGGCAATGATTCCGTGATGCGCCAAATGAGGTTCAAAGCTGAAATTTTTCTGCGGTAGACATATTTAGTCGTCATTGCGAGGAGCGTAGCGACGAAGCAATCCAGACCCTTTAAGGAGGCTGGATTGCTTCGCTTCGCTCGCAATGACGGTGATTTGGGTTTACAGCAGCGGCCCCGGCCGTTCCGGCAGCACGCGGCCTTCGGCGAGCGCGTCGGCGAAGGCGTGATGGATGTCGCGGTGGATCGCCTCGTCCTCGCGCATCGCCATGATCATGTCGCTAATGAGCGCGCCGGGGGCGAGATTCCAGTAGGCGACGGCGGTGTCGGGCGCCGGACCGTTGGGGATCGCGCCGGATTCCAGCGATGCGAGATAATCCGAGTAGCCCTTCACCGAGCGCTCGGCGAGATAGCCCGCGAGGCGATGGGCGCAGCGGCCGGAAATCAGCGAGAGCAGGAAATACGCATTGTAAAAAGTACCCTGGCCGATCGCGATCAGCCAGCGCTCGCCCCAGCTAGGCCGCTTGATGGCGACGAAGGCCATCAGATGCGCGCGCTGGTTTTCCGCTTCGTCCATGAAGGCGCGGACCCAGCCGCGGTCGTCGATCAACTGCCGCAAGCATTGCAGATGCAGCAAGCTCGCCGCCACCATGGCCGGCACCGCCGCGATGGTTTCCAGCACCACGACGCGACCGCCGTAGCGGCGGCTGAAGCCGCCGGCCATCGCCGTCAACAGCCGTTCCGCCCACGCGGCAAAACGATCCGACAATGTTTCCGGCTCGTGATGGCGCAACAGGTCGGTCTTGTTGACGTTGAGCATCGCAACTCCGTGAAAATCACTCGCCAGCTTGCCTTTGCCGCACGCCGACGTCACCGTCTTTGCGCCAACGCAATTAACCAGCAATATGCCGCCCGGCAGGCGCGATTCGATGGCCGCACTATGCGGCGAAGTTGCGGGCGCGACCAGAGGAATCCATAAGCAGCGGTATGGCGGACTCTCCCGATATCGACATTCTGGCGCGTGGCGAGCTGTTCCGTGGCGTCCCGGTCGAGGTGCTGCGGGAGCTGCATGCGGCGTCGTTCCGCCGCAAGTTTCCGGCCGGCGAAACCGTGTTCCAGCAGGAAGACGCCGTCACCACATTTTACGTTGTCGTTGTCGGGCGGCTGCGGGTTACCCAGACCACGCTGGACGGTCAGCAGATCATCATCCGCTATCTCGGCCCCGGCGACGTGGTCGGCTATGCGGCGCTGACCGGCGCGCCCGTGCATCCCGGCGCGGTGACGGCGGTGGACGATTGTCACCTCATCGGCATGCCGGCGGCGATGCTCCGCGAGACCATGAGCCGCAATGCGCGGATTGCGATGAATGCCGTCACCCTGATGGGCGAGCGCTATCAGGACCTTCAGTTGCGGCTGCGCGAACTCGCGACCGAGAAGGTCGAGCGGCGTATCGCGCATACATTACTGCGGCTGTCGCAGCAAGCCGGGCGCCGCACCGCGCGCGGCATCGAGATCGCGTTTCCGCTGTCGCGGCAGGACCTCGCGGAAATGACCGGCACCACGCTGCATACCGTCAGCCGCACCTTGAGCGGTTGGGAAGTGAAAGGCCTCGTCGACAGCGGCCGCCGCCGCGTCATCATCGCCAGGCCCGAGGCGCTCGCCGAAGTGGCGGAAGAAGGCTAGCGCGTTTCTGACGAGGTTATGTTTGCGGCGCGCGCTCGGTCGCCAGCGCCATGATCTCCGCCCCTAACCGCAGGTCCGGCACATGGCCGAACGCCTGCCGGCGCAGCCGTCCGCCACGATCGATCAACAGCATGGTCGGCGTGCCCTGCATGTCGTAGGCCGCCATGGTGCGCGGCAGCCCGCCGTCGTCGGAGGGGCGGTCGATGCCGACCGGAAACGTGTAGCGGTATTCGTGCAGGAACGCCGCGATCGCATCGCGCGAGCCTTGCGCGGCGTGATGCTCGAACACGGTATGCAGGCCGAGCACCATCACGTCGTCGGTGGAGAAGGTTTCCTGAATGCGGGTCAGTTGCGGCAGCGCCTGCTGCGCGCAGCCGGGACACAGCATCTGAAACGCCTCGACGATCACCACGCGCCCGCGCAAGCTCGCCAGCGTAATCGGCTCCGGCGTGTTGAGCCAAGTGAGCACGTCGAGTTCGGTGGCGAGGTCGTCGGAGGGGAGGGACATGATGATGATCCTCGGCGCTCGATCAATGAGCGGGCTTTTACTCAGCACTTCATATTATGACGATACGTAAGCCTCTCGTCATGGCCGGATTTATTCCGGCCATCCACGTCTTGACGATCTCCCAGTAAGGAAGACCTCTCGGCAACGAAGACAACGAAGACGTGGATGGCCGGGACGAGCCCGGCCATGACGAGTCACACGACCTCATTTGATCGTCCCACGCGCCGCCTTCAGCGCCGTATCGATGCCGTCCCACGCCGGCTTGTCGGGCGCAAAGCGGGTGCGGAGGTAGCGGATCAGTTCGGTGAGTTGCTGGTCGTTGAGGCTGTGGGCGAAGCCGGGCATCGCGCCGAGTTCGCCATTCACCGGCTTGGTGATGCCCTCGACGATGACGCGCGCCAAATTATCCGGCGAGGCGCCATGCAGATTGCTGTTCAGCGCCAGCGACGGCCGGCTGCCGAACCATTGCGGGCCGCCGGGCTCGTGGCACACCGCGCAGGCGCCGTCATAAATGCGTGCGCCTTGTTGCGACGCCTCCAGCGGCTTTGCGCTGGTGACCGTCTCGAGCCGCGCCGCTATCGCCTGCTGCGCCTCCTGTGTCGGCGCGTTGGGAGTGAACGAGGCGAGATAGATGGCCATCGCGCGGATGTCGCTGTCCGGCAGCGCGCTAAGCTCCTTCACCACCGGCGCCATCGGCCCGGCGGCGACACCGTGAAACTGCGAGATACCGCTGCGCAGATACGTGAACAGTTCCTGCTCGCTCCATGGAATCGGCGCGTGCGACAGTGACGTCAGCGGCGGCGCGGTCCAGCCTTCGGCGGTGCCGCCGGCAAGTTTCAGCGAGGCCTTCTCCGCGCCGAACGCGTTGCGCGGCGTGTGGCACGCGCCGCAATGGCCGAGCCCTTCCACCAGATACGCGCCGCGATTCCACGCTTCCGATTTGGTCGGATCGGCGGCGAAGGCGGCGGGCGAATGAAACAGCAGATTCCATCCCGCCAGCAGCGGCCGCAGATTCAACGGGAAGGGAAGCCTGGTTTCTGGATTGGCCTGCCGCACGGCCGGCTGCGCCATCAGGTAAGCGTAGAGCGCCTGCAAATCGGCTTCGCTGGTTTTGGCGAAATGATTGTAGGGAAACGCCGGATAAAGATGGCGGCCGTCGCGATGGATGCCTTGCCGCATCGCGCGCTCGAATGCGGGATACGACCACGCGCCGATACCGGTCTCAATATCCGGCGTGATGTTGGTGGCGATGACGGTGCCGAACGGCGTCTCCAGCGCGCGGCCGCCTGCGTTGACGATGCCGCCGTCTTTGGTGTGGCACACCGCGCAGTCGCCGAGCGCCGCGAGTTGCGCGCCGCGCGCGATGGTCGCGGCCGAGTAGGTCGAAATATCCGGCGGCGATATCGGCGCGATCGCCGGCCGCCACGGTGAGGCGGCGACGATCAATCCGACTACTGCCGTACACAACGCGGCGAAGCCTGCCCACAACCCGCGCTTCTTCAAAGGCGATGCAGGCTTTGTCTTCTCTTCCGCAGCCAACAGTCCCGCGCGAATCCGGTCCGGCGTAAACGGCAATTCCCTGAAACGAACGCCGGTGGCGTCGAAAATGGCGTTGGCGATGGCGGCGGCGCTCGGCACCGACGCGGATTCGCCGACGCCCAGCGGCGGCTGGTCTTGCCGCTCGACGATCACCACGTCGATTGTCGGCACGTCGGGGAAAGTGATGATCGGATAGCCGCCCCATTCGCGGCTCGCCACGGCGGAAGGCTCGAACGTCACTTCCTCCATCAGCGCGCGGCTGGTGGACTGGATGACGTTGCCGTGGATCTGGTGCCGCACGCCGTCGGGATTGATGACGAGGCCGGAGTCCTGTCCCACCGTCACATGCGTCACCGCGACGTCGCCGGTCGCCTTGTTCACCGCGACATCGGCAACCCACGCCGACCACGCCGCCGCCTTGCCGGGAAATGGGCCGTGGACATAGACCGCGTATGCGAAGCCGCGGCCGCGCACCACGTCGCCGTCGGCCTCCTTCGGCGTCCATGCAGGGCGTGGCTCCCACTTCGCGCGCTCGGCCACATCGCGCACCAGTTTTGCCGCGCGCTCATCCTTGAGATAACGCAGGCGATACTCGACCGGATCGACGCCCGCTTCGGTGGCGAGTTCGTCGATGTAGGATTCATGCGCGAAGGTGTTGGGCAGCGCCGAGACGCCACGAAACCACGAGGCGCGCACGATCGGCGCCATGTCGTGGGCAATCACGCGCATCGCCGGATAATCGTAAGGCGGAATCGCGGTGCGGTCGCCCATCTGCAACGTCGCCGCGACCGGCGGCACCGCGCCGGTGAGCAGCAGCGCCAAGGTCGGCGCGGCGTTGGACGGATAGCGCGTGGCGAAATCGTAAGCCGCCGGCGCGCCGTTCGCGTCGAGCCCGCCGTTGACTTCCATCAACTGCCCGGTGCCCTTCGGGTCCCACGCATGTTCCTGCTCGCGGGTGAGCTGCACCCGCACCGGGCGGCCGACCGCGCGCGACAGCAGCGCCGCGTCGGCGCTGACGTCGTCGGCGCCGTTGCGGCCGTAGCAGCCGGCGGCTTCCAGCCGGATCACGTCGATGTTCGCTTCCGGCAGCGCCATCAGCTTGGCGAGGTCGGCGCGCAGGTTGTGCGGGTTCTGCGATCCGGTCCACACCCGCAAGCCGTCGTTGCTGTAATCTGCGACCGAACACGACGGGCCGATCGAGCCGTGGATATGATACGGCCACACATACGTGCGCGGCATCGGCGTCGCGGCATTCGCCAGCGCGTCATCGACATCGCCGGTGTCGCGCAATACGCGCGGCGTACTTGGGTTGGCGCGCAACGCGGTGGCGATATCTTTCAGGTCCGGCAAGGTCGGCGTCGGTTTCCATGTGACCTTAAGTTGCGCAGCGGCGCGGATCGCGTTCTCCTCGCGGTCGGTGACCACGCCGACGAAATCCGCGATGCGCACCACGGCGATGAGGCCGGGAATATCCGCAACCGAACTTTTGTCCACCGCGATCAGGCTGGTGCCGACGAAATCGCCGGCATCGACGCCGGCATAAGGCGGGCGCACCACGCGGCCGTGCAGCATGCCGGGCACGCGCACGTCGTGCACATAGATCATCTCGCCGGTGGTCATCGCCGGAATTTCAAGGCGCGGAATCGCGCGGCCGACCAGCTTGTAGGAATTGACGTCCTTCAAGGTGACGTCGTCGCGCAGTTCGAGGCGCACGGTGCTGCCCGCCACCAGCTCGGCGTAGCTGACGCTGTGGTTGTTCTGCGCGCGGATCAGCCCATCCTCGATCGATAGTGACTCGACCGGCTGATCCAACTGTTCGGCGGCACGCGCCAATAGATAATGCCGCGCCTGTGCCGCCGCGTTGCGTAGCGGCACGGCGGTGATCTGGATGGTTTCGCTGGCGATGGTCGGGCCTTGGTTCGGCGTCTTCGTGGTGTCGCCCAGCACCACGGTGACGCGATCCAGCGCGACGTCGAGTTCTTCCGCGACGATCTGCGTCAGCGCGGTGCGGATGCCGGTGCCGAGATCGACGTGGCCGTTGTAGGCGAACACCTGCCCGCTGGCATCGATGGCGATGTAAATCTCGAAACCGCTGCCGGCTGCATCGTTCGGTGTGCTGCGGATGATCGAGAGCGATCCGGACTCAGGTGGCGTCATCTTGGGATCGGCGGCGTCAGTGCGTCGCATCGGTCACGCCTCCCGCCGCGTGATCGCGTGCAATTTGATGACCTGCCGCCGTCATCACCGCGGCAAGGATTTCGACATGAGTTCCGCAACGGCACAAATTGTAACGCAGCGCCTGCTTGATCTCCTGTTCGGAGGGATGCGGATTGCGCAGCAGCAACGCCTTCGCGGTCATGATCATGCCGTTGAGGCAATAGCCGCACTGCGCCGCCTGATGTGTCACGAACGCCGCCTGCAACGGGTCGGGCCGCTCGCGCGAGCCCAAACCTTCCAGCGTCGTGATTTCGCGTCCCGCGCAGGCGGAGAGCGGCAACACGCAGGAGCGCGCGGCGACGCCGTCGACGATCACCGTGCACGCGCCACATTCGCCGAGGCCGCAACCGTATTTCGGGCCGTTGAGTTCGAGATCGTTGCGCAAGATATAGAGCAGCGGCGTGTCCGCTGCCGCCGCGATGGCGTGGCTGGTGCCGTTGACGGTCAGGCGGATCGGGTCTGAAGTCATTGTCACGACCGTGTTGCGAGAAGGTGATGGCAAATCCGCCGAAACTAATGCGCCGAGAATACCGTTTGTGTACAAACGTGCAAGGATCGGCCACGTAGGCACGCTGCGGCGGATCGCGCCTTCGCTGAACGCCGCCGCGCACCTGCGATTGTTGCATTGCCCATTTTGGTTGCAGTGCGAAGGCGACAGTTCGCACGAGATTTTGCACATTCGCCCGCTTGACAGTTTCTAAGGTCGCCCTCAAGATCGTTCGTACACGAATGATGGGCCGGTGCGGATCATGAATGAAGGCTCGCCGATAGCAGCGGTCGCCACCGACGGCGACAAGATCCGCTGCGATGCCTGTCCGGTGATGTGCTACATCAAGCCCGGCGCATCCGGCGCGTGCGACCGCTATGCCAATGATGCCGGCCAACTGGTGCGGGTCGATCCGCATGTCGTGCTTCAGCGCACGGTATCGCAGGGCGGCGCGGTGGTGCCGTTCCAGAAGTCCGGCGAGTGGGATGGCAAGCTGGTCTCCGGCCGCGACGTGATGGTGACCGCCATCGGCGCCGGCACCACCTATCCGGATTACAAGCCCGCGCCGTTCATCGTGTCGTCGGAGATCGACGGCGTCGATATGGTCACGGTGGTCACCGAAGGCATCTTCAGTTACTGCGGCGTCAAGGTGAAGATCGATACCGACCGCTTCCTCGGCCCGGAAACCGCGACGGTGCGCGCCGAGGGCGAAGCCATCGGCCACGTCACCACCGGCGAATACGGCTCGCAGATGCTGTCGCTCGGCGGCGTGCATCACTTGACCGGTGGTTCGAAGAAGGAAGGTCGCGTCACCTGCGACGCATTGATGGACCTGTGCAACGGCAAGGCCGTCGAGCTGACCATCGACGGCGGCGCAAGCGTGGTGGTGCAGGCCGGGCAGCCGCCGATCGTCAACGGCGTGCCGGAAGTGCGGATGCGCGTCGGCTGCGGCTCCGCCACCATCGGCATGTTCGCCAAGCAGTGGCAGGGCAAGGTCGATGAGGTTGTCGTCGTCGACGATCACATCACCGGCGTGCTGTCGGAACATCAGGCCGGCAAGCTGCTCGACATTCCCGAGACCGGCATCAAGATGAAAGGCCGGCGTTCGACGCCGGGCCGTTACTTCCAAGTTGCCGAGCCCGGCACCGGCTGGGGCGGCACGCAGATCTCCGATCCGCTCACCGTGCTCGGGCCGTTCAATCCGAAAGTCGCCAAGCCCGGCACGCGGATGCTGATGGTCTCCACCACCGGCGAGCACTCGGCTTACTTCGAACTCGACGAGAGTTTGCAGCCGATCGAGAGGCCGCTGCCGGACGCGCTCCAGCAGTCGGTCGAACGGATTCAGGAGAACTGCGAACCGGCGCTGTGCACCGTGCTGTTCATGGGCGGCGCCGGCGGTTCGCTGCGCGCTGGCGTCACCGACAATCCGGTGCGGCTGACGCGTTCGGTGAAGGACTCGCTGACCTCGGTGACCAGCGGCGGCGCGCCGGTTTATGTCTGGCCCGGCGGCGGCATCACGTTCATGGTCGACGTGACGCAGATGCCCGCCGGCGCGTTCGGCTACGTGCCGACGCCGGCCTTGGTCGCGCCGATCGAGTTCACGCTGCGGCTCGACGACTACGCCGCGCTCGGCGGTCATATGGATTACGTGCGGCCGCTATCGTCGCTGACCAACGACACCGAGGTGCGCAACGCGCCCGCCATTCGCAAGAAGGACGCGCCGCAATGATTCGCCGTCCGCAGATCGCGCTGTTGCCGGACGGTCGCCGTTTGCATTTGCAGGATGGCCCCATCGATCTGGTGGTTGAGGCGTGCGGCGACCGCGCCGAGGTCGAGATCGCCTACGCCGCGGCGGCGGAATCCTTCACCGGACTGCTGGATAGGCTTTGTGGCGAGTTGCCCGAATTGCGCCGTCGTGCTGCCGCAAGAATCCCGGGCCTGAAAGGCGTGGTCGCGCGGCGCATGCACGCCGCCGTCGCGCCGTTCGCCGACACGCACTTCATCACGCCGATGGCAGCGGTCGCTGGCGCGGTCGCTGAAGAAATTCTTGGCGCGATGATCCGCGCGGCAACGCTCACACGCGCTTATGTCAACAACGGTGGCGATATCGCATTGCATCTTGCGCCTGGCCAACATTTCACGATCGGACTCGTCGCGCATGTCGATCCACCGACGCTTCCGGGCAAGACTGTTATCAATGCCGACAGTGAAGTGCGCGGCATCGCCACCAGCGGCCGCCATGGCCGCAGTTTTTCGCTCGGCATTGCCGACGCGGTCACTGTTCTTGCGCGCACCGCTTCGCAAGCCGATGCCGCCGCGACCATGATCGCCAACGCCGTCGATCTGCCGGATCATCCTGGAATCATGCGCGTGCCGGCATGTGAGATTCAACCCGACAACGATCTCGGCGAGCGTCTCGTCACGCGCGATGTCGCGCCGCTGACACATGACGAAGTGATGAGGGCGCTGGAAGCAGGCGCAGCTTACGCGCGCGAACTGCTGGCGCGCGGCCTGATCGAAGGCGCGGCGCTGTGCCTGCGAGGCGAAATGCAGATCGTTGCACCGTCTCATTCGCACGCATTCGACATTTCTCATTCACGCGCCATCGTCGCGCCAATCGGAAATCTGATCGATGCCTGAAGTCGTTCTTCGCAAACGTGTCATCGTCGTCGAGGAAATTCTGCACGAAGGCGGCCCGCCGCCGGCGCAGCCGTTGTTGCGTGGCGCGGCGCTGGCTGTGATCCGCAATCCGTTTGCCGGGCGCTATGTCGAGGACATCGCGGGTTTCATGGATGATCTCAATCCGCTCGGCGTCGAGATGGCGCGGAGTCTGCTCAAAGCGCTGGGCGACGATGCGTCGCGCATTCAAGGCTATGGCAAGGGCGCGATCGTCGGCTCGTCCGGCGAATTGGAGCACGGCGCGCTGTGGCATGTGCCAGGCGGCTACGCGATGCGCGCGATTCTTGGCGAGGCGAAAGCCATCGTGCCATCGGCGAAGAAGGTCGGCGGGCCCGGCACGCGGCTCGACGTGCCGGTGACGCATATCAACGCATCCTACGTGCGGTCGCATTTCGATGCGATGGAAGTGGGCATCGTCGATGCGCCGCGCGCCGACGAATTGCTGCTGGCGCTGGTGATGACGACGGGGTCGCGGATTCATGCGCGGGTCGGTGGTCTCAAGGCCAGCGAAATCAAGGGACAGGATGGACTGCGATGAGCGTTCGGATTCGCAAGATTGTCACCGTCGTCGAAGAGACTCTGCAGGAGGGTGGCCATGCGGTGAGCCCACCGACGCGTCGTGCGGCAGCGATCGCCGTCATCGAGAATCCCTTCGCCGGAAAATATGTCGATGACCTCGCGCCGCTGATGGATGTCGGCGAAGAGCTTGGCGATCTGCTCGCGAAGCGCGCCGTCGCGGCGCTCGGCATCGAGGGCGGCAGCGTGCAGAGCTATGGCAAGGCGGCAGCGGTCGGCGAGAACGGCGAACTCGAACACGCTGCCGCGATCCTGCATCCGAAACTCGGTGCGCCGTTTCGCAAGGTGCTGACGAAAGGCGCGGCGTTGATTCCGTCGTCGAAGAAGCGCGGTGGCCTCGGCACCGTGCTCGATGTTCCGTTGGGACACAAAGACGCGGCGTTTGTGCGCAGCCATTTCGACGGCATGGAGGTGCAGATCAACGATGCGCCACGCGCCAACGAAATCATGGTCGCGGTTGCCGTCACCGACAGCGGCCGGCCACTGCCGCGCGTCGGCGGCTTGAAGCACAGCGAAATCAAGGGCGAGGACGGCCTGCGCTAATTTGCATCGCCGTGCCTGAAAAATAAGACTGCTTCGAACCATCCCATCGGTTACAAGCGGATGGACGGAGATACACCGCAGGGACGAAACGTCCCTTCCAACAGTGGAGGATGGAATGCGACGACAGGGTGGACTTCTCGGCATTGTTCTGGCGGGTCTGACGGCCGCCGCGATGACGACGGGCGCGACAACGGCCGCGTTCGCGCAGGACGAAATCAAGATCGGCGAGATCAACAGCTACTCGGCGCTGCCGTCGTTCACCGAACCTTATCGCAAGGGCTGGCAACTCGCTGTCGAGGAAGTCAATGCCGCCGGCGGCATCAACGGCAAGAAGCTGGTGGTGGTGTCGAAGGACGACGGCGGCAAGCCCGCCGATGCCGTCACCGCCGCCAACGAGCTGGTGTCGAGCGAAAAGGTCGTGATGCTCACCGGCACCTTCTTCTCGCACATCGGCCTCGCGGTGAGCGACTTCGCCAAGCAGAAGAAAGTGTTCTTCCTCGCCGCCGAACCTTTGACTGACGCCATCACGATGTCGAAGGGCAATCGCTATACGTTCCGGCTGCGTCCGTCGAACTACATGCAGGCGGCGATGCTGGCGGACGAAGCCGCGAAGCTGCCGGCCAAGCGTTGGGCCACGGTGGCGCCGAATTACGAATACGGTCAATCCGCTGTTGCGGTGTTCAAGGCGCTGTTGTCGAAGAAGCGGCCGGATATCCAGTGGGTCGGCGAACAGTGGCCGCCACAGGGCAAGATCGATGCAGGCCCGGTGGTTCAGGCGCTGGCGGCGACCAATCCGGAAGCGATCCTCAACGTCGAGTTCGGCCCGGACCTCGTGAAGTTCGTGCGCGAGGGCAACACGCGCGGCCTGTTCAAGGGCAAGTCGGTGGTCAGTTTCCTCACCGGCGAGCCGGAATATCTCGATCCGCTCAAGGATGAAACCCCGGCCGGCTGGATCGTCACCGGCTATCCCTGGTACAACATCAAGAGCGCCGATCACGACAAGTTTCTGAAAGCCTATCAGGCCAAGTTCAACGACTATCCGCGTCTCGGCTCGGTGGTCGGTTACGAAGTGATCAAGTCCGCGGCGGCCATTCTCGCCAAAGCCAACTCAACCGATACCGACAAGCTGATCGAAGCGGCGGAAGGCATCAAGCTGGGCTCGCCGTTCGGCGAGATCACTTTCCGCAAGAGCGATCATCAGGCGACGCTGGGCGCTTACGTCGGCAAGACGGCCGTGAAGGACGGCAAGGGCGTGATGGTCGATTCGGTCTATCGCGACGGCAAGGATTTTCTGCCCAGCGAGGAAGACGTCGCCAAGGAACGTCCGAAGGATTGATGCGAATGCGATGGCCGGGACGCGTTGCTCCGGCCATCGCGTATCGTGATCGTTGCTTTTCCTCTCGCATGATCGGGCGATGGTTGTAGCCGACCGTCGCCCCGCCGGGCAGGCCTGATGAGCTTCTATGTCGTCCAGTTTCTATCCGGGCTCGCCAGCGCCGCTGCGCTGTTTCTCGTCGCGTCCGGTCTGTCGATTATCTTCGGCGTCACCCGCATCGTGAATTTCGCGCACGGCGCGTTTTATATGCTGGGCGCCTATGTTGCATTCTCGCTGACCGAACGGCTGTCTGGCACGCTTGGCTTCTGGGGCGGCATCATCGGCGCGGCAGTGATCGTCGCGCTGATCGGCGTGCTCGTTGAGATGCTGCTGCTGCGGCGTATCTATCGTTCGCCCGAACTGTTTCAATTGCTGGCGACCTTCGGTCTCACCTTGATGGTTGAAGACCTCGCGGTGCTGATCTGGGGTCCGGACGATCTGCTCGGCCGCCGCGCGCCGGGCCTGCGCGGCGCGTTCGATTTCTTCGGTCAGGCAATTCCGACTTATGACGTGTTGCTGATGGTGCTCGGGCCGGTGGTGCTCGGCGCACTGTGGCTGTTGTTTCATCGCACGCGATGGGGCGTACTGGTGCGCGCCGCGACGCAGGATCGCGACATGGTTGCGGCGCTTGGCGTCAATCAGAAATGGCTGTTCACCAGCGTGTTCGCCCTCGGCGTTTTTCTTGCGGCGCTGGGTGGCGCGTTGCAGATCCCGCGCGACGCCGTCAATCACACCATGGACTTGCGCATTATCGTCGATGTATTCGTGGTCGTCGTCATCGGTGGGCTCGGCAGCATCACCGGCGCGTTCGTTGCCGCGGTGCTGGTGTCGGAGTTGAATGCGTTCGGCATCCTGATCTTTCCGAAGATATCCATCATTCTCGTCTTCCTGGTGATGGCGGTGGTGCTGATCGTGCGACCGTGGGGCTTGTTCGGAAAGCCCGAGGCCGCCGCACGGCAGACGCCGGGGCTTGCAGTGCAGCCGTGGCGGCCGCTATCGACGCAGGCGCGGCTGGCTTTCGTCGGCGTTTTGATCGTCGCAGGGGCGCTGCCACTACTCGGCAGCAACTACGCGCTGATCGTCGGTGCGGAGATCGCAATCTTCGTCATCTTCGCCGTCAGCCTGCATTTCTTGATGTCGGTCGGCGGCATGGCGTCGTTCGGTCACGCTGCTTACTTCGGGCTCGGCGCTTACGGCGTGGCGTTTCTTGCCAAGCTCGCCGGCCTGCCGATGATCGGGTGCCTGCTGCTCGGGCCGCTGCTCGGATTGTTCGGCGCGATCATCTTCGGCTGGTTTTCAGTACAGCTGTCCGGCGTCTATTTCGCCATGCTGACGCTGGCATTCGCGCAGATCGTGTGGTCGATCGCGTTTCAGTGGGTCGAAGTGACTGGCGGCGACAACGGCATTCTCGGCGTGTGGCCGGCGGCGCTGGTGGCGACGCCGGCGCGGTTCTATTGGCTGGCGCTGGCGATTACCGCGCTGTCAGTGGTGGTGCTGCGCGTGCTGGTGTTCTCGCCGTTCGGCTATGCCCTGCGCGCGACGCGCGATTCCGGCTTGCGCAGCGAAGCTATCGGCATCAACAGCAAGCGCATCCAGTGGACCGCCTTCGTCATCGCCGGTACCTTTGCCGCACTTGCCGGCGCGCTGTTTGCTTATCTCAAGGGGAGCGTATTTCCCGATAATGCCGGTATCGCGCTGTCAGTGGACTCGCTGGTGATGGTGTTGCTCGGCGGCGTCGAGACCGTTTCTGGCGCTGTGGTCGGCGCCATCGTCTACAAGGCGCTGAGCATCTGGCTCGTCAGCTACACCGAATTGTCGAAGCTCGTGATGGGCGCGGTCATCGTGCTGCTGGTTGTGATGTTCCCGAAGGGCATCGTCGGCACCTTCGACAGTCTTATCGAGAACGGCAAGCCGTCATTCCTCAAACGCGGGTCGTCGCGCGCGACGCAGACGGAGGGCGCGGAATGAGCAATGCTGCCGCCCTTCTCGTCGTCGACGGTCTGACCAAGTCCTATGGCGGCGTTCATGCCGTGCGTGGCGTGTCGTTCAAGTTAGCCGCCGGCGAAATCCTGGCCTTGATCGGGCCGAACGGCGCCGGCAAGAGCACCTGCTTCGATATGCTCAACGGCCAGCGCAAACCGGATCGCGGGCGCGTGCAACTGCTGGGGCAGGACGTCACCGGCCAGCCGCCGCGCCGCGTCTGGCGGCTCGGTGTCGGTCGGACCTTTCAGATCACCGCGACATTTCCCACCATGACGGTGCGCGAGAACGTCCAGGTTGCGCTGGTGTCGTATGCCAGCCAGATTTTCAACCTCTGGCGCTCGACGCCGGATTTCCAGCGCGGCGAAGCGGATCGGTTGTTGGCGCTGGTTGGCGTCGAAGGCTATGCCGAGCGGCCGTGCGGCGAACTTGCCTATGGTGATCTGAAGCGGCTCGAATTGGCGATCGCGCTCGCCAATCAACCGAAGCTGCTCTTGATGGACGAGCCGACCGCCGGCATGGCGCCGCGCGACCGCATCGAACTGATGCGGCTGACCGCGCGGATCGCGCGCGAGCAATCCATCGGCGTGCTATTCACCGAGCACGACATGGATGTGGTGTTCGAACACGCGGACCGCATTCTGGTGCTCAATCGCGGAACGTTGATCGCGGAGGGCTCGCCTGAGGAGGTGCGACGCGACCCGCAGGTGCGCGCGATCTATCTCGGCGAAGGCCTGGTCTACGATGCGCGGCACCAGGAAGGAGCCGGGGCATGAAGCTGTCGGTATCCGCCTTGAACAGTTACTATGGGCCGGCGCATATTCTGTTCGACGTTGATCTCGAGGTCGGCGCGGGCGAAGTGGTCGCGCTGCTGGGCCGCAACGGTGCCGGCAAATCGACGACATTCCGCTCGCTCGTCGGGCTGGTGGCGCATCGCGAAGGCCGCATCACCTTTGAAGGGCATGACATCTCGAAAGCGCCGACGCATGCGATCGGCCGCGCTGGTCTCGGTTATGTTCCCGAGGAGCGGCGCATCTTTACCGATCTCACGGTCGAAGAAAATCTCGAGGTCGGGCGCCAGCCCGCGCGTCCCGGCGCGCCGCAGTGGACCCGGGAGAAATTGTTCGCGCTGTTTCCGAATCTCGCCGAGATGCGCAACCGCGCCGGCGGCCGCATGAGCGGCGGCGAACAGCAGATGCTGACCATCGCACGGACGCTGATGGGCAATCCGTCGCTGGTGCTGCTGGATGAGCCGTCGGAAGGCCTGTCGCCGAAGATCGTCGAGCAGATGGCGCATGCGATCCTGACGATGAAGAAGGAAGGTCTCAGCATTCTCTTGTCCGAGCAGAATTTGCACTTCGCGCGGCTGATCTCGGATCGCAGCTACATCATCGAGCGTGGCCGCATCTGCTTCAGCGGCACCATGGCCGATCTCGATGCACGGCCGGATATCCGCGATGCGCACCTTGCGATGTAACGGCATGATTATCTGGCAGACAGATCTGCAATCGTTGGCCCGGCGAGAGAACGTCCATGGCTAGGAAGCCGGCGGCAAGAAGCAAGACGGCTGCGCAGAAGTCTGCGTCGTACAGTCTCGACGAGCAGGTCGGATTCATCCTGCGTCAGGTGTCGCAGCGTCATACCTCGATCTTCGCCGCATCGATCGGTTCGCAACTCACCGCGACGCAATGGGCGGCACTGGCGAAGCTGGCGGAAGCCGGGCCATGCTCGCAGAACCAACTCGGCCGTCTCACCGCGATGGACGTCGCGACCATCAAGGGCGTGATCGATCGGCTCACCGCGCGCGGCTTGACGGAGACCGGGCCGGATCCGCGCGACGGGCGCCGCTTGCTGGTGACGCTGACACGCGCCGGGCAAGCACTGGTCGAAAAGATCGCGCCCAGCGCGTTGCAAGTGACGGAAGAAACACTGGCGCCGCTGACGGCAAAGGAACGCGACGTGTTCGTCGCGTTGCTCGCCAAGCTGCGTTAGCTCGGAATTAATTTAACTTCGTCCATCATGTCCGACTCGAAACCCGCCATGACAGTGTTAATCCAACGTCGAGGCCGACGTTGCAGCAATCCTCAGACGCCGCGATCGAGCAGCGTCTTGAAGTCCGCGCGCACGCGCTCGGCTTCGCTCTTCGCCGCCGCGCTGACTTCGCCCAGCCCGAAATAGCCATGAATGAGACCGAGGCCGCCGTGATAGGCGGTCGGCACGCCGGCCGCTGTCAGCGCATCGGCATAGGCCTTGCCCTCGTCGCGCAACGGATCGAACCATGCCGTACAGACAACCGCGGGCGCGACGCCCGCGAGGTTGCTCGCGCGCAACGGCGAGACGCGCCAGTCGGCGGCGTGGCCCGGGTCTTCGAGATAGTGTCCCGTGAACCATTCCATCACCGCGCGCGAGAGGAAATAGCCTTCGGCGTTCTCGTCGCGCGACGGATAGCGCGCGTTCTCGCCCGCATCGGCATAGCTGCCGACGATGTCGGTGACGGGATAGACGAGCATTTGGCCCGCGAGATTTATTCCCGCGTCGCGACAAGCGAGTGCGACAGCCGCCGCGAGATTGCCGCCGGCGCTGTCGCCGGCGACGCCGACCCGCGCGGGATCGCCGCCGAACTCGCCGATCCGCGCGACGACGTCGTGCATCGCCGCGAAGCAATCCTCGAAGGCGCCGGGAAAGCGGGTTTCCGGCGGCCGCCGGTAATCGACCGAGATCACCACCGCACCGGTTTCGATCGCGAGCAGCCTCGCCTGCCGGTCGTGGGTTTCCAGATCGCCGGCAACCCAGCCGCCACCGTGGAAGAAGACCACGGTGGGTGACGGAGCCTGTCCGTTGCGATAGACGCGCGCGGCGAGCGGCCCGGCCGCGCCCTTCACCTCGATGTCCGCGACCAGCGCGACCGGCGGCGGCGGAACGGCGGCGCGGGCATCGGCAAGCGCGCGAAGCGAATCCCGCGCTGCTTTCGGCGTCAGGCTCGGCGGATCGCGCAGCGGCAGTTTCGGAATGACGGCGGCAATGGCTGGATCGAGCGGCGCAGGCATGATGTCTCCCATTGTTGAGTCTTGACAGACATCATTGTCATCGCGGGCAGGGCGACGCAATTCGGACGCGCCGATGTCGGTACGGCCACGCCGCGCATCAATGCGCAACGATCACAGGCACCTTGCCGGCAGGCGGCGTGTTGCGGCTGCGCTGGCTGCGCACGAGGCCGTCGATCACCGTCATGCCGACGCCGGGCAGATCGCCGAGCCGCACGCTGTCCAGAAGATCTTTGCCGGACGAGTGCTGCGCCTTGTCCATGAACACGAAGTCCGCAGCGCGACCGACTTCGATCAGCCCGCAATCGAGCGCGCGCATCCGTGCGGTATTGCCGGTGGCAAAGCAGAACGCCACTTCCGCCGGCACGTCGCCGAGCGACGACAGCATCGAGATCATGCGCAGGATGCCGAGCGGTTGCACGCCGGAGCCCGCCGGCGCGTCGGTGCCGAGGATGACGCGGTTGAGGTCGCCCATCTCCTTGGCGAGACGTAGCGTGTAGAGCGCCGAGCGTTCGTTGCCGTTGTGCACCAGTTCGAGGCCGCGCTTGCAGCCCTCGCAAATGCAACGGATCTGCCCGTCGGGCAGCGCGGTGTGGCCGCCATTGATGTGGCCGACGACGTCGGTATCGGCTTCGAGCACGACGTCCGCATCGATCAGGCCGGAGCCAGGAATCGAGGGGCCGCCGGTGTGGATCGTGCTGTTCATGCCGTATTTGCGCGCCCACGCCACCATCTTGCGCGCAGTGGGGCCATCCTTGACGCTGCCGAGGCCGACTTCACCGAGCCAGCGCACGCCGGCCGTGGCCATTTCCTTGAAGTCTTCTTCCACCATGCCGTTCTCGATCACCGGTGCGCCGGCGAGCACCTTGACGCCGCTCGGGCGCAGATTCTCGAACGCGCGCTGCGCGAAGATCGCCATCGCCTTGAGGCCGACGATGTCCTTCGGCCGTCCCGGCATATGCACTTCGCCAGCGGAGATCATGGTGGTGACGCCGCCGTGCAGGTTGCTGTCGATCCAGCTCATCTGGTTCTGTCGCGGCGTCCAGTCGCCGGCGACGGGGTGAACATGGCTGTCGATCAGGCCGGGGGTGAGCGTCACGCCATTGGCGTCGATGATTGAGTTCGCTCCTTCGGTATCGACATCCTTGGCGCGGCCGATGGCGGTGATCTTTCCGTCGACGGCGACCACGGTATCCGCGTCCAGGATCGGGTTTTCGAGGGCACCGCTTAGAACCAATCCGATGTTACGGACGACCAATTTCCCGGAATGCACGTTTCCCTGCGGCTCGCCATGCGACATTTGCCTTGCTCCCTGGCATTAAGCTGTTGTTTTGCAAACAAATTTGATCCCATCTTGACGGCGGGATCAAGTCGGTTTATTCATTAGTATACAAACGATATCGGCCTGCGCAAGCGCCTCGTTTTGGTCACATTCCGCGCCATTTTGACCGGCAATTGTGCGACGCAATAAATGACCATTGGAACCTGTCCGCTATGAGCAACTTCAACTTCGAGAACGTTCTCAGCGTCCATCACTGGACCGACAATCTGTTCAGCTTCACCACCACGCGCGATCCGTCGTTCCGCTTCCGCAACGGTGAATTCACGATGATCGGCCTCAAGGTCGGTGAGAAGCCGCTGTTGCGCGCCTACAGCGTCGCGAGCGCCAACTATGAGGAGAACCTCGAGTTCTTCTCGATCAAGGTGCCGGACGGGCCGCTGACCTCGCGCTTGCAGCACCTCAAGGAAGGCGACCAGATCATCGTCAGCCGCAAGGCGACCGGAACGCTGGTGATCGACAACCTGCACAGCGGCCGCAA